>NZ_JBREVE010000033.1:0-511 GCF_052921365.1 Paenibacillus sp. T2-29 | reverse complement strand
TAGGAGGCGACCGCCCCAGTCAAACTGCCCACCTGACACTGTCCTCGCACCGGATCACGGTACCAAGTTAGAACCTAGATACGATCAGGGTGGTATCCCAAGGATGCCTCCTCTCAAGCTGGCGCTCAAGATTCTACGGCTCCCACCTATCCTGTACAGATCGTACCCAAATTCAATATCAAGCTGCAGTAAAGCTCCATGGGGTCTTTCCGTCTTGTCGCGGGTAACCTGCATCTTCACAGGTATTAAAATTTCACCGGATCTCTCGTTGAGACAGCGCCCAAGTCGTTACGCCATTCGTGCGGGTCAGAATTTACCTGACAAGGAATTTCGCTACCTTAGGACCGTTATAGTTACGGCCGCCGTTTACTGGGGCTTCGGTTCATAGCTTCGCCCGAAGGCTTACCACTCCCCTTAACCTTCCAGCACCGGGCAGGCGTCAGCCCGTATACTTCGCCTTGCGGCTTCGCACAGACCTGTGTTTTTGCTAAACAGTCGCTTGGGCCTTTTC
>NZ_JBREVE010000032.1:0-521 GCF_052921365.1 Paenibacillus sp. T2-29 | reverse complement strand
TACGATCGGTCTACGATCGAGCGGATGCAGGGACATGTACTGCATGTCATCGAGCAAATCGTGAACAATCCGCATATCCGTGTGAATGAGCTGGAATTGGTGACACCGGAAGAACAGGCACAGATCATTCAGGTGTGGGGAGATACGGCGGCAGCCTATCCGCAGGATCAGACGCTAAGCAGTCTGTTTGAGCAGCAGGTCGCGAACACGCCGGAGCAAGTCGCGGTACTGTGCGGTGAAGAGTCGCTGACCTACCGTGAGCTAAACGAGCGAGCCAACCGTCTCGCACGCACCTTGCGTGCGCAAGGGGTTGAACCGGATCAGCCTGTAGGCATTCTGGTCCATCGTTCGCTGGACATGATCGTAGGTATCTATGCGATCCTCAAAGCAGGCGGAGCTTATGTACCGATCGATCCGGAATATCCGGCCGACCGCATCCGCTTTATGCTGGAGGATTCAGGCGCGAAGCTGGTGCTGACGCAATCGCATCTGGCGGAGCAAGCATCACGGAGTTTCGACGG
>NZ_JBREVE010000031.1:0-534 GCF_052921365.1 Paenibacillus sp. T2-29 | reverse complement strand
GGTGGGGTAGATGATTGGGGTGAAGTCGTAACAAGGTAGCCGTATCGGAAGGTGCGGCTGGATCACCTCCTTTCTATGGAGAATCGTTTCCTGCAATGGAAACATTCAAATTAGCAGGTACATGTACCTGCGACCGGATATTCAATTGGGTTCATCACATTCGTGTGAATAAAATGAATATCCTGAACTTACTCACTCGTTGCTCAGTTTTGAGAGTTCAAACTCTCACATATGACTTCCAAAATATACTTGTATTCAAGTGTTGAGGAATTTGATATGATGTTCTTCCGGGATTAAAACCGGTGAATATTGCACCTTGAAAACTGGATACCGAAACGAAATTGCGTTTTAGAATATTCCTTTAAGCTGATCTTGTGTAAACAAGTGAAATAAAGGTAGCAAATCGTATTTACATTGTAGATACTAGGTTAAGCTACAAAGAGCACACGGAGGATGCCTAGGCGCCAGGAGCCGACGAAGGACGTGGCGAACAACGATAAGGCCTCGGGGAGCTGTAAGCAAGCTTTGATCCGG
>NZ_JBREVE010000030.1:0-544 GCF_052921365.1 Paenibacillus sp. T2-29 | reverse complement strand
GCAGGAAACGATTCTCCATAGAAAGGAGGTGATCCAGCCGCACCTTCCGATACGGCTACCTTGTTACGACTTCACCCCAATCATCTACCCCACCTTCGGCGGCTGGCTCCTTGCGGTTACCTCACCGACTTCGGGTGTTGTAAACTCTCGTGGTGTGACGGGCGGTGTGTACAAGACCCGGGAACGTATTCACCGCGGCATGCTGATCCGCGATTACTAGCAATTCCGACTTCATGTAGGCGAGTTGCAGCCTACAATCCGAACTGAGACCGGCTTTTCTAGGATTGGCTCCACCTCGCGGCTTCGCTTCCCGTTGTACCGGCCATTGTAGTACGTGTGTAGCCCAGGTCATAAGGGGCATGATGATTTGACGTCATCCCCACCTTCCTCCGGTTTGTCACCGGCAGTCTGCTTAGAGTGCCCAGCTTGACCTGCTGGCAACTAAGCATAAGGGTTGCGCTCGTTGCGGGACTTAACCCAACATCTCACGACACGAGCTGACGACAACCATGCACCACCTGTCTCCTCTGTCCCGAAGGAAAGG
>NZ_JBREVE010000029.1:0-588 GCF_052921365.1 Paenibacillus sp. T2-29 | reverse complement strand
TCCGCGCGCCTTAGAATTCTCTTCTCGCCTACCTGTGTCGGTTTGCGGTACGGGCACCTTCTCCTGGCTAGAGGCTTTTCTTGGCAGTCTGAGATCATGACCTTCGCTACTATAATTTTCGCTCCCCATCACAGCCCAGCCTTACGATGTGCGGATTTGCCTACACATCAGCCTCACTGCTTAGACGGACATCCATCAGTCCGCGTCACTACCCTACTGCGTCACCCCATCGCTCATAACGGATTACGGTGGTACAGGAATTTCGACCTGTTGTCCTTCGACTACGCCTATCGGCCTCGCCTTAGGTCCCGACTTACCCTGAGCGGACGAACCTTCCTCAGGAACCCTTAGGCTTTCGGCGGATCTGATTCTCACAGATCTTTTCGTTACTCATACCGGCATTCTCACTTGAATGCAGTCCAGCGCTCCTTCCGGTACACCTTCAACCCGCATTCAACGCTCCCCTACCCCTGATGCAAGCATCAAGCCATAGCTTCGGTGGTGTGTTTAGCCCCGTTACATTTTCGGCGCAGAGTCACTCGACCAGTGAGCTATTACGCACTCTTTCAATGGTGGCTGCTTCTAAGC
>NZ_JBREVE010000028.1:0-635 GCF_052921365.1 Paenibacillus sp. T2-29 | reverse complement strand
TGGGAAATCTCATCTTGAGGGGGGCTTCACGCTTAGATGCTTTCAGCGCTTATCCCTTCCGTACATAGCTACCCAGCGGTGCTCCTGGCGGAACAACTGGTACACCAGCGGTACGTCCATCCCGGTCCTCTCGTACTAAGGACAGCTCCTCTCAAATTTCCTACGCCCACGACAGATAGGGACCGAACTGTCTCACGACGTTCTGAACCCAGCTCGCGTACCGCTTTAATGGGCGAACAGCCCAACCCTTGGGACCTACTTCAGCCCCAGGATGCGATGAGCCGACATCGAGGTGCCAAACCTCCCCGTCGATGTGGACTCTTGGGGGAGATAAGCCTGTTATCCCCAGGGTAGCTTTTATCCGTTGAGCGATGGCCCTTCCATGCGGTACCACCGGATCACTAAGCCCGACTTTCGTCCCTGCTCGACTTGTAGGTCTCGCAGTCAAGCTCCCTTCTGCCTTTGCACTCTTCGAATGATTTCCAACCATTCTGAGGGAACCTTGGGGCGCCTCCGTTACTCTTTAGGAGGCGACCGCCCCAGTCAAACTGCCCACCTGACACTGTCCTCGCACCGGATCACGGTACCAAGTTAGAACCTAGATACGATCAGGGTGGTATCCCAAGGATGCCTCC
>NZ_JBREVE010000027.1:0-641 GCF_052921365.1 Paenibacillus sp. T2-29 | reverse complement strand
TCTGCCTCTCACTCACCTATGAATTCAGTGAGTAGTGACTGTCGATGAAGACAGCCGGGTTTCCCCATTCGGACATCCCCGGATCAAAGCTTGCTTACAGCTCCCCGAGGCTTTATCGTTGTTCGCCACGTCCTTCGTCGGCTCCTGGCGCCTAGGCATCCTCCGTGTGCTCTTTGTAGCTTAACCTAGTATCTACAATGTAAATACGATATGCTACCTTTATTTCACTTGTTTACACAAGATCAGCTTAAAGGAATATTCTAAAACGCAATTTCGTTTCGGTATCCAGTTTTCAAGGTGCAATAATAAATCTTTTTGGTGGAGCCAAGCGGGATCGAACCGCTGACCTCCTGCGTGCAAGGCAGGCGCTCTCCCAGCTGAGCTATGGCCCCAAAAGAAAATATAAAGTTTATGGTGGGCCCTAGTGGACTCGAACCACCGACCTCACCCTTATCAGGGGTGCGCTCTAACCAGCTGAGCTAAGGGCCCATAATAAACCACCAAAAAAAAAAATTCTTCTTTAGTGGTTGCGCTTGGCGGCGTCCTACTCTCCCAGGACCCTGCGGTCCAAGTACCATCGGCGCTGGAGGGCTTAACGGTCGTGTTCGGGATGGGTACGTGTGGAACCCCTCCGCTATCGC
>NZ_JBREVE010000026.1:0-656 GCF_052921365.1 Paenibacillus sp. T2-29 | reverse complement strand
TCTGCCTCTCACTCACCTATGAATTCAGTGAGTAGTGACTGTCGATGAAGACAGCCGGGTTTCCCCATTCGGACATCCCCGGATCAAAGCTTGCTTACAGCTCCCCGAGGCCTTATCGTTGTTCGCCACGTCCTTCGTCGGCTCCTGGCGCCTAGGCATCCTCCGTGTGCTCTTTGTAGCTTAACCTAGACTTTTCTTTCGCAGAAAGAAAATGTCGATGTTCAATAAGAAAATGATTTTTGCTATAAGCAAAATATCTTTCCTTATTGGCTACCTTTATTTCACTTGTTTACACAAGATCAGCTTAAAGGAGTATTCTAAAACGCAATTTCGTTTCGGTATCCAGTTTTCAAGGTGCAAAGCTGTGTGATTATCAATTAACTCCTGAAGAGTTAATGATCTTCAAACAATTATAGATGAAATTGTAATTGGTGGAGCCAAGCGGGATCGAACCGCTGACCTCCTGCGTGCAAGGCAGGCGCTCTCCCAGCTGAGCTATGGCCCCTCACAAGTTCCATCAAAACTGAACAAATGGAATGATGAACTGTTGAAGCTTACGCTTCATATTTGAATGTTTCCATTGCAGGAAACGATTCTCCATAGAAAGGAGGTGATCCAGCCGCACCTTCCGATACGGCTACCTTGTTACGACTTCA
>NZ_JBREVE010000025.1:0-732 GCF_052921365.1 Paenibacillus sp. T2-29 | reverse complement strand
AACCAAGGAGCTTGCTCCTTGGGGTTGTGGGACGTCTCACATGGAGTTACAAAGGAACCGGTTAGATGAAGAGGTCTGGAAAGGCCCGCCAGAGAAGGTAAAAGCCCTGTAGTTCAAAACTTGTTCCCTCCGAGACGGATCCCGAGTAGTGCGGGGCACGTGAAACCCCGTATGAATCCGGCAGGACCATCTGCCAAGGCTAAATACTCCCTGGCGACCGATAGTGAAGCAGTACCGTGAGGGAAAGGTGAAAAGCACCCCGGAAGGGGAGTGAAATAGATCCTGAAACCGTGTGCTTACAAGAAGTCAGAGCCCAATTTAGGGGTGATGGCGTGCCTTTTGTAGAATGAACCGGCGAGTTACGTTCCCGTGCAAGGTTAAGGTGAAGAGCTGAAGCCGCAGCGAAAGCGAGTCTGAATAGGGCGAATAAGTACGTGGACGTAGACCCGAAACCGGGTGATCTACCCCTGTCCAGGGTGAAGGTGCGGTAACACGCACTGGAGGCCCGAACCCACGCATGTTGAAAAATGCGGGGATGAGGTGGGGGTAGCGGAGAAATTCCAATCGAACCCGGAGATAGCTGGTTCTCCCCGAAATAGCTTTAGGGCTAGCCTCGGAAAGAAGAATCGTGGAGGTAGAGCACTGATTGGGTGCGGGGCCCGCAAGGGTTACCAAGCTCAGTCAAACTCCGAATGCCATAGATTTAGTTCCGGGAGTCAGACAGTGAGTGCT
>NZ_JBREVE010000024.1:0-837 GCF_052921365.1 Paenibacillus sp. T2-29 | reverse complement strand
CTAGGGCCTGTACGCAAACTGTACAACTCGTAGAAATCTAGTAAAATAAGGCACATGAGACGAAGATACGAGTTAACGGATGAAGAATGGAATATAGTTGACCCCCTGTTGCCCCCAGCCCGAAAAAAACAGGGAGGACGTCCGCCCAAGGATCGGCGCCAGATGCTCAATGCCGTGCTTTGGGTTGCTCGAACGGGCGCGCCATGGCGGGATTTACCGAGTTACTATGGCCCTTGGTCTTCAGCCTACAGCTTTTTCTGGCGGCTACAAAAAGCGAATATTTGGGGTGAAATACTGAAGCATGTCGCCATCGAGCCGGATTGGGAGCAGGTCATGGTCGATGCCACCATCGTCCGCGTCCATCAACATGGAGCGGGCGCAAAAGGGGGCAGGACCGGCAAGCAATCGGACGTTCGCGCGGAGGATTAACTACCAAAATTCATGCGATGGTGGATGCGCTCGGCTATCCGCTGCGTTTCGAATTGACGCCAGGACAAGACCACGATTCTGTCACCGGCTATCGCCTTCTTCATGAACTGGACTTCTGCCCGGGCGAAGTGTTGGCTGATCGCGCCTACGATACCAATGCCATTCTGGAGCTTTTGCAAAGCCGAGCGATCACTCCGGTTATCCCAAGCAAACGCAATCGGCGGGTAAAGCGCCCGTTAGATTCTGAAACGTATAAAGAGCGACACTTAATTGAATGCTTTTTCAACAAAGTAAAAAACTATCGACGCTTGGCCACTCGCTATGAAAAAACAGCGAACATGTTCATGGCTTTTTTGACGCTGCTTTCAATTCGTTTATGGCTCAAATAGGTTTGCGTACAGGCCCTAG
>NZ_JBREVE010000023.1:0-2046 GCF_052921365.1 Paenibacillus sp. T2-29 | reverse complement strand
GGCTTCAGCACGCTCTCGCAGCGCCGTTTGCGTCAGCAGTACCTTCGCTCCGCTGTCTTCGAGCATGAACCGCACGCGCTCCGCCGGATAATCCGGGTCGAGCGGCACATACGCCCCGCCCGCTTTCCAGACGGCCAGCACGGCCACCAGCAAGTCCACCGAACGCTCGGCGAGAATGCCGACGATCGTCTCCCGGCCGATGCCGCTTGCGCGCAGCGTAGCCGCCAAGCGGTTCGCCCGCTCGTTCAGCTCAGCATACGTCAGCCGGTCGTTCTCGTACACGACGGCTGCCTCTTCCGGCGTGCGCTCCACCTGTTCCTCAAACAGCCGGTGGAACGCGGCCGCAGGAGCCGCTTCCGGCTGCGCCGGGTTGAACGCACCGAGAATTTGTTCTTTTTCCTCTGCCGTCAGCAAGTTCAGCTCGGCGATCTTCGCATCCGGACGGCTTACGATCGTTTCGAGCAGCTGCTCGTAATGTTTCGCCAGCCGTTCGATCGTCTCCCTTTTGTAGAGAGCCGTCGCATATTCGAAGCTGTAATCCAAGCCGCCGTTCTCCTCGCCCACATCCAAGCTGATATCAAACTTCGCGGTATCCAATGCGCTCGGATAAGGAATCAGGCGAAGCCCTTCCAGCTCAAATTCCTCGTTTTCCGTATTCTGCATCGTAAACAGCGTGTCGAAGAGCGGATTGCGGCTTAAATCACGGGTGACTTGCACCTTGTCCACCAATTCTTCGAACGGATAGTTTTGATGCTCGAAGGCATGGAGGGTCGTTTCTTTGACTTCGTTCAGGTATGACAGGAATGTCTTCTCCGAAGCCGGATAACTGCGGATAGCCAGCGTGTTTAAGAAAATCCCGATCAACGGCTGCACATCTCCATGATTCCTTCCGGCAATCGGCGTACCGACGATCACGTCTTCCTGACCTGAATATTTATGCAGAAGGACGTTATACGCCGCAAGCAGCACCATAAACAGCGTCGTGCCCGTTTCCGAGGCCAGCTGCTTCAGTCCGTCGGTTTTCGAAGCGTCGAAGAAAAACTCCAGCGTTTGGCCTTCGTAGCTCTGCACGGACGGACGCGGATAATCGGTCGGCATTTCCAGCACCGGAAGCTCGCCTTGGAACATGTCCAGCCAGTACGCCTCCTGACGCTGAAGCCGTTCCTTCTGCTCCTGCGAATGCTGCCAAACGGTGTAGTCTTTGTACTGAATGCGCAGAGGCTCCAATTGCTCGCCGCCGTACAAGCGGACGAATTCTTCAACAAAGATTTCCATCGAGACGCCATCGGAAATAATATGATGCATGTCGTACATTAGAATATGACGTTCTGGAGCCAGCTCGACAAGGCCTACCCTCAGTAGCGGAGGCTTCGCCAAGTCAAACGGACGGACGAAACGGCGAACCATCTCTTCGGCCTCTTGCTCATCCACTCGATAGAACTCCACCGCAAAATTCACGTCCTGGTAAATCCGCTGCGATGCTTCGCCATCCACCATTTCGAACCCGGTGCGCAGCGTTTCATGCCGCGCCACGAGCTTACGGAACGCTTCTTCGAACCTTGCCCGGTCCAAAGCACCCTCCAGCAGCATCGCTTCCGGCATGTTGTAGCTAAGCTCCGCGCCTTCCAGTTGATTCAGGATAAAGAGACGTTTTTGAGCAAAAGATTGCGGGTACACCTCTCGGTCATCCGCCACCGGAATGGCAACGAATGTCTTCTCATCCAGCCGGGAAACGGCGGCTGCCATGCTCTCGATGGTGGAATGGCGGAACACGTCGCGCAGCGGCAGATCCACGTTCAACTCTTTATGAATCTTGCTGACCAGCGTCGTCGCCCGCAGCGAGTGGCCGCCGATGTCGAAGAAGTTGTCGTGAACGCCAATCTCCTTCGCAAGCCCCAGCACCTCCTGCCAAATCGCCGCCAGCTTCGTTTCCAGCTCATTGCGCGGTGCGACGTACTCCGTTCCGCTTCCCGCTTCCCCTTCCGGCGCTGGCAGCGCCTTCCGGTCAATCTTTCCGTTCGGCGTCAGAGGCAGGCGCTCCATCTC
>NZ_JBREVE010000022.1:0-6009 GCF_052921365.1 Paenibacillus sp. T2-29 | reverse complement strand
AGGGGTTCGATCCCCCTTGGCTCCACCAATATTCCCTGATAGCTCAGTTGGTAGAGCACTCGACTGTTAATCGAGTTGTCACAGGTTCGAGTCCTGTTCGGGGAGCCATATTTTTAATACTTCTGAATTTTATATATAAGGTGGCGGCGTAGCTCAGCTGGCTAGAGCGTACGGTTCATACCCGTGAGGTCGGGGGTTCGATCCCCTCTGCCGCTACTCGGAGAGATACCCAAGTGGCTATAAGGGGACCCTCTGCTAAGGGGTTAGACTGCGAAAGTGGTGCGAGGGTTCGAATCCCTCTCTCTCCGCCATAAATTTATTAAATCAGAATTCATTTTGTAAGGCCCGTTGGTCAAGGGGTTAAGACACCTCCCTTTCACGGAGGTAACAGGGGTTCGAATCCCCTACGGGTCATAATATGGAGGCTTAGCTCAGCTGGGAGAGCATCTGCCTTACAAGCAGAGGGTCGGGGGTTCGATCCCCTCAGCCTCCACCATATTTTATATCGCGGGGTGGAGCAGTTCGGTAGCTCGTCGGGCTCATAACCCGAAGGTCGTAGGTTCAAATCCTGCCCCCGCAATTAATTTCCTATTGGAAATGCCTCTGGAACTGTGGTGTAGAGGCCTAACATGCCTGCCTGTCACGCAGGAGATCGCGGGTTCGAATCCCGTCAGTTCCGCCATTTATATGCATATAGTACGAACTATATGGTATATTTATAAAATTAAATATGGCTCGGTAGCTCAGTCGGTAGAGCAGAGGACTGAAAATCCTCGTGTCGGCGGTTCGATTCCGTCCCGAGCCACCTTTCAAGTGGGAATTGGTAATGTGCCGGTGTAGCTCAATTGGTAGAGCAACTGACTTGTAATCAGTAGGTTGGGGGTTCAAGTCCTCTCGCCGGCACCATTTTGGAGGATTAGCGAAGTGGCCAAACGCATCAGACTGTAAATCTGCTCCCTTACGGGTTCGGTGGTTCGAATCCATCATCCTCCACCAGTTTTATAATCATATGGCGGTCGTGGCGAAGTGGTTAACGCACCGGACTGTGACTCCGGCATTCGTGGGTTCAAGCCCCATCGGCCGCCCTTTGATTCTTAATTTAATGGGGATTAGCCAAGCGGTAAGGCAACGGACTTTGACTCCGTCATGCATAGGTTCAAATCCTATATCCCCAGCCATTAAGAGCCATTAGCTCAGTTGGTAGAGCACCTGACTTTTAATCAGGGTGTCGAAGGTTCGAGTCCTTCATGGCTCACCATTTATAAATTATTTTGCGGTCGTGGCGGAATTGGCAGACGCGCACGGTTCAGGTCCGTGTGGGCTAACCCCCCGTGGAGGTTCGAGTCCTCTCGACCGCACCATATTTTGCGGACGTGGCTCAGCGGTAGAGCATCGCCTTGCCAAGGCGAGGGTCGCGGGTTCGATTCCCGTCGTCCGCTCCATTATCCATACGGCGCCATAGCCAAGTGGTAAGGCAAAGCTCTGCAAAAGCTTCATCCCCAGTTCAAATCTGGGTGGCGCCTTGACTGCTCATTATGGAATTTAATATGCGCCCTTAGCTCAGCTGGATAGAGCGTTTGACTACGAATCAAAAGGCCGGGAGTTCGAATCTCTCAGGGCGCGCCATTTCTTGAAAAATGTATAATGTCGGGATGTAGCTCAGCTTGGTAGAGCACCTGGTTTGGGACCAGGGGGTCGCATGTTCAAATCGTGTCATCCCGATACTGATTTGCGGGTGTAGTTCAATGGTAGAACTCCAGCCTTCCAAGCTGGTAGCGTGGGTTCGATTCCCATCACCCGCTTTTTGCTATAGCGGATTCTTGTTGCCTCAGTGGTGACACCTTATAAATAAAGAGAGCCTGTCTGGGGACAGAGCTCTCTCTTTTTTTGTACATTTATATTCCATAGATTCCACAAAGTGATGGCTATTGTTAGTGCTTGCCATCGGTGTATCTCTCCTGTTCCTGCAGGGGGATACACCGATAACTGATCTAGTGCACAGATTTTACACTGGAATGGTTAGTTGGATAGAGGTTCCCTGATTTGGAGCAGAAGTCATGCTCATGAAGCCGCCTACTCCTCTAGCTCGTTCTTCCATGCTGAACAATCCAACTCCCTCTCCTTTGGATTCTCCAGAGAAGCCCATACCCTCATCCCGAATAGTTACTTTTATTATTTCGTCTTGATCCTCTACATCAACGTATGCTTCTGCTACATCTGCGTATTTAGCCACATTCGTCAGTGCTTCTTGTACAATTCTATAGATTGCTATTTCTTTTCGGATATCAAGGCGTTTACGTAAAGTACATTGAAAATGCACTTCGATTCCGTAATGCGAACAGAAATTTTCAATATAAGTTCTTAGGGCCGGTACGACACCCAAATCATCCAGAACTGAGGGACGAAGTTCCCACGCTAAGCCACGAACATCTTTAATGATATCAGTTACCTGTGTACGCAGATTTTCCAGAGTAGCACTGGGCTGTTCAGCTAGTTGGCTATCTAGTTGAATAATAAGTGAAAACAGGCTTTGACCAATCCCATCATGAAGCTCTCTTGAAAAGCGTTTACGCTCTTCCTCTTGTATTTGCATGACTTGCGTCATCATGGTCTGAAGCTCTGCCTCTACTTTTTTTAATTTAGTTACTTCATTACGGATCGCTAAGTACTGATAGGGTTTACCTTCCTCGTCCATAAATGGAACAATCGTGGTATTCACCCAGTAGTAGCTGTTATCTTTAGCACGATTTCGTATTTCTCCCTGCCATACCTCACCTGAGCGGATCGTAGTCCACAGGTTCTTCATGAAGGCTCGAGTATGATAGCCCGAATTAATGAGGCGATGATCCTGCCCGATCAATTCTTCACGACTATATTGCGAAATCTCACAGAACTTATCGTTTACGTACTGAATAATTCCTCGATGATCGGTCAGAGCAACGATGGAAGATGTATCTAGAGCAAATTTAAGATTGGATAGCTGGTGGAGAGAACTACGCAGTACATGGAGAAAAGGAGAATCTGGTATATGAATTTCCAAATCATTCAGTAGTTTATCGGTTGACTCCCCAAAGGCGGGCTGCAGTAAAGGGTTAGAAGGTTCATTCATAATGGAGCAACCCCTTTTTCAGTGCAAATTTGACCAACTCAGGCCGTGTTTTCAAGTTAAGCTTCTCCATAAGGTTGCTTTTGTGGGACTCTACGGTTTTGACGCTAATCACCAGGTGTTCGGCAATTTCCTTGTTGGCATATCCTTTGGCTACCCATGATAGGATCTCTTTTTCCCGCTCAGACAGGGATTCATACGGTCCGGCTATGCCCTCTTGTTTGATTTTGTCCAGATATTCACTCATCAGGCGTTTGGTTGCATTGGGGTATAGATAGGCACTGCCTTCGGCCACAGACTGGATGGCAGCGAGTAATTCCTCATGAGGTGCACTTTTTAAAATATATCCAGATGCTCCGGCTTGAATGGCTCGGAACAGATATTCCTCATCATCATGCATCGTTAAAATAAGCACTTCTGTATCCGGCAACTGTTTTTTTAATTCGGTGGTTGCCGTGAGACCATCTTTGCCAGGGGGCATACTAAAATCCATGAGCACGACATCAGGTTGTAGCTCCACCGCTTTGCGGATTGCTTCATCCCCGTCTGCTGCATCTCCTACTACCTTAATACCGTTTTTGCCGTCCAATAGGGCCATAAGGCCAGAACGTACGACAACATGATCATCCACTACTAGTATACGAATCAATTAGTCATCCCCTCGAACGGTAAAAAAACCGTGCGTTTTGTCATAATCATAGCAAATTTTAGGGATTTCAATCAACAGAGATAGTTAGATGAGCTTTTCATAATCACTTATATTTATAATTTTATTTTTCTTCAAATATCAATCTATGGAGTGAGAGGGAGAGTACATAACTGGCCAAGGCGATGTGCGACTTGGGTGGCCTTGGCTACATCAGAATCGGTGAATGTCCTCACATCACGGTTACCAACAAGTAGCACACCGTTTGGCAAGTCTCCTGTACTGGAAAAGGGAATGGCTACTGCAGAATGTAACTGTTCGGCCAGCATAAGCGCACATTCTTGACGTAAACGTATACTGCCTGATATTAAAGCGCTAACGGTTACGGTACGCCCCAGACGAACAGCCATCCCGGCAATCCCATGACCGACTTTAAAAGAGATAAGGCGATAGCGATTGTTTCGGCTGCCGGAGGCATAATACCAATGCAACTTACCCCCTGACCTGGACATAGATGCAAGTGCAGTGAGATCCCCATAAACATGATCTCGCAACTGGTTCAGTTCATTTCGCATTTCATCCGTTATTTGTAGCATAGAAGACACATCCTTTATCTTAACCAACTGTAGCTCTAATTTATTGTAATTCCGACAGGTACAAAAGTAATTCAGGGAACCCCCTGATCTATAGGCGCAGGAAACACTGACTTTTCATTAGACTGGGTAATCAATAAGAGGTGGGGCGATAAATGGGGCATTAGATAATTCTGGAAGTGATATTTATCACTGCAAATCAGGGAGTAGAGAGGTGCAAAATCAGGTGTTCTCCCGATAACAACCCAGGAATCAAAACATTATGATAAAGATATCAGGTAAACACGAGGAGGACGCTAATATGCAAGCCACTTGTATGGAACGGTTTAGGGACGAAACGCAGCGCACGGGGATTCAACTTTTTCTGACGGAAGAGCATTTTGAGCTGTTAAAAGATATCATGTCCTGGAAGAAGGTAAAGGCAGGCGTTATGCTTTTTCGAGAGGGTGATGATGCGGAGCAGCTTTATTATATACATTCGGGTCATGTTAAACTCCGTAAATCGACAGAAGACGGTAAAGAATTGATTCTGACTATTCAGCACCAAGGCGATTTGATCGGGGAGTTTAGTGGGATAGATGGGGAAGAGTATAGTTGTACTGCAGAAACAGCCGATGTGTGTGAGTTAGGTGTTGTGCTTGTTAAGGACCTGGAGTCACTCCTGTCTAAGAACGGGGAAATGGCGCTTCAGTTCATACAGTGGATGGCAATGAAGCAACGAATTATGCAATCACGGTTTCGGGACTTACTGTTGTATGGTAAAACGGGGGCACTAGCGTCTACACTGATCCGTGCAAGTAATACATGTGGTGTAGCTGTGAAGGATGGCATTTTACTGAACATGAAGCTAAGTCACTCCGAACTGGGCGAGATGATTGGAGCAACGCGCGAAAGTGTGAATCGGATGCTGAGCTCGCTAAAAGAGCAGGGAACCTTGGATACGAGAGACGGAAAAATCGTCATTCATGACCTGAAGGTGTTGCGTGCCATGTGCTGTTGTCCTTCGTATGGCCACTGTGCCCATGAGATTTGCAGGTTATAAAATGATGAGCATCGTTAGGCGGGGGCTAAAAGACTCCGTCTAATTGTAAGTCTTCTGACAATAAGCAAATAAAAGGAACGAGTATTATAAATATCAAAAAAATCGACGACGCGTTTAGCGGCAAATCAACGATATAGTTTTTTTTAAAAGTAGTACATGTTGAAATAGCTGACTATTAGTAAATAAAATTTAGATATTGGATATTTGTAAAATATTACAAGTTGTATTCTGTAGTTGAAAATGGTATATTATTTGAGCTGACAACAAAACAGCCGTTTCGAAAAAAGTATAACTAGGGCGAAACAATCTTCGAAAAGAAGAGAGAAATAACCCTTGCATTTTTGAAATGAACATGATATGATCTTATAGTTGCTGAAAAACGCAGCGAAAAAGAATTTGATCTTTGAAAACTGAACAACGAGTGAGTAAATGATTTTGTTCGCAAAATCAAACAAGAGATATTTTATCTCGTCAGTTTCAAAATGAGCTAATCGCTCTTTCGATAAACCAACCTCGGTTGGTCTTTAATGGAGAGTTTGATCCTGGCTCAGGACGAACGCTGGCGGCGTGCCTAATACATGCAAGTCGAGCGGGGTTATTTAGAAGCTTGCTTCTACATAAC
>NZ_JBREVE010000021.1:0-14534 GCF_052921365.1 Paenibacillus sp. T2-29 | reverse complement strand
CGATCCGGAATATCCGGCCGACCGCATCCGCTTTATGCTGGAGGATTCAGGCGCGAAGCTGGTGCTGACGCAATCGCATCTGGCGGAGCAAGCATCACGGAGTTTCGACGGTCAGGTGCTGGTGCTAGATCGTCAGGAGCAGGCTGGCAAGAATATTTACCACGAAGATGGTTCAAATCTGGAGCCCCTGGCTGGGCCGCACCATGTCGCCTATGTCATCTACACCTCCGGTTCCACTGGAAAACCGAAGGGTGTAATGGTGGAGCACCATTCTGTGTTAAACCGGATTTTGTGGATGCATGATCGCTACGGCCTGGGTGCAGAAGATACGATTCTGCAAAAGACCGCCTTCACCTTCGACGTGTCGGTGTGGGAGCTGTTCTGGTGGTCGATGGTCGGCTCAAAGGTAAGCCTGCTGTCGGTCGGCGGGGAAAAGAACCCGGAAGACATCGTCGAAACGATTGCCCGCGATGGCGTGAGTACGATGCACTTTGTACCAGCCATGCTGCATGCGTTCCTGGAGTATGTGGAACAGCAGCCACGAGAAGTGATGCAAGCGAAGCTGGGCACACTGCGCCATGTCTTTGCCAGTGGTGAAGCGTTGCCGCCACAGCATGTGGCGAGGTTCCAGCGGCTCGTGTCGAGCCTGGCTGGAGCGAAGCTGGTCAACCTGTATGGCCCAACCGAAGCGACGGTGGACGTATCGTACTTCGATTGCGAGCCGTTAGAGGAATATGCGGTTATTCCGATCGGGAAACCGATTCAAAACATTCGTCTGTACATCGTCAAGGAAGGCACGGAGCAATTGCAGCCAATTGGCGTGGCAGGTGAACTGTGCATCGGCGGTGTCGGCGTAGCACGAGGATATCTGAACCGTCCAGAGCTGACGGCCGAGAAATTTGTAGCCGATCCGTTTGCCGGCGGGGAAGCAGGGTATGAGCGGATGTACCGCACCGGCGATTTGGCGAGATGGATGCCGGACGGGAACATTGAATATCTGGGCCGGATCGACCATCAGGTGAAAATCCGGGGGTACCGGATTGAGCTGGGCGAGGTCGAAACGCAGTTGCTCCAAGTGGAATCGGTACGCGAAGCCGTGGTCATGGCTCGTGCAGATGAAACGGGACAAAAACACATGGTCGCCTACTATGTCGCGGGGCAAGAAATCAGTGCCAGCGAGCTGAGAAGTGCGCTGGGGCAGGAGCTGCCAAGCTACATGGTACCATCGTACTTTGTACAGCTGGAGCAGATGCCACTGAGTCCAAATGGCAAAATCGACCGCAAGGCACTGCCGGCACCGGAAGGTAGCCTGCAAAGCGGGGCCGAGTATGTTGCACCGCGGACGTGGGTGGAAGTGAAGCTGGCGCAAATTTGGCAGGATGTGCTGGGCCTGGCGCAAGTTGGCGTGAAGGAAAACTTCTTCGAGATTGGCGGACATTCGCTGCGGGCGACGACACTAACCTCGAAGATTCACCAAGAGCTGAACAAGCAGCTTCCTCTGCGCAGTATTTTTGAAGCACCAACGATTGAACAATTGGCAGCCGTGCTGGAAGGGCTGGATCAAGTGGCGTATGCGTCCATTCCGGTAACGGAAGAGCGTAGCTTCTATCCACTATCCTCGGCGCAAAAACGACTGTATGTGCTGCATCAGTTCGATCCGCAGGATGTGAACTACAACATGCCGTCGGTGCTGCAAGTAAGCGGTCCACTGGATGTGAAACGAGTAGAGGGCGTGTTCCGTCAACTGATCGCCCGCCATGCGACGTTGCGTACCCGTTTTGAGCTGGTGGACAATGAGCCGATGCAATGGATCGAGGACACCGTACCGTTCGAGGTGGAATATACGAAGATACAGGCAGAAGATGTGATTGCGGATACAGATCAGGACACAACTACAGATACGTACACCAGGGTCAACATAGAGGCGCAACAGCTGGTGCGGCGCTTTGTCCGTCCGTTTGATCTCAAAGCTGCGCCGCTGCTGCGGGTAGGCTTGGTGGATCTGGGCCTTCAAGGAGTAGAACAGGAATCCCAACATCTGCTTATGCTCGATATGCACCATATCGTCTCAGATGGGGTGTCCCTGGAGGTCCTGACTGATGAGTTTGTCCGTTTGTATGGCGGTGAAGAGCTGGCGCCATTGCGGATTCAGTACAAAGATTATGCCGTATGGCAGCAAAGCGAAGCCCATCAGGAATGGATGCAGCGTCAGGAAGCGTACTGGCTGAGCACTTTCCAAGGTGAACTGCCTGTACTGGATCTCTCTACGGACTTTGCCCGCCCAGCGGTGCAGAGTACAGCAGGGGATACGGTCGAATTTGTACTGGAGCGTGAGGTTAGTGAACGCCTGAAAGAACTGGCTGCCCAGACCGGCTCTACCCTGTATATGGTGATGCTGGCGGCGTACACCACACTCTTGCACAAATACACAGGCCAAGAGGACATGATTGTCGGTACGCCAATTGCCGGACGACCGCATGCGGAGCTCAGTAATCTGGTCGGTGTCTTCATCAACACGCTGGCGATTCGCAATTATCCATCCAGCGACAAATCGTTCCTTGAGTATCTGCAAGAGGTCAAGGAGCAGGCACTTAATGCTTATGAGCATCAGGACTATCCTTTTGAAGAGCTGGTTGAAAAACTGAATTTAACGCGGGATACGAGCCGGAATGCGCTGTTTGACACGATGTTTGAGCTGAAAACAATGGAGCAGCAGGAGTTCGAGCTGGAAGGGCTGAGCTTGAGCTCCTATCCACTGGACAATCAAACGGCAAAATTCGATCTGAGCTTGGAGGCGATAGAGCAGCCGGAAGGCATTCTGTGCAGTCTGGAATACAGCACAGTGCTGTACAAGCGGGAGACCATGACGCGATTGGCACAGCATTTTGCGGAAATCGTTCGAGCGATTGCCTATCATCCGCAGCAGCCACTGGCAGTTTTGAATATGGTAACCGATGAGGAACAAGAGCAACTCATCTACGGTTTTGGAGAAGTGGGCGTAACGGATGTTGCTGCGGTTGAAGCAGGAGCCCTGTTCCATACCTATGTGGAAGAACAGGCACAGCTTGTAACAGATCACGTGGCAGTGGTGTACGAGGGGCAACAGCTTACGTACCGGAAACTGAACGAGCGTGCGAACCAATTGGCGCGTAGATTGCGAAATGAAGGTATCGGACGCGAATCGATTGTCGGCATTCTGAGTGAACGGTCGGTAGACATGTTGGTCGGCGTACTGGCGGTGTGGAAGGCTGGAGGCGCATATGTGCCGCTGGATGCAGACTATCCGTCCGAACGCATTCGTTTCATGCTGGAGGACAGTGGTGCGACGGTGCTGTTAACTCAAACCGACCTGCAGGAGCGCGCACAAGCATGGCTGAATGAAAGCTACGTGGCTTTGGGCGATGAAAAAGCTAAGGGTGAGCTGGAAACAGCGGCTGGTGCTGAAACGATGGAAAGAGACAACCTGAATGAAGACTTAAGCTTGAAATCAAATTCGGTGTCTGACAGCGAAGCAGCATCTGAATCGGCAACAAAGCTGTGTCTGCATACTGTATTAGCGCTGAACGACGAGTCGCTGTACACGGGAGATACGACAGACGTCGATCACATCAATGAACCGCACGATCTGGCGTATGTGATCTATACATCTGGAACAACCGGACGTCCGAAGGGTGTTATGATTGAGCATCGCAGTTTGGTGAATACAGCTGTGGCGTATCGCCGGGATTACCGTTTGAACCAGTTCCCAGTACGATTGCTGCAACTGGCCAGCTTCTCCTTCGACGTGTTCGTCGGGGATATGGCGCGGACGCTCTATAACGGCGGCACGATGGTCATTTGTCCGAAAGACGACCGACTTGATTTTAGCCGTCTGCACGGTTGGATTCGTGATTATCAAATTACCGTGTTCGAATCGACTCCGGCCCTGATCGTACCGTTTATGCAGTATGTGCATGAACAGGGGCTGGACATGAGCAGCATGGAACTGCTGATCACTAGCTCGGATAGCTGCAGCGTGACGGATTACCGGATGCTGCAAGAACGGTTTGGCGCAGATATCCGCATCATGAACAGCTATGGCGTCACGGAAGCGGCGATTGACTCCAGCTTCTATGATGAAGAGCTGTCGAAGCTGCCAAGCAGCGGTCATGTGCCGATTGGTCAGGCGTGGCTGAACGCCCGCTTCTACATCGTGGACAGCCAGCTGAATCCGGTGCCGATCGGTGTACTGGGTGAGCTGTGCATCGGCGGAGCCGGGGTCGCACGGGGGTACCTAAACCGTGCGGACCTGACGGCCGAGAAGTTCGTAGCGAACCCGTACGTACCGGGCGAACGACTGTACCGCACAGGCGATTTGGCGCGGTGGATGCCGGACGGCAATGTAGACTTTATCGGCCGAATGGATGATCAGGTCAAAATCCGGGGCTTCCGGATTGAACTGGGCGAGGTGGAAGCGCAGCTGCTGACTGTGGATGGCATTGAGAAAGCCATCGTCACCGCCTGGGAAAACGAAAACGGAGACAAAGATCTGTGCGCGTATGTCGTAGCCTCGGAGGCGCTGAATTTGCCGGAGCTGCGCAGCATACTCCAGCCCAAACTGCCGGGCTATATGATCCCGACGTATGTCGTACCACTGGATCAATTCCCGCTGACACCAAACGGAAAAATTGACCGCAAAGCGTTGCCAGCACCGGAAGCGCGCCTCGAAGGAGGCACGGAGTATGTTGCGCCGCGGACACCGCTGGAAGAGCAACTGGTACGTATTTGGCAAAGCGTTCTGAATCATCAGCGGGTAGGCATCCAGGATAACTTCTTTGAAGTGGGAGGACATTCTCTGCGCGCTACAACACTGATGGCGAAAATCCATCAGGAGCTGAATCACAAGCTGGCCTTGCGAGATATTTTCCAATATCCGACGATTGAGCAATTGGTACAGGTGATGGGTGAAGATCAGACCCAGCAAATGTATGTATCCATACCTGTGGCGGAGGAGCGCGAATATTATCCCGTTTCCTCGGCGCAAAAACGGATGTACGTGCTGAGTCATCTGGAAGGCGGAGAGGTGAGCTACAACATGCCAGGAGCTTTGATTATCGAAGGCTCCTTGGATAAAAAGCGACTGGAACAAGCCTTCCGCCAGCTGATTGCCCGTCATGAAACCTTGCGAACCCGATTCGAGATGGTGGATGGCGAGGTGATTCAGCGGATTGAAGCTAACGTCCCATTCAGCGTGGAGTATGTGCAAGCAAGCGAAGAAGAGACACCGCAGTACGCACAGGACTTTGTACGTGCCTTTGATCTCGCACAAGCCCCGTTGCTGCGGGTTCAGTTGATCGAAAACGGACCGGGGCGTCACGTTATGCTCTATGACATGCACCATATTATTTCGGATGGCGTGACAGAAGGAATTATCGTGCAGGAGTTCTCTCAATTGTACGAAGGCAAGGAGCTCCCGCCACTGCGTATTCAGTACAAGGACTATGCCGTTTGGCAGCATGCAGATATGCAAAGTGAACGTCTTCGTGCGCAAGAAAGCTATTGGCTGAACACGATGTCTGGTGAAATTCCGGCGCTGGATATGCCAACGGATTTTACAAGACCCGCCGTACAGCGTCTGGAAGGAACTCGATTTGAGTTTGCGATCTGCATGGAGGACAGCGAGCAGTTGAAGCAGCTGGCCGCGCAAACCGGATCCACCTTGTACATGGTGTTGCTTGCAGCGTATAGCACACTCTTGCATAAATACACGGGTCAAGAGGACATCATCGTCGGCACGCCGATTGCCGGAAGACCACATGCGGAGCTGGGTAGCCTAGTAGGCGTATTCCTGAACACACTGGCGATTCGCAATTATCCGTCTGGTGATAAAACGTTCCTGGACTACTTGCAAGAGGTCAAAGAGCATGCGCTCAGTGCGTATGAGCACCAGGAATATCCGTTTGAGGAGCTGGTTGAAAAGCTGAATGTAACGCGGGATACGAGCCGGAATGCGCTGTTTGACACAATGTTTGAGCTGAAAACATTTGAGCAGCAGGAGTTCGAGCTGGAAGGGCTGACCTTCAAGCCGTATCCGACGGACGATCATACGTCCAAATTTGATTTGACCTTGGATGCCGTAGAGCAGTCAGAAGGCATTCTGTGCAGTCTGGAATACAGCACGGCGCTGTACAAGCCTGAGACCATCGCGCGCTTTGCGCAGCATTTTACCGAACTCGTACGAGCCATTACACTTCACCCACAGCAGTCACTGTCCGCTTTGGATATGGTGACTGTCGAGGAAAAAGCACAAATCCTCTATGGTTTTGGAGATGTAGGCGTATCAGATGTTACTGCGGTTGAAGCAGGAGCACTGTTCCATACCTACGTGGAAGAACAGGCCCAGCTTGTACCGGATCATGTGGCGGTGGTGTACGAAGAGCAACAACTTACGTACCGCACACTGAATGAACGTGCAAATCAATTGGCGCGTAGATTGCGAAATGAAGGTATCGGACGCGAGTCGATTGTTGGCATTTGGAGTGAACGCTCGGTAAACATGCTGGTCGGCGTACTGGCGGTGTGGAAGGCTGGAGGCGCATATGTGCCGCTGGATGCAGATTATCCGTCCGAACGCATTCGTTTCATGCTGGAGGATAGCGGTGCGACGGTGCTGCTCACGCAAACCAGTTTGCAGGAGCGTGCCCAGGCATGGCTGGAGAAAAGCGATCAGGCCTTGGTCGAAGGGCAGACTGAGGGTGAGCTGGAAACAGCGGCTGGCGCTGAAACGATGGAATCAGGTGCTCTTCATGGAAACCTAAATGGAACAGCAGATTCGAAGTCTGACAGCGAAGCAGCATCCGAATCGGCAACAGGGCTGCGTCTGCATACCGTACTAGCGCTGGACGATGAGTCACTGTACACCGGTGATACGACAGACGTTGAACCGATCAATGAACCGCACGATCTGGCGTATGTGATTTACACCTCTGGCACAACCGGACGTCCGAAGGGCGTCATGATCGAACATCGCAGCCTGGTAAATACAGCTGCGGCGTATCGCCGGGATTACCGTCTGAACCAGTTCCCGGTACGACTGCTGCAACTGGCCAGCTTCTCCTTCGACGTGTTCGTCGGTGATATTGCACGGACGCTCTATAACGGGGGCACGATGGTCATTTGTCCGAAAAACGACCGGATTGATCCAAGCCGTCTGTACGGATGGATTCGCGATTACCAGATTACCGTGTTCGAATCGACTCCGGCCCTGATCGTACCGTTTATGCAGCATGTGCATGAACAGGGCCTTGACATGAGCAGTCTGGAACTGCTGATCACCAGCTCGGACAGCTGCAGCGTGACGGATTACCGAGTGCTGCAAGAACGGTTTGGCACAGATATCCGCATCATCAACAGCTATGGCGTTACGGAAGCGGCCATTGACTCCAGCTTCTACGACGAAGAGCTGTCGAAGCTGCCAAGCAGCGGGAATGTGCCGATTGGTCAGGCATGGCTGAACGCACGTTTCTACATCGTGGACAGCCAGCTGAATCCGGTGCCAATCGGTGTACTGGGCGAGCTGTGCATTGGCGGTGCTGGCGTGGCACGGGGATACCTGAACCGTGCAGACCTGACAGCCGAGAAATTCGTAGCGAACCCGTACGTGCCGGGTGAACGTTTGTATCGCACAGGTGACTTGGCGCGGTGGATGCTGGACGGCAATGTGGACTTTATTGGCCGGATGGACTATCAAGTCAAAATCCGGGGCTACCGGATCGAGCTGGGCGAGATTGAAACGGCGATCCAGCGGGTGCCGGGTGTGCGTCAAGCCGTAGTCATCGACCGAACGGATGAGCGTGGGCACAAGTATTTGTGCGGATACCTCACGGGAGAAACCGAGCTGCGGATCGAGGAAGTACAGACCGAGCTGGAAGCCGGACTGCCAGCGCACATGGTGCCAGCACGCCTGATGCGACTGGAGACGATCCCACTGACCCGCAACGGCAAAATCGACCGCAAGGCCTTGCCAGAACCAGAAGGCAGCATCCATACGGGAGCCTCCTATGTGGCCCCGCGTACCAAGGTGGAGCAAGTGCTGGCTGCGGTATGGGCCGGAGTGCTCGGCGTAGAAGCCGTAGGCACGCAGGATAACTTCTTCGAGCTGGGCGGCGATTCGATCAAAGCCTTGCAAGTCTCGTCCCGCTTGCTGCAAGCAGGCTATCGACTGGAGATGAAAGACCTGTTCAGTCATCCGACGGTGTCTGCCTTGGCGCTGAAAGTCCAATCGGTGACAAGATTGGCAGATCAGAGCCAAGTGGTGGGCACTGTGAAGCTGACACCTGTTCAGCATTGGTTCTTTGAGCAGAACCTGACGGATGCTCATCATCATAATCAGTCCATTATGCTGCATAGCCAGGACGGTTTTAATGTAGCGGCGCTGCGTACAGCGATGGATCAAATGGTTAGTCATCACGATGCACTGCGGATCGTTTTCCGTCCTACGGAGCACGGATATGAAGCCTGGAACCGCGCGGTGGGTGAGGGCGAGCTGTATACGCTGGATCAGGCAGACTTCAGGAAGGAGTCTGAAGTGTCTGCGGCGATCGAGGCTAAAGCAAATGAAATTCAGGCGGGCATTCATTTAAGCGAAGGACCGCTGGTGAAGCTGGGGCTATTCCATTGCCCCGATGGAGATCATTTGCTGATAGCTATTCATCACTTAGTAGTGGATACCGTATCCTGGCGCATTTTGTTTGAGGATCTTACGGCAGCCTATGAACAGGCATTAAACGGAAAAACGGCTCGTCTTCCGCACAAAACGGATTCGTTCCGTAACTGGGCTGAGGGACAGTCTCACTATACGAACGGTCCAGAAATGGCAGCAGAGCTCGCCTTCTGGCAGGAAGTGGAACAGGGGGCGTATGAGCCGCTTCCAAAAGACCAGCCGCAACCACAATCCTTGAATAAAGACAGCGAGCTCATGACGGTCACATGGACCACTCAGGAAACGGAGCAGTTATTAAAACAGGCACATCGTGCCTACAACACGGATATGAATGATTTGCTGCTGACTGCACTTGGCCTGGCTATTCATCGCTGGGCGGGTATCGAACGCGTACTCGTCAACCTGGAAGGCCATGGACGGGAGTCCATTTTGCCAGAGCTGGATATTACGCGTACGGTGGGCTGGTTTACGACTCAATTCCCGGTTGTGCTGGATATGAGTGCGGGGCAAGATCTTTCACAGCGCATCAAACAGGTGAAAGAAGGGCTGCGCCGTATTCCGCACAAGGGCATTGGCTACGGGATGCTGAGATACCTGTCTGCAGCATGTGAGCAAGAGCGTCTGGTCACCGAACCTGAAATCAGCTTTAACTATCTGGGACAATTTGACCAGGATATGCAACATCAATCCATTGGCGTGTCTCCTTACGCTAGTGGTGCCGAGCTGAGCGCACATGCAGCCAGATCGCACACCCTGGATCTGAACGGACTGATTTCCGAAGGTCAATTGCAATTGACGATCAGCTACAGCCATCAGGAATATCGCAAGGAAACGATGGAACAGCTAGCCGAAGCGCTCAGAACCAGCCTGCAGGAAATCATCGCGCATTGCGCGGGTCGCAAACAGCAGGAACTGACGCCAAGTGATGTGATGCTTAAACCTGTAACCTTGGCCGAGCTGGATCAGTTGGTCGAACGGACGCGTGACATCGGGGAACTGGAAAATGTATATGCCTTGACACCGATGCAAAAAGGCATGTTATTCCATAGTCTAATGGATGCAGAATCCGGGGCTTATTTTGAACAAACGACCTTTGATTTGCGCGGACGTTTCCAAGCGGATATTTTCCAAGATAGCTTGAATCAACTGGCGCAGCGGCATGAGATCTTTAGAGCCAATTTCATCAGCGGCTGGCAGGATGAGCCCGTACAGGTGATTTTCCGCCATAAAGATGTTGGTTTCAGATATGAAGATGTGCGTCATTTGGATGATCAGGAACGTGACGCGTATGTGCAGGAATTTATTCGTAAGGACAAGGCAGCTGGATTCGATTTGTCCCGGGATGCATTGATGCGCGTGGCGATTTTGCGGACCGGTGATGAGGATTATTATTTTGTATGGAGCTCTCACCACATTCTAATGGACGGCTGGTGCGTGGCGCTGGTAACAGATGAGGTGTTTGAGGCTTATTTTGCAGCCGTAGAGCATCGAGCACCGAAGCTCGCGCCCGTGACTCCATACAGTCAGTATATTGCGTGGCTTGAAGCACAGGATGTAGAAGCAGCGGCCTCATACTGGAAGGAATATTTGCTGGGCTATGATCAACAAACTTCGATTCCGACCGGAAAAGTAGGCGCGAAAGCGGACGGCGAACAATTTGAGCATGTACTGTGCGACCTAGGTAAGCATTTGACAGGACGCATGGAAATGGTAGCCAAGCAGTATCACGTGACCACCAATACGCTCCTACAAACGGCATGGAGCTTACTGCTTCAAAAGTACAACGGTAGTAACGACGCCGTCTTTGGCGGTGTAGTATCGGGTCGCCCGGCAGATATTTCAGGGATCGAAAACATGGTGGGCTTGTTCATTAACACCATTCCAGTACGTATCCGTAGTAAGGCTGAGGACACCTTTGCCGACCTGATTAGAGCGAATCAGCAGCAGGCGCTGGCTTCTCAAGATTACGAAACGTATCCGCTGTATGAAATTCAAGCCTTGACCGAGCAAAAGCAAGAGCTGATCCAGCACATTATCGTGTTTGAAAACTATCCGGTGGAGGAGCAGGTCGAGCAGCTTGGCGAAGGTGCGGAATCGGATTTTGTCATCAGCAATGCAGGGATGATTGAACAAACCAACTATGATTTCAATCTGGTCGTCATGCCGCAGGAAGCGATGAAAATCCGATTCGAATACAATGCGAAGTTATATGATCGGGAAGCCGTGGAACGGACGCAGGGTCATCTGGTACAGCTGCTGGAGCAGGTGGTGGCGAAGCCGGACATTCAAGTGCAGGAGCTGGATGTGTTAAGCGAGCAGGAACGCGAGCAAATTCTCCGTGTATGGGGAGATACAGCTGCTGAGTATCCAAGCGATCAAACGATCCATGGCTTGTTCGAAGCACAAGCCGTGCAGACACCGGAACAGCCAGCGCTGTACTTCGAAGGAGAGCAGTTGACCTATCGCGGGCTGAATGAACGTGCGAATCGTCTGGCTCGTACCTTGCGCAGTAAAGGCGTGACCAAGGATCGTCTGGTGGGTCTGATGACCGAGCGTTCGGTAGACTTGATTGTGGGTATGTTAGGCATTTTGAAAGCTGGGGGCGCATATGTCCCCATCGATCCGACATATCCAGAGGAGCGTATCCGCTACATGCTGGACGACTCGGGAGCAGAGTTGTTGTTGACACAAAGCCATCTGGTAGACAAGGTATCTTTCAATGGAAACGTGCTGGTGCTGAGTGGGGCACCGAGTGTGTATCATGAGGATGGCTCCAATCTGGAGCCGTTGTCCGGTCCGAACGATCTAACGTATGTGATTTATACGTCGGGTACGACGGGGCAGCCGAAGGGTGTCATGGTAGAGCATCGCAATGTTGTGCGTTTGGTGAAAAATACAAACTACGCGCAGTTGGATGCTGACACGCGCATTTTGCAGACAGGCGCGATTGTTTTCGACGCATCCACCTTCGAAATTTGGGGAGCTCTATTAAACGGTGGACAGCTTGTGTTAGTGAGTCAGGATGTCATTTTGGACGCGCTCAAGCTTAAGGAAGCTGTCCGCAGTCATGGCATTACCACGATGTTTCTGACCACACCGCTCTTTAACCAGCTGTCCCAGCAGAATCTGGCGCTGTTCGAGGGGGTACGGGAGCTACTGGTTGGTGGTGATGTGATGTCCGTACCACATATGAACCGGGTGCTGGAGGCCCATCCGTCCCTGCGAATCAGTAACATCTATGGCCCTACTGAAAATACGACCTTTTCCACAGTACACGCGATCACCTGTGTACAATCGGAATCGGTGCCAATTGGCAGACCAATCCATAATTCGACAGCGTATGTTGTGGACCGTTCGATGCGGCTTCAGCCCGTGGGGGTATGGGGTGAACTACTGGTAGGCGGTGACGGGGTAGCACGTGGTTACCGCAACCGTCCGGACCTGACATCCGAAAAGTTCATCGACAGCCCGTTCCGTAGCGGAGAACGCTGCTATCGCACAGGCGACATGGTACGCTTAAATGCGGATGGTTCGCTGGAATATAAGGGGCGGATCGATGCGCAGGTGAAAATTCGGGGCTACCGGATCGAACTGGGCGAGGTAGAAACGCAGCTGTTGAAACTGGAGGCAGTGCGAGAAGCTGTGGTCATCGCACGGGAAGATGAGCAAGGGCAAAAGCAGCTCTGCGCTTATGTGGTCGCCGATGAGGAAGTTGTCGCAAGTGAGCTACGCAGCGCTTTGAGCCAGAAGCTGCCGGGTTACATGATTCCTTCCTATGTGGTACAGCTGGAACAAATGCCGCTGACACCGAACGGTAAAATCGACCGCAAGGCCCTGCCAGCCCCAGAGGGCAGCCTGCAAAGCGGAGCCGACTATGTTGCACCTCGGACATGGGTGGAAGTGAAGCTGGCGCAAATCTGGCAGGATGTGCTGGGCCTGACTCAGGTCGGCGTGAAGGAAAACTTCTTCGAGATTGGTGGACATTCACTGCGAGCGACGACACTGGCCTCGAAGATTCACAAAGAGCTGAACAAGCCACTTCCACTGCGCAGTATTTTTGAAGCACCAACAATTGAGCAACAGGCCGTTGTACTGGAACAGCTGGATCAAGTGACGTATGCGTCCATTCCAGTAACGGAAGAGCGCAGCTTCTATCCCCTGTCCTCCGCGCAAAAACGACTGTATGTGCTGCATCAGTTCGATCCGCATGATGTGAACTACAACATGCCGTCGGTGCTGCAAGTGAGCGGTCCGCTGGATGTGAAGCGGGTGGAACATGCATTCCGTCAATTGATCGTTCGCCATGCATCCTTGCGTACCCGCTTTGACCTGATCGACAGTGAGCCAATGCAATGGATTGAGGACACGGTACCGTTCGAGGTGGAATATACGAAGCTACCAGCAGAGGGTGTGACTACGGATACAGACACGATGGCCAGCAAGGAAGTGGATGAGCTGGTGAGTCGCTTTGTCCGTCCGTTTGATCTCAAATCTGCGCCGCTGCTGCGGGTAGGGTTGGTGGATCTGGGCGTATCTGGAACTGAGCAGGAATCCCAACATCTGCTTATGCTCGATATGCACCACATCATCTCGGATGGTGTGTCGATGGGGGTACTGACTGAAGAATTTGTCCGCTTGTACGACGGTGAAGAGTTACCGCCACTGCGAATACAGTACAAGGATTATGCCGTATGGCAGCAAAGCGAAGCCCATCAGGAATGGATGCAGCGTCAGGAAGCCTACTGGCTCGACACCTTCCGGGGTGAATTGCCTGTACTGGATTTACCGACAGATTTTGCCCGTCCGGCGGTGCGAAGTACAGCAGGCGATACCGTGGTGTTCGGACTGGAACGCGAAGTGAGCGAACGTCTGAAGGAACTGGCGGCGCACACCGGCTCTACACTGTATATGGTGTTGCTGGCGGCGTATACCGCCCTCTTGCACCAATACAGCGGCCAGGAGGACATCGTCGTCGGCACGCCGATTGCCGGACGACCGCATGCGGATTTGGAGCCGATCCTCGGCATGTTCGTCGGTACGTTGGCACTGCGAAACTATCCGACAGCAGAACATACCTTCCGCAGCTACGTGGAAGAAGTGAAGGTTCGCGCCCTGCAAGCCTACGAGCATCAGGACTATCCATTTGAAGAACTGGTGGAAAAGCTGAATGTGAAGCGGGATATGAGCCGCCATCCGCTGTTCGATACGATGTTTACCCTGCAAACGACCGAGGAGGGCGAACTGCAACTGGCAGACCTGAGCTTCCGTCCGTACGGCCTGGAACAAACGCCAGCGAAGTTTGATCTGACGCTGGAAGCCAGAGAGGAAGAGGCAGGCATCCAGTTCGGATTGCAGTATGCAACCGCGTTGTATCAACGGGAAACCGTTGAACGGATGACTCGTCACTTTATTCGCTTGGCCGAAGCTGTGGCGGCGAACCCGGATGCGAAGCTGGGTGAGCTGGAGCTCATTACGACAGAAGAAACCGAGCGGATTCTGAAGGTATTCAATGATCCGAACGCACATAGCGTGCGTGGAACACTCCAAGGCCTGTCGCTCAGCGAGCGTTTTGAAGCGCAAGCGAAAAACAGCCCTGAGCGGATAGCCGTGGTGTCTGGGGACATGGCGCTATCCTACGCTGAGCTGAATGAGCAGGCGAACCGGTTGGCCCGTGTGCTACGGGCGAAAGGGGTTGAAGCAGATCAACCAGTAGGCGTACTGCTGGAACGTTCTGCGGATCTTCTGGTGAGCATTCTGGGGGTACTGAAGGCCGGAGGCGCGTATGTGCCAATGGATACGATGTATCCACAGGAGCGCATTGACTACATGCTTC
>NZ_JBREVE010000020.1:0-14540 GCF_052921365.1 Paenibacillus sp. T2-29 | reverse complement strand
GAAGCATGTAGTCAATGCGCTCCTGTGGATACATCGTATCCATTGGCACATACGCGCCTCCGGCCTTCAGTACCCCCAGAATGCTCACCAGAAGATCCGCAGAACGTTCCAACAATACGCCTACCGGTTGATCTGCTTCAACCCCTTTCGCCCGTAGCACACGGGCCAACCGGTTCGCCTGCTCATTCAGTTCAGCGTAGGATAGCGCCATGTCCCCAGATACCACGGCTACCCGCTCAGGGCTGTTTTTCGCTTGCTCTTCAAAACGCTCGCTGAGCGACAGGCCTTGGAGTGTTCCACGCACGCTATGTGCGTTCGGATCATTGAATACCTTTAGAATCCGCTTGGTTTCTTCTGTCGTAATGAGCTCCAGCTCACCCAGCTTCGCATCCGGGTTCGCTGCCACGGCTTCGGCTAAGCGAATAAAGTGACGTGTCATCCGTTCAACGGTTTCCCGTTGATACAGCGCAGTTGCATACTGCAATCCGAACTGGATGCCTGCCTCTTCCTCTCTGGCTTCCAGCGTCAAGTCAAACTTCGCTGGCGTTTGCTCCAAGCCATATGGACGGAAGCTCAGGTCTGCCAACTGTAGTTCGCCTTCTTCGGTCGTTTGCAGGGTAAACATCGTATCGAATAGCGGATGGCGGCTCATATCCCGCTTCACATTCAGCTTTTCCACCAGCTCCTCAAATGGATAGTCCTGATGCTCGTAGGCTTGCAGGGCGCGAACCTTCACTTCTTCCACGTAGCTGCGGAAGGTATGTTCTGCTGTCGGATAGTTCCGCAGTGCCAACGTACCGACGAACATGCCGAGGATCGGCTCCAAATCCGCATGCGGTCGTCCGGCAATCGGCGTGCCGACGACGATGTCCTCCTGGCCGCTGTATTGGTGCAAGAGGGCGGTATACGCCGCCAGCAACACCATATACAGTGTAGAGCCTGTGTTCGCCGCCAGTTCTTTCAGACGCTCGCTTACTTCGCGTTCCAGCCCAAACACCACGGTATCGCCTGCCGTACTTCGCACCGCCGGACGGGCAAAGTCTGTCGGTAGATCCAGCACAGGCAGTTCACCCCGGAAGGTATCGAGCCAGTAGGCTTCCTGACGCTGCATCCATTCCTGATGGGCTTCGCTTTGCTGCCATACGGCATAATCCTTGTACTGTATCCGCAGTGGCGGCAGCTCTTCCCCGTCGTACAAGCGGACAAATTCTTCAGTCAGTACACCCATCGACACCCCATCCGAGATGATATGGTGCATATCGAGCATAAGCACATGCTGCGGTTCCTGCTCAGTTCCAGATACGCCCAGATCCACCAACCCTACCCGCAGCAGCGGCGCAGCTTTGAGATCAAACGGACGGACAAAGCGACTCACCAGCTCCTGCACTTCCTTGCTGGCCATCGTGTCTGTATCCGTAGTCACACCCTCTGCTGGTAGCTTCGTATATTCCACCTCGAACGGTAGCGTGTCCTCAATCCATTGCATTGGCTCACTGCCGATCAGATCAAAGCGGGTACGCAAGGATGCATGACGGGCGATCAGTTGACGGAATGCATGTTCCACCCGCTTCACGTCCAGCGGACCGCTCACTTGCAGCACCGACGGCATGTTGTAGTTCACATCCTGCGGATCGAACTGATGCAGCACATACAGTCGTTTCTGTGCCGAGGACAGCGGATAGAAGCTGCGCTCTTCCGCTACCGGAATGGACGCATACGTCACTTGATCCAGCTGTTCCAGTACAACGGCCAGTTGCTCAATCGTTGGTGCTTCAAAAATACTGCGCAGTGGAAGTGGCTTGTTCAGCTCTTTGTGAATCTTCGAGGCCAGTGTCGTCGCCCGCAGGGAATGTCCACCAATCTCGAAGAAGTTTTCCTTCACGCCGACCTGCGCCAGGCCCAGCACGTCCTGCCAGATTTGCGCCAGCTTCACTTCCACCCACGTCCGCGGTGCGACATAGTCGGCTCCGCTTTGCAGGCTGCCTTCTGGTGCTGGCAGGGCCTTGCGGTCGATTTTACCGTTCGGTGTCAGCGGCATTTGTTCCAGCTGTACCAAGTACGAAGGCACCATGTAGTTTGGTAGCTCCTCACCCAGTAAGCTTCGCAGCTCACCCACACTCACGTCACGTTCGGCAACAAAGTACGCCACCAGTTGGTTTTGTCCCTGCTCGTCCGCCTGGGCCAGTACGATGACCTCTTGTATGCTCTCTACTTTCAAAATTTGTGTCTCGACCTCGCCCAGCTCGATCCGATAACCCCGGATTTTCACCTGATGGTCGATCCGGCCCAAATATTCGATGTTGCCATCCGGCATCCATCTTGCCAAGTCACCCGTACGATACATTCGTTCATAACCTGCTTCGCCAGCCGCAAATGAATTCGGTACAAATTTCTCAGCCGTCAGCTCTGGACGATCCAGATAGCCACGAGCCAGACCTGGACCGGACACGCACAGCTCACCCGCTACGCCTGTTGGAGCCAAATGTCCATGTACATCCACCATGTATACCCGGTGATTCGGTACAGGGCGGCCGATAGAAATCAGCTGTCCTGCTCTCTCATCCTTGGATACTGGCCAGATGGATGTCGCCACCGAGTTTTCAGTTGGACCGTACCCGTTGTAGTACGCTACATGATCCTTCCACTTGTATACCAGCTCTGTTGAAGCGGCTGAACCGGCAGTGATCAGAATACGCAGGATTGGCATCCGTTCTGGCTCCAGATAGACCGCATAGGTTGGTGGTAATGTCGCTATCGTAATCTGATGTTCTGTCATGTAATGCTCGAATCTCTCATAGTCCAAAATCGTCTCTGACGTTGGCATGTACAACGTGGCACCACAGAACAGGGCTTGGAAGATTTCCCAGCAAGCTGCATCAAACGAATAGCTGGCAAACAGCAATGTATGATCCGACGCGCTGATCTGGAATTCCTGATCAAAATACGTTTTCAGATTACACAGACCGCGATGCTCCAGCATAACCCCTTTCGGCTGTCCCGTCGTACCTGACGTATAAATCACATACGCTAGATCGTTCGGACCAGACAACGACTCCAGATTGGAGCCATCCTCGTGATGCACACTCTCCGCCCCATTCAGCACCAGCACCTGACCGTCGAAAGCTACTTTGTCCACCAAGTGGCTTTGCGTCAACAACAGCTCTGCTCCCGAGTCATCCAGCATGTAGCGGATACGCTCCTCTGGATATGTTGGATCGATTGGGACATATGCGCCCCCAGCTTTCAAAATTCCAAAGATGCCCACGATCATGTCTACCGAACGCTCGGTCATCAGACCCACCAGCCGATCCTTCGTCACGCCTTGACTGCGTAAGGTACGAGCCAGACGATTCGCACGTTCATTCAGCTCGCGATAGGTCAACTGCTCACCTTCGAAGTACAATGCTGGCTGTTCCGGTGTCTGCACGGCTTGTGCTTCGAACAAGCCATGGATCGTTTGTTCGCTTGGATACTCAGCGGCTGTATCTCCCCATCCGTGGAGAATTTGCTCGCGTTCCTGCTCGCTTAACACATCCAGCTCCTGCACTTGAATGTCCGGCTGCGCCACCACCAGCTCCAGCAGCTGTATTAAATGGCCCTGCGTCCGTTCCACCGCTTCCCGATCATATAACTTCGCATTGTATTCGAATCGGATTTTCATTGCTTCCTGCGGCATGACGACCAGATTGAAATCATAGTTCGTTTGTTCAATCATCCCTGCATTGCTAATTACAAAATCCGATTCCGCACCTTCGCCAAGCTGTTCGACCTGCTCCTCCACCGGATAGTTTTCAAACACGATAATGTGCTGGATCAGCTCTTGCTTTTGCTCGGTCAAGGCTTGAATTTCATACAGCGGATACGTTTCATAATCCTGAGAAGCCAGCGCCTGCTGCTGATTTGCTCTGATCAGGTCGGCAAAGGTGTCCTCAGCCTGGCTGCGGATACGAATTGGGATGGTGTTAATGAACAAGCCCACCATATTTTCGATCCCCGAAATATCTGCCGGGCGACCCGATACGACACCGCCAAAGACAGCGTCGTTACTACCGTTGTACTTTTGAAGCAGTAAGCCCCATGCCGTTTGTAGGAGCGTATTGGTGGTCACGTGATACTGCTTGGCTACCATTTCCATACGTCCTGTTAAATCCTTACCTAGGTCGCACAGTACATGCTCAAATTGTTCGCCGTCCGCTTTCGCGCCTACTTTTCCGGTCGGAATCGAAGTTTGTTGATCATAGCCCAGCAAATATTCCTTCCAGTATGAGACTGCTGCTTCTACATCCTGTGCTTCCAGCCACGCAATATACTGACTGTATGGAGTCACAGGGGCGAGCTTCGGTTCTCTATGTTCTACGGCTGCAAAGTAAACCTCAAACACCTCATCCGTTACCAACGCCACACACCAGCCGTCCATTAGGATGTGATGAGAACTCCATACAAAATAATAATCCTCATCACCTGTCCGCAAAATCGCCACGCGCATCAACGCATCCCGGGACAAATCGAATCCAGCTGCCTTGTCCTGGCGAATAAATTCCTGCACATACGCGTCACGTTCCTGATCATCCAAATGACGCAAATCTTCACATCTGAAACCAACATCTTTATGACGGAAAATCACCTGTACGGGCTCATCCTGCCAGCCGCTGATGAAATTAGCTCTAAAGATCTCATGCCGCTGCGCCAGTTGATTCAAGCTATCTTGGAAAATATCGGCCTGGAAGCGTCCGCGCAAATCAAAGGTCGTTTGTTCAAAATAAGCCCCTGATTCTGCATCCATCAGACTATGGAACAACATGCCTTTTTGCATCGGTGTCAAGGCATATACATTTTCCAGTTCCCCGATGTCACGCGTCCGTTCGACCAACTGATCCAGCTCGGCCAAGGTTACAGGTTTAAGCATGACATCGCTTGGCGTCAGCTCCTGCTGTTTGCGGCCCGCACAATGCGTGATGATTTCCTGCAGGCTGGTTCTGAGCGCTTCAGCTAGCCGCTCCATCGTTTCCCTGCGATATTCCTGATGGCTGTAGCTGATCGTCAATTGCAATTGACCTTCCGAAATCAACCCGTTCAGATCCAGCGTGTGTGATCTGGCTGCATATGCGCTAAGCTCGGCACCACTAGCGTAGGGAGACACGCCAATGGATTGATGTTGCATATCCTGGTCAAATTGTCCGAGATAGTTAAAGCTAATTTCAGGTTCGGTTCCAAAACGCTCTTGCTCGCATGCGGCGGACAAGTATCTCAGTATCCCGTAGCCAATGCCCTTTTGCGGAATCCGGTGGAGCCCTTCTTTCACCTGTTTGATGCGCTGTGAAAGATCTTGTCCTGCGCTCATATCCAGGACAACCGGGAATTGACTCGTAAACCAGCCCACCGTGCGCGTAATATCCAGCTCGGGCAAAATGGATTCCCGTCCATGGCCTTCCAAGTTGACGAGTACGCGTTCAATCCCCGCCCAGCGATGAATAGCCAGGCCGAGTGCGGTCAGCAGCAAATCATTCATATCTGTGTTGTAGGCACGATGCGCTTGTTTTAACAACTGCTCCGTTTCCTGAGTGGTCCATGTGACCGTCATAAGCTCGCTGTCTTTATTCAAGGATTGTGGTTGCGGCTGGTCTTTTGGAAGCGGCTCATACGCCCCCTGTTCCACTTCCTGCCAGAAGGCGAGCTCTGCTGCCATTTCTGGACCGTTCGCATAGTGAGACTGTGCCTCAGCCCAGGTGCGGAACGAATCCGTTTTGTGCGGAAGACGAGCCGCTTGTCCGTGCAGTGCCTGTTCATAGGCTGTCGTAAGATCCTCGAATAAAATACGCCAGGATACGGTATCTACTACTAAGTGATGAATAGCTATCAGCAAATGATCTCCATCGGGGCAATGGAATAGCCCCAGCTTCACCAGCGGTCCTTCGCTTAAATGAATGCCCGCCTGAATTTCATTTACTTTGGCCTCGATCGCCGCAGACACTTCAGTCTCATGGCTGAAGTCTATACGTTCCAGCGTATACAGCTCGCCCTCACCCACCGCGCGGTTCCAAGCTTCATACCCGTGCTCGGTAAGGCGGAAAACGATCCGCAGTGCATCGTGATGACTAACCATTTGATCCATCGCTGTACGCAGCGCCGCTACATTAAAACCGTCCTGGCTATGCAGCATAATGGACTGGTTATGATGATGAGCATCCGTCAGGTTCTGCTCAAAGAACCAATGCTGAACAGGTGTCAGCTTCACAGTGCCCACCACTTGGCTCTGATCTGCCAATCTTGTCACCGATTGGACTTTCAGCGCCAAGGCAGACACCGTCGGATGACTGAACAGGTCTTTCATCTCCAGTCGATAACCTGCTTGCAGCAAGCGGGACGAGACTTGCAGGGCTTTGATCGAATCGCCGCCCAGCTCGAAGAAGTTATCCTGCGTGCCTACGGCTTCTACGCCGAGCACTCCGGCCCATACCGCAGCCAGTACTTGCTCCACCTTCGTACGCGGGGCCACATAAGCTGCTCCCGTATAGATGCTGCCTTCCGGCTCCGGCAAGGCCTTGCGGTCGATTTTGCCGTTGCTGGTCAGTGGGATCGTCTCGAGCCGCATCAGACGTGCAGGCACCATGTGCGCTGGCAGTCCGGCTTCCAGCTCTGCCTGCACTTCCTCGATCCGCAGCTCGGTTTCTCCCGTAATGTATCCACACAAATACTTGTGTCCACGCTCATCCGTTCGGTCGATAACTACGGCTTGGCGTACACCTGGTACCCGCTGAATCGCCGTTTCAATCTCGCCCAGCTCGATCCGGTAGCCCCGGATTTTGACTTGATAGTCCATCCGGCCAATAAAGTCCACATTGCCGTCTGGCATCCATCGTGCCAAGTCACCTGTGCGATACAAACGTTCACCCGGCACGTATGGGTTCGCTACGAATTTCTCGGCGGTCAGGTCCGCACGGTTCAGGTAGCCCCGTGCGACCCCGATGCCGCCGATGCACAGTTCGCCCAGCACGCCGACCGGCACCGGATTCAGCTGGCTGTCCACAATGTAGAAGCGTGCGTTCAGCCACGCCTGGCCAATCGGCACATGGCCACTGCTTGGCAGCTTCGACAGTTCTTCGTCGTAGAAGCTGGAGTCAATCGCCGCTTCGGTGACGCCGTAGCTGTTCATGATGCGGATATTCGCACCAAACCGTTCTTGCAGCACCTGGTAATCCGTCACACTGCAGCTATCCGAGCTGGTGATCAGCAGTTCCAGACTGCTCATGTCCAGCCCCTGTTCATGCACATGCTGCATAAACGGTACGATCAGGGCTGGAGTCGATTCGAACACGGTAATCTGGTAATCGCGAATCCATCCGTACAGACGGCTTGGATCAATGCGGTCGTCTTTCGGACAGATAATCATTGTGCCGCCGTTATAAAGCGTCCGCGCCATATCGCCGACGAATACGTCGAAGGAGAAGCTGGCCAATTGCAGCAGTCGTACCGAGAACTGGTTCAGACGATAATCCCGGCGATACGCTACAGCCGTATTCACCAAGCTGCGATGCTCAATCATGACGCCCTTCGGACGTCCGGTTGTGCCAGAGGTGTAGATCACATACGCCAGATCGTGCGGATCGTTGATCGGTTCAACGTCCGTCGTATCCCCGGTGTACAGTGACTCATCGTCCAATGCCAGTACGGTATGCAGACGCAACCCTGTTGCCGATTCGGATGCTGCTTCGCTGTCAGACTTCGAATCTGCTTTCAAGCTCACACCTTCATTGAGGCGGTCGCTTTCCATCGTTTCAGCGCTAACCGCTGTTTCCAACTCACCCTCGGTCTTTCCTACGCCCAGAGCCCCTTGGCCTTCACTCAGCCATGCTTGTGCGCGCTCCTGCAAACTGGTTTGAGTCAGCAGCACCGTCGCGCCGCTATCCTCCAGCATGAAACGAATGCGTTCGGACGGATAATCTGCATCCAGCGGCACATATGCGCCTCCAGCCTTCCACACCGCCAGTACGCCGACCAGCATGTCTACCGACCGTTCACTCCAAATGCCGACAATGGATTCGCGTCCAATGCCTTCATTTCGCAGTCTGCGAGCGAGTTGGTTCGAACGTTCATTCAGTGTGCGGTACGTAAGTTGTTGCTCTTCGTACACCACCGCCACATGATCCGGTACAAGCTGGGCCTGTTCTTCCACGTAGGTATGGAACAGTGCTCCTGCTTCAACCGCAGTAACATCTGATACGCCTACATCTCCAAAACCATAGAGGATTTGTGCTTTTTCCTCGACAGTTACCATATCCAGAGCTGCCAGTGGCTGCTGTGGATGCAGTGTAATGGCACGTACGAGTTCGGTAAAATGCTGCGCAAAGCGCGCGATAGTCTCAGGTTTGTACAGCGCCGTGCTGTATTCCAGACTGCACAGAATGCCTTCTGGCTGCTCTACAGCATCCAAGGTCAAATCAAATTTGGACGTATGATCGTCCGTTGGATACGGCTTGAAGGTCAGCCCTTCCAGCTCGAACTCCTGCTGCTCAAATGTTTTCAGCTCAAACATCGTATCAAACAGCGCATTCCGGCTCGTATCCCGCGTTACATTCAGCTTTTCAACCAGTTCTTCAAACGGATATTCCTGGTGCTCATACGCACTGAGCGCATGCTCTTTGACCTCTTGCAAGTAGTCAAGGAACGTTTTGTCACCAGACGGATAATTGCGAATCGCCAGTGTGTTCAGGAATACGCCTACTAGGCTACCCAGCTCCGCATGTGGTCTTCCGGCAATCGGCGTGCCGACGATGATGTCCTCTTGACCCGTGTATTTATGCAAGAGTGTGCTATACGCTGCAAGCAATACCATGTACAAGGTGGATCCGGTTTGCGCGGCCAGCTGCTTCAACTGCTCGCTGTCCTCCATGCAGATCGCAAACTCAAATCGAGTTCCTTCCAGACGTTGTACGGCGGGTCTTGTAAAATCCGTTGGCATATCCAGTGCCGGAATTTCACCAGACATGGTGTTCAGCCAATAGCTTTCTTGCGCACGAAGACGTTCACTTTGCATATCTGCATGCTGCCAAACGGCATAGTCCTTGTACTGAATACGGAGTGGCTGCAACTCCTTGCCTTCGTACAATTGAGAGAACTCCTGCACGATAATTCCTTCCGTGACGCCATCCGAAATAATATGGTGCATGTCATAGAGCATAACGTGACGCCCCGGTCCGTTTTCGATCAACTGAACCCGCAGCAACGGAGCTTGTGCGAGATCAAATGCACGTACAAAGTCCTGTGCGTACTGCGGTGTCTCTTCTTCGCTTGCTTGCACATACTCCACGCTGAATGGGACGTTAGATTCAATCCGCTGAATCACCTCGCCATCCACCATCTCGAATCGGGTTCGCAGGGTTTCATGACGGGCAATCAGCTGGCGGAAGGCTTGTTCCAGTCGCTTTTTATCCAAGGAGCCTTCGATAATCAAAGCTCCTGGCATGTTGTAGCTCACCTCTCCACCTTCCATGTGACTCAGCACGTACATCCGTTTTTGCGCCGAGGAAACGGGATAATATTCGCGCTCCTCCGCCACAGGTATGGATACATACATTTGCTGGGCCTGATCTTCACCCATCACCTGCACCAATTGCTCAATCGTCGGATATTGGAAAATATCTCGCAAGGCCAGCTTGTGATTCAGCTCCTGATGGATTTTCGCCATCAGGGTGGTGGCACGCAGTGAATGTCCTCCCACTTCAAAGAAGTTATCCTGGATGCCTACCCGCTGATGATTCAGAACGCTTTGCCAAATACGTACCATCTGCTCTTCCAGCAGGGTCCGCGGCGCAACATACTCCGTACCTCCTTCGAGGCGCGCTTCCGGTGCTGGCAACGCTTTGCGGTCAATTTTTCCGTTTGGTGTCAGCGGGAATTGATCCAGTGGTACGACATACGTCGGGATCATATAGCCCGGCAGTTTGGGCTGGAGTGTGCTGCGCAGCTCCGGCAAATTCAGCGCCTCCGAGGCTACGACATACGCGCACAGATCTTTGTCTCCGTTTTCGTTTTCCCAGGCGGTAACGATGGCTTTCTCAATGCCATCCACAGTCAGCAGCTGCGCTTCCACCTCGCCCAGTTCAATCCGGAAGCCCCGGATTTTGACCTGATCATCCATCCGGCCAATAAAGTCTACATTGCCGTCCGGCATCCACCGCGCCAAGTCGCCGGTGCGATACAGTCGTTCACCCGGTACGAACGGGTTCGCCACGAATTTCTCGGCTGTCAGATCCGCACGGTTCAGGTATCCCCGTGCCACCCCAATTCCGCCGATGCACAGTTCGCCCAGTACGCCGATCGGCACCGGATTCAGCTGGCTGTCCACAATGTAGAAGCGTGCATTCAGCCATGCCTGACCAATCGGCACATGACCGCTGCTTGGCAGCTTCGACAGCTCTTCGTCATAGAAGCTGGAGTCAATCGCCGCTTCCGTGACGCCATAGCTGTTCATGATGCGGATATCTGCGCCAAACCGCTCTTGCAGCACCCGGTAATCCGCCACACTGCAGCTGTCTGAGCTGGTGATCAGCAGTTCCATGCTGCTCATGTCCAGCCCCTGTTCATGCACATGCTGCATAAACGGTACGATCAGGGCCGGAGTTGATTCAAACACCGTAATTTGATAATCACGAATCCATCCGTGCAGACGGCTAAAATCAATCCGATCGTCTTTCGGACAAATGACCATCGTTCCACCGTTATAAAGCGTCCGCGCAATATCCCCGACGAACACGTCGAAGGAGAAGCTTGCCAATTGCAGCAGTCGTACCGGGAACTCGCTCAGACGGTAATCCCGGCGATACGCCGCAGCCGTATTGACCAAACTGCGATGCTCGATCATGACGCCCTTCGGACGTCCCGTTGTCCCAGAGGTGTAAATCACATACGCCAGATCCTGCGGCTCATTGATCGGGTCGATATTCGTGGCATCCCCGGTGTACAGCGACTCATCGTCCAATGCCAATACGGTATGCAGACGCAGCCCTGTTGCTGATTTGGATGCTTCTTCGCTGTCAGACTTCGAATCTGATTTCAAGCCTAAGCCTTCATTCAGGTTGTCTCTTTCCATCGTTTCAGCACCAGCCGCTGTTTCCAGCTCACCCTTAGCTTTTTCATCGCCCAAAGCCACGTAGCTTTCATTCAGCCATGCTTGTGCGCGCTCCTGCAAACCGGTTTGCGTTAGCAGCACCGTCGCACCACTATCCTCCAGCATGAAACGAATGCGTTCGGACGGATAGTCTGCATCCAGCGGTACATATGCGCCTCCAGCCTTCCAGACCGCCAACACACCGACCAGCATGTCTACCGAGCGCTCACTCAAAATGCCGACAATCGATTCGCGTCCAATGCCTTCATTTCTTAGTCTGCGCGCCAATTGGTTCGCACGCTCGTTCAGTTTCCGGTACGTAAGCTGTTGCTCCTCGTATACCACCGCCACGTGATCTGGTATAAGCTGAGCCTGTTCTTCCACATAGGTATGGAACAGGGCTCCTGCTTCAACCGCAGCAACATCCGTTACGCCCACTTCTCCAAAACCGTAGATGAGTTGCTCTTGTTCCTCATCGGTTACCATATTCAAAACTGCCAGTGGCTGCTGCGGATGATATGCAATCGCTCGAACGATTTCCGCAAAATGCTGTGCCAATCGCGTCATGGTCTCCCGCTTGTACAGCACTGTGCTGTATTCCAGACTGCACAGAATACCTTCCGGCTGCTCTATCGCCTCCAAGCTCAAATCGAATTTTGCCGTTTGATTGTCCAGTGGATAGGAGCTCAAGGTCAGCCCTTCCAGCTCGAACTCCCGCTGCTCCAACGTTTTCAATTCAAACATCGTGTCAAACAGCGCATTCCGGCTTGTATCCCGCGCTACATTCAGCTTTTCCACCAGTTCTTCAAACGGATAGTCCGGATGCTCATACGCACGGAGCGCATGCTCCTTGACCTCTTGCAGATACTCAAGGAACGATTTGTCGCTGGACGGATAATTGCGAATCGCCAGCGTGTTAATGAAGACACCGACTAGATTACTGAGCTCCGCATGCGGTCGTCCGGCAATCGGCGTACCGACTACAATGTCCTCTTGGCCTGTGTATTTGTGCAAGAGTGTGGTGTACGCAGCCAGCATCACCATATACAGGGTAGAGCCGGTCTGGGCAGCCAGTTCTTTCAGGCGTTCACTAACCTCACGCTCCAGTATAAATTCGATCGTATCCCCTGCCGTACTCTGTACCGCTGGGCGGGCAAAGTCCGTAGAGAGATCCAGCACAGGCAGTTCCCCTCGGAAGGTGTTCAGCCAGTACGCTTCCTGACGCTGCATCCATTCCTGATGGGCTTCGCTTTGCTGCCATACGGCATAATCTTTGTACTGAATCCGCAATGGCGCCAGCTCTTCACCGCCATACAAACGGACAAACTCATCAGTCAGGACCTCCAGGGACACCCCATCTGAGACGATATGGTGCATATCGAGCATAAGCAGATGTTGGGATTCCTGTTCTACTCCTTGAACGCCCAGATCCACCAAGCCTACTCGCAGCAGCGGTGCAGCTTTGAGATCAAACGGACGGACAAAGCGCCGCACCAGCTGTTGCGCCTCTATGTTGACCCTGGTGTACCTATCTGTAGTTGTGTCCTGATCTGTAGTTGTGTCCTGATCTATATCCGCAGTCGCACCCTCTGCCTGTACCTTCGTATATTCCACCTCGAACGGTACGGTGTCCTCGATCCATTGCATTGGCTCACTGTCGATCAGCTCAAAGCGAGTACGCAAGGTCGCATGGCGGGCGATCAGTTGACGGAATACATGTTCCACTCGTTTCACGTCCAGCGGACCGTTCACTTGCAGCATCGACGGCATGTTGTAGTTCACATCCAGCGGATCGAACTGATGCAGCACATACAGTCGTTTTTGCGCCGAGGATAGTGGATAGAAGCTACGCTCTTCCGTTACCGGAATGGACGCATACGCCACCTGATCCAGACCTTCCAGCACAGCCGCCAGTTGTTCAATCGTTGGTGCTTCAAAAATACTGCGCAGAGGAAGCTGCTTGTTCAGCTCTTGGTGAATCTTCGAGGTTAGTGTCGTCGCCCGCAGCGAATGTCCGCCAATCTCGAAGAAGTTTTCCTTCACGCCAACTTGCGCCAGGCCCAGCACATCCTGCCAAATTTGCGCCAGCTTCACTTCCACCCACGTCCGCGGCGGGACATAATCGGCTCCGCTTTGCAGGCTACCTTCCGGTGCTGGCAGTGCCTTGCGGTCGATTTTGCCATTGGGACTCAGTGGCATCTGCTCTAGCTGTACAAAGTACGATGGTACCATGTAGCTTGGCAGCTCCTGCCCCAGCGCACTTCTCAGCTCGCTGGCACTGATTTCTTGCCCGGCAACATAGTAGGCCACCATGTGTTTTTGTCCCGTTTCGTCCGCACGAGCCATGACCACGGCTTCGCGTACCGATTCCACTTGGAGCAACTGCGTTTCGACCTCGCCCAGCTCAATCCGGTACCCCCGGATTTTCACCTGATGGTCGATCCGGCCCAGATATTCAATGTTCCCGTCCGGCATCCATCTCGCCAAATCGCCGGTACGGTACATCCGCTCATACCCTGCTTCCCCGCCGGCAAACGGATCAGCTACAAATTTCTCGGCCGTCAGCTCCGGACGGTTCAGGTAGCCGCGGGCTACGCCGACACCACCGATGCACAGTTCCCCTGCAACCCCAATCGGCTGCAATTGCTCCGTGCCTTCCTTGACGATGTACAGACGAATGTTTTGAATCGGTTTCCCGATAGGAATAACCGAATAGGCTCCATCAGGCTCGCAATCGAAGTACGATACGTCCACCGTCGCTTCGGTTGGGCCATACAGATTGACCAGCTTCGCTCCGGCCAGGCTCGACACGAGCCGCTGGAACCGGGCCACATGCTGTGGCGGCAACGCTTCACCACTGGCAAAGACATGGCGCAGTGTGCCCAGCTTCGCTTGCATCACTTCTCGTGGCTGCTGTTCCACATACTCCAGGAACGCATGCAGCATGGCTGGTACAAAGTGCATCGTAGTCACGCCATCGCGGGCAATCGTGTCGACGATGTCTTCCGGGTTCTTTTCCCCGCCGACCGACAGCAGGCTTACCTTTGAGCCGACCATCGACCACCAGAACAGCTCCCACACCGACACGTCGAAGGTGAAGGCGGTCTTTTGCAGAATCGTATTTTCCGCACCCAAGCCGTACCGATCATGCATCCACAAAATCCGGTTCAGCACGGAGTGATGCTCCACCATTACACCCTTCGGTTTTCCGGTGGAACCGGAGGTATAAATGACATAGACGACATGGTGCGGCCCAGCCAGTGGCTCCAGATTTGAACCATCTTCGTGATAGATGTCCTCGCGATCCAGTATCAGCACCTGGCCGTCGAAACTCCGTGATGCTTGCTCCGCCAGATGCGATTGCGTCAGCACCAGCTTCGCGCCTGAATCCTCCAGCATAAAGCGGATGCGGTCGGCCGGATATTCCGGATCG
>NZ_JBREVE010000019.1:0-62222 GCF_052921365.1 Paenibacillus sp. T2-29 | reverse complement strand
GCGATAGCGGAGGGGTTCCACACGTACCCATCCCGAACACGACCGTTAAGCCCTCCAGCGCCGATGGTACTTGGACCGCAGGGTCCTGGGAGAGTAGGACGCCGCCAAGCAACAAGTAAAAAGGACCATGATCTCATTGAGATCATGGTCCTTTTTTGCATGTAGTTGAAATTACTTATATTCTTACTTCTCTGTTGCTTACTCAAAGTAAAATATACTTTTGTAAGTAGATAGTTATCCTTAAAACCGTTTGTTTATAATGGTTGTCCTTCGTAGGAGTACAGTTGTTTGTACAGGGGAATACTACGGGTTAGGGCTGTTGATGAAGGCTTGACACCCCTATACCGCTTTGCTAAGATTGCAATAATATAATTTTCAGAGAGCCTTGATTTGTCCATGTCGGACAGACAACAAGACCAATACAGACTAAACATTTTGAAGGAGGATCATCTTGGTGTGGGAAGATAAATTCGGTAAGGAAGGCCTTACTTTTGACGATGTTTTGTTAGTACCTCGTAAGTCGGTGGTACTGCCCAAAGAAGTAAGCGTAGCGACTCGTTTGAGTGATAACGTGAAGCTGAACATTCCTTTGATGAGTGCTGGTATGGATACTGTTACTGAGGCAGTGTTGGCAATTGCAATGGCTCGTGAGGGCGGTATCGGTGTTATTCATAAAAATATGTCGATTGAGCAGCAAGCGGTAGAGGTAGATCGGGTTAAACGCTCAGAGAGCGGTGTTATCACCAACCCATTCTCATTGACTCCGGATCATTTGGTGTCCGATGCTGAGGCTGTTATGGGTAAATACCGTATTTCCGGTGTGCCTGTTGTAAACGAAGAGAACAAACTGGTGGGTATTATTACTAACCGTGATCTTCGCTTTATTCACAATTTTGATCTTAAAATTAGTGAAGTCATGACAAAGGAAGAACTGGTAACTGCACCAGTAGGCACGACTTTACAGGAAGCGGAAGTCATTTTGCAAAAGCATAAAATTGAAAAGCTTCCTCTGGTCGATGAAGGGAACTACCTCAAAGGTCTGATCACCATCAAAGATATTGAGAAAGCTATTCAGTTTCCGAACGCAGCGAAGGATGCACAAGGGCGTCTTCTGGTCGGTGCGGCTGTCGGCATTTCCAAGGATACGTTTGAACGGACTGAAGCACTTGTAAAAGCTGGTGTGGATTTGATTGTTGTGGATTCCGCTCATGGCCATCATATTAACATTATTGAAGCAGTCCGCGAGTTGCGTAAAACTTATCCTGATCTGACGATTGTAGCAGGTAATGTAGCTACGGGTGACGGAACGCGTGAATTGATTGAAGCAGGAGCATCGGTCGTTAAGGTTGGTATTGGCCCAGGCTCTATCTGTACAACACGCGTAATTGCAGGGATTGGTGTTCCGCAAATAACAGCTATTTATGATTGTGCAACAGTAGCACGTGAATATAATATTCCGATTATTGCAGATGGAGGTATTAAATACTCCGGTGAAATTACAAAGGCCATTGCGGCAGGGGCTTCTGCAGTAATGCTGGGAAGTCTTTTTGCAGGTACGGAAGAGAGCCCAGGCGAATCGGAAATTTATCAAGGACGTCGCTTCAAAGTATATCGTGGTATGGGCTCTATGGCTGCGATGAAGCAAGGTAGTAAAGATCGTTATTTCCAAGATGACGACAAGAAATTGGTGCCGGAAGGCATTGAGGGACGCGTTGCTTATAAAGGACCACTTTCCGACACTGTTCACCAGCTGTTGGGCGGTCTTCGCTCCGGTATGGGGTATTGTGGTACTGCTAATATTGAAGAGCTTCGTAACGATACAAGCTTTATCCGTATTACAGGTGCAGGTCTGCGCGAAAGCCATCCGCATGATGTGCAGATTACGAAAGAAGCGCCAAACTACTCTCTATAAAATTCAGCTGTATTTGACTTGACGACAGGCAGAGCGCATTTCGCTCTGCCTGTCTTTTTTTAGAGATACCCCTGTGATAGAATAGACAAGTGTCCGCCTTCTCATGAGGTTATTGATGAATTAGGACGCATAGGTATTTTGGATGATTCCTACCAGTTAAGAAGATTCGAGCAGTAGAATGCTCATGACAAGCTATATCTTAGGAAACGAAATGACATTAAATTGTATAACACTAAAACATTAATTCTTTGGCCAAGTAAAGGCTGTAACCACCGTCTCGTTATACATAGCGGATCGGGTTAAGGTACGAGAGGAGTTTGTATTCATTTGAAAGCGAACAATTTTAAAAAGAATAATAAACGCAGCATGATTAAAAAGAGTGTGACTGCAGTCATGGTGCTTAATATGATGTATATGTCGGCCTTGCCTGTTGTAGGCAATTTCGATTCAAGCGTGGCTACTTTTGCTGCTGGAGCGGCAACAGAGGCAACGAATATCACGGGAACAGGTTCCATTAACCCCCCTAGTCTGGCACTTCGTTCGGCCATTTTGATTGAGCCTTCCACTGGGCAGGTTTTGCTCTCTATGAATCCAGATGAGCCGCTCCCGCCAGCCAGTATGACTAAAATGATGACAGAATACATTGTGGCTGAGCAGGTTAAGCAAGGCAAACTTAAGTGGACGGATAAGGTTACGGTTAACGAGAATGCTTCTAAGAGTATTGGATCACGTATTTTTTTGGCTCAAGGGGATCAACATACGGTAGAAGAGCTTTATATTGCCATGGCAGTAGGTTCTGCCAATGATGCCACAGTAGCTCTTGCTGAACGCGTATCTGGAACCGAGCAGGATTTTGTAAAACTAATGAATGAAACAGCTCAGAGAATGGGCATGAAAAATACGTATTTTATCAACTCGACTGGCTTGGACCGTAAGGATATGCCTACAGGATTTCAACCGGACACTGACCGGGAAACTGTGATGACTGCGAGAGACGCAGCTACTCTGGCAGGTTACATCATTAAGGACCATCCGGATTATACACGGTTTACCACAATTCAATCGTACAAATTCCGTCCAACCGACAAAGCACCGATTATTAACTATAACTGGATGCTAGAAGCAAACAAAAATATTACTAACTTTAGAAAGTTTGCTTATCCAGGTTTAGACGGAATGAAAACAGGTCATACGGCTAATGCTGGAAACTGTTTTACAGGTACGGCTGAACGTAATGGAATGCGTCTCATCAGTGTAGTTATGGGCGCTGACTCTGATGCACACCGTTTTACAGAGACGGCTAAAGTGCTGAACTATGGCTTTGATAACTTTGAAGTGAAGCAGGTTGTTGCTCCAAAGACGGTGGTTAAGGGCGTTGAGAATGTGCCTGTAACCAAAGGTACGGAAACAGAAGTGCCGATTGTCACAAAAGATGCAGTAAGTTTTATCGTACCTAAGGGTGCAAGCAATCCTAAGGTAACCTTTACAACGAACATAACACCAGCAAGCTCTCTCGTGGCACCTTTGAAACAAGGGGCTAAAGTCGGTACGATTACGTACACATACAAAACGGATGGCGTGGATAAAGGCCAGACGAAAACTGTTGATTTGGTTACAACCACGGCAGTAGAAGAGGGCGGCTGGTTCCGAATGCTTTTCCGGGCAATTGGTGATTTCTTCGGCGATTTGTTCCAGGGAATTAAGAATCTCTTCTAAAGATGAAATGCTAATCGACCTAACGTGTCCTGCATTACTTATTTTGTAACTTGAAATGATTGTGTATTTGGCGTTCGTACGGTAAAATCTTAAGTTAGAATCTAAACGTAACCCTTACAGGAGGCAACGACATGGAAACGGGAACTTCGCGTGTAAAAAGAGGTATGGCAGAGATGCAAAAAGGTGGCGTAATCATGGATGTCATGAACGCTGAACAGGCTAAAATTGCAGAGGCAGCAGGCGCTACAGCCGTAATGGCTCTTGAACGAGTGCCTTCGGATATCCGTGCAGCTGGTGGGGTTGCTCGTATGGCTGACCCTACGATTGTGGAAGAGGTTATGAAGGTTGTTTCTATTCCTGTTATGGCTAAGGCTCGTATTGGTCACTTTGTTGAGGCAAAGGTACTCGAATCTCTCGGTGTTGACTATCTCGATGAGAGTGAAGTATTGACACCTGCAGATGAGGTGTTCCATATCGATAAGCGGGAGTTCACCGTTCCATTTGTTTGTGGAGCCAAGGATCTAGGGGAAGCATTGCGTCGTATCGGTGAAGGCGCATCTATGATCCGTACAAAGGGTGAGCCGGGAACTGGAAATATTGTTGAGGCTGTTCGTCACATGCGGTTTATTAATGGTCAAATTCGCAAGGTGCAAAACCTGTCGAAGGACGAGCTGTATGCAGAAGCGAAAAACCTCGGAGTTGCTTATGAACTGCTGTTGGAAGTGCATGAGCTTGGTAAGCTACCAGTGGTCAACTTTGCAGCAGGCGGTGTAGCAACACCTGCGGATGCTGCGTTGATGATGCATTTAGGCGCTGATGGTGTCTTTGTAGGCTCTGGTATCTTCAAGTCGGACAGCCCTGAGAAATTTGCACGGGCAATTGTGGAAGCGACCACTCATTACACGGATTACAAGCTGATTGCAGAAGTGTCCAAGAATTTGGGAACTCCTATGAAAGGCATTGAAATTTCCAAACTGGCATCGCATGAGCGCATGCAGGATCGTGGTTGGTAAGAAAGAAGGGACCGGCATGAAAATAGGAGTATTATCGCTGCAAGGCGCTGTGGCTGAGCATATACGAAGCGTTGAACGTGCAGGTGCTGAAGGTATAGCAGTGAAGAAGATCGAACAGCTCGATGAGCTGTCCGGTCTTATCATTCCCGGTGGTGAGAGCACAACTATCGGCAAGCTAATGCGCAAGTATGATTTTATAGAGGCTATACGTCAATTTTCCAATCAAGGCAAGCCTGTATTTGGCACTTGCGCGGGATTGATTGTATTGGCCAAAACGATTCAAGGACAGGAAGAAGCACATTTGGGACTAATGGATATTACAGTATCGCGTAATGCTTTTGGTCGCCAACGAGAAAGCTTTGAAACAGACTTGAACATTAAAGGGATTGAGGAGCCGGTTCGTGCGGTGTTTATACGCGCGCCTTTAATACAATCTGTCGGAATGGGAGTAGATGTGCTGTCTGAGTATAACGGCGAGATTGTGGCAGCCCGTCAGGGTCATTTGCTGGCTTCATCCTTCCATCCGGAATTAACAGACGATTTCCGGTTACATCAGTATTTTGTGGATATGGTCCGCGGATAGCGGAAAGTCAGGTTTGTAGTGTAGGAGGGATCACCTGTGTTAGATATAAAGATTTTGCGTAATGAGCTTGGTCGGGTTGAGAAAGCTTTACAGAACAGAGGTAAATCTCTGGATCTGATTAATGGTTTTACAGATCTGGATGTAAGCCGTCGTGAGTTGCTTCAGGAAAGTGAAGGACTCAAAAATCGTCGGAATGTCGTATCTGGTGAAGTAGCCAAGTTGAAGAAGAATAAGGAAAATGCGGATGATCTTATTGCTGAAATGCGCCAGGTCTCCGATCGTATTAAAGAATTGGATGAGCAAGTGCGTGAACTGGAAGTTCAGATCGACGAACTGGTGATGTCGATTCCTAATATCCCCAATGAGACTGTGCCTGTAGGCGCTTCGGAAGAGGATAATGTGGAAATTCGTCGCTGGTCAGAGCCGCGCGAGTTTTCTTTTACACCCAAAGCACATTGGGAGTTGGCTCAGGATCTAGATATTCTTGATTTTGAGGCTGCAGCTAAGGTGACGGGTTCTCGTTTTACGTTCTATAAGGGACTGGGAGCGCGTTTGGAACGTGCGCTAATTAACTTTATGATGGATCTGCACAGTAGTGAGCATGGTTATGAAGAAATGCTACCTCCATACATTGTAAATCGGGACAGTCTGTACGGAACGGGTCAGCTTCCAAAGTTTGAAGAAGATTTGTTTAAATTGCGTGATACTGAGTATTATCTCATTCCTACGGCCGAAGTTCCGGTAACGAACTACCACCGTGAAGAGATTATGAATGCAGATCAGCTTCCTAAATATTATGTGGCATACAGCTCTTGCTTTCGCTCAGAGGCAGGATCTGCAGGACGTGATACACGTGGCTTGATTCGTCAGCATCAGTTCAATAAGGTGGAAATGCTCAAGCTGGTCCACCCGGATACCTCTTATGAAGAATTAGAGAAAATGACGAATAACGCTGAGCGTGTTTTGCAGCTGCTCGGACTTCCATATCGGGTGCTGGCACTTTGCACAGGGGATATGGGGTTTACGTCTGCCAAAACGTACGATCTGGAAGTATGGTTGCCTGAGAGCGGCATGTACCGTGAGATTTCTTCCTGTTCCAACACAGAAGACTTCCAAGCACGTCGTGCAAACATCCGGTTTCGTCCAGATGCGAAGGCAAAGCCTGAATTTGTACATACGCTGAACGGTTCAGGATTGGCTGTAGGGCGGACTGTAGCTGCTATTTTGGAGAACTATCAGCAAGAGGACGGAAGCATTGTGATTCCCGAAGTGCTGCGTTCATATATGCGAGGCATTGAGGTTATAACTCCTAAACAGTAAGCCTTGCATTCTTAAAAATTCTGTGGTAAAATAATTTTGTTGCGCCTGAGTTGTTTGATAGAGGGAAGCAGCTTTATCCATTTACCACCTGGAGAGGTACCGAAGCGGTCATAACGGGGCGGTCTTGAAAACCGTTAGAGTGCAAGCTCACATGGGTTCGAATCCCATCCTCTCCGCCATATTCTAAATAAAACCAAGCCATTCAAATACGATAGCTGGTACATTAGGTTCTATATGCTAATGATCAGGAATCGTGAAGAATGGCTTTTTTGTTGTATAAAAAGCCTGTTTTTTTCACACGTTATCAGATGTGGAGGTGCTGGCATGAATCGAGAAATGACAGTAGATCAGCAAAAGCTGGTAGAGGCCTGGCAGGAACAACTGCCGATTCTTTTGAATTCAGGGGATAAAACACAGGTACAGGCAGATGAAGCCGATAACCGGGCTATACGAATCCATATCGAGGTAGAAGGCCGACAAATGTACTCCTTTGATTTTGCGTGTACGTATGTAGATTCCCGGGAAGTACAGGTTAGCTTAGTCGATGTAGAGCGTGACGGGCGGTCTGTGGATGAACGAACAGATATCATTCAACAGCTGGTGTCCGATTATACTCGGCACATTCACCAATGTGCTCAAACATTACAATCATTGACACACTCGTAGTCATGAAGGAATGAGGAGGAAGGCTACATGACAAAGGCCAAAAATGGACTTGATAAAAACCTGTCCAACGTTGTCGATGATTTGGAGCAACGTCCAGTAAATAGTCATCAGGCACAGCAAGTGCAGCAGGATCGTAATGATCGTCGTCATCAGGATTCACTGAATCACGATAAAACGGAAGATCTGACCCATCTATAGTCCTATTTTAAATGGTAATAAACGGATTTGTTGATGTACCAATAATTTAGACTTAGAGTGGAGGATGCGTAAATGGGCAAGCCTAGAGCTGTTCCTGTTCCCGAGGCCCAGGATTCTGGCGGAAGTAATGAAAAGCGTGAGCGTAGTCATCAACAAGAGCCCCTATCCGGTTCCAAGAAGGTGAAACAGCGGAATCACGTCGATCACCACAACAGACAAGGTTCATAAGCAGTCAGACTTTTCTCCTAAAAATATTACAAAGTATAGTACACCCTGGTTAGAGAGCCAGGGTGTCTTTGTGCTTATTGTAAGAAAATTTTCCAATAAGTGTTTCGCCGTTTGTGAATATGAGTTAAAATAGAGGGTGTGTATTTTTTTATAGCATAAAAAAAGGGGTTAATTTGAGAGGAGAGAATCTACACAATGAGTAAAAAGTTATCCGTCTTGGTCCTCACTATGGTGTTGCTTATGACGGTAGCGCTGGTAGGTTGTAGCAAGAAGTTAGAACCGAAGGAAGCTGTTACGACCGGTACAGCAAATGCTATGAAGCTGAATTCCTATGAATCCAAAAGTCAATTTACCGTTAAGGAACTGACAATTACCTCCGCTTCTGTTCCAGCTGAGCAAAGTGCAATGGTAACTAGCATGCTGAAAAATGCTGATATTACAATGGATGGTGTATACCAAAAAGAGCCTTTCCAATCTGAAATGACGCTGGGCATTCATTTGAAAGGTGATCTTTCTACCAGCTTTACGATTCCAATGGTAATGACTAAAGATAAATTGTACGTTAAAATTCCTAATATTCCATTTTACCCGCTTCCACAGGATGTTGTAGGTAAATTCCTACTCATTGATCCACAAGAACTGGCTAAACAATCAGGACAAGAGTTTAACCCTGCAACTATGGATCAGGAAAAATCGCAAAAATTTGCGAACGAAGTGATTGCTGCGATTATGAATGAGTATGATCAAGCTACGTATTTCTTTGATATTGATCCTAAAGATGCTAAATTGCCACAAGGCGTTGAAGCTAAACAAGTGGTTCAGTTTAAAATCACGAACGACAATGTGAAGCAAGCGACTAATACATTTATTACTAAGGCGCTTCCTAAGGTCCTAGATATTATGTCTAAAGACGAATATGCTAGCATGCTTCAAGTGAAGAAGGAAGAACTGGCTGAAGCGAAGAAAGAACTGCAATCCAACACCAGCGAAGTCAGCAAAAAGCTGGATGAGTTGAAGAACTATTTGACAGTGAAACAGTTTGACATTAACACTGCTCTGAACAAGGATAACGTTCCTGTGTATCAAGATCTGAATGCGAACGTGGAAGTGAATGATCCTTCTACGAAAGACAATGTGAAATTGTCTGTAACAGGCTACTCGCAATACAGCAAAATCAATGAAAAAGCAGCATTTAAAGTGGGTATTCCAACAGCTGATCAAGTCCTGACTATTGAACAGCTACAACAAAAAATGCAAACTGTATCTCCTTAATTAGGAGGTAACATGATTACAAACATCATTACTTCGAATGTGATGTAAGAAAACCGCTCGGCGTAGGCCGGGCGGTTTTTTTTGTTTATGAATAAGTTATCCTCCGTGCGGTTATTGAGATTCGTCACACGTGATCCTCAGCTAGAATTCCGAACATCTGATGATCCTGCCATTCGCCCTGAATCTGTACCAGCTTGCGAGCAATACCTTCTGGCTGAAAGCCACACTTCTGTAATACGCGTTGTGAGCGATCATTATGGAGAAGGGTGCCCGCTTGGAGGCGATGTAGAGATAAGGCACGGAAGGCATACTGTATGATCAATTTTAAGGCAGCCGTCATATGCCCTTTTCCCTGCTCATGTTGATCCATCATATAGCCGACATCGGCGAATTGTCCAACTCCACGCACCAGATTGGAAATAGAGATATAACCTATCAGCCGTTCTTGTTTTAGGAGAAAGATACCAAACAAGTATCCTCTGTCTTCTTCCGCTTGGCGCAATCTCTCACGGATGTAATCCTGCTGTTTCTCTAAAGTGAAAATGAATCCTCATACAGCGGTTCATAGGGCGCATGAGAGTCCCTATTTCGAAGTCTAAGGGCGAGAAGAGCTTCTCCATCCTCCAAGCTTAGGGGACGTAAAAAGATACCTTGAGGCGTATTATACAAGCTCATAGGCATGGGGTGATCTCCTTTCATGAGGAATTAGCAGTGAGATGAAGAGCTTTAGACTTTCCTCCTCAGGATGATGAAGGAGGAGACAATTTGGCAGCCGCTCTTTTTTGCCGGAGCTGCCGAAAAAAGTTTGTTAGCATGGAGGCACATTCCTCCTGAAGTACACCACTGGTTACTTCTGTACAATGATTGAACCGAGGCTCCTGCAATAAATTCATTAGCGTGCCTGCGCAGCCCGCCTTGGGATCTGTGGTACCGTATATGAGATGGGGGACGCGTGATTGCACAATGGCTCCAGCGCACATCGGACACGGCTCCAAAGTGACATACAGCCTGCAATCCAGCAGGCGCCAAGCTCCCAAATGCTCACTGGCCTGCCGGATGGCAACCATTTCTGCGTGTGCAGTTGGGTCGGTGTCGGTCTCGCGCAAATTGTAGCCGCGACCGATGATTTCATTATCTTTTACAATGACAGCTCCGATGGGGACTTCACCCAACGCTTCTGCCTTATACGCTTCCTGAATGGCTTCTCTCATCCAATAGGCGTGATCCATAATGGTCACTGGGAAAATACTCCTTTCAAACGCGGAATTATCCAACGAACAAGTATTCCGTTGTTAACATGATGTGAATAAAATTGTGGATAACACCATACTTGTCCACAGGTTTATCCACAGTTTATAATAACATCTGTGTATTTGTGGACTATATGTGGATGATTATCTTAATACATTGTAGGTAAATGCTCGCCTATTGACAACATTGTTCACAGGATGTGTATTTATGTATATCCGGTAAATGTAAATGCTGGTATCCCAGGCACTATTACGGTATCATTGAGTTAGCAATTGCCAGTAATCGCCAGCATACGGCAAGAGGTGAGAAATCAGTGTGTCGATAAAAATCAGAATAACGATCATTTTGTCGGGGTCGGTCCTGTTTATCCTATTGTTAAACATCGCACTCAATTACTACACGACCCACGAAAATCTAAGAAGTGACAGTGAAACCAAAATGGTTCTGACGGCTAAAATCATCGGAGGAGCTATTGAACAAACCCGACATAGTTGGGAGGCTGTTGACAAGCAGCTCGGATATAATCTGTGGCTCTCTGCTACGTTGGCTGCCAATCAGCTTGATCCCGACATCCGAAATATCCAGCAGGAACAGCTACAACAGATAGCTACACTCCACAGGGATATTAATATCTCTTTGATGATCCGAGATGGACAGGGGTATAAGGTTGTCAAATCTTCGAATCCTAAAGAGCTAACGTCATCCGATCCATTAATGGGGTATTGGAAAAATGCAGTTGACCAATTATATGAGCATGGACAGGTGGCCATGGCGCATGGTCAGAATCTGGATCATTTTTGGACCAGTTCTTTTGATTACACAGATTCAGCCTCCTCACATATTAATAAATGGGGATTTTATTATGACCAAAAACGCAACTACTTAATTCGAGTATCCTTCCAGGATACTTCAGTCCAGGATTTTATACCTATCTTGAGTCCAGCTGAGATTGTGAAGCAGACTCAGCAAGTGGATTATCGCATTTTGGAGATAACAGGAATCAACCCTGCAACCTTTGGTGGCGCTACGATGGACAAGAACGGTAACGACCGAAAACACTATTACATGTACAACGAACCGATCCAATTCGGCACGTATCAACTAACGAGAGTGCCTGAGGATCGTTTGGCCGTGTCAAGGGCGATCCTTTCGGGAGAGAGTATCGTACAAGATTGCTATATTAAAGGCGAACGAGTGCTTGTCAGTTACATACCTTTTTATCCGACAAACCGTGATGCCTATGTCATTCGTATTGTCATGAATTATGATACAATCGCTTCTGTTATATCTAAGCAATTGATTAGTTTAGTTGCTATTTCCATTGTTCTATTGGAGGTTGTGATCATTGGAAGCTATGTGCTCGCCAGCCTATTTGTCCGTCCGATTCAGTCGATTTTGGGAAAAGTGAACGAGATGGCTGACGGCCATTTTGATACACGGCTAGAAATTAAGGGCGGCCATGAGCTTGCACGGCTGGGTGAGCGCATCAATGCGATGGCCTACAACCTGGGGATGTATACGAGAAGACTTGAACAGATGTATGAAGAAAACCGTTCTGTAAAGGAGCATCTAGAATCGGTTATTAATCAGACGGCAGATGCGATTCATGTAACCGATCAGGAGGATCGTGTTATTCGGGTTAACCATGCCTTCGAAGCTTTGTACGGATGGACTAAGAAGGAATTGGTTGGCCGTAAGCTGGAGTTTGTACCTCCGCAGCAACAGGAGGAGTATGAATTTCAGAAGGAGAGCCTGCTTCAGGGAGAAAGCATCGTATCAAGTGAGACCCTACGAATGCGTAAGGATGGAAGTACAGTAGAGATTAGTATGAGTACGTCCCCTATTCTGGATGAACAAGGCGAAATCTTAGGCTTTATCTGTGTTTCGCGTGATATTACGGGGCGCAACCGGATGGAAGAACTGCTGCGTAGATCAGAGAAGCTGACAACCGTAGGGCAACTGGCGGCAGGCGTAGCGCATGAGATTCGTAATCCATTAACCACGCTACGTGGCTTCCTACAACTACAGCAGCAAAATCAAGTGTTGAATATGAAACACAACGATATTATGATGTCTGAGCTGGATCGCATTAATTTGATCGTTAGCGAGTTTTTAATACTCGCGAAGCCACAGGCAGTGCATTTTCAGAAAAAAGATGTTCGTTATATTGTGAGTGATGTTATTTCTTTACTGGATAGCCAGGCGCATCTGTTGGGTATTGTATTCAACCTTCAGGTCACGGACGAGCCTGCCTTGGTATATGCTGAAGAAAATCAGTTAAAACAGGTATTCATTAATTTACTTAAAAATAGCATGGAGGCTATGAGTAAAGGTGGCATCATCACAATTCATTTGTTCTTAGAGGGAGAAAGCGTTAAAATCTTCATACGGGACCAGGGAACAGGTATTCCCGCAGAAATGCTATCCAAGCTGGGAGAACCTTTTGTCACAAACAAAGAAACAGGTACAGGACTAGGGCTTATGGTCAGCCAGCGTATTATACAGAGCCATAAAGGCACACTGGATATTGAAAGCACAGAGGGAGAGGGAACAACCGCCCTCGTGCAGCTTCCTATCGCCAAGCCTGAGTAATGAGCTGGGGGCAGAAGGAAGTGTGTTCGTAGAAATGGAGGGTACACAGGTTGCGCATTAACAAATTTATCAGCGAAACTGGCTTTTGCTCGCGCCGGGAGGCGGACAAGCTGGTAGAGAGCGGCCGCGTGACGATTAACGGCGAAGTGGCCGTGCTGGGCAGTCAAGCGGAGGAAGGCGATGACGTCCGTGTGAACGGCAAGCCACTGCGCGATAAGTCCGATCACGTCTATATTGCATTGAACAAGCCAGTGGGCATTACAAGCACGACAGAGAGCCACATTAGAGGCAATATTGTCGATTTTGTGGGGCACCCGCAGCGGATATTTCCAATTGGACGCCTGGATAAGGATTCGGAAGGTCTCATTTTATTAACCAATGATGGGGACATTGTGAATAAGATCTTACGGGCAGAAGGCAAGCATGAAAAAGAGTATATCGTAACAGTGGATCGTCCAGTCACACCATCCTTTGTGCAGGGGATGTCCAGCGGTGTAAAGATACTCGGTCATCGAACGCTGCCCTGTGAAGTAACACGTGTATCTGAGTATGTATTCCGTATTATCCTGACAGAAGGGAAAAATCGTCAGATCCGACGTATGTGTGCTGCCTTCGGTTATGAAGTTAAGAAACTGCAGCGCCTGCGAATTATGAATATTCGTTTAGGATCCCTTCAGAAAGGCGCCTGGCGTGATTTAACAGAGGCTGAAAAGCTGGAACTGGGCCAGATGCTTGATTATACACTTAGCTAATGCCAGAGGCCTTCTTATAGCCTACAGCGCTTGTCCCCGTATATGACAGGGCTAGAGAACAGAAATCCCTAAAGTAAAAGGCACCAGCTGCATAAAAAATGCGGCGGTGCCTTTGTTCATATAACATATTCATGATGATCAACCTTCATTCGAGCTTGAGGTAGGACTAATAACTTGTGTACCGTTCTGATATTTGCGAAGAACGGAAATTTCGACACGACGGTTTTTGGCGCGTCCTGCTCCAGTTTGATTGCCTGCCAATGGTCGATACTCGCCATATCCGATGGATACAAACTTGGTAGGATCGAGCTGCGGATTGAGCAACAAAATACGCAAGAAATTGAGCGAACGCTTGGCACTCAAATCAAAGTTGGACGGGAACTGACTATTGGAAATAGGTACATTGTCCGTATGACCGGATACGATAACATCATAACCAGGAAACTGCTGGAGCATGCTGGAAATGGATTTGGCCAGCTTTCTCGCTTCTGGCTTTACTTCGGCCTGCCCGGATGAAAACAGGGCATTATCACTAATGGTGATCATCAGCTGGGATTGGTTCAGCTTGGTGTTCAGTAGGGTGGACAGGCCGTTATTTTGAATATACTGATCCATTTGCTTTTTAAGCTTCTTTAAATCTTCTTCTTCCCGCTGGGCGAGTTGCTTTTGCAGATCAGAGGTGGAAGTGGCTTTCGATTTTAAGGGTTGTGATACCTCTTCTTTATTTTTGCCCATATCCATGGATTGTGACGACGGATTCGCGGCTGAGTGATCCAGCACGCCAGTACCGCCACTAAAAGCTGAACTCAGGGATTGAGCCATAGTTTCAAATTTTTTGGCATCGAGCGAGCTCATACCGAATAAGACAATGAAAAGAGCCAACAGAAGGGTCATTAAGTCGGAATATGGCAACAGCCAGCTTTCGTCAGCATGCTCTTCATGCGGTTCATGTCTCTTTTTACTCACTGGAATCGCCATCCTTCTGGGTCATCGAAGCCCGTTCGGTTGGAGTTAGGAAGATTGCTAGCTTCTGGCTGATGGCAATCGTCGAGATACCAGATTGAATGGAAAGCAGACCTTCGACCATCATTAACTTAAGTTCCACTTCTTTCTTGGATAGCCGTTTCAGCTTGTTGGACATTGGATGCCATAGGACATAACCTGTAAAAATACCGAGCAACGTTGCAATAAAAGCGGCTGCAATGGCATGGGACAGTTTTTCCATGTCACTAAGGTCGGCCAGAGCGGCGATCAGACCTACAACCGCACCAAGTACCCCGAGTGTTGGAGCGTACATACCGGCTTGGGAGAAAATCAGTGCGCCAGCGCGGTGTCTATCTTCGGTAGCGTTAATGTCTTCCATCAGAACATCGCGTACGAACTCCTGATCATTACCATCGATAATCATTCGCATACCGCCGCGCATAAAGGGATCGTCGATCTCTTCGACCTTGGATTCCAGCGCGAGCAGACCTTCACGACGGGTAATGGATGCCCATTCGGTAAATGTACCGATAAGCTCCTTGCGATCCAGCAATTTCTGCTGGGTGAAAATAATTTTAAACAGCTTTGGCACTCGTTTCATGTCATCCATCGGAAACGCCATGAATATACTTGCTGCTGTTCCGACGAAAATAATCATGTAAGCAGCGGGATTATTGACCAGATTGACGACTGGCGCGCCCTTCAGGATCATCCCGACGACCAGTGACAAAAGCCCGAGCACAAGTCCAATAATGGTTGTAATTTGCATGATACACCTCATCCATGAGAATAGATTTTGAATCCTTTCATGCCGCATGGGTCGTCCTTGCCCCAAGCGCGTCATTATGAGACGGATTATAGTATTTATCGACAAAACTCTCTTTTTTGTTAAGGGCCAATTTCCGGTATAATAAAGTGATTATGTATTGAATCGCTGAACCATTGGAGGAAATAGCATGGGAGTAAAGCATGGGCGCGAGTATGAACAAATTTTGAACGATTTGACAGAGGCTGTGGGACGCATCCCAGATAGCTATGAATTTTTTGAAATGGAAGCAGAAGATTGGGACAGGCTGAACCCGATGGGGCGTCAGGAAGTCAATGAAGCTTTGGCAGAAGACCTATTTTATGCACTGGGTACGGAGCCCATAATCACTGTAGGCAGCGGCGTTGTGATTTATGAGCCGGAGCAGCACCGGATCTATGTACTCATCGGAGATGAGGAGCTGACGTCGGTCCCTTTGATTTGAAGGCCGTCTTATGGATTTATCAACGGGGCCGTGGTAATATGTACACCAATATATCGTAGTTTTGGCCGCATGTAAGCGGCTAAAAGGCTTCCGTATAAACGGGGAGGAGTTCGTAACATGCCTTTTACACAAGAAGAGATTGAAGCACATCTGGAGAAACTGGAGGGCTGGGAACTGGAGGAAGGACGTTGGATCGTTCGGAAATATAATTTTTCCAGTTTTATGAAGGGAATTGCATTCGTGGATGAAGTTGCCGCTATATCTGAGGCATTCAATCACCATCCATTTATTACGATTGATTACAAGACCGTGACTCTGCGTTTGACCTCTTGGGACGATGGCGGTATTATGGCCGTAGATATTAAGGAAGCCCAACAATATAATGAAGCTTTTGAAAAAATGCGCAGCAGTCATTGATTTTATAATGATCTGTTGTATATATTAAGAGCGCCTTCGCTATACAACATCGCGGTTGTATAGCGAAGGCGCTCTTATTTATAGAACCCGGTTCTGTTGTTCAGGACGATATACCATACAATAGAACGGTTTTCTGCCATCTGGAGTCTGACGTTCATAGGTATCCGTCAGCTCAAATCCAGCTGTCTTGTAGGCTCGTATAGCCCGCTGATTCCAGGTGAGAACCTCTAGGTCAATTTCATTCTGTGGATGACGTCGTCTGGCTTCCTCCGCAATGGCCCGGACAAAATCGGAGCCTGTGCCATGTCCGCATCTTTCGGGATGCATTCCAAGACCCAGCCGGGTCACACCGACCATAGGAAAATATTGAGCAAATCCCGTCAGCTCATTCTCTTCGTCCAGAACGGCAACATATTGCTCTTGGCGAAGCGTGGGACTTCCAAATTCGACTTCAAGTGCCTTCATTTGTTCCCAGGGAAGCCAGCCGTATATGTTGTAGGGAGGATCATAGCGCCACTCACAGATTTCAGCCGCTTGATGCTCGTCCATCGGTACAATCCGGTAGTTGGATATTGAGGCCGGCACTTTTCCATTCCTCCTTATGCAGGTACTTCAATCATTAACCACAGATTGTAGACAAGTTGTAGGAGAATGGCAAGCGTGTTTATTTCGTACCTAAGTCGGGTATACATTCAATAAGAAGGATTTACTGCTCATATGCTCCCCCAGCGGTGGCGGTAAAACCGACGGTGTTCGCTAAAACTGAAACCTTTTGAGGTGTCAGTTCGTCAGTAATGATAATAATTACTGATGTAGTGGACATAAAAAACCGCAATTCGATTCCGGCCAGAATCAAATTGCGGCTAGGGTTAGCTTGCTGTGCGGTAGTTATTCTACGTTGTCGTCATCAGGAATATCTGAAGCTACAGAATGGTAAGCGTCTGTGCTCATAATTCTTTTTGCACCGACATAACGGTTAGCGTAATAATTTTCGTTCAGTGAGCTAACTACTACACCACGTGAAGTCGAGGAGTGGGCGAATTTCCCTTCACCTACGAAGATACCTACATGGGAAACGCCTCTTCCTGTGGTGTTGAAGAACACCAGGTCGCCTGGTCTCATTTCATCGCGGGATACAGAAGCTCCCATTTTGAATTGTGATCCAGATTGATGCGGCAGTTTAATTCCCAGTTTGTTGAATACATACATTGTGAAGCCGGAGCAATCGAATCCCTCGAGTGTAGTACCTCCGCTTCTATAGTTCGTTCCTTTGGCATCTTGGATGACCTGGTCCATCTTAGAGTCTGCAAATGCACTGCTGCCACCGAATGTAAAAGATGTAAAGGCAATGGCGAGACCCATGGCTGCGATCGTTAGCTTCTTCTTCAAAAAAAATATACCCCTTCCAATGCCTGCGAGGTTAGCTTAAGGATTCGGTAGAAGGTTCCCCTATGACCACTCTGTTGCGAGATCAATTCACCCAAACTGGTTCCCCCGCTTCCTAGGTGCCAGGAATTAGGCTTAACTTAAGATGTGCACCTTGGAGAGCAGTATTCACGACAACGATGTTTTTAAGATAAAGGTTACAATAAAGATTACAAAGTTGTTACTATCAGTTCACTGCGATTATTGTAACAAAGACAGCAGGCTTTGGCAAATGTTTCATCGCAAAAAGTTACAAAAAAAATCTGTTCCTAACGCCCTAGGAACAGATTCTGTTAACAGTATTCAGTTATGTGCCGTTTGCACGGGAAAGAAAAAAGTTTTTTCGACAGCTAAAAATGCAGGAGAAAGCATAAAGAGAGGGATTAGCCTCTGCTGGAGATATCGATGTGCCATAGACGATACTGCGAACTGATATGCCACAGCCTGACCAGACTGGTAACAAAATGATACGATTGCTGGAGAATTAGCGCCAACATACCAGTCCAAATCATCGCTACGGTGCCAAATAGACCGAAGACCAGCAGCACACAAGCACCAAGCAAGAGAGATACGCTTACAGCCGGAAGAAGCTGGCGAAAGAAGGCGAGCAGGGACGATAGTATGGCGTGACCACTGACCGTGCCCAGTTGCATATACAGGATGCACTGCCGAATGAACCAACCGTAAGCCACCCACCCAATGGCATAGGGCAACAAATGCAACAGGTAAGAGGAAGATTGCAGCGTTCCTGCTACAATAGGATAGAGTCTCGGTACCACCCAGAAGGCGGGAAGCAGCAGCAAACCCAACTCGATGATGTAATACAACAGAGATGACATACCGTGACGTTTCATCCCCTTGAAGAAGGACAGGCTTTGCGGTTCAGACGCATCGGTATACAGGCTTTGATATATGCCAGCTCTAATGAAGGGAGTGATTAGGACGCGCAATACGGTCGCCCCTAATAGTATCCATAAATACACATGTACTTCCTGGCTGTCCATCAAGGCGATCTGCCCCTCCATCCAAAACAAGGTCTTTCCCAGCTCGTTTTGGCTCTGATCAGGATAACGCAGCAGCAGCGGGACAACGGCCGACTGTACCAGCCGATAGAGAAATACTCCCCACAGCAGACGATACAAAAATAAAATGATAACGATATAAAAGCGTATGCGCACTAGCGCCCAGCCTTCTTTTAAAACAGTCCGCATCTATAGACACCTCACCATGACAGACTTCCAAGCAGTGTCTCCAACAGCTTGGTTACACTCACACTCCAACGGGTTTGTTGCTTTTCGTCCAATTCAGCCTTCAGGCTATTATTAATATGCTTGTTCTCCAGTGCAATAGTGTATAGAGGATCAACGGTCACATAGGACACGGGAGAGGTGCTTTTGAGTCGGAAAGATGTACTTTTGCCCGTACCGTCCCATGCCTTAAATATTGTGGTGCCATCCTTGAAGGTAAATTGAACAGGGATCTTGGGATAATCCGCTCCTTTTTTGCTAAGCGTCACGATTGCTTCATATCCATTCTCCAACTTGCGGTTCGTGATGCGATCGACAGAAAAGTCCGCCATCTGGCCGTCATATACATATTGTTCAAAATAGTGGCTCCATGAGCGTCCAGTCACCCTTTCCACGACACGCTGAAAATCCTGTGAGGTCGGATGCTTGAATCGGTAGGTCTGGACATAGGTTCGCATAATCCGGTCCATTTTTTTCGTACCCACCTGACGTTCAATACCTCGTAGTACCAGCTTGCCTCGTGAGTAGGCATTTTGTGCATACTCAGCCGACGATCCGTACTTCCAGGATTCGCGGTTTAGGGGCTGTGGAGAAGCTACCTGTCCGGATTGTAATGGCAAGTTGGGGATAAGCCCATATTCTTGCTCCATGAGCCGTTCTTCTGCATAGGAGGTGAAGCCTTCATCCAGCCAGGGCTCCTCAAATTCATTATTGGCTACCATTCCGTAGAAATATTGATGCCCAATCTCATGAACCAGCGTCCGTTCCAGATTATAGCCGGGATTCAGTTGGTCCGCAGCTGCGGCCGTGATGAGTGTCGGATATTCCATGCCGCCGGCTCCACTGCCTGTTTTGGGTGGAACGACGATAGATAGAGTGGAATATGGATAAGGCCCGTACCATTTGCTGTAGTACGAAAGGGCGGCCTTGGCTGCGCTCATATAACGTCCTTTGAGTTCCTTATGGGACGGGTCTAGATAGAGCTTGATTTTGACACCAGGAACTTCAGTAGAAGAAAAGGGTTCTTCTACGGCTACAAAGTTGGGTGAAGCGGACCAGGCAAAATCGTGTACATCATCGGCATAAAATTGATATATTTTCTGGCCGTTCTGTCGTACTGCACCACGGGTGGGAAATCCGGTCGCTGCTACGATGTGTGTTTCAGGCACCCGAATTCGTATGCTGTAAATTCCAAAATCGGCATAGAACTCGGAGTTGCCATGATACTGATGGAGGTTCCAGCCCTCGTCGGCGCGTCCACGTTGTCCTGCAGTCTCATAGACGCTGAGCTTTGGAAACCACTGTCCAGCCATTACAAAATCATCTGTCGCACCCATACGAGCAAAAATGCCAGGCAGTTTGACTTCAAACTTCATATATAGTGTGATTTCTTCGCCACCTCGTACTGGCTTGGGCAGACGTACCTTCATGAGCGAACGGTCACTTGCGTTACCGTCATCTGGTTGTACATATTGAGTACGGTGCATGAGAGATAAACCATCTTCTGTTTTTAGTTCGGTCAGCGTCATGGAGCCAAAGCCGTCCTTGGGCATGGTGTCTCCGCGCAGCTTTCCCCCGGATTCTTTCATAAAGGTGGTTTCCATAGAAGAGAAGGCATTCGGGTATAGATGAAGATACAGATCATTCACAGTTTTCTTGCCCGGATGTCTCCAGGTCAGTGTCTCAGTGCCTCGCAAAACCCATCCTTTTTCCAGAGATACATCAATGTGATACTCCACCACCCGTTTGCTGAGAATTTCCGAAGCGGGCTGTGGAGGGTTCTTGGGCAGGTCGGGCATGATGTTGGCCCCTAGAGGCTTGCCCATATCTGGCGCAAGCGCAGACTCAGACTCGGAGCCGTATAGTGGTTTGCCTGCAGACTGAGGGGCGGATTGCGATTGGGGTTGCCAGGCAAACCATAACGTCCCTGCGAGGAGTCCGAGGGCTAGTGTAGACAATAAAACGATTTTGGCGCGTGCTGGGGTCATACAATGGATACCTCCCGTTGACAAGCATCTACAGCATGTATATGTTTGCTTTCGCGAGATTATTAGTTAAAATATTTATAGTGTAGAATGAGTGTGAAGACGGAAATTGGAGGCCTAGTGACGCATGAGTGAAAATCAGCCGGACGGCAAAAAGCAGATTGCACTGAATATTGTCAGTGGCAAGAGTAAACATAAGGGCTTCGGCGCAGGCTCGATCGACCTGAACAGCATGTCCCCGGTCATCATTGACCGAGGAGAGGCAAAAATTGATATCGGTGCCATGCATGCCAAAAGTAAAGTAGAACGTGGAATCAAGTTCTCTACGAATAAAGAAGACGTACCGAACGGACGCCAGGTATGGCTGGTATGGGTAGCTGTGGACCGTACGCCTGAAGGACGTATGTACGGTGGCGCGACGGCCTGCGAGATGCTGATTGACGACGAAGCTAAACGCGGCTGGAAAATTCTTGCCGATCATGTTAATCGTATGGATTATGCACTCAAGCGCCGTTTCATGCTGGATGATCTCGGCAGCGAAGATAAAGCAGCGCTCAAAAGCCTGCTGATTTCGCATAATCAGGAATGGTGGGACGCTTCGCCAGAGGAATTGAAGCAGGCGCTCGAAGGGTAAGCCTAGCGTTAACAGTGCACACAACTGCTTAAAGAGCAGTCGGCAGTAAGGTTCAGAAGTAGACCGATACCTTGGTTGGGGTCGGTCTACTTCTTTTTCATGTAAGTTATGAACATCATCGCCTTGACATCATAGAAAGGCATTCACTATAATTCAAATAGAAATCGGTTTCACTCCGGTTTTTATTTAATGAATTCGTGGAACCGGTTCCTGAAAGGATATAGTTTTTTTCCTATCGCTGTTTATGAATGTAATCTCTAAATAAGGTGGCATCGTTATGTTTAAATGGTTGAAAAAGAAGGCGGCTCCCCGTATTGAAGAATTCGACATGGTAGCGCCAATTAAAGGAAAAGTGGTTTCTCTAGAAGAGGTTCCAGATCCTGCGTTCTCTACAAAAGCTATGGGGGATGGCATCGCTATTCATCCATCTGAGGGTAGGGTCACCGCTCCTTTTGCCGGAAAAGTTGCCCATGTCATGGAGAAAAGCAAACACGCTCTGATTATTGAACATGAATCTGGCGTACAAGTTTTGATACATGTCGGGATTAATACCGTCTCTCTCAAAGGGCAGGGGTTTAACCCTCATGTCAAAGTAGGAGATAGCATTAAAGCTGGACAATTATTGATGGAGTTTGATCTGGATGCGATTCAACAGGGTGGATTACCTGTAATTACTCCAGTAATCGTTCCAGACGGGCAAGAGATGATCAGTCATGTGGAGATATTAGAAAGCTCATCTGCTACTTCAGATGTACCTGTATTAAGGGTTCATTTAAAAGCCTAGCTTTCATTCAGAAAAGACTAACCAGGAATTCCTGGTTAGTCTTTTCTTTAGATGATTCACTGACTGGTCAAGGGACTGGTATGAACATGTGAACAAAAGCTAGGATTCACATATTTCAGATATCCGCTGATTACAATTGCCTTCGTATAGCCCTCCATGAAAACAAATCACTTTTTTAATATCATATGGCAGCAGGTTTTTAAGAGATTCTTTGGCGATATTGAAATCACAGCAGTATTGCGGGTCTGGAGCCAGTAATTTGCCGCTTACTACACGTAGAGCATCTCCTGCAATCAGGGTTTGACTGGATTTATGATAGAAACTTAGGTGTCCTGGTGTATGACCAGCAGTATCTATAACTAAGATCCCCCCACAGAAGGGCAATTCCTCTCCAGCAACGATGGTGGAGTTTACAATAGCCTTTGGGGGATTTTCAAGTGTACGCCGGAATGCATGTCTCCACTCTACCGGAACGGATTCAGGCATGGAGCTTACAGCTTGATCTATTGCTTCTGGGGTTAGCTTTATAAGCTGTTTTTCTCCCTGTATATAAGGCTTTTCGATAGAACTGGCTAATACTTGAACTAGGGAGGAAGAAGCCCGGATTATATCTGCTAAACTGCCAATATGGTCAAGATCCTGGTGTGTTATTAATATGGAGGTAAGTTTATGGATTGCTAATCCGGTATCTAGAATAGCTTCATTTAAAAGTGAGAGTTGCCCGGGGTAAGCTGTATCAACTAAAATCATGTTGTCTTCGTCCCACATTAAAGTGGGGTGAATGCTCTCTATACTTCCCATGATATTAGCAGAAACCTGGAGCATGTGTATTCCTTTGTCTAATTGCATCGAATCCCTCCCATAAGAGTTGATATAATACAAAGGAATCTTATCATGAAATTCAAGTATGTAAAACTATATTATAGCATAAAAATAATTATTTGTAAATATATAAAATACTACATTTGTGTGACGGTTAGGAGCGATGACGTGAAGAAAATTTATTTTGTTAGACATGCCCAAGCAACCGGACAGGAACCAGATGCCCAACTCACCGATGAAGGTGCCCGACAAGCTGAGCAGTTGGCTGATTTTATGGAGAATATAGGTGTGGAATATATTGTGTCCAGTCCATGGAAACGAGCCGTACGAACTATTCAGCCCTTGGCTGAGCGTAGACATTTGCAGGTATATACTGATCTACGTCTTCAGGAACGTGTACTATGCCGTGATCATCTGGATCATTGGCTGGACGTGCTGGAACAGACATATCTGGACGAGGACTTGAAGCTGGAAGGAGGAGAATCATCCCGTGAAGCAGCAGATCGAGGAATCCAGCTTGTTCAGGAGCTTATAGAGCGGGCGGAAAAAACGGTTATCATTGTAACTCATGGAGCTTTACTCTCTCTTCTCATTCGACATTACGATCCGCAGTTTGGTTTTGAGGAGTGGAAAAAACTATCCAATCCCGACGTGTATTTGCTAGAACTGAATGAAGCAGAAGCCAAGATTCACAGAGTGTGGAATATAGATTGAAATAAGTAGGATAGGTTCACTATAAGTACAGAATGGTTTCAAAAGGGGAGACGTGTATTGAATACAAATCGTTTTGTAGAATTAGAAAAGGCATTGTTTCAGGCTTGGTCTTTGGAGTCTAGCTCTAAATGGACAGCTAATAATCCTGCAGCCGGACAATGTGGAGTCACAGCGCTTGTCGTTCAGGACAGGCTTGGTGGTGATATTTTGAAGACCTGGCTGGATAGCGGCTGGCATTATTACAACCGAATCGGTGAGGACATTATAGATTTTACAAAGTCGCAATTTTTAAGCCTTCCACAGTATCAGCATGTACACTCTAACCGGGAAGAAGCATTTTCAGACACCAATGCAGAGCAGTATGCAGCCTTAAGCCGGAGACTAGAAGAATCTCTTAACGAAAAGGTATAAGTGTATTTAAGATGTATCCATAGCCAAATAGTTTTTAGGGAGTAAGGAGGGAGTGCAATTAATAAATATTTAGCAGTTGCGGTGATCCTTCTTGCGATTGTGTGTGGCTTGCTACTGAATACTTCTAAACAAAACCCAATAATATTGGATCAACAGGAATCAACCCCACAAAGTAAAAAGTATTCAGGCGAGAAGTATGTATCGAAATATAGTTATAAAAAAGTTAATGATCCAAAGGCTGCATTGATGACATCCAATATTCTTCATGCTACATCGCTGGAGGAGGAGAGCAGTGCTCAGTTTAGAGGAGCGCTAATTACTTTATTCGGACAGCCTCAAAGGACATCGCAGAATTTCGAAGAGGCATATGGGTACATAATTAAGGCAACAAATTCGACTGGACAAAGATGGATATTGACTGCATACGAAGGACCAGGCGGTCCGGCTATAGGAGGGGACACCGAGAAAGATTCTATAGAAGAAGTCGCGCAGGACTTGTTGAATCTAATTGAGGCCACAAAGCCCGCAGATTTCGAAGATGTGGGTTATTATGAGGATACTGGATCTACTATTCGTTATGGATGCAAGGCACAAGTCTGTTTTTATCAGGAAAGCACTACAGAGCAGCATGCGACGGATGAGTAGAATGACGGAGTAAACAGTAAAATTCAGAAGTAGATCGGTACCTTGTCGAGGGCGGTCTACTTCTTTTTTCATATAGGTAAGCAATGTTGCTTTAGGGTAAAATCTAATTTAGCCAATGGCTGGGAAAGCTTAGAGAAGGGGGCAGTTTGGTTTTGCTATTGCCTTTAGCCGAATTTAACTGCGCTTGTGTAAGAAAGATACTTCCTTCCAGATTAGCCCCACTTAAGTCAGCATCTCTAAAATCTGCACCGATAAGGTCAGTCATACTCAAATCAGCCTCACGTAGGTCAGCAGCAATCAGTAGAACGCCTCTCAGGTTGGCACCTCTCAGATTCACGCCTCTTAAATTAGCCCCGATAAGGTCTCTATTCTTGATTTTTTTACTGAGTTGGTTCTCCATGTTTTTCTTGAATTTTTCTCGCACTAACTCACTTGTTTGTACAAGTAAATCATTGACTAACGCCCTATGGGTGGGTACATGAAGATCTATAAGGGATTTTGGATCTTGATCTGTAAGCTGCTCGGTTTTTTCCATCGCTTTATGTAACTCGGTATAAATGGAGTGAGTTTCTTTTAAGCTAAGGGCTTCATTTAGGTAATACAGCATTTCATGAAGCTGTTGCATGATGGGAAATAGATTGAACATTTCATCAGCTATTGCCGGGTTGTCTCGCCAGCTTTTTCCGTTGTATACAACTTGGGAAATTTTTTGACCTGCCCCAAAGCAATCATATACTGTACAGCCTCGCAAGCCGTTATTTCTTAGGTTCTTATGAATGTCGCAGCGATAATCCGCATTTAGGTGTTGACAGGGAGTTCCTCCATCCTTGTTAAAGGCAAAATCAGCAGATTTGGCATAAGGCAAGGCAACACAGCATAAACCAAAACATTTTTCACAATCGGCAGTATACAATAAACACACATCCTTTTATTAGCACCTACTACATGTAATAGTACCAAAAAAAGATGAAGGAGTGTATTGCTAAGTAAAATAGTCGGTTACCCTTTTGCTAAATTCAATTGCCATGAAACTCCATACTTGTCTTCTACCCAGCCAAATTGTTGGCTTACGGGCGAGGCTTCAAGGGGCATTAAAACTCGGCCTTCCTGAGACAGCTGACCAAACACGCGATAGATTTCTTCTTCCGAATCACAAGTGACGAATAGCGATAGAGCTGGGGTAAAAGGGTGTTTGTCCTGATGGTTATAGTCTATGGCCATAAAGGTTTGCCCTTTGAGGTTGAACACGGCATGTAGCACGGTCCCATCTTCCTGATGAAAAATACTCATGATACCAGACGGCTTAAATACAGAGGTATAATATTGCATGGCTTCCTCTGCTTGACCGGGAAACATGAAGAACGTTGTGATTTTTGGACTAGAATCCTGCATCAGATCAGCTCCCTTGAGTGGATTATAGATGATAACATTTTTTCTCTTTTATAATAGAAATATTCACGATTAGAGAAGTACTTCATAAAGAAAGATAGGCATAACTGAGAAAGGGGAAAACTGGATGATAGACGCGACAGCAAGGATTATTGATATGTTGGGCTCAGGCAATAAAGTGGATGCCAGCATCATTTCTGCCTATACGGATGTAGTTGCCCAATATGGAACCGTGAAGGATGCCTGGGAGTTATATAGGCTTTTTGTAGAAGATCCTCATCATTATATTAGGGGGCTGCTTCTTCAGCCGATCATGAGATGCGGAGATGTTGCTTTGGCGCAGGATATGTACGAGCGTTATGTTCGAAATCAGACATCCTCGGAACATATACCTGATGGTGTGCTGCATGTGTTAGGTTATTTGGGTTATGTGGAAGCTGCGGCTGATCTCGTCGCATGGGTGAACGGGCCATATGGGGCAGCATCTGTGGATGCTTGTTTGGGGCTCGTACATCTTCCATGCGAATCGTTCCGTGAACGACTGGCGACTGAATTGGAACAAGCAGTGGATCAGCATCTGTTTGATGAATTCTTACCCCTACTAAGCTTTAAATGTACTACTGAAGATATGATTCCACGATTGGTGCATTGGGGAGAGCGACATGCTTCCGTAGACTGTAATGCAGGAATTATTGCTGGAATTTCTTTGTTTGGAGAAGAGCAGAAGGATACAATTCGGTCTATTTTGTGGAATCCGCTTTGGGAGGCTCATGGAACAGCTACGGGAAGTTGTGTGTGGTCCTATATTGCTATGCAGCATGTAGGGTTGACCTTTAGAGAGCTTATTCAGGATATAAAAAGCTACGATGCATCCAAAGCAGGTGTACAGGACTTGGAGTACCGTTTGGAAGTGTTGTATGAAATGTTGGAACTGAAGCTCAGCTATAGAGTTCAACCGATCCGGTTCGCTCGCCGTAACGAGGAATCATTTGCTCAAATCTATAGCGATTTGTTTAGCTGGTCCACGGAGCATAAGGATGACTCTATTATAGGCTGGATGAACGACAATTTAGGGTATAAGCACCGGCTGCTGAAACAGTATGATGAGCTCAGGAAACGAGTCGAGATTAAAATGGTGCATGAAATTGAGCTGGAGCATGTCCAGACGGGGAGTTAATCGGGGCGAGATATAAGAAGTTTTGGTATAAAAGGACGAAATGACGGAGTTTGGCGGCGATATGGGGATTCGCCCAGTCCACGGGCTGATGTCCCGCATAGGATACATCAGCCTAGAACACAAGGAGTGAAACACATGTCTTTACTGCCACAAGTTCCTTTCGGAACGCAACCGGGTACTCCGGGTCCATTCACACCGTCGGGTCCTTCAATTCCACAATTTCCTGATATACAGGATTCGTTCCCGTCCCCGGTAGGTCCGCCACCAGGCCCAGGCTCCTTTTCGCCACAGCCGTTCTCACCGCCGCCGCAAGGGCCGTTCGGTCCGCAAGGTGGGCAGCAAGCTCAAGCACCAACTTCTCCACCACCGCAATTTACGCCACCGAAACCGCTAGTTTCGGCCTATGCGGTTGACCCAGGAGCCATTTTCGGTTGTTTGTACCGCAACACGTTTGTATGGCTGACGAACGGAGAGCGCTTCTGGATGTACCCTGTCTTTGTAGGCAGAACATCCGTAGCAGGTTTTCGGTGGAGTGGCCGCTTTTGGTTTTACTATGGTGTAGACACCAACCGTATTGAGTCATTTAGCTGTTTTTGGTAATAGCGCTGCTTTAGGAAAGAACGGGGCTTAACTGTGTAATGGCTGATGGCACTGGCAAGAGAGCTAAAATGGGCGAATAAGATAATTGAAGTAAAGATAAAAAAGACTGGGAGAGCGCATCATGGCGTTTTCCAGTCTTTTTTTTGCTATTACTCCATCCACCATCGCTTAAAATTGCCCCACCAGGATTTTTTTTCGGCCTGTCGTTCCGCTTGGTCAGTAGGTGTCGATGCCTGTGGGTTATTCTGCCCCGATAGGGTCTCTTTCGGCTCGGTACCGCTAACGAATACCTCCAGCCGCTTGTCGGGACTGTCCGGCGCAGCAAGCTTGCCGCTAGCCGGATCAATATAGGCGCTGACTACGCCGTCAGGGATCGGGAATATTTTGGGCGGCACATTCTCCAGCGCTTTTTCCGTATATTGTGCGAAAATTGGTGCCGCCCGCCGGGCATCCTGGGTGCTGATGGCCTTGCCCTTGTCATATCCGACCCAAACAGCGGTGGATAGCTCCGGGGTGAAGCCGACCATCCACGCGTCCGTGTTGGTCGTGCCGCTCTTGCCGGCAACCGGGCGCTTGATCAACTTCGCGACTCGGTTGCCGGTGCCGCCTTCTTCGAACACGCCTTCCATGAGGCGTGTGAGGACATAGGCAGAGGCGGGCTTCACCACCTGAACGGGTGCGGCTTGCGGCGCTTCGTACAGCGATCGCCCAGCCGCATCGGTGATGCGCAGCACCGCCACCGGAGCTACCTTTTGCCCGCCACTGCTGATAACCGAGAAGGCCGAGGCCATCTCGAACGGGCTGACGGGCGACACGCCCAACGCCAGCGAAGGCACGGGCTTGAGCTCGCTCGTAATGCCCATTTTGCTGGCGAGGTCCATGACCTTATCCGCTCCTACCTGCAGAATGGTGCTGACGGCATAAATATTATCAGATGCCGCAATGGCGCGCCGCAGATCTATTTCACCCAAATATTTATCTCCAAAATTTTTGGGCTTATAAGTTTTGCGGTTGTTGTCGTAGTGGAACAACGTCGGTCGGCTTTCGAATTTGGACGTACTCGTCAATTGGCCGGAATCCAGCGCGCTGAGATACATAATCGGCTTGAAAGACGAGCCTGGCTGCCGGGTTGTGGCCAGTGCATGGTTGTATTGATTCCCGACATAGTTCGTTCCGCCGACCATGGCCTTGACATGTCCATTGCGCGGGTCCATGGAGATTAGTGCAGTTTCCAGTCCGTTGCTGTTCTTCATGCCCTCATTGACAGCCGCCTCGGCTGCCTGCTGCATGTGCATGTCCAGCGTCGTATAAATGCTCAGCCCGCCATGCTCAAGCACCGCTTCGCTAATCCCAAATTGATGAGTCGCTAGCTGGCGAACATAATCGCGAAACCAGGGAGCAGCTTCCACTGTCCGACGCTGGCTCTCGGGCCGCAGGGCCAGTATTTCCTCATAGGCCTTGCTGGCTTCAGCCGGTGTAATTTTACCGATGAGTGCCATGGAGTCCAGTACAATTTTCTGCCGATCCTTTGCGTTTTTCATATGATTATATGGTGAATAGTAGGTCGGACCTTTCGGAATACCTGCCAATAGGGCGCTTTCGGCCAAGTCCAGATCCTTTGCGGATTTACCGAAATACATCTGCGAGGCCGCCTCAATGCCATAGGCGCCATGACCATAGTAAATTTCATTTAAATACATTTGCAGCAGCTCATCCTTGGAATACTTCATTTCAAGCTGTGCAGTATAGATGGCTTCCTTGGCCTTGCGCGTCCACGTTTTCTCGTGAGATAAGTACAGATTGCGCGCAAGCTGCTGAGTCAGTGTGCTGGCCCCTTGCGACATATCCCATCGGGTCAAATTAACGATTACCGCCCGGCCCAGACCTTTGAAATCAAAGCCAAAATGATCGTAAAACTTCCGGTCTTCCACAGCCAGTGTAGCTGCTATTAAATCGGGCGAAATGTGATCAAGCTGGACAGGAATAGATTCCTTTCCTCCGGCAGAGAAGGTAGCAATGACTTGCCCCTGACTATCGAGCAGACGTGAATTCCGGTCTGTATCGGCGAGCGGAAGGCTGGTTGTGTACAAATAGGCGAGCAGAATGCAGGCGGCGATGACCGTCAGAATCGTGAGAGACATCAGGCCTTGAAAGCATCGAAGCCAAAGCGGTTTACGCTTGGAGGATCGCCCGGTAGTATCGGTCATCATGCCACCTCCTTCCATAGTTGATGTTCTCAGTATAGTCAATCCGAAAGTGTCTATTCATCAGATGCATATACGTATCTATTTTAAACAAGATTAAGCCCTAAAAATGCTTTTACAGTCCATTCGGGTATCGCTTATAATGCAAAAAGTGTGAAATTCAAGTGTGTTTGGTACAATAAATATAGCAAACTCGGCGTTTGCGTGTTGCAGTTATAAGGAAAGTCCATGTTTATGCTACCGGATTGCCGGACACATACTTTGATCAGAAAGAAGGTTGGAATGATGGATTTGTGGTTTACGGAGAAGCAGACTCCCTCTTTCGGCATTACAGCAAAAATCAAACAAACCTACGTCTCTGAGAAAACAGATTTTCAGGATCTGGCAATGATCGAGACGGAGGAATTCGGCAATATGCTTGTTCTGGACGGCATGGTGATGACAACGGTTAAGGATGAATTTGTATATCACGAAATGGTAGCACATCCGGCTTTGAATACACATCCGAATCCGAAAAAGGTTTTGGTTGTGGGCGGCGGGGATGGCGGCGTTATCCGTGAGGTCATCAAGCATCCTGAAGTGGAAAAGGCTGTATTGGTGGAGATTGACGGTAAAGTCATTGAATATTCTAAAAAATATTTACCTGAAATTGCCGGGAAGTTGGACGAGCCCAATGTGGAAGTACTGGTGAATGACGGCTATATGCATATTATCGAACACAAAAATGAATACGATGTGATTATGGTCGATTCGACGGAGCCGGTTGGTCCGGCAGCACCGCTGTTCGAACGTGGGTTTTACCAAGGTATTTTTGAGGCGCTGAAGGAAGACGGCATTTTCGTGGCGCAGACGGATAATCCTTGGTTCAAGGCTGACCTGATTCAGAAGGTCAACAAAGATGTAAAAGAGATTTTCCCGATTGTGCGTGTGTACGGTGCAAACATTCCAACCTATCCAAGCGGTCTTTGGACATTCACATTGGGCAGCAAGAAGTATGATCCGCTCGAAGTGGACGAGAACCAAATTCCAGAAATGGACACCCGATATTACAGTCCGCGTCTGCACAAAGCGGCATTTGTATTACCTAAATTTGTGGAAGATTTAACAAAGTAAACATTTTAAGAAGCGTCTTAGTGATCTTTATCGCCAGTATAGAGCGAAAAGAGCGCTATAGACGCTTTTTTTGTGTTAAATCAGATTGTAGTAGGCATGAAAATATAGTGGACACTGAATTTCCTTTTAAAATAAAAGAAGGAAATTTAAGGGTGTATGTAGAACATACAAAAAACCGGACATTTAACAGATTTGTAATCGACAGGGGAGGTTTGGTTATGAAAATACATAAATTGGCGATATACCAAAGAGGGGGGAACTTTTTTGATCAGACGCTCTTTTTATTACCTGTGGGGGTCTCAGACGATTTCCAACGCAGCAGATATCATCTACATGTTGAGTGTGGTGGTGTTGGTATTTAGTTCAAGTAATTCCTTAATGACGACTATTTTAATCCCGTTGTTTCGTTTGTCAGCTCAAGTGATTAGTGGGCTTGTTGCACCGATCGTGCTCGGTCGATTTCGGCTGACGCAGGTTCTGCTATTTTCCCAGTTTGGGCAGTTTATCATTTTTACGTTGCTGCTGCTTTATTTGTGGATCGTATCTGAGCAGAGGTCGTTTCTGTTTATTTTTGTGATGGTATTTGGTATGTCTTTTTTGGATGGATGGACCAATCCTGCGCGTAATGCGCTTGTACCCCGTTTGGCCACTGGTGAAGGACTTATGCGGGCTAACGGCATGGTAGCGGTCAGTGATCAGGTGGTCAAGTGTGCAGGCTGGGCGTTGAGCGGAATGATTGTCGCTTGGCTGGGCTCCCTGAATACGCTTGCAATTGCCTCCTGTTGTTATCTCGTGGCTGTAACTGTCACGTCCTTCATTCGTGATCCGCTGGATCAAAGGGAATCAAACCCCGAATCTCCAGAGTCCTCAACAGATGCAGTAAAACCCGCAAAGGAAAAAGGCTCCCATTGGAAAGAGCTTGGGGAAGGATGGAAAATCATATGGCATAACCGTCGTATTCGTTCTCTAATGATTGTCGACAGCGTGGACAGTATTGGGGGAGTCTCCTGGCTAGGCGTATTTATTTTGGCGTACGTCAGTCAAGTGCTGCATCGGGATGCGAGCTGGTGGGGCTTTATGAATGCGTCCTTTTTCTCTGGCACCATTTTGGGTGGATTGATTGTGGTTGGCTTGGTCAAGCGATTGCAAAAGAACAGCTTTTTGTACATGCTCGGAGCGTTGCTGGTGTATGTACTGATTACCATTGTATTTGCGCTGAATACCATTCCCGTGGCTGCGCTTGTTCTTTTTGCTGTGTCAGGCTTACCTGTTCAAATGGCAGGCATTATTCGCCGCACCTTGCTGCAAACCAGTGCACCGCCAGCCCAGCTGCCCAAAGTGATGGCGGGGATTGATGTGCTTACAAATCTTGCTTTCGGCCTGGCTTTATTATTCATGGGCTGGTATGCTGACCGATTCGGTATGGTGCAGGTGTATTTGCTCGCTGCGGCAATGACTACCATTGCTGTTCTGATCGGCTGGTGGTATCGACGTGACTTTCAGGAAAATGAACCTGTTGATCATCCGACCGCTACGGGAGCAGGGATTTGAACTGGACTATCTCCGATAAGCCGATTATGTTTTATTTCGCTCGATTACATAAGCAATAGCTTCTCCCTGTGCCACAACCAAAAAGTCGGTTGCATAAAAGCAACCGACTTTTAAGGAGAACATGTTTGCGAATGAAGGTAACGATTTTTCCTAACTGCAATGTTAGGCCGTAGTGAACTGGCTGTTATAGAGCGAGGCATAATGGCCACCGCTTGCGAGCAGTCCTTCATGAGTACCGCTTTCGACGACATCGCCGTTTTTCATGTATAAAATCAGATCTGCTTCGCGGATGGTTGATAGCCTGTGGGCGATGACAAAGCTGGTGCGTCCGTCGATCATTTTCATAAAAGCCTTTTGGATCCGGGCTTCTGTAAGGGTGTCTATACTGCTGGTTGCTTCATCCAGAATGAGCATAGGTGGATCGACGAGGATCACCCTTGCGATAGTGAGCAGCTGCCTTTGCCCTTGGGACAGGCTATCGCCCGATCCGCTGATGACCGTATCGTAACCATGAGGCAGGCGCTTGATAAAGCTATGCGCATTGGCAGCCGTCGCAGCCGCAATGACTTCTTCGTCCGTGGCCTCTGGCTTTCCGTAAGCGATATTGTCCCGGATCGTTCCGCTGAACAGCCATGTATCTTGAAGCACCATACCAAAGTTAGTACGTAGGCTGTCCCGGCTCATATCGTTTATATTCACTCCGTCGATGGAGATCGAACCGCTGTCCACATCGTAAAAGCGCATGAGCAGGTTAACGAGTGTTGTTTTGCCTGCTCCGGTCTGTCCGACAATAGCTACGCGAGTGCCTGGCTTGACCTCCAAACTAAAGTTCGTAATGAGTGTTCGTTCCGGATTATAGGAAAATTTCACATGATCAAACAGAATTGTACCTTTACTGCGCTCCGGCTGCACGGCGTTCGACTTTTCCGGTTGCTCCGGCGGTGAATCCAAAATAGCAAATATACGCTGAGCAGAAGCTGTAGCGGCCTGAAACTGAGTCAGCACACCTGTAATTTCATTAAAGGGCTTGGCGAACAAATTGGTGTAAATGAGAAAACTCGATAAACCGCCTACCGAAATCCCGCCCAAAATGATCGAAATACAGCCAATCATAGCGGTGACGGAGAAAGTCATGTTGTTGACCAATCGAGTGGAAGGGTTGGACAAAGATCCATAAAACTGCGATTTCACTCCGGCTTGATATAATTGTTCGTTTCTGGCGGAAAATTCCTCAAGCGAGCGGTTTTCATAGTGAAAGGCAGTAACTACCCGCTGTCCGCCGATCATTTCCTCCACATAACCGTTCAAGCTTCCCAAAATTTTAGCCTGTTCACGGAACATGCGTTGCGATTTTGTAGTAATGAACCGTGCAACGACATATGTGATTGGGGCAGACACCAATACCACCAACGTCATCACTGGGCTGATATACAACATAAGTACAATCGAACCAATAATGGTAATCAACCCGGTGATCAAGGTGGAGAAGCCCTGCAACAATCCATCCGACACGGCATCCATATCGTTCACAAAACGGCTAATGCTATCTCCTTGCGGATGATTGTCATGAAAGCTTAACGGAAGGATATTAAAATGATCGAATAACTCGCGCCGCATATCATTTACAGTCTGAAAAGCAATGCGGTTCGTTAAATATGTGAGCAACCAGCTAAATAGACTGCCTACAACATATACAACGCCTAGTCCATATAGAATCTGTGCAATACCTCTAAAGTCTACCGCCCCCTTATTTACCATATGGTCGATAGCCCGGCCAATCATAAAGGGTCCGACCAGACTGGCAAGCACGCTGAGAATCGCACTGATGATGACCCAAAATGTTGTTGTTTTATATTGACCGACATAGGTTAACAATCTTCTCCAGGTTTCCTTGCCACTCATTGGTCCACCTCCTGCGTTGAGAGCTGAGAGTGATTAATTTCCTGATATACCTCCGAGCTGCTCATCAACTGATCATGTGTGCCGATTCCGACAATCCGGCCTTCATCAAATACAATGATTTTATCGGCATGCTGTAAACTGCTTACTCGTTGCGAGACCAGCAGGACAGTCATGCGGGTGCTATTTTCCCGTAGCGATTTCCGAAGGGCGGCGTCAGTTGCAAAATCAAGTGCGCTTGAGGAATCGTCCAAAATCAGAATTTCCGGATTGCCTACAATAGCTCTGGCAATGGTAAGTCGCTGCTTCTGGCCGCCTGATAGATTAAGTCCTCCTCGGGTGATCGGGGCATCGAATTTTTTCGGCAAGTTGGAAATAAACTCATCCGCTTGCGCGATGGCTGCGGCCCGAGCGACCTCCTCATCGGTGGCATGTTCATGTCCCCAACGGATATTATCCGCTATCTTCCCAGTGAACAGCAGTGCTTTCTGTGGAACAATCCCGATTTTCTGCCGCAATTGCTCCAGCTTATAATGCTGTACGTCGATGCCATCGACCTGTACACAACCTTCTACTGCATCATAGAAGCGGGGAATCAGATTCACGAAGGTAGATTTTCCCGAGCCTGTTCCTCCTATGATTCCAACCGTTTCACCGGGATAAATGTCTACAACTACATCGCTAAGTGCCAGTTGTCCTGTCTTATTGTAGCCAAAGGAGACATGGTCAAAGGAGATGGCCGGTACAGAGCCGGTCTTACCCGTTCTTTCCTGGTCTAATGATGCAGGATTGGCAGTGTCGGAAATCGAAGCTTCGGTGTCCAGAACCTCCTGAATTCTCGCTGCTGAAGTGGCCGCCTTGGTGAACAGAATAATGAGATTCGTCACCACAATCAGGGCCAGTAAAATCTGCGTAATGTAATTAATAAATGCAATAATCTCTCCTTGTGTAAGAGATCCATATTGGATATGGATACCGCCGATCCACAGAATGGCGATAATAGCTCCGTTGACCACCAGTAAGGTGGCTGGGCTAAGTAGAGCAGAAATCCGGCCGACACGAATAGCGGTTTGGGTCAAGTCATCTGAGGCGGTATTGAACTTTACTCGTTCAGCTCCTCTTTTGGCAAATGCACGTATAACCCGTACACCTGTAAGATTCTCGCTTAGCACCAGAGCAATTTTATCGAGCTTTTTCTGGTATAGCCGGTACAGCGGAGAAGCCTTCGTAATGACCACATACAGGATCAAAGCCAGTACGGGTGTAGCCGCCAACAGCACCAAAGCAAGGCGGAAGTCCAGAATCATGGACATGATGATCGCTCCGATACAAATAAAAGGAGCACGAATAACCAGACGAATCAACATCGCTACAGCTGTTTGCAGCTGATTGACATCATTCGTAATTCGGTTGATGAGAGAGGCCGTACCAAATTTATCGAGATCTGCATAAGAAAACGATGAAATATGCTTAAACATCGTATTGCGCAGTGTGGTTCCGAATCCTTGGGAAGCACGGGCTGCGTAAAACTGACACACTAGAGAACTGCCAAAGCCCAGTATAGTCATGAGCAACATCAAAAGACCCATTTGCCAAACATAATGGGTGTCTCCCTTACCGACGCCATGATTAATCATTAAAGCCACCATAGTAGGCAGCAACAATTCCAGAATGGCCTCAATTAGTTTAAACAGAGGCCCAAGAATCGTTTCCTTTTTATAAGGTTTCAAAAAAACAGCAAATTTCAGCAAATAAACCATCACCTAACCTAAATATTGTATAAAGTTTCCTATTATAATTGCATATCTGAATATGATTATGGCATATCCCCAACCATATGAATAATATTTAATATATATTAGAGATATAGGCTTTACATATATCAGAACCGGAGGTTCATGATGGAATTGAGACATCTCAAGTATTTTTTAGCGATTGCAGATGCTGGACAGATTACAGCGGCAGCCAAAAAACTGCAAATCGCACAGCCTCCCTTAAGTCAACAGCTTATGCAGCTGGAGGAAGAGCTTGGTGTAAAGCTTGTGCATCGAGGCTCACGAAGCATTCAATTGACAGAGGCCGGAATCATTTTACGGAACAGGGCCAAGCAGATTTTGGAGCTGACGGATGCTACGACAAGGGAAATAAACGATTTTGCCATGGGGATGAAGGGGACGCTCACCATTGGGACGGTTTCTTCCTCTGGAGCGACCCTGATGAAAGACAGGCTTTCCGAATTTCATAAAACCTATGCGGGTGTAAAATTTGAAATACATGAGGGAAATACCTTCAGGATTCTCGATCTTTTGAACAAAGGAATTGTAGAGGTCGGTATCGTCAGAACCCCTTTTAATACCGCCGGTTTAGGGTGTAGATATGCGTCCACTGAGCCGATGGTAGCAGTGATGACGGAAGAATATGATTGGAATCCCGAACAGAAGACCATTTCATTGGCTGAGTTGAAGAACAGACCACTCATTATATATCGCCGTTTTGAGCAATTGATTCACGATACCTGTATGAAGCATGGTTTTGAGCCCAATATCTTTTGCAAAAATGACGATGCCCGCACTACGCTTCATTGGGCCAACGAAGGGCTGGGTATTGGCATGATTTCGCGCTCCGCTTTATCTTTAGGCAGCAATAATCATTTAATCGTTAAGGAAATTAGTTGTGAAGAATTGCACACTCGTGTGGCGGCTGTCTGGTTGAAGGATAAATACATGTCTTCATTGGCTTCCCGGTTCATTGAAAGTTTTAGCCAGGCATCCAGTGCTACTGACCTACAGTAGTTGAATTTTTTAAGTGTGAAAGCATCTTTTTGTAAAAACTCATTTGAATTGCAATCGGGAACTGGATATAGTAGTACAGTAGGATAGCGATAGAATGGAGTTTGAACACATGCCACACAATGCAAAGGTTCGAATCCGTCTTCATAGTCATCATGACGGAGAAGATGTGGTACAGGAGCTTCCTGGAGAAGCAATCGTTCGCGGGAAGCATCTATATATAAGGTACGAAGAGCCGCAAGAGAGTCCTGAGGGCGGTACGACACGGAACACAGTCAAGATCGGACCAGATGAGCTAAAGCTGATTCGTCACGGTGAGGTACAATCGGAGCAGTCGTTCGCGCTGGGACGCAGGTTGCCTGGATTTTACCGCTCGCCTTATTTAAACCTGAACATGTCTGCGCATACGCAGAAGCTCGATATTCGGATGGATGGATTCACCGGACATGTGAGCTGGACTTATGATCTGTACGTATTTGAGGATTTCTCGGGGCATTTTGCCATTAGTTTGCATATACAGGAGGAGCAACAATCATGACAAGCAATCCACTGGAACTTATTAATCAAAAGGTGACCTCAGCAATCGAGGCAGCGGTGCTGGCTGCCGGAATCGTGAGCCGTGAAGAGCTGCCGACGATTACGCTGGAGGTGCCTAAGGACAAGTCACACGGTGACTTAGCTACCAACGTAGCAATGCAGCTCACTCGCATTGCGAAGAAGAATCCGCGTCAAATCGCTGAAGATTTGATCGCAAATATGGACTTAGCTTCCGCTTCTATTGAAAGTGCAGAAATCGCCGGACCGGGCTTTATTAACTTTCGCCTGAACAAGAGCTACCTCTATGCAGTGATTGGACAAGTACAGGAGCAAGGAGCAGATTACGGTCGTGTACAGGTAGGTGCAGGCAAAAAGGTACAGATCGAATTTGTCAGCGCCAATCCGACGGGGAGTCTTCACTTGGGTCATGCACGTGGTGCAGCCGTAGGGGATGCGCTCTGTAACGTGCTTGATTTTGCAGGATATCAAGTCACTCGTGAATATTACATTAATGATGCGGGGAACCAGATTTACAATATGAGCCGTTCCATTGAAGCGCGTTATTTGCAGGAGCTGGGACAGCCTGCAGAGATGCCGGAGGACGGATACCATGGTGAGGACATCATCGGGTTTGCGAAGGAACTGGTTGCTGAGAAGGGCGATTCTCTGTTGTCCATGGAACCGGGAGATCGTGCCGCTTATTTCCGTGAATACGGTTTGGAAAAGGAACTGAATAAGATCAAGCGTGATCTGGAGCGGTTCCGTGTACCTTTTGATTCCTGGTTTAGTGAAACATCACTGTATGATAACGGTGAAGTGCTTAAAGCACTGAATGAGCTGCGTGACCGTGAGGAAATTTATGATAAAGACGGAGCTACTTGGCTGAACACGACCAAGTATGGCGACGATAAAGACCGTGTATTGATCAAAAATGACGGCACTTATACGTACCTGACTCCGGATATCGCCTATCACCGCGACAAATATGCTCGTGGGTATGACACGATCATCAACATCTGGGGAGCGGATCATCATGGCTACATTCCACGGATGAAAGCGGCAATGGAAGCACTGGGCAATGACCCGGATAAGCTTAAAGTACTGATTGCCCAAATGGTCAGCTTGTTCCAAAACGGGGAAAAAGTAAAAATGTCCAAGCGTACTGGCAAGGCCGTAACGATGGAGGATCTGATGGAAGAAGTGGGCGTAGACGCGATCCGTTACTTCTTCACCATGCGTAGTATGGACTCACATCTGGATTTTGATATGGATTTGGCGATTTCCACTTCCAATGAGAATCCGGTATTCTACGTGCAATATGCACACGCACGTGCATGCAGCGTATATCGTCAAGCCGAAGAGCAGGGTATTGCTGTACTGCCATTGGCAGAAGTTGACTTATCGAAGCTGACGGCTGAGCATGAATACGATCTGTTACGCAAAATTGGCGAGTTGCCAGAGGAAGTATCGGTGGCAGCTGCAAACTTTGCGCCGCATCGCATGATTCGCTATGTCTACGAGCTGGCATCCATGTTCCACAGCTACTATAAGGCAGAGCGTGTCATCACGGAGGATGCCGCTCAAACGCAAGCTCGCTTGGCCTTGTTTGGCGCGGTCCGCACGACCATTGCCAATGTACTGAAGCTGGTGGGCGTGTCTGCACCGGAACGTATGTAAGTAAACAATTGCAACATAATGACCCTGTAGTCATATGTATAATAGTAAAAAGGAACCGTTCGTGCTGCCCTCTACAGGGAGGCCCGTTCGGTTCCTTTTTTAGGTTTGAGTACTTTTTAGGTTCGAGTGCTTAATAGCGTTCCAGTACCAGATTCGTTTTCAGAGAATCGGCAGGAATCAGCCATCCTTTGGATTGTAGCAGGTTAATCAGCTTGGCGCGGTTGCTTGCGGCAGTATTGTAATCCGAAGTTTTGAAGGAGATTTCGATGATATTGTCGGTACCCGATCCGTTTGCGCTACGAATAGGCCATACTTCAACGTCAGTATCCAAGCCCTGAAAGCTGCCCTCATATTTGCTGACCTGTACAGGACCGCGTACTCTGGAGTTTGCCAAGGTATGTTTGCCCCAGTTGCTGCTTTTCCAGTTTTGCAGCTTGCCCGGAAGATTGTCCTGCAATTGTTTTAACGCCTGATTCGGGGAAGGCAGAGCTAATCCTTTGGAGGCGTTTGTTTTCTTGTCATTAGAAAAGCTTAATGTCTGCTTGCTGTATCCCCAATCCACCTCAGCCTCATAATTATCATCAGAGGCACTGAAACCTTCTTTATTCGCTTGAGTGAGTGCTGCATCAATATTCCCGTTTGTGATCGCATAGCGCTTTTTGTAGGTTAACTCATAGTTTTTTTTATCCTCTTTTTTGCGAAATCTAACGTTCCAGCCCTCGTCATTCAATTGCAAGGAGTCTGTATCAAAAAACTCGACGCTTAATCGTTGCGCATCTTCGCTAATTCCGAACTCATTTACGATGCCGCTTTTTAAAGAGCCATCCGCATTGAGGACCTGAGCTGTATCCAGCAGCAGCTTTACCTCATAGCTTGGCGTGGCATTGGCAGCGGCTTGTACGGGCTCTGCACCTTTCCATCCTGTTGCGAGCAGTACTGCACTCAGAGTTACTACTGACATGAATTTAGTGATACGCAAGCTTGTTTTCATTTCATCCTCTCCTGTTCGTCCGAATAGGTTACACGCTTCACTTTACGGGTATTTTGTCAGTCGTATGTCAAGGCAAGAGGGTACTCTGGTTAAAAAATTCCATAATTTTTATATGACAGCTAAGATTTAATCTTGGTTCCATCATAAATATTCAGTGAATTTGTGGATCAGCGCAGAGCGATGACGATCTCTGTTGCTAACCATATAAATGTGCCTTTCAACAGTCTGTCCCGGAATAGGCTTTACAACCAGTAACCCTCGTTCAACCTCTGATTGAACAGCAATACGAGAGACAAAGGAGATGTGTTCTCCCAGCATAACCGCCTGCTTGATGGCCTCCAGTGAATCCAATTCCAGATAGGATGGAAGCCGACGCCTCCCGCGCTCTAGCCATTTGTCAGTCGCGTGGCGTGTGCTGGAATCCTTTCCATGCAATACAAAAGAGGAAGAAGCGATACGCTCGGATGTCAAATCGGTTTCGCTAGCGAGCGGATGAGTGGGTGAGCAGATGAGCACCAGTTCATCTTCCCCCAAGGATTCTGAGAGCAGCGTGGGGGATTGAAACGGCTCTCCCGAAATAATGCCGAGGTCAATTTCGTGGCGAGCAAGCATGTCCTTGATCACGGGCGCTGTTTTCACGGATAAGGCGATGTGAATGCCCGGATGCTCGCGGGCAAACCGATGCAGCACGGCAGGAAGCAGATAGGTAGCAGGTACATAGCTTGCGCCAATACGTATGCTGCCTCGTTGGAGTGTATCGAACTCACGGACAACCCGCTCGGCCTCAGCCGCAAGTGCATTAATCTTGGTGGCATAGTGCAGTAGGGCATTTCCGGCATCCGTCAGGATGATTTTGCCCATACGTGTGTCAAACAGCTTTACTCCGAATTCACGCTCCAGATTTTTCATATGAAAAGTAACAGTAGGTTGCTTTAGGCCGAGAAGCTCGGCTACGGTGGTAATTTTATGGTGCTTGTTCAGCAGCTCTACAATATGTAACTTTAGAAGACTTAAGTTCACTTAGAATGCCTCGCTTTCAGATTGGTCGAACAATCGTGCTTATTCATTGGGCATCAGCATCAATTGCCTCTATATAGATTAAATCTATGAGTGTTAACACAATTCATTGAAATAATTAATTTTGTTTTAACTTTCCAATAACACAGGTTGCGAATTCAAGTTTTACACTGGGGTCAGTCATAAGAATAGGCAGGTAATGCGATGAATCAGGATCTATATATTCGCGGAGTAAGTAAAACCTTCGGACAAACCACCGCGTTGCATGAGACGAATCTGGTCGTACGACAGGGCAAATTCACCACATTGCTCGGACCGTCCGGCTGTGGGAAGACGACGCTCTTGCGCTTGATTGCTGGTCTGGAGACACCGGATATCGGCACAATCACGATGGGAGAGGAAATTCTCTTTTCAGCTGAACGCAAAAAGGATGTTCCCACACATCTCCGCCACTTTGGTATGGTCTTTCAAGATTTCGCGTTGTGGCCGCATATGACGGTGTTTGAAAATGTAGCCTTCGGCTTGCGAGCGAGCAAACGGGGGAAAAGGGCTGTTAGCGCTCAAGGCAAGGAACTGCGGGCAGTGGTGCTGGAGGCGCTCGATAAGGTGAGGTTGTCAGGGCTGGAGGATCGTTACCCTCATCAACTATCCGGTGGCCAGCAGCAGCGGGTTGCTTTTGCAAGAGCAGTTGCTATCCGGCCTCGACTGGTTTTGTTCGACGAGCCGCTTAGTGCACTGGATGCCGTACTACGGGAGGAGATGCGCATTGAGATGATATCGCTTGTGCGCGATTTGGGGCTAACCGCCCTATACGTCACCCATGATCAGATCGAGGCCATGTCCATGTCTGATGAAGTGGTCGTTATGAAAAGTGGACATATTTTGCAGACCGGAACACCAGAGGTGATCTATAGTCGCCCAGCTCATTCAGAGGTGGCAAGGTTTATCGGTAAATCCAACTGGATCGAGTTGGAACGGACACTTTTTCGGCCTGAACATGTCCGTTGGGAACAGGAGCAAGCGGATCAGCACACTTTTACAGTAGAGATCCTGCATGTCAGCTATGTTGGCGATCGCTATGAAATCCGTCTATTAGCCGAAAACGGTGAGCAATGGACTGCGTATCACTCCACCCGCTTGCCCATAGGCGAACAAATGCATATTTGGGTATCACCGCAATACATCCACCAACTTGAAACATAGGGAAAAGGGGTTATATAAGATGATGAATAGGCGTGTTTTTCGTACAGGATGGAAAAAAGGGGCTATGCTTGCTTTAACATTGACTTTTGGACTGGCTGTGGCAGGCTGCGGAACGGCTACGACATCCAAGGATGGGGCACAAGCAGATGGAACAGCAAAACCAGCGGGAGCAGCGGCGTCCACCGATCAGAAGCTGGTTGTTTACAGCGCAGGCCCGGATGGACTGGCGAAAAAGCTGGTAGCGGGGTATGAGGCGCAGAGTGGAGTTAAGGTAGAGTTATTCCAGGGAACGACAGGTAAGATTTTAGCCCGCATGGAAGCGGAGAAGGCGAATCCGGTAGCGGACGTGGTTGTGCTGGCATCGCTTCCGTCTGTACAAGGCTTGAAAAAGGAAGGACTCACGCTCCCCTATCCGAATGCCAAAAATGCCGACAAGCTAAACCCAGACTGGTCCGATAAGGAGGGTAACTATTTCAGTACTAGTGCTTCTGCTCTAGGCATTGCATATAACACGAAGTTAGTGAAGACACCACCTACTTCATGGGCCGATTTGGCGAAGCCTGAGTACAAGGATCAGGTTAACATCCCCGACCCATCGCTGTCCGGCTCAGCGTTGGATTTTATGACAGGCTATCTGAGCGCCAAGGGCGATGGAGGCTGGACGTTGTTTGAGCAGTACAAGGCAAACGGTGTGGCCATGGCCGGTGCCAATCAGGAAGCGCTAGATCCAGTGATTACGGGGGCTAAAGGTGTAGTCGTCGCTGCGGTCGATTACATGACCTACAAGGCTAAAGCCAAAGGTGAGCCGATTGACATCGTTTATCCGACAGAGGGAACGGTTATTAGTCCGCGTCCTGCCGCAATCCTCAAGTCCACACAGCATGAACAAAATGCCAAAGCGTTCATTGACTATCTGTTGTCGGACGAGGCACAAAAACTAGTAGCAGATGCTTCCCTACTCCCTGGACGCACGGATATCAAAGCTGACAAGCGTGCCAACCTGGACGAGATCCCGTTGTTGAAAACCAATTGGGAATGGATGGGTGAGCACGGATCAGACGTGACGGAAAAGTTCACGCAAATGTTCAAATAAGCCGATGGGAGGTTTGTCTGTTAAACACATCAGGGGATGGTCCCTGACACTTGCTCTGATCGCGCTTCTTTTCCTAATTTTGCTGCCATTGCTGCAAATCTTCATCCAAAGTGTGTATGTTGAAGGAAAATTTCAATGGGCAGCGCCTTTTCGAACGTTAGCTGCTTCTCAATTTGCAGGAGTGCTATTCAGCTCAATTTGGCTAGGCATCTGCGTAATTGCAGGAACGACTGCCCTTGCACTTCCGCTAGCCTGGATCATGTCCAACACCCGACTTGCACACTGGCGCTGGTTGGATGTCGTGCTGCTGATTCCGTTTATGACTCCGCCCTATATCGGGTCCATGGGATGGATTCTGTTTATGCAAAAAAACGGGTATCTGGAACAGTTGTTCCCGGACCTGCATTTCTTAACGGCTTCCTTCTTCAGCCTTGGTGGCATGGTGATGATCATGAGCCTGCATCTGTTTCCATTCCTGTACCTGCTGCTGCGCGGGGCGCTGGTAAGGATTGGCGGCAGCTTGGAAGAGGCAGGTGCGGTCATGGGCGGGGGATTTCTGTACAGGTTCCGTCGAATCATTTTACCTTTGCTGTTATCGGCATACGGAATGGGTGCACTGCTCATTTTCGTTAAAACGATTGCTGAGTTTGGCACACCCGCTACCTTTGGGCGCCGTATCGGGTATGAGGTCATGACTTCTGAAATTCACAAATATATTTCCAGCTGGCCCATTGATTTTGGCAAAGCAACATCAATGGCTTCGGTGTTGTTAACGGCCTGCCTGCTTATGTGGTATGTGCAATCGGTGATCAATCGAAAGTTCACATACAGGCTGGTAGGGGGTAAAGGTTCGCGACCTTCCCGTCTTCGTGTATCCAGCTGGACTACAGCACTGAGTGTCGCATTCATCCTATTGCTGCTCATCGCAGCTATTGGTATCCCTTATTTTTCAATTATCGCGGCCTCCTCTATGAAGCTGCGGGGAATCGGACTGGCATGGAACAATCTTACACTCGACTATTACAAGGAACTGCTGTCGTGGGGCTCAGAAAGCATGGAAGCGCTACTGAACAGTGTATTTCTCTCTTTGGGTGCATCGACGATTGCTGTGGTGCTGGGCACCTGGTTTGCGCTTGTTATCGGTGGATCACGCACGAAGATCCAACGGACAGTTGATGCATTCAGCTTGCTTCCGAATACAGTGCCGGGAATTGTTATGGTGGTGGGTCTGATTTTGTGGTGGAACTCGCCGTGGATGCCGATTCCGTTGTATAACACATACGGCATGGTTATTCTGACGTATGTAATTTTGTTTGTCCCTTATACAGTTCAGTATGTTAAAAGCGCTTTTACACAGGTGGATCATACTCTTTTTCAGGCGGGACAAGTATTTGGCGGGCGACCGTCTTACATATTCCGCCGGATTGTATTGCCGCTGATTGTACCGGGGATGCTCGCTGGTTGGATGATGACCTTTACCATTGCTTCACGGGAGCTGGTAGGATCATTGCTGATTTTACCGCCGTCCGTCCAGACGTCTGCAACCTATATATTTGCCCAGTTTGAGCAGGGACAGGTGTCGCTTGGCATGGCGATGGCTGTTATATCGGTTGGATTGACCACACTGCTACTAATCTTAATGGAAAGCTTAAACTCGCGAAGAAAGTGGAAATGATGATGACCAAGCTTAGGATTTGGGGCGGAGCGGGCGAACATGGCCGCTCCTGTTATGTTTTTGAAGGAAAGCAGCATCGTATCATGCTGGATTGTGGCGTAAAAAAGGAAGGAATCGGGCAATATCCGATTTTTCCGCCACAGAAGGTGAAGGAGCTAACTACTGTTTTGCTGTCTCATGCACATGAGGATCATTCCATGGCGCTCCCCTTACTGTACAAGTATGGATACCGGGGAGAGGTTTGGACGACCAAGGCCACCGCTGAGCAGCTGGGCTCCTATTTTCGCTCCTGGCAGACTTATGTTGAATCGAGAGGTGGTGAATTGCCTTACAGTGAACAGGATATCCAATCCATTACCTATCGCTATCTAGAAGATGGAGCGCCTTCAGGAGTGTGGTGTGAAGCTTGTCCGGGTGTGAGAATGATGTGGGGACGCAGTGGACATTTGGCTGGTGCAGTGTGGTATATCATAGAAATGGAAGGGAAGCGGTTGTTCTTTTCTGGAGACTATAGCCGTGAGTCTGAGCTGCTTGCTGCCGATGCACCGGACTTGTGTATGGGGGAGGGGATAAATGACCTTCCTGAATGCAAGCCACAGTCCTATCTAGTGGACATATCTATCATGGACAATGCCTATGGCATGGATATAGACCCGCAGCCTGTTAAGCTGGAGCGGCTGAGGGTCGAGATGGAGCAGATATTATGGTCTGGCGGTCATGTGTTGTTGCCAGTGCCTGCCTTTGGCAGAGGACAGGAGTTGATCGTATGGGCCAGTGAGCAATTCCCCGAACAAGCAATAATTGTAGAGCCTGACCTGTGGCACGGATTGAAACAGTTAAATCGCTGGAGAGAGTGGCTTCGGCCGGGAGCTTCCACGCGAATAAAACATGTGTTAAACAGTGACAGGGTGTTCGTGCCTCGTGATGCTGCGGAACGAATAAGTCTGCTAGAACGGAACACGGCCACTATTATTGTAACAAGGGACGGCATGATGGATTCCCCGCAGGCACGTTGGTATTATCAATATCTGTCGGATAACCGCCATATGCTGAATGATATGGACAGCGGAGAAAACATTAGGAACAGTGTGATATTGACCGGTCATGCTTCCAATGGTTCTTTTGGAAAGCATCTGTTGGAACGTGCGGACTCCAATGACATCTGTATAGCTCGGCATTTGACTTACAAGGTGCATCAGGGATTATCGGATGTGAGGCAAATGTTGAAGGATCTGCCTAGCAAACAGGCTGTACTCGTTCATGCACCAAAACCGCAGACCGACCTTGTACGAGATGTGTTGATAAGAGAAGAAAATAATGCACATGGAGGTCCTGCCAGAGAAGTTCATTCTGTGGAGCCAGGTTCAACGATAGAGGTCTAGCATCATCAGATCGTGGTTCACTTTGTGCCCTCCTGCATCAATCGGAAGGCATCCACTTCTCCAAGCTTGGTGGAGATGGAACTGCGTCCGGCGCTTTTACGAAGGCGTAGCGGTGTGGCGGTGCGTTTAAGCAGTGCTTTAATTTCTCCAGGCTCCAGCTCCGGTTTCAGTGAAAGGAGAAGTGCGATGCTCCCGGTCACATGGGAAGTAGCCATAGAGGTGCCGCTCATTTCATGATGCTTTCCATGAATCCAGGAGGATCTGATCTTCTCACCAGGTGCATACACGTCTACGAATTGCCCCCGATTGCTGAAAGGAGCGATACGTCTGTATTTGTCGGTAGCTCCGACTGAAATCGTCTGGGAATAGCGGGCTGGATAGTCAATACTTCGACGCTTGCCCTCATTTCCCGAGGAAGCTACGATTACAATGCCGTTATGATATGCTTTATTCACCATATCAAGTAGTGCCTTGCTGCGCGACTTCATGCCAAAGCTCATATTAATAATATCGACACGATTTAATACGCACCAGTCGATACCGAGAATGATGTCAGAGACATAGGCGGCTCCATTATGATCAAATGCTTTTACAGGATGAATTAAAGCCCGTGGTGCTACGCCAACCATACCTTCATCATAGTTGGATGCCGCGATGGTTCCAGCAATATGGGTACCGTGGCCATTGTCGTCATAGGGTAGCATGGTCCGGTTCAACAAATTGATACCTCTGGCGAGGGAATGGCGAAGATCAGGATGATGAAAATCCGCTCCTGTGTCGATCACACCGATTCTGACCCGATTCCCTGTCGAGGAAGGCCAAGCCTTGTATGCACGTACCTGTTTAACTCCCCATGGCATGGAAAGGTTTTTCTCTGCTTTCGGCATATAAGCCGTTTCTGCGTGAACCTTTATGCGGGTATCTTCTTCAACGGTAACACCGTGGTGATATTTGCCCAGCCTGTCTCCCCCTGAAAGCGGAGCGATGAGAGCACGGATTAGCCTAGCCGGTTGTACTTGCCGTAATCCCACAAGCTCAGGTTTCAGCTTCCTGAGATAGGACAGACATTCCCGGTATTGGTGAGGCTTATCGAATGTGATAATCTGTTTGTTCCGTCCACTGCCGGACGGCTCCGAAATACCCTCATGCAAACGCTGCAAAAAATCCGGATAGTCCATTTGAGACGGTCCCCCTCCGATGAGCCATGCTGAGGTATTGTATGAGCAAGCGTCAGCTACGGCATGGGAAACTTGCCCCTTTTTTATGGAAATAGGCCTGCTTGTCGTGTCAAAGTAGCTGTGGACACATACGATACATGGAGGGCATAAGCTCTTGTGCAACAACTTTGGGAGGCCTCTCCCGGAGCGGGTACAGTCGGAGGCGGGGGGAACCCCGTCTTTTTACGTGTGCCGTCTTGTGCAGAGGGATATTCTTGGAAATTATGACGATACCCATGTTTAACTTGCAATTTGCTTCCAAATAGGTTTTACTTAGTTTTGATAATGGATATGTTAGTATTGCATGTATCGTGTATGCTCTGAAACATGTTCTTGTGAATTACGTGTGAGAGGAAGTGTCCCTAGGTGAGTACACCACTCAACTTGAAGATTGACCCGGAGAAAGTCCACGAGACTCCAATGGTGGATTTGGCATTTATGGTATTGAAAGCAGCCAATACTCCATATTATTACCGTGACCTGATGAATGAAGTCGCCAAATTGCGCGGCTTGTCCGACGAAGAAATTAATGACGTTATTGCTCAGCTATATACTGAAATCAACATTGACGGGCGTTTTGCCTGTGTCGGTACGAATTTGTGGGGCTTGAAACGTTGGTATCCGGTAGATAAATCCGAAGATGCCCTGACAGGCGCCAAGCGTCCTCGTATTATTAACGATGAAGACGATGACGATGAAGATGACTATCATGAGGAAGAAGAAACATACAACTCCGATGACGACTTCGATGCAGATAGCGAAGACGAGGATGGCGAAGACGAGCTGTTCGACGGAGAAGATGACGATGATAGTGACGATGACGTAGTTATTGACGATGAAGACCTCAGTGATGAGGAAGATACAGATGATGAAAATGATGATGAGTCGATCGAAGACGACGACGATTCACTTCGTTAGGAACAGGTTGAAAGGGGAGATACGCTCTCCCCTTTTTCATGACCGTTTTCTTGAAAACCCTGCTGATTTATAGCTTTCAGATAGATTTATTCCAATCTGGTTCAATGGACAAATTAACACAGATAACTTCCTTGACAGCGGATTGGACACGGGGTAAACTATTGCTTGGGCTTATGATTGATTCACTTATATGTTTGCTTTTTGTATAAAAGTGCCCCGTACTACGGGAGTGCTTTTTTGTTTTTTATAGGGGTGTTTTCACTCATGAAAGAGGGCTAAGGGCGGCGGATTGGAAAATATAACCGCTGCCTTCTTCATGGATGATAATCCGTGCAAACGGGTTACGATAACATCATAATGTCGCCTGAATTTTTGCATCTTATCTAGGAGGGTTTTGAACAGTGACGAAGTATATTTTTGTGACAGGCGGGGTTGTGTCTTCCTTGGGCAAAGGGATTACGGCAGCTTCACTGGGGAGGCTTTTGAAGAACAGGGGACTGAAGGTAACGATTCAAAAATTTGATCCTTACCTGAATGTCGATCCGGGTACTATGAGCCCTTACCAGCACGGTGAAGTGTTTGTAACGGATGATGGTGCGGAAACGGATCTTGACTTGGGACACTATGAACGCTTTATTGATATTAATCTGTCCAAGAACAGCAATGTCACAACAGGCAAGGTATATTCCAGCGTAATCAGCAAAGAGCGTCGCGGAGAATATTTGGGCGGTACAGTACAGGTTATCCCTCATATTACGAACGAAATCAAGGAGCGCGTGTACCGTGCAGGCCGTGAAGCGGGTTCGGATGTCATTATTACGGAAATCGGCGGTACTGTAGGCGATATTGAAAGCTTGCCATTTTTGGAAGCCATTCGTCAGCTCAAAAGTGAAGTTGGGCGCGAGAATGTGATGTACATTCACGTAACGCTCATTCCTTATATTAAAGCTGCTGGTGAGGTTAAAACCAAACCAACTCAGCACAGTGTAAAAGAACTGCGCAGTATCGGCATTCAACCGAATGTTATTGTTTGCCGTACAGAGCATGAATTGTCCTCCGACATGAAGGCTAAAATTGCATTGTTCTGCGATATTGATGCGAATGCAGTGGTAGAATGCCGCGATGCTTCGACTCTCTACGAGGTTCCGTTGAACCTGCGTGAAGAAGGTTTGGACGAAATCGTAGTTAACCACCTGAAGCTGACAACACCTGCACCAGATATGACCGAATGGGAAGGGTTAGTTGATCGAATCAGCAAGTTGGACAAAACGGTTGAAATTGCTATTGTTGGTAAATATGTTGCGTTACATGATGCGTATTTAAGTGTTGTGGAGTCACTTTCCCACGCTGGATTTGATGCAAATGCGGACGTGAAAATCCGTTGGGTGAACGCTGAAGAAGTAACGGACGAGAACGTAGCTGACATGCTGGGCGGCATTGGCGGTATTCTCGTACCGGGTGGCTTCGGCGATCGCGGAATTGAAGGTAAAATCAGCACCATTCGTTATGCACGGGAGCAAAAAATTCCGTTTTTCGGTATTTGCCTGGGTATGCAGGTATCTGTTATTGAGGTTGCTCGTTCCCTGGCTGGTCTTGAAGGAGCCAACAGCTCGGAAATTAACCCGGCTACCGATTATCCTGTCATTGACTTGCTTCCTGACCAAAAAGACATCGAAGATTTGGGCGGTACCATGCGTCTTGGCTTGTATCCATGTAAACTGGTGGAAGGTTCCCTAGCATCGGCTTGCTACAACGACGAGCTGGTATACGAGAGACATCGTCATCGGTACGAATTCAATAACGAATATCGTGAGGTTATTGAAAAAGCAGGCCTTCGTATTTCTGGTACTTCACCGGATGGACGTTTGGTGGAAATTGTGGAGCTTCCTGAGCATCCATGGTTCCTGGCGGTACAATTCCATCCAGAATTTACTTCCCGTCCGAATCGTCCACAGCCTTTGTTCCGTGAATTTGTAAAGGCGGCATTGCAGCTTCAAGGTTAATGCTTCAGCTTGAAAGACCTCCTTTGGGAGGTCTTTTTTTATCCCATGCTTCCTGATTATGAAAGAATATTCCACAATTATGTATATGAGAAGGATTTTCTTTTTGCAGGAGCGAATATAGTTTTAGGTATGGGACGGATATTGTACGTCATCGGACGCTGTTATGGCAATAGCTGCATGATCCTCGTTTTAAGATCTTAGGAGGTTAAAACATTGGAAAAGAAAAAAGTATTAATCGTCGATGACCAGAATGGAATACGGATTTTACTGATGGAAGTGTTCGGAAGTGAGGGTTATGAGACCTTTCAGGCAGCGAACGGGAAAATTGCTCTTGAGATTGTTGAGAAGGAACCACCTGATCTGGTTCTGCTCGATATGAAAATTCCAGGTATGGACGGACTCGAAATTCTGAAGCACCTAAAAAGCATGAATCCCGATATCAAGGTTATTATGATGACAGCGTATGGAGAACTGGACATGATTAAAGAGGCGACGGAGCTAGGTGCACTTATGCATTTTACCAAGCCCTTTGATATTGATGAAATGCGGATCGCCGTGAACAAACAACTCAGAGGTGACTAGGTAAGTCATTTTGGTTGAGAACTCTGTTAACAAAACAGGGTTTTTTGTTTGTGATTATGGGAAATACTGAAAGTAAATCCTCTCCTTATACAATTCTATGGAAAAACGGCGTCCTGGGCGTGATTTTTGTATGTGTTGATATGCAAAAGCTTGTTTAGTATTTAACATGGGTTGTGGTATAATAAGCCCGTATGTGATGTCGGCTAAAAATATAGACAAACCCAAACACCTTTAGGAGGACTGTAACCATGCCATTGGTATCTATGAAAGACATGTTGAACAAAGCACTCGAAGGAAAGTATGCAGTAGGTCAATTCAATATTAATAACCTAGAGTGGACTCAAGCTATCTTGGGCGCTGCTGAAGAAGAAAAATCCCCAGTAATCTTGGGTGTTTCTGAAGGCGCAGCACGTCACATGGGCGGATTCTACACTGTTGTTAAAATGGTAGAAGGTCTTATTCATGACATGAAAATTACGGTTCCAGTTGCAATTCACTTGGACCACGGTTCTAGCTTTGACAAATGTAAAGAAGCGATCGACGCTGGTTTCACATCCGTTATGATTGACGATTCCCACAGCCCAATCGAGAAAAATATTGAAACAACGAAGAAAGTTGTTGAATATGCACATTCCAAAGGCGTTTCCGTTGAAGCTGAAGTTGGAATGGTTGGCGGTCAAGAAGATGATGTTGTAGGTGACGTAATGTACGCTAAGCTGGACGATTGTGTACGTATCGTTAAAGAAACAGGCATCGACACACTGGCTCCTGCACTGGGTTCTGTTCATGGACCATACAAAGGTGAGCCAAACCTGGGCTTTAAAGAAATGGAAGAAATTCGCAATGCCGTGAAACTGCCACTCGTTCTTCATGGCGGAACAGGTATCCCTACACATGACATCCAAAAATCCATTTCCCTGGGTACTTCCAAAATCAACGTAAACACTGAAAACCAAATCGCATTTGCGAAAGTGGTTCGTGAAGTGCTTGCTGCAAAACCAGATGCTTACGATCCACGTACATTCATCCAACCAGGTCGTGAAGCGATTAAACAAACTGTTATCGGTAAAATCCGTGAGTTCGGTTCCAACAACAAAGCGTAATAATGTTCCAACTAGTCATGCGACTGCATAGACTGAATGCATTTTTTTCATTGTAGCTGTATTTATGCTGCACAAAACATTTAAATCTGTACAGTTGAATAGTTTGGTATGGAAAGCACACCGCTTAGCCGGTGTCTTTCCATTTTAACCACTTAAAAAGTTGAAAATTTATGGTTTCAGTTCATTGTTTGACCGACTGCAAAACACGTAGGGGGACCCTCAAGCTTATGGAAAAATTGATGATCACCGGTGGACGGCCGCTTCAGGGTACAGTTTCCATCAGCGGTGCCAAAAACAGTGCCATCGCCTTGATTCCCGCAGCCATTCTGGCAGAGTCGGAAGTCATTTTGGATAATTTGCCGCTGCTCAGTGATGTGGCGGTGTATTCCGAGATATTGGAGGAGCTTGGCGCAAAGGTTGCCTGGGAAGGTAGCCAGATGAAGATAGACCCTTCCTCCATTAAATCCATTCCTATGCCGAATGGACCTGTTAAGAAATTACGAGCCTCTTATTATATGATGGGGGCCATGCTGGGCAGATTCAAGGAAGCGATCATCGGTTTGCCAGGAGGATGTAATTTTGAACCCCGGCCCATTGATCAGCATATCAAAGGTTTTGAGGCGCTGGGTGCCACGGTTACGAACGAGCACGGCGCTATTCATTTGCACGCCAAAGAACTGCGCGGCACCAAGATTTATTTGGATGTCAGCAGCGTAGGAGCAACCATTAATATTATGCTGGCGGCCGCACGTGCCAAAGGCGCCACAACTATCGAAAATGCGGCTAAAGAGCCTGAGATTATAGATGTAGCAACTCTGTTAAACTCCATGGGGGCGATTATTAAAGGCGCTGGAACGGAGACGATTCGTATTGAAGGTGTGTCGGAGCTGCATGGCTGCCGTCATTCCATCATACCTGACCGTATACAAGCAGGCACATATATGATTGCTGCTGCGGCAACCCGTGGAAATGTATTGATTGACAATGTAATCCCCAAACATATGGAGGCTCTCACTGCCAAAATGCAGGAAATGGGTATCGGCATCGAGGAATATGATGAAAGTATTCGCGTACTGGGTGCACCTTCCTATGGGCATGTCGACGTTAAAGCCTTGGTATACCCCGGCTTCCCCACGGATTTACAATCTCCCATGACCAGCTTGCTAACCCAGGCTCAGGGTGTCAGTGTGTTGAGCGATTTTGTGTACAGCAATCGTTTTAAGCACGTCCCTGAACTGGTGCGAATGGGGGCTAAAATTCGCGTAGAGGGTCGGTCTGCCATTATTGAGGGTGGTCAACTGAATGCGGCTAAAGTGAAGGCTGCAGATCTGCGCGCTGGAGCGGCCCTTGTCATTGCTGGACTTACAGTAAGCGAAGGGGTAACCGAGGTGGCAGGTGTCGAGTATATTGACCGTGGTTATGATCACCTCGTCTCCAACCTGCGCCTTCTGGGCGCAGATGTATGGCGGCAGACTGAGTAATTAAACCATGTCTGTCCTTTGTATGAACTCGTCGTAACCAAAGCGATAAAACGGGTAACACCTATGCAGCCGCTGCTTGATATAAGATTTGGTTCATACCTAACAATCTTTTATCAAAAAACCGGAATAATTCGGTATAATTCAGGCAGTTGGCTGCATAACTTTATTTGTTTTGGTTAAAATTATGTTGATGGTGTTTATGATATCATTGTCTATCATTTAAATGTATGAATGGACTTAATAATTGAATAGGTGGTTATTATATGGATCTGCAAATTTCCGATCTGGAAGAAATGAAGCTGACCGACCTGTACAAGCTGGCCAAGCAATACCAGATCCCGTACTACGGAACGCTCAAGAAGAAAGAATTAATTTTCGCCATCCTGCGCGCACAAGCTGAGAAGAGTGGATTAATGTTTATGCAGGGTGTTCTGGAAATACTTCCTGAAGGTTACGGCTTTCTGAGGCCGATCAATTATCTCCCGAGTACCGAAGATATTTACATCTCTGCTTCACAAATCCGCAAGTTTGACTTGAGAACAGGCGATCTTGTTTCCGGTAAGTGCCGAACGCCAAAAGAAAATGAACGGTATTTTGGATTGCTTCAAGTTAACGCCGTCAATGGAAGAAGTCCTGAGCAAGCTGCTGAGCGGCTACATTTTCCTGCACTGACTCCACTGTATCCGCAAACCAAATTAGTCCTTGAAACTTCCCCCAACCATTTGTCTACGAGAATTATGGATGTACTGGCCCCTGTCGGACTTGGACAGCGCGGACTTATTGTGGCACCTCCCAAAGCTGGGAAGACGCTTCTCCTCAAAGAAATTGCCAATAGCATTTCTACCAACAATCCCGAGATTGAGCTATTTGTCTTGTTGATTGATGAACGCCCTGAAGAAGTGACGGACATGCAGCGTTCTGTAAAAGGTGAAGTTGTAGCCTCTACATTTGATGAACTTCCTGAAAATCACATCAAAGTGGCAGAACTGGTGTTGGAGCGTGCACTGCGTCTCGTAGAACATAAAAAGGATGTTGTCATCCTGTTGGATAGTATTACACGGTTGGCTCGTGCGTACAATCTCGTTATCCCTCCTTCTGGTCGTACTTTGAGTGGGGGTATTGATCCGGCAGCATTTCACCGTCCAAAACGCTTTTTTGGTGCAGCTCGGAATGTGGAGGAAGGCGGTAGCTTGACGATTCTTGCCACAGCGCTGATTGATACAGGATCTCGTATGGACGATATCATTTATGAAGAGTTCAAAGGCACAGGTAACATGGAGCTGCATTTGGACCGCAAACTGGCAGAACGTCGTATCTTTCCTGCGATTGATATTCGTCGTTCCGGTACACGTCGTGAGGAAGTACTGTTGAAAAAAGAAGAATTAGATACGATCTGGGCTATTCGTAAAAATATGACGGAAAGCCATGACTTTGTGGAAGGCTTCCTCAAAAAGCTGCGTAACAGCAAAACTAACGCTGAGTTTTTAGCTTCGTTTGATTTGACGGCACCTTCTTCCAGCGGTTCGCAAGGTAGCTCTGGTGGTCAACAACGAAGAACTACGCGTTCTACCACAGCGTCGGTTCCCGCCACAACCAATTAAACCCAATTCATGTATTTTATCTGTTCTGTAAGTAGACAGCCATTACCATTCTTTTGGTTAATGGTGCGCTTAATGGAACGAAAGGAGCTCCATAATGTATTTGGTGTATGCCGACGAAAAAGGCAATGTATATGATCATGCTTCTTTGTATGGGCTTGCCCGTAGTGCAGACATGATTGTTGAAATCATGGAGGATGAGCTTATTCCGTTGCCGGAAGGAGCCACACTGGTAAGCCTGCCCAGCACCCGCCCGGTCGGTATGAACCCTGAAACAGGGGAAATGATCTCTCTTCCGGGAGATATGCAGGCAGTAGGGGCTTTGTTACCGCAAGGTTTTACACGCCTGTGTCTGCCGGGATATGTGAAGACGGATAAGGAGTATAAACTCCCCTTGTTCGGTTATTCGGCCGTTGTCTGGAAAGATGGGGCATTTTATGTAACAGCAGAGCAGAGTGACAGTCCTTCCAAATGGAATCCCGAAAACTGCGACCGCAATCAAGTTAAATTGGGAGTTCAGCGAATGACAGAACAGTATCCCGAAAATAGGCTGTACCAGCATTTGTCTAACTGTGCGCTGGGGTACGAATGTCTTACTTCTTCGAATACGTTCCTGAATCGCTGGGAAGGGGGAGTTCCGGTATCTTATTCTTGTAATGCGGGTTGCTTTGGCTGTATATCTGAACAGCCGGATGACAGTGGTTTTGTATCTCCGCAGACAAGAATGAACTTCCGTCCCCGTGTGGAAGAGATTGTAGAAGTTATGTTGGAACATTTGAAGACACCTGAGTCTATCATCAGTTTTGGGCAAGGTTGTGAAGGTGAGCCCTCCACTCAAGCCAAACTGATTATTGATGCGATTAAAGAAGTACGTTCCGTTACAGATATGGGGTATATTAATATCAACACGAATGCGGGACTGAATGATCATATCCGGGGAATTGTGGATGCGGGTCTTGATCTTATGCGAGTAAGTACAATTAGTGCATTGGACGACCATTACAATGCGTATTACAAGCCGCGCGGATACACGCTTGCTAATGTGGAAAAGTCGCTCCGTTATGCGTCAGAGCAGGGAGTGTATACGTCCATCAACTATTTGATTTTTCCGGGTGTAACAGACCGGGAGGAAGAAATTGAGGCAATGATTGAATTTGCCAAACGCACTAAGCTCAAGCTGATTCAAATGCGTAATCTGAATATTGATCCTGAAAGCTATCTGGAATTGATTCCACCGGCTCAAGGGGAGATACTTGGTATGAAGCAAATGCTTGAGATTTATCGTGAGGAACTGCCGGATGTGGTTATCGGTTCTTACACTCATGTGCCGCCGCAAGGGCTGGCACGTCCCAAATTTGCCAGAACCTAAACGGTCGGAAGATATTTAAAACACACTGATCTTACACTGTTTTGTGTACTAAAAAGATGTTGAAACACTTATATTCAAGTGCTATAATTTGAACATGTGTTCATACAACTCTGGGCTGATAGGACGTTCAGGGCGGAAAGAGGTGAAAGTTAATGCAACAGGCTATTCAACCGAAGTATAACGTAACTAATGTTACTTGCGCTTGCGGGAATACGTTTGAAACTGGTTCTGTAAAAGAATCTCTGCGTGTGGAGATTTGCTCCGCTTGCCATCCGTTCTTCACAGGTAAGCAGAAGTTTATTGATGCTGGTGGACGTGTGGATCGTTTCAAAAAGAAATACGGTATTTAATAAGTTGCCGCAAAAGATAAAGTTATTAGAGCCTTCTGCAATTGCAGGAGGCTCTTTTTGTCGTTATTTGCTATTTGCATTTTGTGCAACCATGAGATATACTTATTTTTACCGTGCTAGATGGGGAGGTAGCGGTGCCCTGTAACTCGCAATCCGCTATAGCGAGGTTGAATTCCTGTTAGAGGTGTTGTTGATGTGAGGCTGGTCCCTGCGCACAATGTTGACGGTTGGGTCCTCCGCAATGAGTACTTGTGAACCTGGTCAGGTCCGGAAGGAAGCAGCCATAAGCAAGCCCACTCTTGTGCCGGAGGGTTGCCTAGCCCGAGTTGTTGTTCAGGGTTACCGCTCGGATCACAACGATCAATAACAGGTGCACGGTATATACTTGGGAATTAGAACATCTTGGCAATTATGCGAAGATGTTTTTTTGTGCTTATAAATTGAAATGTGTCTGGTTTAGATTCGGACGGGAGTATAGTATAATGAAGTGACCATAAATGGTCATGAAAGTGAATGGGAAAGAGGGAACGCGCATTGGAACATATAGCGTTGTACCGTGCTTGGCGGCCGCAGGCTTTCAAGGACATGGTAGGACAACAGCATATTATCCAGACATTGCAGAATGCCATCCGCGAAAATCGCACGTCCCATGCCTACCTGTTCAGTGGTCCGCGAGGAACGGGTAAGACCAGTGCGGCCAAAATTTTGGCCAAAGCAATTAACTGTGAGCATGGACCTGCGCCGGAACCTTGCAACGAATGCGAAGCCTGTAAACGGATCACGGCCGGAGCGGTCATGGATGTACAGGAGATTGACGCAGCCTCTAACCGGGGTGTTGAAGAGATTCGTGATTTGCGCGATAAAGTCAAATATGCGCCCACAGAAGTGCGGCACAAGGTTTATATCATTGATGAAGTGCACATGCTGACGACGGAAGCGTTCAATGCGCTGCTCAAGACGCTGGAAGAGCCGCCGCCACACGTAATGTTTATATTGGCTACGACAGAGCCGCATCGGATTCCCGCGACAATTATTTCGCGTTGTCAGCGTTTTGACTTCCGGCGAGTATCGCTGGAGGAGCAGACAGAGCGGCTTGACCTGATATGCCAACAGGAGAACATCCAAGCTGATTTGGATGCACTGCAATATATTGCACGTCTTTCAGATGGCGGGATGCGAGATGCGGTTAGTGTTTTGGATCAGATATCCTCGTTTACTGATGGCCGGGTTACGTATCAGCAGGTGTTGGATATGACGGGTGGGATCGCATCCGAGCAATTCGGTAAATTGGCCTTGGCATTACTGAAAGAAGATGTAGGCACAGTGCTCCAATTGATCGAGAACTTTATGCAGGAAGGGAAAAGTGCAGATAAGTGTATGGAGAATCTTCTGTACTATTTCCGAGACCTGCTAATGATCAAGATGGTGCCGCAGGCGACCAAAATGACGGAGCGAGTGCTGAATCCGGAGCAGTTTAAGGAAGTGGCAGATGCTTTTACCAAGGAGCAGCTCTTTGCAATGATCGACACCCTTAATCGTTATCAGGGCGAGATGAAATATGCGGTTCAGCCCCAAACTTTATTTGAGGTAGCTCTATTGAAGTTATGCAGCATTCCGGGGGAAGTGGGAACTGCTGCTCAGCCGACTGTACAGCGCTCTGGTGCTGCTGGTCAGGAAGAAGTGGCCATGTTAAAGCGCCAGCTTGCTGAGCTGGAAAAGAAGCTGGAACGTGCAATGCAAGGTGGCTTGGGCGCTGGAGCGGGTCAGGAGGCATCGTCAGGCGGTCGTCAGGCTTCTGCTAGTCGTGCCCCTGCTCCACGTCTTTCAGCGCCGGCCAAACTCCCTTCTCAGTTGGATCGCTATATTGCTGAGAAGTCAAGCGAAGCATTCGCAGCGGTGGGGCGTAAGTGGAGCCAGATTTTGCAAGGGGTAAAAGAGGCGAAAGTTACGGTTCATGCTTGGTTTATGGATGGTGAGCCGGTTTCTGTGTTAGAGGACAGTGTACTGGTCGCGTTTAAGAACAACATTCATCGTGAAACTACCGAAAAACCTGCCAATAAGCAGGTCATCGAGAAGGTTTTACATGAGCAGTTGGGGCATCCTTATCGTTTGGTAACGATGATGCAAAAGGATTGGAATGCTGCGATTGAAGGAGTTTCTGACCAACCTGCCGAAGAATTGCAACTGGAGCCGGAGCATGATGCGCCGGGAAAGTCCAAGGAGCCCTGGATTGATGAAGCGATTCAGCTTTTCGGGGAAGATCTGGTAGTCATTAAAGAATAATCAAATGTAGATGTATACTTCATTAAAGGAGATGATTGAAATGAACAATATGAACCAAATGATGAAGCAAGTGAAAAAAATGCAGGAACAAATGCTGAAAGCCCAAGAGGAGCTTGGTGGGAAAGTAATTGAAGGTTCTTCTGGTGGCGGTGTGGTAACTGTAGAGGTAAGTGGACATAAAAAAGTATTGTCTATCACAATCAAACCGGAAGCTGTAGATCCTGATGATGTAGAAATGCTGCAAGATCTCGTACTCACTGCAGTCAATGATGCTTTGTCCAAAGCGGATGAACTGGCTAATGATGATATGGGTAAATTTACAGGTGGTATGAAAATTCCGGGCTTGTTCTAGTCTGCTCATAAAGGAGAAACACGCTATTGCATTATCCCGAGCCGATTGCAAAGCTGATTGATGCTTTTACGCGCCTGCCGGGAGTAGGCCCCAAAACAGCTGCCCGGTTGGCTTTTCACGTACTGAAAATGAAGGAAGATGATGTGATTGATTTTGCCAAAGCGCTGGTCAATGTAAAACGCAATCTTCACTTTTGTTCAGTCTGCGGTAACATTACAGATACGGACCCTTGTAGGATCTGTCAGGATAAGACGAGGGATGCTTCCGTCATTTGTGTTGTTCAGGATGCTAAGGATTTGGTCGCTATGGAGCGTACCAAGGAGTTTGAGGGTTTGTACCATGTACTTCACGGGGCAATCTCTCCGATGGAGGGAATTGGCCCTGAGGATATCAAACTCAAGGAGTTGCTGACCAGGCTAAGTGATGAACGTGTCAAGGAGTTGATCCTGGCTACGAATCCGAACATTGAGGGAGAGGCCACGGCTATGTACATTTCGCGGCTAGTGCGTCCTTTTGAAATCAAGGTTACTCGTATTGCTCACGGTTTGCCCGTGGGCGGGGATTTGGAGTATGCCGACGAGGTCACCCTGTCCAAAGCGCTAGAAGGCCGCAGAGAGCTTAATTAGTAGGTGTAGTTATACGTTATAATTTATGAGTCTGAAATGTCCTTGGGACATCCTTGACTCGCTTAGGGAGCCGTTATGGCTCCTTTTTTATTTGCAGTAATAGATGCCTTTATAGACGTTCCCAGTTCTAAGTTTGTCCTCTACTCAATAAGTATGAATAAGGTGGTCTTGCAGACTGTACACATAATTCAGCTTGTGAGGAGGATGAATGAATGTGGGAACGGATGAAACAAAATTTCCGTCGTCAGGAGAATGGAAAATCAGAAGCAGAGTATCGCCAGGAATTGTTTGCTCAGATTCGAGCTTCGCATGCGGAATGGTTAAGAGCGCATCGTTTATTTCATGAAGCTACGGGTAAGGATGAAATCGACTACGCCATTTTTGTTCTGGAAGCTGCGGAGCGTAAATATCAAATACATTTAAAAAGCGCAAAGCAACAAGGGTTACATCGTTTTCACCTGCCAGCAGATGAACCGGGGTATGCCAATGATACTGACCGGGTTCACAAACGGAGAGCGGAATGAGAGGGGTAGTCTGGCTTGTCTTGATTGCTTGTGCCGGAATACTGATGTATCTAATCCTCAAAAAACATCTGGGGATCGGTTGGTTTGTAGTATTCGGCGCGCATATGGCTCTGGCAGCCATTGCACTGTATGTTATCAATTATTCAGGATGGATTACACAGGTGTACATTCCGATTAACCCAGTGACGATGGGAGCAGTAACGATATTAGGCTTGCCAGGCATTGCGCTTTTACTGGGATTGAAAATAATATTGTTCGGACAGGCTGTGTGAAACGTTATTGTAGGAAAGGGAGAGTATGCAAAAAAAAGTGGGTATTGGTGAGTCCGATGCGGTATTGTTTTATTTTTTAAATTATAGTTGACGACGAATTCAAAAATGTGATACATTAATTCTCGGCCTTTAAAGCCCGGGAATTTTTTTGTGTGAGCAATGCTTAAATGAAATTGAAAAATAATTTAAAAAAGTGTTGACTTAAATCCCGAGTGTGTGTTATATTAATTAAGTCGCCGCTGAGATGCGGTGATGAAGCGAAGTAAGACATAGCGAAGGTTTGATCTTTGAAAACTGAACAACGAGTGAGTAAATTGATTTTGTTCGCAAAATCAACAATGAGATATTTTATCTCGTCAGTTTCAACATGAGCTAATCGCTCTTTCTATAACCAACTTCGGTTGGTCTTTAATGGAGAGTTTGATC
>NZ_JBREVE010000018.1:0-96404 GCF_052921365.1 Paenibacillus sp. T2-29 | reverse complement strand
CCCAGTATGTAAGACCCCTTGAAGACGACGAGGTAGATAGGTTGGGGGTGGAAGTGCAGTAATGCATGGAGCTGACCAATACTAATCGGTCGAGGGCTTATCCTAAGATAAGACGCAAGGAAGTTTCGGATCCAGTTTTCAGGGTGTAATCTTGAAGTTAGAATTTGCGAGGCAAATTCATGTTTGGTGGCGATAGCGGAGGGGTTCCACACGTACCCATCCCGAACACGACCGTTAAGTCCTCCAGCGCCGATGGTACTTGGACCGCAGGGTCCTGGGAGAGTAGGACGTTGCCAAGCAACAAGTAGAGAACCATGATCTTACTAAGATTATGGTTTTTTTTGCATATAGATGTAATTTGGAAATATCCTTACAAAAGGAAGGTAACATTTTTGTTACGGAATGTAAGAGCAAACCCTGTATAATATAGGTATTGAATCCCATACACATACGCTGCTATATTGCAGAATTATGCAAACTCCATTATAGGATTTTGTATAGTCAATCAGGCTGGTAAGGAGGGAAGATCATGCGGCGAAATAAATGGCTTGCTCTATTGGTGCTATTCAGTGTCGCTGTCGCGATTCTTACCGGGTGCGTGGAAGAGGAGCCTTCTTGGACATCGTTTGAGGGCGCTGCTAACGAGAAGACGTTTCCGGTTCCCAAAGAAGCTAGTAAAACTGATCGGGCCAGCAGCAATTCGGATATGGACTATGTACGCTATGCACTTCCAGCGTTGAAGGAAAGCGATAGTCTACCTGCTCCTTATCTGGAGGAGATTGCAGCCTGGGGCTGGACTGAGGAACCGAATTTATCTACCTCGAATCAGAAGGTGTTCCAGAAAAATAAACACATGGTGCATTTGTCTGTGCATGATGGTTCTTTTACCGTATTGGTTCCAAAAGACAGAAAAGCTACCGTGAAGAGTAAAAGTGTAGACCTTAATTAAGAGTGCGATTTTCACTTAAGTATGCAACACAAGATGTATTGTGGGGTCATAGTTAACTCATAGTGTATTGGTTGCTGTACGGATAATGATGAATGATAAGATGGGGAAGCACTTGAAACTGCCGTTGTGTAGAGAGTGGCTTCCTTTTATATATTTGTGTATAGATTGATTTACTACTTTAACGACATATATAATGTGGATAAAGTCTATTTAGTGAGAGAATAAAGGGATTATAATTGTTAAATTACAAAAAAGGAGCAACCCGGGTCGGGTTGCTCCTTTTTATTATTCTTAGGCTGAAGCGTTGGAGATACATTAGTTGAAGTTTCGATCTGTACAGATAGGAGGTGAATTGATTTACTGTTGATAGTAGGAGGCTTCTTCATCGGTGAACTTCAACATGCCGTCTTTTCTCTCCCCTGTAAGCCGACTCAAGACGTATAAACGCGGTGCAATGAGCCATAAGTGCCAGAAGAGTAAGGATACGGTAAAGGCTGGTGGAGACCAGAGAATGAATACGGCAGACAAGCAGATACCAATCCAGAGTGTATGTATGTGCACACGACGAAAAATCCTATAGCCTATGTACTGGTCTGTCATATAGCCTAGCCAAGGCAACCTGCGCTGGAATGCCCAGCGTTTGCGGAAGGCTGTCCCACCACCTATATATAGGACAGATCGCGAGATTACGAAGTGTACCCATAAGGTTAGGAAAAAGGCAAGAGCAAACAAAAATACACTAGTCCAGGAAAAGGCAAGAAGCAGAAAGAGAAGCATAATAACAGGCAGTGTGAGGTGACTCCATATCAGCTGACGCGGTATATTGATTTTTTTGATGAGCTTGTAGTGATAGTAGGTAGCTTTGGTTCCGGTTTCCTCTGTCATGCGAACAGTCCTTTCATTAATCTACTGCATCACAAGTGGCTTCCCGTCCACAGCCGGAAAAAGGGACGGTACTTCGCTCATGCCGCTTTAATAAGCATCAATTATTTTTTGTAAGAGTATAGAACGACGACATCTAGCGTTAGCTAACCTATTCTATAATTACAGGAAAAGCTCTCACTGATGAAGTTTACAAAGGCTTCGATGAAAGGGCATCCATACATAGAAGCTTTTCTTATTATATCGGCATATGCGGCTGTTTTTTTAAACATACGGGGTACAAACACCATAATAGCCCAAGGAGAATATATATAGAGTATATCGTCGAACTGGGCTATGAAAAGGTTTAAAATAGTAGAAAGTGACCCATACTAATAGTAAAAGAAACAAGGTGGGATGGATATGCATGATCAAGGTGACCACCGCTGCATCATATGCGGACAACACAAACATGAAGGCATTTTTATCGTTTCCGAGTTTATCTGTGATACGTGTGAAGCGGAAATGGTGCACACGGATGCAACTGACGCCAAATATCATTTTTTTATTGATCAACTAAAGCAAATTTGGGTACAGAAAAATGCATAATATCCTTCGCTAGCTAGTGTTTGAAGGATGGGCATTCCAAGGTCTGTCGATACGGGCCTTTTTTTCTGTGAGTAAAAGTAGGATTCCGCTTGATTTTACGATAAAATAGGGTAGATATAAAGCTTTGTTTGGAAGGATTGCAGAATGATGGGGAAAAAGGCGGTTCATGCACCATTAGTGGAAGCTCTAATACGTTACAGTTCTCAGGGAAATGCTTCTTTCCATGTACCCGGTCATAAAAATGGACAAGTCTATAGGCATGAAGATATGGCGTCTCTGTTGCAAGAGGTGATGTCTATTGATGCGACGGAAATTACCGGACTGGACGATTTGCATCACCCAGAAGACGTAATCCGTGAAGGTCAGGAGCTGGCTGCGAAGTGCTTCGGTGCAGAAGAGAGCTTTTGGCTTATTGGAGGCAGCACAGTCGGTAATTTGGCTATGATTTTGACCGTATGCACGAAGCCAGGAGATGTACTATTGGTACAGCGAAATGTACACAAATCTGTACTGAACGGTCTCATGCTATCAGGGGCCAAGGCCGTATTCCTAGATCCAGAAATAGATACACTAAGCGGGCTGGCGGTTGCTCCATCGACAGACACGATAAAGGCTGCACTCAAGGACTATCCTTCGGCTAAAGGAGTGTTACTTACGTTGCCTAACTATTATGGGATGGGGCATGATCTGACTGCTACAGCTAAAGCTTGTCATGCAGCCGATGTGCCGTTGATGGTAGATGAAGCACATGGTGCTCATTATGGGCTGCATCCTCGTTTGCCAGTCTCTGCTCTTTCCTGTGGGGCTGATGTAGTCGTCCAATCGACACATAAAATGCTTCCAGCTATGACTATGGGCGCCGTGCTACATGTGCAAGGACGGAGAATTCACCGGGAACTGCTCCGTCAGCGGCTGGCTATGGTGCAAAGCTCCAGCCCTTCATATCCATTAATGGCCTCGCTGGATTTGGCAAGATGGTATATTGATGCTTATGGCACGGATGCCTTTACAGAGGGCTTAGCGGCAGCAGACGCTTTTAGAAAGGGCCTGGCGCAGCTCCCACGCTTTCGCTTGGTAGAGCCTACACAGCAGGCAAGTGAAGAGTGTGACGCTCAGAAGGGGATCTCTGAGGCCCTGGAAAGGGCTGAGGAGAGGACAAATGGGTACTCAACTCAGGACCCTTTTAAAATGGTGCTGTATGATACATGGGGTGTACTAGATGGGTTTGGGTTAAAACGTGAGTTGGAGACTTACGGATGTATTCCAGAGATGAGTGACGAGAAACATGTGGTTTTATTGTTTACGTTAGGCTCTATAGCTAGGGATGCGAGTCACCTGTTGCAGGCTCTTGTGCATATAAATAATGATATAAGATTTAAGGGGACGGCTGATGAGCCGGAGTTAGCGGGGAAAGAGCAGCAGAGGCCAGAATTAGATTTTTCCACGTGGAACAATGATGGAGTGAAGGCTTACTCCAGTCCGGTGCAGTTTGGGCTTCAACCGATTAATCCGGATCAGATGGAGATCGTGCCTGTAGAGGAATCAGCTGGTAGGACAGCTGCTGAAATGATTATCCCGTATCCTCCAGGTATCCCACTGCTATATGTAGGGGAAATGATCACAGAAGCGATTGCTCTGCGGATGGTTCGTCTACGTGAGCTGGGAGCTAAATGGCAAGGGGTAGCAGATGAAAGTATGCTTACGATTCGGGTATTCCGTTTACAATAAAGATTAATACTAGAGAATTAACAAATACAGAAGACTGGATAAAAGAAGCATACGTAGCCTGTGGGTGACTTTTATTTTTCAGGCAGGAAAGCAGGGAATAACATGAATCGCAAAGGCATTTTTATTACGCTGGAGGGGGGAGACGGCTCCGGTAAAACAACCATGATCCAACGACTGGCAAAGTATATGGAGGAAGAAGGCCATCCAGTCGTCACGACGAGGGAACCGGGCGGCATCGAGATTTCTGAAAAGATTCGTTCTATCATTCTGGACCCTACTCATACCAGTATGGATGCCCGAACAGAGGCACTTTTATATGCGGCGGCGCGGCGCCAACATTTGGTGGAGAAGGTAAAGCCGGCTATTGAACAAGGAGCTATCGTATTGTGTGACCGTTTTGTGGACAGTAGCCTGGTCTATCAAGGGTTTGCAAGAGGAATCGGAATTGAAGAGGTAGCTTCGATTAATCGCTTTGCGGTAGATGATTGGGAGCCAGATGCCACGTTCTATCTGGATATTGAGCCCGAATTGGGGTTGGCAAGAATTAATGCGTCACGGGGAGAGGAAATGGATCGCCTCGATATGGAGAGCATATCGTTTCATCATAAGGTACGAGAGGCTTATCTGGAGCTGGCTCGCAAATTTCCGGAACGAATTACGATTGTGGACGCATCTCCCGCACCAGAGCAGGTAGAGCAAGTATTGAAGGATTTGCTGAAAAAGCGGTTTATTCAGAATTTTAGCGTATAATTGTCGAAGGATATACGGTAAAATTGAGCTAGGGACAAGGTGTCCCTAGTATGACTTGAAGGAGGAATACAGGATGAAGCTGATTATTGCGATTGTACAGGATAAGGACAGTAATAGATTATCCAGCGGACTGGTGAAGGCTAACTTCCGTGCTACCAAATTGGCCAGTACAGGAGGATTTCTGCGTGCAGGCAATACGACATTTATGATTGGTGTTGATGACAATCAGGTAGACTCGTTGATGAATGTCATTCGCAGCAGTTGCAAGGTACGTGAACAGCTGGTCACACCCGTTACCCCTATGAGTGGGACGACGGACTCCTATCTGCCGTTGCCTGTTGAAGTGCAGGTGGGTGGAGCGACAGTTTTCGTGATGCCTGTAGACCGTTTCGAGCATTTCTGAATCTACACAATAGAACCTATTTTGCCGATATGATAGTGGAAATGCCTGTTTCTCGCTCATGATGGGAATGAGGAGCAGATCCACTAAAACGGCAGCGCTACAGCGCAGCCCCCGGAAAGCCGAAGAGACTCCCGAGTTCTCTATTGAACTGTTCGTTGAGGGAAAAGGGAAGCATCCGGGGAGAAAGCAGGTTTATATGAAAATAAATCCGGGCTACCGCCCTTTACACAGTACATTGTCTACAAATGAAACGAGTGCCAAGCCAATTCAACCGAAAAGCTTCTCCGATGTTATGCAGCAAAATGGGGAGCAGGCTTCGAAGGAGGAATTGAACCGGCGCTTTAAGGAAATTCAAATGCAGGGAGATCGTCTTGCTCGCTCAATGACGATTCGTGAGTTGAAGGCCTATAAGATGCTGGTCAAACGGTTTTTGGAAGATACAGTTCGGCGAGGCGTGTCCATGAAGGACACAAAGGGATGGGATCGTCGGGGACGCAGCAAGCGTTATAAGCTGATTGATGAAGTGGATGAGCTATTGCTCAAAATGGCAGATGAGCTGCTTGATACCGAGCAAGGGAAGATTGAGCTTTTACAAGGAGTCGGTGAGATTAGAGGTTTGTTGATTAATCTTTCATTTTAAAATGCAGTCTTATGTTATAAATGAATACAGATGGGCTGTTGCCACGATGGAATAATCTGCTTGCTGATCATGCTGGCAGATTATTTTTGACTATGTACATGTGGGCAAACGTAGTATGCAAACAGCAGTACAGTTATACTGAAGAACCATGATTTGAGGGTGAGATCATCGGACCAGCAACAAACTCGCCCGGGGAAACAACGATTAGCTGATGGTTCATCGTTGTTTTCAGTGGAGAAAGTGAGGAAATATGTCTTTCCAACATATATTGGGGCAGGATGTAGCCAAAAAAATGCTGCAGAGTGCATTGCGGAATCACACAGTCAGCCATGCTTATGTTTTTAGCGGACCGCAGGGAAGCGGACAGATGAACATGGCACAGACCTTTGCCAAGGCTTTATTCTGTGAGAAACAGACGGATGATGCATGTGGGGAGTGCTTGTCATGCCGCAAGGTAGAGCACGGGAATCACCCGGACTTGCACATTGTAGAGCCTGATGGGGCAACGATTAAAATTGATCAGATTCGTGGGCTTCAACGAATATTTTCATACAAATCTGAAAGCTCCAACCCTAAGGTATATATCATTCGGCAGGCGGATACCATGACAGTGCAAGCTGCTAACAGCCTGCTTAAATTTTTGGAGGAGCCTCAGATTCCTGTGGTCGGTATACTCATTTCTGAAAATGGACAGGCGTTGCTGCCTACGATTCAATCGCGGACACAGCAGGTACCTTTCCACGCTTTACAGCCGGAAATGATGATGCAGGCGTTAATTGGGGAAGGCTATACGGCAGGACTTGTCCGGTCAGTGGTTCATATGGCTTCCGGACTGGAATCATGTAGAGAAATTCTCCAGCAGAATTGGTTTGCAGAAATTAGAAACGTAGTGTTACAATTAGTGAAGGAGTCCATGAGCCGGGGGAGTTCGTCAATTATTCTGGCTCAACAGAAGATTTTTAAAACTGGACTTTCTGATCACCTGGATATTCTGTTTCATCTGTTTCATTTGTGGTTCAAAGATATGCTTCATTTCCGTTACGGAAGGCACGAAAGCATTGTTTTCATAGATCATTTGGAGTCCGTCTCCAAATTGGCAATCACCCGCAGCACGGAACAATGGGTCTCTTATATGGATTTGGCCGCGAATTGCAGGAAGAAGCTCCGTTTTCACGTCAACGGACAATTATGCGTGGAGCAGCTTCTGATTGGGTTGTCCGATACAAGCGGTTCTATCACCGGCTAACAGGAAGGCGCGCTTGTTCCACTCTGCACAATCCGCGACGCCAGGTTCCCGGTTTGTGCGACAGTGAGACTTCAATTGCGGCCATTCGTACAATGTCGGCTACAAATGAGGTTTAGTGGCATACAAGGGGGTTAATTTTTGTATAGTGTAGTGGGTGTCCGTTTCAAGAAGGCGGGCAAGACTTATTATTTTGATCCGCTGGACCTTCCAGTGGAGAAAGAAAACTGCGTCATAGTAGAGACCGCACGCGGGATTGAATATGGCAAGGTTGTGGTGGGCAAAAAAGAAGTAAATGATTCGGATGTTGTCCTACCCTTAAAAAAAGTCATTCGTATTGCCGGAGATGATGACGCTCTTGTTGTAGAAGAGAATAAATTGGCGGCCAAGGATGCATTCGGTACGTGTTTAAATAAAATTAAAGACCATAACCTTAAAATGAAGCTGGTAGATGTGGAATTTACATTTGACCGCAATAAGATCATTTTTTATTTTACGGCTGAGGGTCGAGTTGATTTTCGAGAGCTTGTAAAGGATTTGGCCAGCATTTTTCGTACACGAATTGAGCTGCGGCAGATCGGAGTACGGGATGAGGCTAAAATGCTTGGTGGAATCGGACCTTGCGGACGTATTCTGTGTTGTTCCTCATGGCTGGGGGATTTTGACCCGGTATCTATTAAGATGGCGAAGGATCAGAGCTTGTCGCTGAATCCGACGAAAATTTCCGGGTTGTGCGGAAGATTGATGTGCTGTCTCAAATTTGAACATGATAACTACGAGAGCATGCGAGAAGAGCTACCTCAGGTAGGTAAGATGGTTATCACTTCTCTGGGAGAAGGAAAAGTGGTAGGTGTCAATGCAGGCCATCGTACGGTACATGTTCAACTGTTTGAGATCAGTAAGGTCAAGGAACTTCCAATGGACGATGTAGTCGTCAAGTAAACCATTAGGTTGCTTCGGGGTGGAAACTTGGATAAATTAAATGTTTTTGCGCGTATTCACGAAATGGAAACCCAAATGGGACAGTTGCATAGCGATCTGGGTGAATTGAAACTGGCAGTAAAAGAGCTGCTGGAGGAAAATCAACGACTAACGATTGAAAACGAACAGGTGCGCAAGATGCTCAAACGTGAAACCTCTGGAGAAGAAAAGACGGCAAGCAAGCCGAAACTTCCTCCTCCGATCGTCGTTAAGGATGAAGAGGAAACGGGTGAGGTCGTGGGCGAAGGCTACGACAATCTGGCAAGGCTGTATCATGAAGGATTTCATATATGCAACGTGTATTACGGACATTTGCGAACAGAAGGCGATTGCCTCTTCTGTCTGTCATTTTTGAATAAATAAAAAAAAGCCGTAGGAGCAAGATGCCTACGGCTTTTTTGTAAGGAAGTATGAGTAAAAAGCGATTTAGGTTATAGGATGGGAGAGCATTATGTACGAAAATGAAAAGAAGTCTGAACGAATTGATGATCTGCTTTCACATAATCTGCGTATTATCCAAAGTGATGAAGTGTTCAGCTTTTCGATGGATGCGGTCTTGCTGGCACGGTTTGCAGGTATTCCGCTTCAGCGTGGGAAGATTCTCGATTTGTGTACGGGCAATGGGGTTGTTCCCATACTGTTGACGACACGCACCAAAGCATCTATTGAAGGAATTGAGATTCAACCACGCCTGGCAGATATGGCTAGACGGAGCGTGAGTTTGAATGGATTAGAAGATGCGATTGAGATTCGGGAAGGAGACTTGCGTGAACTGGTTCAAATCACGGGACATGGCGCGTATGATGCAATTACTGTGAATCCTCCCTATATGCCGCTAAATGGTAGCGATATCAAGCTGAACCCTCACCAGGCCATTGCGCGTCATGAAGTGAACTGTACACTGGAAGAAGTCATTCAGGCATGTTCTCGGCTTGTCCGAAATGGGGGGAAAGTATCAATGGTTCACCGCCCACAGCGGCTGGCTGAGATTATATCCTTGATGCGCAGTTATAGCCTGGAACCCAAGCGGATACGTTTTGTTCACCCACGGATTCATATGGAAGCGAATATGGTACTTGTTGAAGCGATGCGTGACGGCAAACCGGAGGTTCGCCTATTACCCCCACTCATTGTATATCAGGAAGATGGGAACTATACTCAGGAAATAAGAGAAATCTATGGAGAAGTAAGTAAGGAGGATTCAGTGTGACAGCAGCTGTACAAAAAAGCTTTAGTAACCGTGAAGAGGAACGGGGAAAGTTATATCTCGTTGCCACACCGATTGGCAATCTGGATGATATGACCTTTAGGGCAATTAACACCCTAAAGTTATGTAATATTATCGCTGCCGAGGATACGCGACAGACACGCAAACTGCTCACACATTTCGACATCACGCCGGAAATGCTCTTCAGTTATCATGAACATAATAAGGCTGCCAGTGGGCCTGAACTGATACGTTATATAATAGAAGGAAAAAATTTGGCACTGGTTAGCGATGCAGGTCTACCGGCCATTTCTGATCCTGGTTCGGATCTGGTCAAGCTGGCACTTGAAGCAGAAATCAGTGTTATTCCTATCCCAGGAGCAAATGCGGCACTATCGGCTTTAATTGCCTCAGGACTGGATACAGAGAGGTTTACCTTCGCTGGTTTTCCTCCAAGGGAAAAAAAGGATCTAGAGAAGTTATTGCAATCATTTCAGGTATCCCATGGCACAATTCTTTTTTATGAATCTCCTCACCGTATTGTAAAGACATTGACGGTATTAAAGGAAACATTAGGATCACGCAAAGTGGTGCTTGCCCGTGAGCTGACCAAGCTGCATGAGGAATGGGTGCGTGGAACGGTGGAGCAGTGTCTTGCGAAATTAGAGGAAAATCCGCCGCTTGGTGAATACTGTCTAATCGTTGAGGGGAAAAACGAAGAGGAAGAAGAACAGGAGCGGCAGGCATGGTGGCAGGACTTATCTTTGGAGTCTCATGTCGCGCATTACGAGTCAGAGGGACTTACTCGCAAGGATGCCATGAAACGTACAGCCACAGACCGTTCAATTTCCAAGAGGGACGTGTACAACGCACTCTTATGAATACGTGTCTAAACAAAAAAGGGCCTTCCAACGGTTGGGTTCAAACCGTGGAAGGCAACAAGGAGTATATATGAAAAAGGTTAGAATTAACAATCTCTGATAAGTCTATTATATACTAAAATTCTCAGTTTGTCACAGGTGTTGGGATTTCAGAAATGCAATCTTGGCAAACAATTTTCCCTTTGAAGTAAATTACGTTCTCAGCATTGCCGCAGAAGATACAAGCAGGCTCGTATTTTTTAAGCATGATGCGCTCGCCATCAACGTAAATTTCCAAAGCGTCTTTCTCTCCGATTCCCAGGGTACGGCGCAATTCGATTGGAATAACAACACGTCCGAGCTCGTCAACTTTTCTTACAATACCAGTGGATTTCATCATAATAAATCAGGCTCCTCTCGCCGTTTAAAATAATATAAGTGTCATGATTCGACAAAATTTTCTCTTTTCTGATATTTACTATACCAACGATTCCCAAAACAGTCAACCTTAAAAAAGTAGTAACAGCCTAATTATGCAAAAGTATTTAGAACAAAGAGCTTTATTCATGTGAATTACCTTATTTTACGGATGATTTGTCTTGTGTGTCGATTTGGAAATGTCGAAAAGTGATAATTCGACAAAATACGACAAACAATGTCGAATAAGGGAGGGAGTTTAGGATTTTATTGTATTTTAATCCATTATTCCGAATATTAAAGGAGCTGATATCTTGCACCAGCCACTCAGTGAAGAAAAAGTTTTTAAGGACCCGGTACATAATTACATCCATGTTCAGGATACTGTGATATGGCGATTGATTAATACGCCGGAGTTCCAACGGTTACGACGCATTCGGCAGTTAGGCACATCTTATCTTACGTTTCATGGAGCGGAGCATAGCCGGTTTTCACATTCACTGGGCGTATATGAGATTACGAGACGTATTATTTCTCAATTTGAACGTGGAGATTTTCCCGACTGGCCCAAGGAAGAAAGACTGATTGCTCTGTGTGCCGCTTTGTTGCACGATGTGGGGCATGGTCCATTTTCTCATTCAATTGAAGAAGCCTTTCATATGAACCATGAGGATTGGACATGCCGCATTGTACTGGGGGACACGAAGATCAACGCTGTGCTACGGCAAGTTGATGAGATGCTGCCCCACAAGGTCGCGGCGGTTATAGCCAAAACGTATGATAAGCCGATTGTTGTCAACTTGGTAACAAGCCCGCTGGATGCTGACCGTATGGATTATTTGTTGCGGGATGCTCATTCAACAGGTGTTAACTACGGAACAATTGATTTGGATCGTATTTTACGTTTGCTGCGCCCTCACAATGGGAGAATTGTCGTAAAAGAGTCGGGTATGCATGCAGTAGAGGATTATCTAATGTCACGCTACCAGATGTACTGGCAAATTTATTTCCATCCTGTAACACGCAGCTCAGAAATCCTGTTACGTAAAATTTTCAAGAGAGCTAAGGAATTGTTCAAAAACGGATATGAGTTTGGTTTTCTGTTGGATCCGCTGCCCGATCTATTAAAAGGAGAGCTAACAGTGGAGCAGTATTTGATGCTGGATGAGTCTTTGATTCAGACGGTATTTAGCCAATGGAAACGAGAAAAGGACGAAATTTTAAGTGATTTGAGCAGCCGTTTTATGGATCGTAGATTGTATAAATATGTAGAGATTGAAAATATGGATACAGATACCGTTGACCATATTCGAGAGGCTTTGGAAAAGGCTGGCTTGCATCCTGAATATGATCTTGAAATTGATTTTCCGACAGATCTTCCTTATGATGTGTTTCGGCAGGGCGGTTCAACGGACAACCAGATTTTACTGCTTGGACGTCAGGGCGAGGTGCGGGAAATATCCGAAGTTTCAGAAATTGTACGCTCAATAAGTGGCATTCACCGAGGAAAATATCACATGTATTTTCCCCAGAATAAATTGAACGGGGTAAAAGAAAGGCTTCCTGCCGAAATAAGGAATTATTTTGTCAAACAATAGACAAATATATAGAAATGTAAGTAAGAAAAGGAGATGAAAACCTTGGATTTATTCGACACTCATACTCACCTAGATGCGCCACAATTTGACGAAGACCGTGAAGAAGTTATAGCACGTGCTGTCGAATCAGGAGTAACACGGATGATCAATATCGGATTTAATCGTGAGACCATTCCATCCACCATGAAGCTGGCTGAGACGTATGATTTTATTTATGCAGCCGTTGGATGGCATCCGCAGGATGCCATTACAATGCAGGAGGGTGATTTAGAATGGATTGCATCGTTATGCAGTCATAAAAAGGTTGTAGCGATCGGAGAGATCGGTCTGGATTATTATTGGGATACATCACCAAAGGATGTGCAGCAGCGGGTACTTCGAAATCAAATTGGCCTGGCACGTGAGCTCAACATGCCAATTGTTATCCATAACCGGGATGCACATGAAGATATTGTGAGGATTTTACGTGAGGAAAAGGCGGGCGAGATTGGCGGAGTCATGCACTCCTTTTCTGGGAGTTGGGAGACAGCTAAAATGGTGCTGGATATGGGTTTCCACCTTTCCTTCGGCGGGCCCATAACGTTCAAAAATGCCAAGCAGCCAAAAGAGGTGCTGGCCCAGGTACCGTTGGACCGTCTGCTTATTGAAACGGACGCGCCTTACTTGACGCCTCATCCGTTTCGTGGGAAGCGAAATGAGTCGGCACATGTGAGATTGGTGGCAGAGGCAGCTGCCCAAATTAAGGGAATTACGGTGGAGGAATTGGTATCCATTACGACCCAAAATGCCTTGGAACGATTTGACATTCAGTGAAAAAGCGAAGAAATCAATCAAAATAAAGAGATAGACGGAGCTAATTATGATTTTGTTGCAGGAAACTCAAGAATATTACAATTTTTTAACCGAATATTTTGAAAAATGTACTTGAAACCTGCTTTACAACATGCATGGAAACAGGATATCATCTTTTCAGTGAATTGTTGTTGAGTGTAAACATCAACAAATCATTTCATGAACCAGTCTCGCTGAGTCCCTTTTACAGGGAACGGGGGAACCGATATGGCTTACAGTACGTCCGGCGTATGTGCAAGAGATATTATCTCTTCAGTAGCCGGCTCGACCGAAATTCATTTCCTGGATGGGATTGAACAGGTAGAGAAGCCGTATTTCGATTTCTTTCTGGGTCTTCGGGGTGAATGTGAAGGCGACCGCCATGAGCGGTTGACCTAAGCTAGGGCGACTCTCTACGTCCGAACCCGACAGCTAACCCCGTAAGCGTAACAAGAGAGAAGCCATCTCGTGCATGAGTTTTCCCGCATATTCACACATGTCGGAAGCCACGAAAGAGCTCTCTAGTCTCTTTCTTTGGCTTTTTTTGTTGTGAATAAAAGAAAATCTGTCATCATACTGTGGTTAAACAGGGGAGGACAGCATGCCGCGAAGACGGGTACATGGTGCAGGACAGTCGCAGTACGGGCTTGTCTTGTAGAAAATCTGTTATAGTCACGTCAACGATCAACTATGTCTTACTCCAGACGGCGGGCTATGTAAGGAGGACGGAGGAAATGGGCATTTTCCGAAAAGAGGAGACCCATGAGTCACGCTCATCCAGCATGTCTTACGTATTACGTTGGAAGCAAGAGAATGTGCGCCAGGCTGCTTTGGTTGCTATTTTTCTAATCACACTAACGATTATGATTTCAATTCTGATGTACACGCAATCTAAAAAACAAGTCTTTTTTGTCATCGATGGTAAGGCATCTGCGGTAGAAACCCGGGAATCCAAGCTCCAAGATTTGCTCAATGAGCATTCTATTTCACTTCAGCCGCATGATACAATTTCCATGCCGCTAAACGGGGCAGTACAGGATGGGGATCGCGTAGTCATTAAACGTGCCAATCAGGTTAAAGTATCCTCAGGCAATGAGACGAAAAAGCTGTACACAACAGAAAATACAGTAGAGGGTGCCATTCGCACTTCGGGCTATAAATTATCATCAACGGATAAAGTTTACCCTGCGTTGGATGCCTCTGTTTCAGCTAACATGGACATAAAAATCGTCCGTGTAAAGAAACAGCAGGTCGAACAGAAAAAACAAGTGCCTTATGAGGTCATCAAAACGGCAGATCCAAGTCTCTATAAAGGCGATAATCGAGTCATTCAAAGTGGCAAATCGGGTGTGGTAGTCCAGCATGTTCAAAAGGTATACCATGATGGAAAATTGGTGTCCAAACAGCTGGTCAACAAGGAAGTCGCACAAAATCGTGTGGATAAGGTAATTGCGGTAGGGACGAAGAAAAAACCGGTCGTTCTAGCTGCTTCCATCGGCCCTAAAGATGCGGTTAAGGCTACAAAGGTTAGTTCGGGCAGTGCTGTCCGTAAAGCAGGTATTAATTTTAATTATAAAAAAGTTTTACAAAATGTCTCCATGACGGCGTACTCTGCCCAGGAGCCAGGTATTGGTACACGTACCGCCTCCGGCACGCGTGTCACGGAAGGACGCACCATCGCTGTCGATCCGAATGTAATTCCCATCGGCTGGTGGGTGTATATTGAAGGGGTAGGCTTCCGCCGTGCGGAGGATACCGGTGGCGCGATTAAAGGCCACAAAATCGATGTGTATTATGAGAGTTTAAGCCGGGCTAACCAATTTGGTCGTAAGCACGGTAAAACCGTATATGTTATCGGACCTGTAAAGCCGGAAATCAACTAAAACAGGTTGTGTATGTTGAGGACAATACGATAGTATTAACAACATAGTTATGCCATGCTAAGAAGAGGATATCCTCTTCTTATTTTGTTTTCAAAATCAGGGAAAGATAATATATGTTGCTGTGTAGCAGTGGAGGGAAACGAAGATGATCAAGGAAGTGATCGTGGTGGAAGGCAGGGATGATACGGTAGCCATTCGCCGTGCTGTCGAAGCAGATACGATAGAAACTGGCGGTTCAGCCATTAATAAAATGACGCTGCGGAAAATTGCATTGGCGCAGGAACGGCGGGGGGTCATTATTTTAACTGATCCCGATCATGCAGGGGAGCGTATCCGTAAAATCATCGCCTCCAAGGTCCCCGGCTGCAAGCAGGCTTTTATACCTGAGGCAGAGGCGACACGCAAAGGGGATATTGGCGTGGAGAATGCCTCCCCGGAAGCCATCAGACACGCTCTCGCGCGGGTACATACGACAGTGGAAGACGCCGAACCGCTGATTGAAATGGCGGACCTGATTGACGCTGGACTTATTACCCACCCCAATGCTGCTGCACGCCGTATGGCCTTGGGGAATGTACTGGGTATTGGCTATTGTAACGGAAAGCAGCTACATAAGCGGCTCTCTGTATTTCAGATCAGTCGTGAGGAATTTGCCAGTGCGCTGGCACAAATCGAAAGTGAAGGATTGTGATATCCGTATGACAGGGATTCAAGATATAGCAACACCGCGGCGTACGAAGGAAATTATTCAAAGGCACGGTTTTTCGTTCAAAAAGAGTCTGGGACAAAACTTTCTGATTGATCAAAATATTCTGAGCAAGATCGTAAATGCTGCCGGATTGGATGATACAAAGGGCGCGCTTGAGATCGGTCCGGGCATTGGAGCTTTGACCGAGAAGTTGGCGCAATCCGCTAAGGCAGTTACCGCTGTTGAGATTGACCAGCGGCTGTTGCCCATTCTTGAAGAAGTGCTGGCCCCTTACGAGCATGTAAAGGTTCGCCATGGAGACGTGTTAAAGCTGGATTTGCGTGAAGTGTTTGCAGTCGATTTTGCAGACGTGAGCAAAGTGAGTGTCGTCGCTAATCTGCCGTATTACGTCACCACACCGATTCTAATGCGTCTACTGGAGGACAAGCTTCCTTTGGAGAATATCGTCGTTATGATTCAAAAGGAGGTGGCTGAGCGCATGGCAGCGTCTCCTGGTACAAAGGATTACGGCAGCTTAAGCATAGCCGTGCAATATTACAGTGAGCCTGAGTTAGTCTGTACGGTGCCGAATACAGTATTTATTCCTCAGCCGAATGTTGATTCGGCAGTTATTCGGCTGCGTGTACGAGAAGTTCCTCCAGTGGAAGTGGTGGACGAGAAGCACTTTTTTGAAGTGGTTCATGCCGCTTTTGCCCAACGCCGTAAAACCATTTCAAATAACCTAAAAAGCCGCTTCTTCACCAAAGAGAACAGGGACACGCTGGAGCCGTTGTTGCAACAAGCTGATATTGAGCCCTCCCGTCGAGGGGAAACGCTGAGTATCGAGGAATTTGCGCGTCTGAGCGCCGTGCTGTTGGAGGCCGGTATATCCTAAGTTGGAACCAAACTGTGCATTCACCCATACGATATAGGAGGGGTGATACAGTGTGATGAGTTTAGGAGACTTGGTCGTTCGGAAATCGTACGGCGGTGATGTCACGTTTCGCGTTGAAGACATCCAGCGGGATAAAGCGATCATTAAGGGGACGGAATTTCGGCTGCTGGCCGATTCCCCGGTGAACGATCTGGTCAGAGTGCCTGCAGACCAGATTAGCGGTAAGACTCAACAGGCCCACATTAAGGCCGGGGAGTCTCTTAATCTTTTGCAACGGGCACGCCAGCAGCAAGCTGCCCGTAGCCAGGCGGCTCTGATTGGGGAGTGGAGTGATCCGGTGGAGTCGACGTATTTTGAAATGCCAGGAAAGGTTCTTCATCTGGATGGAGATCCCGGCTATTTAAGAAAATGCCTCAGTCTATATGAACAGCTCCGTGTTCCCGCTGAGGGACATCACGTTCACGAATCGGCAATGGCGGATACGTTATATCGACTGCTTCCCCGCATTCGTCCTGATATTGTAGTCATCACCGGACATGATGGTGTGCTGAAGCAGCCGCAACCTTACGATTTGTACAGCTTGAAAAGCTACAAGAATTCGCAAAATTTTGTGGCAGCGATTCAGGTTGCCAGACAATATGAGCGTCATCTGGATTCACTGACAATTGTAGCGGGGGCGTGCCAGTCCCATTTTGAGGCGCTGCTACGTGCGGGAGCCAATTTTGCCAGCTCCCCAGGGCGTATCCTGATTCACGCTCTGGACCCCGTTTACGTGGCTGCCAAGGCCGCATTTACTTCAATCCGTGATACAGTCAATATGGGAGACTTATTTCATCAGACCATCAGTGGCAGCCGCGGAGTGGGTGGAATTGAAACAAGGGGAAGCTACCGCATCGGTTTGCCGAAGCTTGAAAATTTGTCAACGCTTAAAGTAACGCCTTCAGCGATCTGAGATTCAAATGTGCCTGGGTATATCTGAACAAAAGCCTCTTTTTAGAGGCTTTTTGTCATTTTTTATGCATATTATTCCTGTTCGCAAAAAATTAAATTGACAACTTATTTTTCGTGTTGTTATAATATTTAGCTTGATTTGACAATCCCTCTAAAATTCGTTATAATGGACAAGGAAAGAGGTGGTCGTTAGGCAATGGCTAAAAATACGCTGTTGGAAATCAAACGCAGTCTCGACGCACATGTAGGGCAAAAAATTTTGCTGCGGGCTAACGGCGGACGCCGTAAGACCGTCGAACGAACTGGTGTCTTGGAAGAAACGTACCCTTCTGTTTTTATTGTCAAGCTGGATCAGGAGCAGCAGACGTTTAAACGTGTCTCCTACAGCTATGCTGACATTCTTACCGAGTCGGTGGAGGTCAGTGTATATGATCCCGACTCCCACACAAGTGTAGTCGAATATTTCGAAACACCTTAATTCTTTTTTACGTGATTTATACCAGCTTTGCAGGTTTAACGGCGACCTCGTCATTTTTAATGGCGGGGTCGTTTTGTATTTACAGAGCAGGATGAAGCATGATATCTCTGCACATACTAAGGCGGGAATGATCTTCCTTATTCCATTGCCGAAGGAGGCGTATGCATGAGCCGAAGAAGACGGAGTGTTATGTCGGAAGAGCTGAAGTATGAACTGGCCAAAGATCTTGGGTTTTACGACACGGTTAAGGAAGAAGGCTGGGGAGGTATTAAAGCCAAGGATGCGGGCAATATGGTCAAGCGGGCCATTCAGCTTGCAGAGCAGGCGGCTTCTCGCAAATCGTAGCCATCGGTGGTGCTGATAAAAAGCGGGGATATCCGGGGTCATACCGGGGCATCTCCGCTTTTTTGAACCTCATGACTTGACAGGCTGAGTCTGATATAATATGTTAAGCTGTCTTGAGGGAAAAGTTGAAGGTGGGTGAACGCCTTGAAAATATATGAAAAAGCACCGGCGAAAATTAATTTAATGCTTGATGTTCTACGTAAGCGGGACGATGGTTATCACGAGGTCGAAATGATTATGACTATGGTCGATCTATCCGACCGATTGACGATGTCCGAGTTACCGCGTGATACCATTATTATTTCAAGCCAAGCCGGGTACATACCGTTAGATGAAAAGAACTTGGCTTTTCAGGCTGCGCGTCTGATCAAAGAACGTTATAACGTGTCTACAGGCGTCCATATCCATCTGGATAAGCATATCCCGGTGGCTGCAGGATTAGCAGGCGGAAGCAGCGATGCTGCCGCAGCATTGCGTGGGCTGAACAAGCTGTGGAAACTTGGTATCTCGGATGCGGAATTAAGGGTACTGGGTGCTGAATTGGGTTCAGACGTACCTTTCTGTATTACAGGGGGCACAGCTTTAGCGAGCGGACGTGGAGAACTGCTTAAACCACTGCCGAATCCGCCACAATGCTGGGTGATCCTCGCCAAGCCGCCGATTAATGTATCGACAGCTGAAGTGTATGGTCGTGTCAAAGCGGATCAGATTACGCACCACCCGTCTGCCCGGCAGATGGAGCAGGCGATTCGTAATGCTTCTTTTACCGATGTATGCAATGCCCTGGGGAATGTACTGGAGGATGTGACATTAAAGCTGTATCCAGAAGTGGAGCATCTTAAAAACTCCATGATCCGTTTAGGAGCTGATGGGGTGCTGATGTCAGGTAGCGGACCTACAGTGTTCGGACTGGTATCGAAGGAAGCCAAAGTGCCACGGATCTATAACGGACTAAGAGGCTTTTGCAAAGATGTTTACGCAGTACGACTTTTGACCTGATTTTAGATATTTTTTTCATATTATAGTGGCAATTGTTGTACAAATACGTACGAAGATGATATATTTACTATTAAATATTCGGATTTTACTACATCACTTACATTCCGCCAGCAACCGGCCAGTCCGCCGGTGCTTTATTGTACGAAGCGGGCGGCAGGAGAATAGATCGCGAGGAATTGTTGTGAAAAAACTTAAAAGAAGCTCACGATTGGTGGAAATGACGCAATTTTTATTGTCACGGCCGCATACATTGGTGCCTCTTACTCATTTTGCAGATCGATACGGGGCAGCTAAGTCGTCGATAAGCGAGGATCTGGCTATTATCAAAGAAGTATTTGAGGACGAGGGTACTGGCGAGCTTCTGACACTGGCGGGAGCGGCAGGGGGCGTCAAGCTGATCCCTAGGCTCTCCAAGCAACATGCGCTTGCGTTTGCGAACGACTTGTGCGCGCAGCTGGAGCAGCCTGATCGCATATTACCGGGAGGGTACCTGTATCTGTCCGATTTGCTGGGCCAACCAGCGATGATGAACGAAGCGGGTAAAATATTTGCGACCGCTTTTGCCGATCGTCAGATTGATGTGGTTATGACCGTGGAGACGAAGGGCATTCCGCTCGCATATGCAACCGGAGCACAGCTTAATTTGCCAGTCGTGCTTGTACGGCGGGACCATCAGGTGACAGAAGGCTCAGCTGTAAGTATTAATTATGTTTCTGGATCACAAAAGAGCCTTCATACGATGTCTTTATCCAGACGTGCAATGCGTGAGAAATCGCGTGTGCTCATTGTAGATGACTTTATGAAGGCTGGCGGCACGATACAAGGAATGGTCGACTTGTTAGCAGAGTTTGATGCTGAGGTAGCTGGTGTCGGTGTGCTGGTAGAGTCGGGCGAGGTGGAGAATGAAGAGCGCCTGTTGCACGATTATATTTCAATGGCAAATCTGACTGCAGTCGATTCTCGAAGCAAGCAAATAACAGTCAAGCTAGGGAATTATTTTGATGAGTTAACGGGGCAGTAAATTGTCACAATTCATCATAAAATACCTAAATATGTCGAAAAGAAATCTTTTCAAAAAAATTACCTGAATTTAGGATACGAATTGTCCAAAAAAAGAAGGAATTCGAAATGCTGTGTGGAATGTATACACCAAGTCCTATTTGGAAAAAGGTGGTGAAACACACATGCAGATTACGGATGTTAGACTCCGCCGAGTGAACTCAGAAGGAAGAATGAAGGCGATTGCATCCATTACAATTGATAACGAGTTTGTTGTCCATGACATCCGAGTTATCGACGGTAATAACGGGATGTTCGTAGCTATGCCAAGCAAACGAACCCCTGACGGAGAGTTTCGCGATATCGCTCACCCGATATCTTCAGGAACCCGTGAAAAGATTCAAGCTGCTGTATTGACTGAGTACGAACGTGCAGCTGTTGATGAAGAAGTTGCTATTGAAGAAGGCGCTTAATTCGCCTAAAGCAGGATTGGGGTACAAAAGAAAAAGAGAGCCACTAACTGTGGCTCTCTTTTCTTTTTGTCTGGAATGAGATATATTCTTTAGTGAGTTAACAGTCAGTTTTAAGGCAACTTGGAGCCATCCGGGCTGCCGAAGCGGCTTTTTCATAAGACAGGGACTAGGCAGCGATGCGTCCCGGGGATGAACGTCCAGCACAAGCTGGCCTGAAAAAATAGCCATTAACCAAAGGTTCGCCGTTATTTTTCAGGAGGATTGTGAAAAGTTAAGCAAAATCTGATCTGGGAATTAACGTTTTAGCCAAGGGGTAACTGTTATTTTCAGGATAGGAGGTTGGACTTGTTGGAAAGGTTGGCAGTCATTCTTGCCGCAGGGCAGGGAAAACGTATGAAATCCAAATTATATAAAGTTCTGCATCCGGTGTGCGGAAAACCGATGGTCGGACATGTACTCGACACGGTTCGTGAAATCGGTGTGTCCCGAAGTGTAGTCGTCGTGGGTCACGGAGCAGAGGCGGTACAGTCTTATTTGGGACCGTCGGCAGAATATGCGCTTCAGGCAGAGCAGCTGGGAACGGGTCATGCTGTCAAGCAAGCCAAGGACCTGCTCGGCCAGGAACAAGGCACCACAATTGTCATTTGTGGAGATACTCCGTTGATCACAGCGGAAACGCTGGAAGGTTTGGTGCAACTACACGAAAGCCGCGGAGCGGCTGCAACAATTCTGACCGCTGAGTTGGACAACCCGAAAGGATATGGACGAGTTATCCGTGATACTTCCGGGGCCGTGCTTAAGATCGTGGAACAGAAGGATTGTTCACCTGAGGAAGATGCTGTCCGTGAGATTAACACAGGCACGTATTGCTTTGACAATGCCAAGTTATTTGCAGCGCTGGACAAGGTAACGAACACCAATGCACAGCAGGAATACTACCTGACCGATGTCATTGGTATTTTGCATGGCGAAGGTGAGCAGGTTGAGGCGTATTTGACCAATGACATGTCGGAATCTATCGGTGTAAACGACAGAGTTGCTTTGTCGGTTGCTGAAGGCTATATGCGCGAGCGTATCGTTCGCAAACATATGCTGAATGGTGTCACCGTCATTGATCCGTCTTCTACCTACATCGGGAGCGATGTTGTCATTGGTTCCGATACAGTGTTGTACCCAAATACATGGCTGCATGGTCAAACACAAATCGGAGAAGATTGTGTGATTGGCCCGCAGGCAGAGATCCAGAATACGGTTATCCATTCAGGAGCGATAGTGAAACATTCGGTGTTGAACGAAGCGGAAGTGGGAAGCAGTACATCTGTAGGGCCGTTTGCTTATCTGCGTCCAGGCGCGAAGCTTGGCGAACATGTGAAGATTGGTGATTTTGTAGAGGTGAAAAATGCGACTATTGGAGATCATTCCAAGGTGTCTCATTTGAGCTATGTCGGTGATGCCAAGGTGGGTACAAACGTAAATATTGGCTGCGGGGCAATAACGGTCAATTATGATGGATATAATAAATCCATTACAGAAATTGAAGATGATGCCTTTGTTGGCAGCAATGTGAATCTGATTGCCCCAATTAAGATTGGAAAAGGTGCCTATGTTGTCGCAGGCTCCACTGTAACACATGCTGTCCCTGATAACGATCTGGCCATTGCCAGACCACGTCAAGAGAACAAAGCCGGATATGCGGACAAAATCCGCGCGCGTGCCAAAGCAAAGAAAAAAAGATCGGAATGACCTTAATCAGCAAGCTGTTGAATCTGTAATGAATGAACCAGCACGGAGGGTTTCTATTAATGACTTATTGCGATTCCAAACTCAAAATATTTACTTGTAACTCCAATCCGAAGTTAGCCCACCAGATTGCGGACTACATCGGAATCCCAATGGGGGAATCCCATACCACATCGTTTAGTGACGGTGAAATTCAGGTTAAGCTGTCGGAAAGTGTTCGCGGTTGCCATGTGTATATTGTACAGTCCACTTGTCTGCCAGTTAACGACAACTTGATGGAGTTATTGGTTATGATTGATGCACTTAAACGCGCTTCTGCCAAAAGTATCAATGTTGTTATGCCATATTACGGTTATGCTCGTCAGGATCGTAAGGCTCGTTCACGTGATCCGATTACAGCGAAACTTGTCGCTAACTTGATTGAAAAGGCGGGAGCTCACCGCGTAATCAGTATGGATTTGCATGCGATGCAGATTCAGGGATTCTTTGATATTCCAGTGGATCATATGCTGGGAGCACCAATTCTGGCCCAATATTTCCGTTCCAAGCAAATTGAGAACCCGATTGTTGTTTCACCCGATCATGGTGGGGTTGTTCGCGCGCGCAAGCTGGCGGACTTCCTGAGTGCTCCGCTCGCTATTATTGATAAGCGTCGTCCAGAGCCGAATGTCAGTGAAGTGATGAATATCATCGGGAACATTGAGGGTAAGACGGCTATTTTAATTGATGATATCATTGATACAGCCGGAACGATTGTATTGGGTGCAAATGCGCTTAAAGAAGGCGGCGTAAAAGATGTGTATGCATGTTGCACACATGCCGTGCTGTCTGGTCCTGCGATGGAAAGACTGGAGAATTCGCCATTAAAAGAGGTGGTTGTGACGGATACAATCCCGATCGTTCACCCAAATCCGACAAGCAAGCTGAAGGTACTGTCTGTGGCTCCATTAATGGGAGAAGCCATCATCCGTGTGCATGAGGAATTGTCGATCAGCAAATTGTTTGAAATCGAATAAGCACTGGCTCATTAAAAAAGGGGTTGCTTTTTCCATATGGAAAAGGTAACCCCTATCAGCATGTCAGGCTAAAAGCCTGGCCGAGATATGAATGTGAAGCGTTGACGATTGTATAGTGTGTCCTCGATTTCGACGAAATGCTCATTAAAACGTGCAACGATGCCAATTTGAACATGTACATTCCCGTCATAAATTTGGACAGGAACGGAATGTTTTAAATGATATAGAAAATGGCTGTCATATAAGAGGATATCACCTTGATTGAGCATATCGGCACGCACCTTCCTGTTCACTACAACTATTTTACCAAAAAATCAAGACTTCGAAAGAGGGTGTCAAGGTTAATGAAGTGGATTGTAGGATTGGGCAACCCCGGTCCCCAATACGAGAAAACGAGACATAATGTCGGATTTATGGCTTTAGATGCACTTGCCTCACGTCATAATATCCAGATTACCCAAAGCAAATGTAAGGCGTTGATTGGTGAGGGTCACATTGGTGGCGTGAAAACGGTACTGATTAAGCCTATGACATATATGAATCTCTCAGGCGAGTCTCTACGTGCATATATGGACTACTATAAGGCCGATATGGAAGATCTGATTGTCGTGTACGATGATCTGGATACAGAGGTCGGTAAAATAAGACTGCGTTATCAAGGTAGCGCAGGCGGTCATAATGGCATTAAATCGATCATTCAGCATACAGGGACGCAGTCCTTCAACCGGATTCGTATGGGCATTTCCCGTCCAGAGCCTGGACATGCTATTGTTGATTATGTTCTGGGCACCTTTCCAAAGAAGGAAAAGGAACTATTGACCGGAATGATAGAAGATACGTGCAACGCTTTAGAATACAGCTTGAATCATCCGTTTGAGCGGACGATGGCTGAATTTAACAAGTAGGTCCTGACGTTAGGTAGACGGGCTTAAATGGAAGATTGTTGGACATACTGAAAGGTATAGAAAACTTTCAGGAGGCATATACATTACATGGTTGTTAATTATGTATGCAGACATTGTCGAACTTTCTTAGGGCGAATTGACTCCGCTGTAATAACCGAAGAAAGGTTGGGCTTCCATTCCTTGACCCCTGCTGAACGTAGAGATATAATAGCGTATAATTCGGGTGGTGAAGTGACTGTTAAAGTCATTTGCGAGCATTGCAGTCAGGCACTGGAGAATAATCCGGAGTTGAGTCTGCTCGTAAACCCGCTCCAATAACAGGTATTCAACTGGTCTGATGTACCAGCTTGAGAGGTGAAGCGGTAGTTCCGCTTATGGAGCCTTGGCAGCATTGCTGAGGCTTCTTTTTCGGTTTACATGTAACTATTTATAAGCATAAAGGGGTGCCTTTTTTGTTACAAGCACTTATTCAGGCTTTTACGAAGGATGCTGATTATGCATCCATTGCGGCAGGTATATCCTCAGGCATGAAGGAACAGCTGATATCAGGCTTGTCAGGCTCTTCAAGACAGGTACTGATGGCCGCACTTGCTGAAGATACTGGACGACCGTTAATGGTCATGACGCACAATATGTTTGCCGCTCAAAAAATAGCAGATGATTTGCAGGAAGCGCTTTCTCCTGATCAGGTTTTATTGTATCCAGCCAACGAGTTGGTAGCTGCTGAAGCTGCCATATCCAGTCCAGAGACATTATCCCAACGAATTGATGTATTGATACGATGCGCCCAGGGTTTTCGTGGGGTTGTTGTCGTGCCGTTTTCTGGGGTCCGGCGTCTACTACCAATCCCGGAAACATGGCGTGAGGCTCGTGTTGAACTGAAAGAGGGAGAAACGATTCAGCTGGAAGCATTTTTGCTGCATATGGTTGAGATGGGATACCAGCGTGTAGAACGTGTTGAATCCCGTGGGGAGATGAGTGTACGCGGGGGAATTATTGATTTTTATCCAATGACAACCCGTTGGGGTTATCGTGTGGAGTTGTTTGACGATGAAATTGACTCCATCCGTATGTTTGATCCGCAAGATCAACGTTCGGTGGAAAAGGTACAGGAAGTTACTGTAACGCCATGTAAGGAAGTTATTGCAAGCCACCAGCGTATGGACCAAGCTGCCGATGCCGCTGCTATGTTGTTGGAGGAACAGCTGGACAAAATGACAGATCGTCAGGCTAAGCAGCATCTGAAAGAGGAAATTCATCGTGAAATTGAGCTGTTGCGGGAGCATGTGTATTTTGACGAAATCTATAAATATATCTCCCTGCTATATCCTGAACGTAAAACCTTGGCTGATTATATGCCGGCAGATACGATTCTGATCATTGATGAACCAGCACGGATGCTAGAAACAGCTAGGCAGCTAGAGCGGGATGAGTCTGAGTGGAATCTGCATTTGCTTCAAAACGGTAAAACTCTACCGCAACTGGAGCTATCGGATAACTCGGATAATCTGCTGTATAATCGGAGATTTCAAACCCTGTTCCTGTCGATCTTCCTTCGCCAGGTTCCGCATACGCAGCCGCAAAATATTTTGAACTTCATTTGCCGGGGCATGCAGGATTTCCACGGTCAAATGAATGTACTCAAGGCAGAGATGGATCGTTGGCGCAAGGCAGGCACACAGGTTATGATGCTGGCGAGTGGAGATGAACGTCTGGATCGGATGCGGCGAGTGCTTCAAGACTACGGTATTGATGAGCCGACTATGGCGATTGGTAATCTGCAAAGCGGTTTTGAGATGCCGTCTATTCATCTGGCGGTGATTACCGAGGGTGAGATGTTCTCCCAGAAGCAGCGGAAAGCACGTAAGCAGGGCCGACATGTAGACAATGCAGAGCGGATTAAGAGCTATAGCGAGCTGAAGGTGGGCGACTATGTCGTACACCAAAATCACGGGATCGGGAAGTATATGGGAATCGGTACGCTGGAGGTTGGCGGTATCCATAAAGATTACATGCATATCCTCTATGCAGGCGGAGATAAGCTGTCTGTACCGATTGAACAAATTGATCTGATTCAGAAGTATGTGGGCTCAGAGGACAAGGAGCCCAAAATTTACAAACTGGGCGGCAATGAGTGGACACGTGTTAAAAGTAAGGTGCGCAGCTCGGTTCAGGACATCGCAGATGACTTGATCAAGCTATATGCGGAAAGACAGTCAGCACCAGGCTTTGCTTTTGAAAAGGATTCGCCGGAGCAACAGGAATTTGAGGATATGTTCCCGTATGATGAGACACGTGACCAGGTTCGGGCTATTGAAGAAATTAAGAAGGACATGGAGCAGAGTCGTCCAATGGATCGTTTGCTGTGCGGTGACGTAGGCTACGGCAAGACTGAGGTGGCTATTCGTGCTGCTTTTAAGTCTGCTATTGAGGGCAAACAAGTGGCTGTGCTGGTACCGACGACGATTTTGGCGCAACAGCACTATGAGACATTCCGTGAGCGCTTTTCTGGGTATCCGTTCAATATTCAGGTATTGAGCCGTTTCCGCTCGCGCAAAGAGCAGAATGAGACGACCAAGGGAGTTCGACAAGGTACGGTTGATATTGTCATTGGTACTCACCGTCTACTTTCACAGGATCTGGTGTTTAAAGATCTGGGGCTGCTTATTGTCGATGAGGAGCAACGTTTTGGTGTCACGCACAAAGAAAAGCTGAAAAAACTGAAAACGAATGTAGACGTATTGACGCTAACGGCTACACCTATTCCGCGTACACTGCATATGTCCATGCTGGGTGTACGTGATTTGTCAGTCATTGAGACGCCACCGGAAAATCGTTTTCCAGTGCAAACTTATGTCGTTGAGCATAGCCAGACTCTAGTTCGTGAGGCCATTGAACGCGAGATGGCACGCGGAGGGCAGGTTTATTACCTGTATAATCGCGTGCAGGGTATTCAGGAGATGGCTGCCGAGATCAATGCACTTGTCCCAGACGCCAAGGTGGGCGTAGGCCACGGACAGATGTCTGAAACGGAACTGGAGAAAACCATTTTGGATTTCCTGGATGGTGAATATGATGTACTCGTTAGCACGAGCATTATCGAAACCGGTGTGGATATTCCCAATGTGAATACACTTATTGTGCATGATGCCGATAAAATGGGGCTCTCCCAGCTTTATCAGCTGCGTGGGCGTGTAGGTCGTTCCAACCGGATTGCCTATGCTTATTTCACGTACCAGCGAGATAAGGTGCTTACAGAGGTGGCGGAGAAGCGACTTCAGTCTATCAAAGAATTTACGGAGTTGGGTTCCGGGTTCAAGATTGCAATGCGTGATTTGTCCATCCGCGGAGCGGGTAACTTACTTGGCGCCGAGCAGCACGGATTCATCGCATCCGTCGGTTTTGATCTTTACTCACAAATGCTGGCTGAGGAAATCAATAAACGTAAAGTCAGTGTGCTTGGAGAAGAGGATCAATCCAACCGGAATTGGAGTACATCGATTGATTTGAGCGTCGATGCTTACCTGCCGGGAGACTATATTTATGACAGCATTCAGAAGATTGAGATTTATAAAAAGGTTGCGGCAGTCAGTACCTTTGACGAGGCTTCCGAGCTGGAGGATGAGTTGGTCGACCGGTTTGGCGATCTGCCAGAGGCAGTGCGTCATTTGCTGGCCGTGGCCCGTCTCAAGGTGTATGGACGGATGTATGGCATCGAGTCCATTGTTCAACGGGATGACAATATGGTGTTGAAATTTCACGAGGGGCGTCAGCAGGCGCTGCAGACTGCCAAACTTGCCGAGATTGGCAATCGCTTTGAAAGACGTGTACAATTTGAACAGGGTACTTCTATGAGCGTACGCATAAAGGGTAAAGGTCTAAATGATGCACAACTGCTAGAACTGCTGGAGCAATTTTTGAGTGCATTGAAAGAAGCATTCACATTGAAGGAGGAACTGCAAAATGTCACAACTAAATAAAAGAAAACCTTGGAGAATGCTCTCCTTGGGCATGGCAGCGTTGCTAGCTATATCGGTGCTCGCAGCATGTACGAAGCAAGCGGATGAGAATAAGGTCAAGGATGAGCCGAAAGACAACAGCAAGGTTGTCGTGACCTATAAGGGTGGAACGATTACCGAAAATGAGTTCAACCAAGAAATCAGCATGATGAAATTTCTGTACCCAGAGTATGAGGCTGCTTTAGCTTCTGATCAGGTACGTGAGCAAATTGTAAAGCAGGAAGTAGTGTACAAGCTTTTGGCAGCCAAAGCGGACGACAAAGCCAAGGAAGAGGGCGCCAAACAAGGAAACGAGCAGTTGGAGCAGTATAAAAAGTCGGTCGGAGAAGATAAGTTTAAGACATTTCTAAGTGATCAGAAGCTGACCGAACAAGGTGTGAAAGATTACTTCACGCGTGTAATGACGGTAATCAACAGCGAAACCAATAAAGTAACGGATGATCAGCTGAAACAGGAATTTGAAAAAAATAAAGATCAGTTCACGACAGCAACTGTACGTCATGTATTGATTAATTTTGAAGATCCAAAAACAAAGAAACAGCGTACAAAAGAGGCTACTCTCAAGCTGGCCAAAGAGGTAAAGGCAAAATTGGATGGTGGAGCGGATTTTGCAACGATTGCTAAGAAGTATTCGGAAGACCCAGGTTCCGCATCTAATGGCGGGCTGTATGAGAATGCATCTGTAGCGCAATGGGTACCTGCTTTTAAAGAGGCTGCCGAGACTCAACCAATTAACAAAATTGGTGAACCCGTGGAAACAGAATACGGATATCACGTGATCAAAGTGGAGTCCCGCAATGAGCCGACATTTGATAAATTGAAGGACAACGAAAAGGCTGCCCTGAAAAATAAACTAGCTGGGGAAAGTATCCAAAACTTTACCGAAAATGATTTGACGAAGCTTGATTTGAAAATCAATCTGCCTAAGGCACCTGCTACGCAAGAGAAAAGTGGTGCAACGTCCGGTGCGGGCAGCACAACTACGCCGAGCGGAACAACAAGCGGTACGGGCGATAGCAAAGCTGGAACAACTAAAGATGGAGCTGCAAACGAAGGTAAATAACTGAACATGCATAAGGAATTGGGAACAGATGAATACTATGGTCAGATATCACCATAAACACCATGAACGCGACGTTCTTCGTGACCGCTTCTGGGGGAGTGGAAGCGTCTTTCGATACCGTCAGTAGTTTACTAAATTCTTCTTGAGAAAGTGGGGCAACATGTGAAATGAAAGCTACTGGTATAGTTCGCCGTATTGATGATCTTGGGCGGGTAGTTATTCCAAAGGAGATTCGCCGCACCTTGAGAATTCGTGAAGGAGATCCGCTTGAGATTTTTGTGGATCGTGACGGAGAAGTCATTTTGAAAAAGTATTCACCTATTGGTGAACTTGGTGATTTCGCCAAAGAGTATGCTGAGTCCCTGTTTGAAAGTACTGGCCATATTACGATGATTACCGATCGTGACACCATTATTACGGTGGCTGGAGGCTCGAAAAAAGAGTTTCTGGACAAGCAAATCGGTAGCATTATTGAAGGTAGCATGGATAATCGCAAGACTGTGCTGGAGACAGCCAGCGGCTCTTACGAGCTGACGCGAGACCACGAAGAAACACTCTCGTCCTTTGTGACGGCTCCCATTGTTTCGGGTGGTGATCCCATTGGTTCTGTTATATTGTTGAACAAGGATGAAAATGTAAAAATGTCCGAAATGGAGGTCAAGATGGCTGAAACAGCCGCTGGCTTCCTGGGCAAACAAATGGAACAGTAACACCCCGTTTCACCCCTGTGTGACGTACAGAATGGCTAAAGCCGTTCAACGTTGTACAGGGATTTTTTTCTTTCCGGGAGAAGAGACGGTATAATAGGACTCGTAAAAACGCTTATTCCAGGTGGGAGTGAAGACGGAGAATGCAGGAAAATCGCGCCGCTTCGCGGCTGCTACGAGGCGCTGTCATTTTGACACTGGCAGCTGTAGCAAGCAAGCTGATCGGCACATTGCAAAAAATCCCGCTGCAAAATATTGGCGGCGATGGCGTGTTTGGCATTTATAATACGGTTTATCCTTTTTATACGCTGTTCATTACCATTGCAGCTGCTGGATTCCCGGCGGCTGTATCCAAATTTGTAGCTGAGTATGAGGCTGTGGGAAATCAGGCAGCGGGGCAACGTGTTGCCCGGCTATCTTCGCTTGTATTGGGCATATTCGGATTGTTTCTGGGGCTGCTGATGTATACGTGTGCGCCACTAATCGGCCAGTGGATCGACAATGCTCACGTCATTCCATCGGTGAGGGCGGCGGCGATTGCCTTCTTGTTCGTGCCGATTATGGCGGGACTGAGGGGCTATTTTCAAGGCTTGCAAAATATGATTCCGACGGCTGTCTCCCAAGTGACGGAGCAGGCGATAAGGGTAAGCGTGATGATCATATTGTTGCTGTTCATGCTGTCACAAGGAGCAGGGGCGGATATGATTGCCGCCGGAGCAGTGTTTGGTTCAGCAGCAGGCGGAGCAGCGGGCCTGGTGATCATGCTGCTGTATTGGCGAGGCCACAGAAAGAGACTTAGGCGGCAAGAGACGGTCATGACAACAGTGCAGGCACAGACTGGTGAGCTTCACCCAGCGGAAAGCAGTGGTGCTTTGCTAAAGGCACTGCTACGTTATGCTCTGCCTGTTTGCCTTGGAGCGCTAGCCGTTCCGTTAATAAACCTGGTAGATACATTTACCGTCCCTCGCCTGTTAAAGCAGGAGGGCTTGGATGATACGGCGGTTATGGTGGCCTTCGGCGTGTATAACCGGGGGCTTCCGCTAGTACAGCTGGTCATGATGTTTGCCACCACATTGTCGGCATTGTTCATACCCTCGCTGGCTGAGGCTCGGGTGACCGGAGGTACGGAGCTGGCACGTCGTCAGTGCGAGCAATCGCTGCGCTGGTTTTGGCTGCTGGGACTAGCCGCTGCGACAGGTCTGATCGTGCTGGCCGTGCCCGTCAATGTGATGCTGTATGCAGACGACACGGGCAGCACGGTTATGCGCTGGATGGCGCTGACCGCCGTAGGCGGCACGCTCAGCATCATCTCGGCTGCGCTGTTGCAAGGGCTTGGCGCGGTTCGTGCGCCAGCCCTGGCTATGCTTGCGGCCGCTGCGGCCAAGGCGCTGCTAAACTGGCTGCTCGTGCCGCAGCTCGGCACGGCGGGCGCCGCCATTGCGGGGGCTGTCGCCTATCTGCTGGCGGCTGTGATCAACATCGCGCTGCTGGCCCGCTTGGTGGGGCTGCGCGGGAGCTGGTCCGCCAGTGTGCTCAAACCGGCAGCATTGCTTGTCGCCTTGGCTGGTGCAGCCGGAGCGGCGATGTGGGGCACCGGTGCTGTGCTGGATGCCCTAGGCTGGGCGGCCGGAGGTCGTGCCACGGCAGCGGCGGAGAGCCTGCTGGGTGTAGCGGCAGGCACCGTGGTGTTCGTGATCGGCCTCGCACGCCTGAGGTTGATCACGGAAGCCGAGCTTGTGGCAGTGCCCAAGCTCGGACGCCCGCTGGCAGCTGTGCTGCGCAGACTGCGTGTACTGGCTTAGCCCGGGGTTATACGGCTTGCGCGTGAAAGCTGCACAAGCCATTTTATGAGCCTATACCACTTTGTGGTATAGTAAATGCCAAAGCAAAGGAAGCGGAAGCTGGGCTATGCCGGGTGTTTTTTCGGAGCATGCATCCTGCTTTTGCGGAACGGAGGATTGAATATGAGCGTAACATTAACGATCGTAGGTCTGGGCTCGGGAGATCCCGATCAGCTTACGATAGGGATATTGAACAAAATGCGGGGCGCTTCAGCGCTCTATCTGCGAACCAAGGAACATCCGGCGGTTCGAGTGCTGGATGAGTTTGAGGTGGCTTTTGAGTCGTTTGATGCGGTATATGAGACAAAGGATTCTTTTCCAGAGGTATATGAGGAAATTACCAGTCAACTGATGGAAAAGGCTGCTAAGGCGGCAGACGGGAGCGAAATCGTCTATGCAGTTCCCGGTCACCCGATGGTGGCGGAAGCAGCGGTGCAGTTGCTCAAGGAGCGTTGTCCTGCGCAAGGGATTGAACTAAACATCTTGGGTGGAGAAAGTTTTCTGGATGAGGCTTTTGTGCGTCTTGGTTTTGATCCGATTGAGGGTTTTCAGCTGTTAGATGCAGGCACACTGGATGCCAGCTGGCTTCAGCCTCAGTTGCATACGCTGATTGGACAGGTATATGACACCTTTACGGCTTCCGATGTGAAGCTATGCTTGATGGAACGGTATCCTGACGATTATGAGGTGTATGTCGGCCACGCGCTTGGGGTAGAAGGTGAGGAGGCGGTCCACAAGGTGCCGCTATACGAGCTGGATCGAGTAGAGGGCTACGGCAACCTATCCTTGGTATACATACCTCGCAGTGAAGATGAGGCCCTGAAACGGCGTTCTTTTGACCGTCTACATGAGATTGTCGATATTTTGCGCAGTCCGGAAGGCTGTCCATGGGATCGTGAACAGACACATCAATCAATCCGCAAAAATCTGATCGAGGAAACGTATGAGGTCATTGAAACCATAGATGAGGATGATCCTGAGCATATGAAGGAAGAGCTTGGCGATCTGTTGTTGCAAATTTTGCTGCATGCCCAAATGGAGGAGGAAGTCGGAACCTTCAATGTGTATGATGTGATCCAGGGACTGAACGATAAGCTTATTTTCCGTCATCCGCATGTATTCGGTGACAATCAAGCCAATGATGCGGAAGAGGCGCTGCAAAACTGGGAACAGATGAAGGCAGAGGAAAAACGGCTCAAAGGTACGGCGGCAGCTAATCCTTCCGTACTGGATGGGGTTCCCCGTGATCTGCCTGCTCTTATGAAATCGTATAAGCTCCAGAAGAAGGCAGCTAAAGTAGGCTTTAACTGGGATAGCATTGAAGGCGTATTTGATAAATTGGACGAAGAAGTGGCTGAGTTGAAGGAAGCGGTTCGTGAAGGGCATTCCATGGAAGCTCAGTTGCTGGAGTTGGGGGATGTTCTATTTGTTGCCGTGAATGCGGCCCGGTTCATGGACGTAGATCCGGAAGAGGCGCTGTCAGCCACTAATCGCAAATTTGTAAGCCGCTTCCAGTATATTGAGCAGAAACTACGCGAGCAGGGGCGTCGTCCTGAGGACAGCAGTGTAGATGAAATGGAGACCTACTGGCAGGAAGCGAAAAAGCTTCTTGACAGAGATTGATTCCATAGATTTGATCTTTGGCTGTATTGGACAGTAAAATGAGTCATATGCAGGGTTGAAAATACGCCCGGCTTGAGCAGACTTGCCAATGGGCAGAGTTTTGTAGTAGGATGTTGGCTTAACTGGGGTCGAATAAAAAAACGCCTGTCATTGCAGGATTTTTAAGGACAAGCCAGAATAACTTGTAGTAATTCTGAAAATAACTGTAGCTAATAGTTGAACATGTTACAGTGGTATTCAGGAAGGGCTTCGGCCACAGTTGGACCTCACGTATGCTCCATTTAAGGACATGTAGCGTGATGATTATTTTTTGACATTTAGGAGGCTTTTATCTTATGAACAAGACAGATCTGATCAACAATATTTCCAGCAAAAGCGGTTTGAGCAAACGTGACGTTGAAGCTGTATTGAATGGCGTTCTTGGTGAAATTACAGATGCACTTGCTAGTGGTGACAAAGTACAACTGATCGGCTTTGGTACTTTCGAAACGCGCAAACGTTCCAGCCGTACAGGTCGCAATCCACAAACCGGCAACACGATTGAAATTCCAGAATCGACCGTTCCTGCTTTTAAAGCTGGTAATAAGCTTAAAGAAGCCGTTAACTAATGCGTCTTGATAAATTCTTGAAAGTCTCGCGGCTGATTAAGCGTCGTACAGTAGCTAAGGACGTCTCTGAACAAGGGAGAGTCGTGGTGAATGGACGCGAAGCCAAGCCGAGCAGTGCGGTCAAAGTAGGCGATGAAATTACCGTCCAATTTGGCCAGAAGCTGGTGACCGTGCGAGTGGAACGGCTCGCCGACACTACACGCAAGGACGAGGCTGCAAGTATGTACACTTTGGTAAAGGAAGAGCCTATTGCCAGGGACAACGGTTTGAACTGGTAACCAGACATCTGATTTTCTCATAACGTTGTACATAGAAGCATTCCTTCATATTGTATGAAGGGATGCTTTTTCTTTTATATGAGGAGCTTTTGTCTAATTGTCTAATAAATGCTCGTGAAGAGCCAAAGCGGTTCTAAATCATGCCCACCCCTTCATAAGCTAAGAACAGAAGGAGGGGTACATGCCATGATTGAACAAGGGAAGTCCAAGCACCATGATCTGCGCATGCAAAGCCGCAAGCAGCTCGACATTTCAGGCGTCAGCAATGTGGAGAGCTTTGACAGTGAAGAGTTTTTGCTTCAGACCGAGCTGGGCCATCTCACCATTCGCGGACAACATTTACATATCAAAAACCTCAGTCTGGAAGAGGGCCTACTGTCCATTGAAGGTCTGATTACTTCCCTCGTCTACCTGGAGCCTGGGGCCCCGGCCAAAAACGGAAAAAGCCTATTCGGCAAGCTCTTCAAATGAACCCTTACACACAATGGCTGACATTGACGTGGATGCTATTGTCGGGCATAACCATGGGAGTGGTATTTGACAGCTACCGGGTGCTGTCAATCCGCTTTCATTTTGCCCGTTGGAGTGTTCATTTGTTGGACGTGCTGTATTGGGTGGCCTCGGCTTTGTTTATTTTCCGTGTGCTGTACGCGAGTAATCGCGGTGAGCTGCGGTTTTATGTCTTTTTAGGACTACTTTTGGGGGTTTGGCTCTATTTTTGGGCCTTTAGTGTTACAACCCAACGTTTTGTGGTAATGTTAATAGAGATCGTTCGCAGACTGACGTTGATCGTGAACAGCATACTGCGCATCCTGATTGTTCTTCCGGTGTTAGCGCTGTATCGGCTGTTACGCAAGCTGGTCGGATGGACATGGGCACTTATTGTGTTCCTAGGAAGGATGCTGATATACATCCTGATGCCGGTTTGGAAGCCGATTCTTTGGTCGATCCGTCCGCTTATAGCGCGTTGGAAGACGCCAGATCCGCTCGTAAAGCTGGGTATCAGACTGAAAAATACAGCAAAACGATGGTTTGGAAGGGGGTAGTATCATGCGTAATTCGTCTGTAGATCGCTATTCATCTCCTACGTCCAAGTCCAATGCGGGCGGGCGCAGGCGAATCATGATTTGGTTGCTATCGCTTGCCGCCTTTGGTAGTTGGGCCATATTCACCTTTTTTTCTCAAGGCATGATCATGGCCGATCGAAATGAACAGCTCACCCAGAAGGAAAAACAGAAGCAAGCTGCTACACAAACGGAACAACAGCTTCAAACCGAAGTGAATCGTCTCAAGGACCCTGAGTACATTGGAGAAATTGCTAGAAGCAAGTACGGTCTTTACAAACCGGAAGAGACGCCAATCATCGGAGATCAAAAATAGAAGTATTATCGGGCCAATGCTTAGTTGACCTTGGTTCCGCCATTTTGTATAATCAAATCACCACAGCGGGATTTTTTTGCAAAAAAATCGGTTGTATATTTTAAGGGAGGATCATTTTATTCTATGGCAATTGAAGTGGGCACCAAGTTAGAGGGCAAAGTGACAGGCATCACGCATTTTGGAGCATTTGTGGATTTGTCTGGAGGTGTCACGGGTCTCGTTCACATCTCGGAAATCGCCGATAATTATGTTAAGGATGTTAACGACCACCTGAAGATTAATGATGTTGTGACGGTGAAAGTCATTAATGTTGACAAAGATGGCAAAATCGGACTTTCCATTAAGCAAACGATTGATAAGCCGGCAAGTGAAGCCCGTCCCCCAAGAGCTCCAAGACCGGAGCGTACAGGAGGACCAGGCGGAGGAGACCGTTTTGGCGGCGGAGGTTCAGGTCCAAGTCAGGGACGCGGTGGTGGTTTCAACCGCGATCGTGGAGGCCGTTCTTTCAAGCCTGCACCGGGTAAACCTTCATTTGAGGATAAAATGTCACGCTTCCTGAAAGATAGTGAGGAACGCATTTCGTCGCTGAAAAAGAACACCGAAGGTAAACGCGGAGGACGCGGCGCGAAGCGTGTTTAATTCACTTTGACAACCGTATCAACCATACACGGAAAACCGTACAGTCGAAAGACTGCTACGGTTTTTTTGCGTTCTACCGACAAGAGATGCGACAAGCCGTGGCTACAGGCAATACATTTGGGTGGAGTTGTACGGGCACATTTTTAAGATTAGTAGTTTTATGAAGAAGAGAAGAAGCATCTACTGAAATGTAGGATGTTTTTTTTGTCGTGTGGACATAATCGTCCGACAAACTCCAACGGTTTTCCGTCTATCTTCTGTGCAAATCGCTAGATTTGGTATCAGGATGACTGACATAGAGAGGTCGTCCAAAGCGTAGAGAGAGACAACTTCCATCTGCTTCCATACGGGCGTAGCTTGAAGTACAGGGGAATGCTCTGTCCTTTCGCGCGGAACGTTTTTTTGTCGGAAATTTCTTGGAATAAGACGTGAGGTTCTGACAAACTTTCTCAATCGTTCCGGTTTAAGATGGGAACATCAAATTGATGAATGGGGTGCCTGACGCATGATGGAGAAATGGAACGTGGTACATTTTCCGGGGTTAAAATCTAGAAAGTCCAAATCCAAAGAGCGTACGGAAGGTTGGCCTTCCAGACTCAAGAAACGGCTCGATTCACATAAAATGGTGCAATGGGTAACCGCGCAAAGATGGATGCTGCTATTGTCAGCTATGGGAGTTCTATTGGGACGCGCCACTATTTTGGACGAGCTTTCTCCTTTTGCCCTCGCTTATTTTGCAGTCATTACGTTCCTTCGGCGTGATCTGATGCTGCCTGTAGCTGTATCCGTTGTGCTAGGCAGCCTGTTAGCTCCTTACCCATCGTTATTCATGATTGGTGGTGAGTTAATCGTATTTTATCTCCTGTATCGCGGGCTACGCACCTTCGATCGTCTGGAATTATCCTATGCCCCGCTTATGGTCTTCTTGTCTGTGTTTATGGTCAATTTATTTAACGCCGTGATGGCTCCGGCTTTTACATGGTATGAGCTTGTCATTGTGGGAACGGATGCGGTACTCAGTTTTATGCTTACATTGGTGTTCACCCAGGCCATACCGCTGTTTACGTACCGCAAGAAGGCAAGCCAGCTCAAAAATGAAGAAATTTTGTGTCTTATTATTCTATTAGCCTCTGTGATGACGGGAGCAGTAGGATGGACCGTTCATTCACTGTCTGTCGATCATGTACTTTCACGATACTTGGTCTTGGTGTTTGCTTTGGTGGGAGGTGCTTCCCTGGGTGCTTCGGTCGGTGTGATTACCGGTTTAATTTTGAGCCTGGCCAATATGTCTGCAATTGTGCAAATGAGTCTACTTGCTTTTGCAGGTTTGCTGGCAGGGATGCTGCGTGAAGGGAGAAAAGGTGCAGTGGCACTTGGCATGCTGCTGGGCTCTTCCATTCTGACGATCTATTTGGATGGGACTGGGGACGTGCTGACATCAACCTGGGAGAGCTGCGCGGCAATCCTATTATTTTTAATGACTCCAAAAAGTTTCTTTAAAGCGGTTTCTACCTATGTCCCGGGTACGCAGGATCACGCCAAGTCACAGCATGAATATGCCAAAAGGGTTCGTGATCTCACCGCCGAGCGGGTGACGAAATTTTCCCGTGTATTCAGCCAGCTATCCCGCAGCTTTCATCAAATATCTGCGAGTGAGGGGGCAAAACCGGACGGAGAAATCGAACACTTTATGAATGCGGTGGCGGAAGGAACATGTGCCTCTTGCTTTAAGTGCGAGCAGTGTTGGGACGGCAAGTTTATGCAAACCCATCAGTATATGACGGAAATGATGAGTGCCATTGAGGACAATCCTGAATTAGAGCCAGAGCAGATGCCGCCGCAATGGAGCAAGGCATGTGCCAAAACGGGCGCTGTCCTGCAGGTAATGAAACAGCAGTATAGTCTCTACCAGCATAATATGCAGTGGAAGCGCCAAGTATACGATAGTCGTCAGCTTGTTGCTGACCAGCTATCCGGTGTATCGCAAATTATGGAGGATTTAGCGCGGGAAATTCAGCGGGAAGGGCAGACCATGCATCGGCAGGAAGAGCAAATCCGAGAGGCTCTTGATAGACTGGGCTTGTCCATCCAATCCATCGAAATTATTAGCCTGGATGCAGGCCAGGTTGAAATTGAGATTGTCCACGCCTATACAAGGGGATTTGATGAATGTCGGAAAATTATTGCTCCACTGCTGTCGGACATACTAGACGAGCATATAGCTGTCATGCGCGAAACGGCGGCAGATCGCCGCCAAGGCTTGGCTACAGTCATGTTCGGCTCTGCCAAAACATATGAGATTGCTACAGGAGTAGCTAGTGCCGCCAAAGGAGGCGATTTCTTCTCAGGAGACAGCTACAGCATGATGGAGCTAGGGAATGGGACTTTCGCAGTCTCTTTAAGCGATGGTATGGGGAACGGAGAGCGTGCGCAGCAAGAGAGCAGTGCAGCACTTAACATTTTGGAAGAACTACTGCAATCGGGTATGGACGAAAAATTGGCGATCAAGTCGGTTAACTCTGTCCTGATGCTCCGATCACCTGAGGAAATGTATGCTACGGTGGATATGGCGCTGATTGATCAGTATACGGCCCGGACAACCTTTATGAAGATTGGATCTACACCGAGCTTTATTAAAAGAGGAGAGGAGGTCATTCCCGTATCTGCCAGCAATTTACCGATTGGCATTATACAGGATATCGAAGTTGATTTGGTTTCGCTGCAACTCCAGCCGGGGGATATTCTCATTATGATTACAGACGGTATATACGATTCACCGGGTTATGCAGTCAATAAAGAGATATGGATGAAACGCATGATTCAGGAAATTGAAAGTGAAGATCCACAGCAATTGGCTGACTGTTTGCTAGAACGGGTTATTCGATACCAACAAAATCAAATCTATGATGATATGACTGTAGTTGTTAGTAAAATAGATCATTTTCACCCAGAGTGGGCAACTCTCCATGTACCCGGCATGAGGTGGTTAGAACGTCCACGGACGGTGAGCTAGACTGACATTGCCCGGGAAATTCCTTATACATTTTTAAAAATCCGCATCCTTCGTTTGAATCGTTCCGGATTAGGCAAAGATAGAATCTATCGGAATAGATTAAGAGGAAGCGGAGGTCAAAAAGCGATGAAGCAAATTTTGATCATTACAGATGGATGCTCTAACGTAGGTGTTAGCCCAGTTATGGCGGCTGCCCAAGCTTTACGGGAGGGAATTACAGTGAACGTCGCTGGAGTCATAGACTACGGAACCATCGGCGAGCTTGGGAGCGTAGAGATTCAGGAAATTGCTAAAGCAGGGGGAGGGTTTAGCCAAATCGTCGGTACGAAGCAGTTAGCGCAAACCATGCAGATGATGACGCGCAAAACAGTGGTTCAAACGATTCAGCAGGCGGTTAATAGAGAGTTAACGCACATTTTGGGTGAGGGCGGTGCCCGGCATATCGGTGAACTGCCTCCGGCCAAACGAGCCCAGGTAGTTGAGGTAATGGATGAATTGACAGAAACAAGCCCTCTGGAAATTGCTTTACTCATTGATGCAAGTGCAAGCATGAAGCCCAAGCTACCTGCTGTAGAGGACAGTATCCGCGATTTGCTGCTCAGCTTACAGTCCAGAAGCGGACTCAGCCGTATATCTGTATTTCATTTCCCGGGCGGACGAATGGGAGAAGACGCAGTCATGGATATCGGGTGGACCTCTGAGCTTGACCAGATCAAATCGATATTCGGACGCTTGCGGATGAAAGGAGCGACACCGACAGGACCGGCCATTTTACAAGTGATTGATTATTACCGATATGTTACACTAGGGGAACAGAAAGATCTGGAAGAATCCTATAGCAAAGGAGAAGGGATGCTCGGTGACTACGTCGTCTGATCCCGTTCTTGCACCCGGAACGGTCATCAAGGGCAAGTGGAAGCGGAGTAGCTATGTCATCCAGCGCTTGCTGGGCCGGGGAGCGAACGGAACTGTATATTTGGTAAAAGAAGCACAGGCCGATCGGCAATTTGCTCTCAAAATGGGAAAGAACACGCTTGATCTGCAATCGGAGATTAATGTGCTGACCACATTACAGTCTCAAGGGACTCAGGCTGCCCTCCAGCGTAATGGAAATCCTTCCTTCTTGTTTGAGGTGGATGATGTAGTGTTACGTAGTGGGGAGATCCCCTTTTATGTTATGCGATACGTCAAAGGAGATCCGCTTCATAAATTTGTGGCAGCCAAAGGGTCTGAGTGGTATGGTGTGGCTGGAACTGGCATACTGAATCGTCTGGCCGATCTCCATCAGGCAGGATGGGTGTTTGGCGACCTGAAGCCTCAAAATATATTGGTCAATGCCTATGGAGAGGCTGAGTTGATTGATTATGGCGGGGTGTCCCTTGCAGGTCGGAGTGTTAAACAATTTACAGAATGGTACGACAGGGGATTCTGGAATGCTGGTAGCCGAAATGCTGATCCCCAGTATGACCTGTTTGCCTTTGCTCTTCTAACGATTCATATATTAGAGAGCGAATCGTTAAAGGCAGCTGCGAGCAGGCTACCACAGCTACGTAATACGGCAGAATTGACAGTCATCATTCGTCGCAGCCGTATATTGCGCCCCTACGCCGAATGGCTGCTGGGTGCAGTGCGCGGAGAATATTCCGATACTCGTGCAGCGGCCCGAGCTTGGTCGCGTCTGGCTTCCGCACATGTCAGGCAATCATCTGTCAAAAGAGGAAATCCACGCTGGCTGGGATATGCTTTTACGGTATCGCTTTTGCTGCTTGCCGGAGCGCTCTGGATTGCGTTAAGGTAGCAGCATGACTTACATAAGATAACAGAGGATCATCATTTTTACGGTCGGGAGAAAAGAGGGTCGTAAATGGGAACAACAAAACCGACCGGTGTTGTACAGGAAGTACTCGCTTTGGCGCGAGAACATTCACTGTGGAGCCCCGGAGACTGCATTGTGGTTGCTGTATCCGGTGGACCGGATTCGGTGGCCCTTTTGCACATTTTACATGAAATATCCGTTATACATATGCCATTACAACTCGTCTGCGCTCATGTTCATCATGGCTTCAGGCCAGAGGAATCGGATGCGGAGGCTGAAGAGGTACACAATATTGCCCGAAAGCTCAAGCTTCCATTTGAAATGATTCGGGTGGATGCACCCGCTTATATGAAGGAGAGCGGTAAGGGTCCACAGGAAGCCGCCCGTGAGCTACGGTACAGCTTTTTACATGATACGGCTACGAAGTGGGAGGCACAGCATATTGCTATGGCTCACCATGGCGATGATCAAGCGGAGACAGTTCTCTTGCACTTGCTGCGCGGTAGCGGACCAGCGGGTTTGGCGGGTATGCGTTTGGCACGCAATGAAAAAAATGTGCAACTCATTCGCCCGCTACTTCGTATGTACAAGACTGACTTGATTGCGTATTGCAACTTTTATGGTCTTTCCTATGTGACAGACAGCACTAATTTATCGTCTAAATACCGTCGTAATGCTATCCGCATGGATGTGCTCCCTTTTTTGGGGCAATATAATGAGCAACTGACACCGTCCCTGAATCGGCTGGCCGAAACGATGGCTGACGAAAATGATTTTATGGAGGCAGCTACACTGTCAGCATATGAGAAAATGGTGCACTTCAATAATGGCAGGTACATGTTTTCCATCGCTTCATATCGTAAGCTATCCGTTGCTTTACAACGGAGGTTGATTAAACTAATATTAAATTATCTGCCTTCGGGCAGTGAAAATTTTGATTTTCGTAAAATTGAGACCGTTCGACTAAGACTTCTCCAAGAGACATCCTCTACATGGAGCTTGGACTTGGGCGGCGGTGCGGTTGGAGTCCGCGAATATGACCAGGCGGTTTTGTTTGACCGTACGCAAGTCGTTATGGGTGAATGGAGCTATGGACTGAGCGTATTGCCTATTTCCGGTGAGCTGGAGTTGCCTGAAGCGGGTGGTATACTCCGGTGGCGAAGAGCTTCCTATTGGGATGGACACCATCCGGCGAATGAGGAAGAAGCATGGTTCGACGCAGACGAATTGACTTTGCCGTTGACTGTACGTTCGCGATTACCTGGAGATACCATGTATGTAATGGGATTAAACGGAAGAAAAAAGGTTAAAGATATTTTTATTGATGAAAAAATACCTCCTTTAATGCGTTCCGTTATTCCTATCGTCTGCGACCACTCTGGAGTTGTTCTCTGGATTCCGGGCGTACGACGTTCTGTACATGCTGCGGTGCAAAAGCACACGTCTTCGGTTATATATATGTCATGGCAAAGACGAGAGAGTCCGGGGCACCAGTAATTGCGCAGGAACGGCTTTCATAGTATAAACTTAGGAGGTTTACACCGTTGCAAAATGATATTCAGGAAGTATTGATCAGTGAAGAAGAGATTCAGAGTAAAATCAAGGAATTGGGCGCACAGCTTAGCGTGAAATATGAAGGAAAAAATCCATTGGTGATTTGCGTGCTGAAAGGTGCGTTTATCTTTATGGCAGATTTGGTTAAATCCATTACAGTGCCGTTGGAACTTGATTTCATGGCTGTATCTAGTTATGGAGTATCCACCAAATCATCGGGCGTTGTTAAAATCATTAAAGATTTGGACGCTTCAGTGGAAGGACGCGATGTTCTGATTGTCGAAGATATTATCGACAGTGGTCTGACGCTGACACATTTGATTGAATTGCTTAAGAATCGTAATGCAAATTCGGTATGTGTCGTAACTTTGTTCGACAAGCCTGCACGCCGGACCGTTAATCTTGAAGCTGATTACACCGGATTTACACTTCCGGATGCGTTTGTTGTCGGCTATGGTCTGGACTATGCCGAGCATTACCGGAACCTCCCATACATAGGGATTTTGAAGCCGGAAATCTACACCAGCTAATCTCAGCCTCCAGTCCTAGGACTAAATAGGGTCCTTTGTTGAGAAGGGCTTACAGGCTATGGTAAAATAACTTAAGTGTCTCGAGAGGAGGTAGGGGATGAATCGGTTCATCCGGAATTCTGGTTTTTATTTGATTCTTTTTTTAGTTGTGGTGGGTATCGTTCAGTTTGTTAGCAACAGTAACGAAGCCTCCGATCTCCCTAGATATGACCAATTACGGCAAGAGGTTAAAGCTAATAACATCTCTAAAGTAACGGTCCAATTTGACGGTTACGCCTATCTTGTAACCGGTGCATATAAGAAGCAGCCGGCTAATGCTAAATCAACCAATTTTTCCGTATACGTTCCGCCAACGGATCAAGCACTAAGTGAACTGGTGAATGCCAGCGAAACGAACGGGTTTGAATACGTGCAGAAGAAAATGGAAGGCGAAAGCATTTGGCTGACATTTTTGACTTCTATCATTCCTTTGGTGATCATGTTCCTGTTGTTCTTCTTCCTGTTTAATCAGGCACAGGGCGGTGGCGGCAAAGTAATGAACTTCGGCAAGAGCAAAGCCCGTCTGTATAACGAAGAGAAGAAGAAAGTTACCTTCGAAGACGTAGCAGGGGCTGACGAAGAGAAACAGGAGCTTGTCGAAGTCGTAGAATTCTTGAAGGACCCACGCAAGTTCGCAGCTGTGGGTGCTCGTATTCCAAAAGGGGTTCTGTTAGTGGGCCCTCCGGGTACGGGTAAAACACTCTTGGCGAGAGCTGTTGCAGGTGAGGCCGGAGTGCCATTTTTCAGCATCTCGGGTTCTGATTTTGTAGAAATGTTCGTCGGGGTCGGTGCTTCCCGTGTTCGTGACTTGTTCGAGAATGCGAAGAAGAACGCACCTTGTATCATTTTCATTGATGAAATTGATGCCGTTGGACGTCAACGTGGCGCCGGATTGGGTGGCGGACATGATGAACGTGAGCAAACGCTCAACCAATTGCTCGTAGAGATGGATGGATTCGGCGCAAACGAAGGCATCATTATCGTTGCTGCTACTAACCGTCCGGATATTCTAGATCCGGCCTTGCTTCGTCCAGGTCGGTTTGACCGTCAAATTACGGTTGACCGTCCAGATGTTAAAGGCCGCGAAGCAGTATTGCATGTACATGCACGCAACAAACCATTAACGAAGGATGTTAAATTGGACGTCATTGCGAAACGTACAACAGGCTTTACGGGCGCTGATCTGGAAAACCTGTTGAACGAAGCTGCCTTGCTGGCGGCTCGTCGCAACCGCAGAGATATTTCGATGCGAGAAGTAGATGAAGCGATCGACCGCGTTATCGTAGGTACTGAAAAACGCAGCCGCGTAATCAGTGACCGCGAGAAACGAATTGTAGCTTATCATGAAGCAGGGCATACGATTATCGGTTACTTCCTAGAGAATGCCGATATGGTTCACAAGGTAACTATTATTCCACGTGGACGTGCAGGCGGATATGTCATCATGCTTCCGAAGGAAGACCGCATGCTGACAACCAAGCAGGAATTGCTGGACAAAATCACTGGATTGCTGGGTGGACGTGTTTCCGAGGAGCTGTTTATTGGTGAGATCGGAACAGGGGCTTATAGTGACTTCCAGCAAGCGACAAGCATTGCGCGTAGTATGATCGTAGAATATGGTATGAGTGAGAAGCTCGGCCCGATGCAGTTTGGAACTTCCCAAGGTCAAGTATTCCTTGGACGCGATATCGGTCATGAGCAGAACTACAGTGATCAGATCGCTTATCAGATTGACCAGGAGATGAATCGCTTCATCACTGACTCTTATGAGCGTGCTAGAGAACTCTTGACGAAGTATTCCAAAGAGGTTCATTTGATCGCTCAAACATTGCTGGAAGAAGAAACTCTGGAACTTGAACAAATCAAACGTTTGATCGAGACAGGTTCTTTGGATGGCAATACGAATGAGGGAGAAGGAACACCAGAAAACGGTGAACCTGTGATCGATAATATCGGAGATGTTCGTGTACGTATTCAAGGTAAGGATGACGAACCTAAGAATACAACGGATCAACCAAACGATATCCCTAATCTGAAAAAGCCAGAGGATGATAACAATTCAGGCAATTCCGGTGGTACTCCACCGACAACAACCTGATCATCTGATGGATAGTTGAATAAGCATATATGTAAGCTTCGGGGAACCAGATCCTACTGGTTTTCCGGAGCTTTTTTAAATATGGAAGATTATTGCTAACGTGATTTGACAGACAAAGGAACGTTGTGTACATTTATTGTTAAATAAACGACTTACTATCATTTTGAACATATTCCGTGAGCGCATACTGTACAATCTATGGTGTGCGCTATTCTTCTGTGAAATCAGGTGAAGGCATGATTCCAAGATATCTAGTTGATTTTGATGTAGCGGAATTGACCCAATACGAAGCCGACGTCTTGATTATCGGCTCCGGCATTGCGGGCTTATATACGGCGATTAAGGCTGCGGAGAATCGGAAAGTGTTGCTGATTACCAAGAAAACTTTAATGGAAAGCAACACACGTTATGCTCAAGGCGGCATTGCTGCTGTCACATCGGACGAGGATACACCAGCTTATCACATGCAAGATACTCTGATTGCTGGTGCAGGTCTGTGTGAACCCGAGGCGGTCAGAACGCTTGTTCATGAAGGCCAAGACGGTATTAAAGAGTTAATACGATTGGGGACAGCCTTTGACCGTGTGGATGGTGAACTAGCACTGACCCGAGAAGGGGCGCATAGTCATCGTCGTATTTTGCATGCAAATGGAGATGCCACCGGTTATGAAATCGTGCGTGCCTTATCACAGCAGGTTGCAGCCCATCCCGGTATCGAGGTGTGGGAAGAGCGTATGGTCATTGACCTGCTGACTGAGCATGGTGAGTGTATTGGAGCCCTCGTCCAAATGCCAGATGGAGAAAGGTCGTATATCACTGCCAATGCAACCATTTTGTGTTCAGGAGGTAGCGGGCAATTATACCGTTATACGACTAACCCGGATATCGCAACTGGGGACGGTATTGCTATGGCATATCGTGCTGGGGCGGTTGTACGGGATATGGAGTTCGTACAGTTTCATCCTACGGCCTTGTGCCATCCGGGCGCTCCAAGGTTTCTAATTTCCGAAGCCGTACGGGGAGAAGGTGCCGTGTTACGCAACATTCATGGAGAACGCTTCATGGACAAGTATGATTCCCGGCAGGAGCTTGCGCCCAGAGATATCGTAGCTCGTGCGATCATCCATGAGATGGAACGCACCCAGGCTACGTTTGTATACCTGGATATTACACACGAGCCGCCTGAGCGGGTAAAGCAACGCTTTCCAACGATTTATCAGACATGTCTGTCATATGGTTTGGATATGACGACAGGCTGGATTCCAATTGCTCCTGCTGCCCATTATATGATGGGTGGTGTCCAGACTAATCTATACGGGGAAAGCTCCATTAGGCGTTTGTTCGCCTGTGGTGAGACCTCTTCCACAGGTGTTCACGGCGCTAATCGTCTGGCGAGCAATTCGTTATCTGAAGCTATTGTGTTCGCCAGCAGGATTATCGAGCGGCTGTATTCATTGCCACCGCTGGTTGGCCATACTTTGATATCTTACAATGATAACCGTGCAGAGTTTCAGGCTTCATCCGTCGCGGAACAGCGGTATAAGCTGCAAGAAACGATGGTTCATTATGCTGGAGTTCGTCGGCATAGTGAAGGGCTGCAAGCAGCATTAGAAGAGCTGCGCGGGCTAGTGACTGCTTTTCAGGCTGTGATCACCAGTCGGGAAGAGATCGAATTCGCCAATTTGCTCACCTGTGCTTTATTAGTAGCCGATGGTGCGTTGCTGCGTGAGGAGAGTCGGGGGGCACACTATCGTGAGGACTTCCCTGAGACAGATGATTGCAAGTGGCGAAAGCATGTTCAGCAGCGACGTGAGCAAGGCATAACGGAGGAGAGCGTTCATGACATCTAACAGCGAGCTTTATGGAGAGTTTAGCGGATATCAGGAAGAACTGACGGCACAAATTCGCAGCTGGCTGCGAGAAGATACAGGTTCTGGCGATGTGACCACACGTTGGACGATTGAGCCGGGCCACCAATCCAAGGCTGTCATTCATGCCAAGGAGAGCGGCGTGATTGCGGGTTTACCTGTGGCTGAAATTGTATTTCGAGTAGTGGACCCTTCCTTGTCGTTCACTCCGTTCGTGACCGATGGTCAGTGGATTGAAAAGGGGAGCGTTTTGGCAGAAGTGAGTGGAAGTACTCATGCGATTTTGACCGGGGAGCGATTGGCGTTAAATTTACTCCAGCGGATGTCCGGTATTGCAACGCGGACGCGAACTTTTATAGATCAATTGCACGGACTTTCCACGCGCTTGGTGGACACACGTAAAACAACACCAGGGCATCGACTGTTGGAGAAGTATGCTGTGCGTGTAGGTGGCGGCTCGAATCATCGCTTTGGTCTATACGATGCTGTTATGATTAAGGATAATCATATTAAGGGCGCGGGTGGGATTGCACAGGCGGTGAGCCGAGCGCGCGCGCACATACCGCATACAATGACGATTGAAGTAGAGACGGAAAACATGACGCAAGTCCGGGAAGCCCTGGAGGCTGGGGCGGATATTATTATGCTGGATAACATGTCCGTCCCAGATATGAAGGAAGCCGTTCGCTTCATTCGTGAACAGGCCCCACACGTCAAAACAGAAGCCTCAGGCAATGTATCGCTGGATACAGTGCGTGAGATGGCTGAGAGCGGCGTAGATGTGATTTCTGTAGGCAGGCTGACATACTCTTTTCATAATCTGGATATCAGCCTTGACCTTAACGCTAAGAAAGATAGGTGACACCCATTGATTCTTGTAGTGGATGTAGGTAATACCAATATTGTTCTGGGGATCTATGAAGGGCGCGAGCTGTTGCACCACTACCGGATCAGCACCTCCAGACAGGCAACCGCGGATGAATACGGCGTACTCATACATAATCTTTTTAGTATGGGCGGCGTATTAAAGGATGACATTCAGGGAGTTATTATTTCCTCTGTCGTTCCGCCGTTGATCCGTGTATTAGAGGAAATGTGCGATAAATATATAGGCAAAACGCCGTTAATCGTCGGACCGGGAATCAAGACCGGTCTTAACCTGCGTTACGAGAATCCGCGTGAAGTAGGTGCGGATCGGATCGTGAACGCTGTTGCGGCTGTAGAACGGTACGGCGGACCTCTCGTTGTGGTGGATTTTGGAACGGCGACGACGTTTGATTGTATTGACGATAAGGGAAACTATCTGGGTGGAGTCATTGTGCCGGGTATCGGCATTTCGACGGAAGCACTGTATCAACGGGCTTCCAAACTCCCTCGTATCGAGTTGGAGAAACCCAAAAAGGTTATTGGTCGGAATACAGTCCACGCCATGCAAGCTGGGATTATTTTCGGTTATGCTGGACAAGTGGATGGCATTGTGAGGCGCATTAAGGAAGAAATGCAGGCAGAACCCACGGTTATTGCTACCGGAGGTCTTGCAGAGCTAATCGCATCAGAGACAGAGAGCATTCAGAAAGTGTTGCCGATGTTGACGCTCGAAGGATTACGCATCATTTACCAACGTAACGCCGAATAAAAAGTGGATATAGGCTGCCGCTGAGCCAAGCCGATGATTTTATCGGTTTGGATTAGCGGCGTTTTTCGTCTATACTGAAATATGTTACGTTTTTGAACAATTCGCGTGATCTGTAGATGCAGGTTGTTTATATAGTAGGAAATGATGCTTCAAGGATGAGGGAATACTAACGAAAATAAGCAGCATGGCTGCCTTGGATAATAGGGGAGGATATCAATATGGAAAATAAACAGGATCGACTTATTCGCGGCACAGCCATGGATGGAAGGGTCAGAGCTTTTGCAGTTCGGACAACTCAATTGGTAGAGGAGTTGCGGAGAAGACATGATACTTATCCTACGGCAACCGCTGCTTTGGGACGAACCCTCACAGCGGGTGCAATTATGGGTTCTATGCTAAAAGGCAAAGAACGATTGACCATTCAAGTCAAAGGCGATGGACCGATTGGGCAAATTGTCGTTGATGCCAATGCTGTAGGAGAAGTGCGGGGTTATGTTACTGAACCACACGTGCATTTGCCGAGCAATAGTATGGGCAAACTGGATGTAGCGGGTGCCGTAGGTACAGAGGGATTCATTCATATTATCAAGGATTTGGGGTTAAAAGAACCGTACCGCGGTAGTATCCCGATTATTTCCGGTGAGCTCGGTGAGGACTTTACCTATTATTTTGCCAAATCCGAACAGACTCCGTCAGCGGTGGGTTTGGGTGTGCTGGTAGATACGGATAACTCCGTTATTGTGGCCGGCGGATTTATTATTCAGTTGCTTCCAGGTCTGAATGATGATGAGATTACTGCTATCGAAAATGCAGTTGGCTCAATTCCACCCGTTACCGCTCTGCTGGATCAAGGGCTGGAGCTTGATGAAATGCTGCGTTGGATGCTGCCGGACGTTAGAGTTCTGGATGAAATGGATATCCATTTTCAATGTGAGTGCTCACGCGAGCGCGTGGAAAAAACATTGATCAGTCTGGGAGAAAGTGAATTAAAGCAATTAATTGAGGAAGAAGGACAGGCTGAGGTCGTGTGTCACTTTTGTAATGAGGCTTATCAGTTTAATAAGGATGAATTGCAAAATCTGTTAGATCAAGCCAAGGCCTAACCGGATGGGCGGTGCAAGCGATGACTACACGGGAAAAGGGATTATGGACAGCTGTCATTATTCTGACCGTTAGCGTCGCCGCCTTGGGTGGTCTTATCATGCTTCGGGGGCTGTTAAAGCCGGGTGATGTAAGCAAGGATGACGGCGATCATACTGTGGCGGAGATCGGTCAGGAAGGCATATCGGAGGAACAGTGGGTAGCGGAACTGAAAAAGCGATATGGAACTAATACGCTGTTGCAAATGTTGAATCGTAAAGCCGTGCAGGCTGAAGCCAAGCGTCTCGGTATTAAGATCACCCAAGAGGATTTACAGCAAGTGCTGGAGCAGGATAGTAAAGGGTACGATTCAGAACATGCCTACTTTGAGGAAATGCAGCGACAGTTTGGCTTAAATCCGGTTGACTTGCGGAATGAAGCGGAGTACCGGATTGGCTTGGAGAAAATAGCCACCCAAGGTATTCAGGTTGAGGAAACGGAGATTGACGAGTATTGGGAACAGCACCCCGAAGAGTTTGCCGTTGGTAAGCAGATCAAACTTGCAGCTATTTATGTGGCTAAAGCAGAGGAAGCAGAGACGTTGCTCGATCGGGTCAAGCAAGGAGAAAGCTTCGACATGCTGCTTCGGGAGCATTCAGTCTCAGGTAACCCTCTTGGCGAGGATCACAGCGGACAGTTGGGATGGTTGGATGAATATGATCCATTTCAACCAGAGGCAGTCATGAAGGCGGCGAGAGAACTAAGCTCCGGGGATGTTGCAGGTCCCATCTCTGTTAATGATGGCTATGCGGTCATTTATGTACAGGATGTCAGACTAAAGAATTCTCCCGATAAGCAGCAAATTCGTCAGCAAATCCGCCGCTCTCTTGCGCTTGCACAAGCCGCTCCTTTGGACGAGGTCGAAAAGAGTCTGCGTGATAAATATGGAGCTCGTATTTTATCTGGGAAAGAGGCACCCTCTGCTTCTCTTTAGCATAGTGAAAGGATCTTGCTTTTGATGAAGATACGGTGCCGATAACGCGGGAGAACAGCCTATTGGCTTATTTACTTGTATTGACATTGGAATTGAAGATTGTTATGATTAGCGTATAAAACCAACTATTTTTATCGGAAATTAAATGAACGGCATAAAACTAAGATAGATTTACCTAGAATCATCTACAATATGTTTTCGCAATTTTTAATATATCATCTACAGTCAGGGAGGAATTATCATGGCTAAAGTTGTTAATAACATCACCGACCTTATCGGGGAGACTCCCCTCGTTCGCCTCAACCGGATCGTACCGGAAGATAGCGCCGAAATTTATTTGAAACTGGAATATCAGAACCCGGGCTCCAGTGTAAAAGACCGTATTGCGATTAGTATGGTGGAAGAAGCTGAGCGTGAAGGTCTGCTTAAGCCGGGCGGTACCATTATTGAAGCAACTAGCGGTAACACAGGAATCGGCCTGGCTATGGTTGCTGCTGCGAAGGGATATAAAGCAGTAATTGTTATGCCAGAAACGATGAGTATAGAGCGTCGTAATTTGTTGCGTGCTTATGGAGCCGAGCTTGTGTTAACACCTGGCTCAGAGGGTATGAACGGATCTGTTAAAAAAATGGAAGAGCTATTGAGCGAAAACCCGGATTATTTCGCTGCCGAGCAGTTCAAGAACAAAGCCAATATCAAAATTCACCGTGAAACGACGGGTCCTGAGATCGTAGAAGCGATTCGCTCCATTGGCGGCACGCTGGATGCTTTTATAGCAGGTATAGGGACTGGTGGAACCATTTCCGGTGCTGGAGAAGTGCTTAAAAAAGAATTCCCTGATATTAAAATCGTGGCTGTAGAGCCCGCTTCTTCCCCATTGCTAGCAGGCGGCAAGCCAGGACCTCACAAAATTCAAGGGCTGGGTGCAAACTTTATTCCTGAAATTCTAAATCGCGATATCTATGATGAAATTTTTCATGTAGAAAACGATGAAGCTTTCGAGGTAGCGCGTAGAGTGGCCAAGGAAGAGGGCATTTTGTCCGGTATTTCTTCTGGTGCGGCTGTTCATGCGGCCTTGAAGCTTGCTAAGCAATTGGGCAAGGGTAAGCGGATTGTTGTCATTATTCCAAGTAATGGCGAACGTTACCTGAGTACACCACTATACAATTTCGAGCTGTAATTATGTCGTAATTGTGTATACTATACGTAAGGAAACCCTCATTTCCCTGTAACCGGGGGGATGAGGGTTTCTTTGTAGGGAGAAAATGCAGACTTTTGGCATAGTAAGGGAAGGGGTAGCACACACAGATGAAATGGACAGCTAGAGTGACGGAGGCGCAGTGGCAAACCTGGCAGAAGGAAGGCTGGAATGTACTTCCCTATATTGCTGAGTACACTTTGCCCGTAGGCGGTTTACCTTCATCGTGGCGGAGGGCTTGGGAGGATTCGTCGCCATATGCCTTCTTGCTGGAGAGCGCTAAAGGTGGAAGGTATACCTATCTGGCCTTGAATCCAGTTGCTATATTGGAAGGCAAGGGAGAACAAGCAGTTTGGACTGATTTGCAAAGCGGGGAGCATGGTGATATACATGGACAACCTTTGACAGTCATGAACGATTGGATCGCTTCTTACCGTGCGCCGCGTGTGCCTGGCATGCCTTTTTTCTCTGGGGGATTTGCGGGTTATCTGGGCTACGATGTAGCTCGCTCGCTGGAGCGTTTGCCAACTCAAGCTGCAGACGACACGGATATACCTGATTATGTGTGGATGCGGGTGAATGAGCTATGGATTTATGATCACGAAACATCATGCCTATATTGTGCTGTTCATATGCTTAATCCTGCCCGCTCCGGTGAATTCAGTAGCCAGACTGATTTGGCGAATGAGCTTATGGTGGATGAGACCACATCCATACTTGGCAAGCTTTATGCGGAAGCGGTCCAACGTGCAGAACGCATGCTGACTCAGTGGAAGGACATCATACATGCGGGAGAGACTGATCCAGCTCATCCTCGTCGTTATGCTCGGCTGTCCGAAAAAGGATTAGAGGCTGCTCATCAAGAATCTGAAGGCTGGAAAATGGCATTCAGTCAACAAGATTTTGAACATGCCGTGAAACGTGTGCAGGAATATATTGCCCAAGGAGATGTATTTCAGGTTAACTTGTCGATTCGCCAGCAACGTACGCTTGCAGCCCTTCCTGAGAATATATATGAATGGCTTCGTCTGCTGAATCCATCCCCTTATATGGGGATGCTGCGTATGCCAGATTTACGGATCGTCAGTGGCTCACCGGAATTGCTGGTGAAGCTGGAGGATGGACGTGTGAGCGCTCGACCTATTGCGGGAACGAGAAGAAGGGGGCTAACACCTGATGAAGACGCCGCTATGGCTGCAGAGCTTCTATCAAGTGAAAAAGAACGCGCCGAGCATATTATGCTCGTTGATCTGGAGCGTAACGATATCGGACGAATTGCTGAATACGGATCGGTGCATGTTCCTGAATTGCTGACTGTCGAATACTATTCGCACGTTATGCATTTGGTTTCTCAGGTTGAGGGGAAGTTAGCCTCGGGTCGTACAGCTATAGACGTAATTGCTGCTACCTTCCCGGGCGGAACTATTACCGGAGCTCCTAAGGTGCGCACGATGGAAATTATTGAAGAATTGGAGCCCGTCCGTCGGGGGCCTTATACGGGGTCCCTTGGATGGATTGACTATAATGGTAATATGGAATTAAATATTATAATAAGAACACTAGCTGTTCAGGGCAATACCGCCTATTTACAGACAGGTGCGGGTATCGTCATTGATTCAGACCCGTACAGGGAATATCGGGAGTGTCGGAACAAGGCCAGAGCTGTCATGAAGGCGGTACAATGTGGGGAAGAAGAAGCCGCTTTGAACAGGAGCGGTATCACAGGAGGGTGAGTCAAATGATTTTGGTGATTGATAATTATGATTCATTTACGTACAATCTTGTTCAATATCTGGGTGAACTTGGCGAAGAAGTAACCGTAAAACGGAATGATGAGATTGATGTGAAAGGCATAGAAGAGCTGGCACCAGAGCATATTTTGATCTCGCCAGGTCCATGCACACCGAATGAAGCGGGAATATCGCTGGATGTAATCAGCCATTTCAAGGGCCGGATTCCGATTTTTGGCGTGTGTCTCGGTCACCAGGCTATCGGACAGGCTTTTGGGGGTAAGGTTATCCGCGCTGATCGGCTCATGCATGGTAAAACATCACCGATTCTCCATCACAATACCTCAGTATTCGAAGGCCTGCCTTCTCCGTTTACAGCCACCCGGTATCATTCATTGCTAGTAGAGCGCGAGAGCCTGCCTGAATGTCTAGAGATTACAGCTGAAACCGCAGAGGGTGAAATTATGGGTTTGCGGCATAAAGAGTTTGCCGTAGAAGGAGTTCAGTTCCATCCCGAATCCATTATTACGGACTACGGGCATCAACTATTGCGCAATTTCCTAAAACGCAAGGTGGGCGTCTGATTTATGAGATATATTGGAGTCAATGGCGTCCTCACGGAAGCCGCAAAAGCCGTGATTCACGTAAGTGATCACGGCTTTTTATACGGTATGGGCTTGTTTGAAACATTCCGAACTTATAAGGGTGTTCCATTTTTGCTTGATCGGCATCTGCATCGACTGAAGAAAGGCTGTCGAATGCTTGGCATTCCTTTTCAACCGGATGAAGAGCAGCTTACAAAACACATCCAGCATCTGATGGCGGCAAATGGATTGAATGAAGCCTATATCCGCTACACTGTATCCGCAGGTGAAGAGGCTCTGGGCTTGCCATCTGGTGACTACACGCGGCCCAACCATATTTTGTTCGCCAAGCCGTTGCCCTCTATAAATACACAACCCGGGCAATCCTCGGCACTTCAGCTGCTGCGAACCCCTAGAAACACTCCGGAGGGTGAGGTTCGATTAAAATCACTCCATTATATGAATAATATTCTTGCGAAGCGGGAACTTCAGCAATATGCCGAGGCTGTTCGTTATAAGGCTGAAGGAATAATGCTTACGGCCAACGGTTTTCTGGCAGAGGGAATAGTTAGCAATCTGTTTTTTGTGCGGAATAATACGCTGTATACCCCTGACTTGTCTACAGGAATTCTGCCGGGCATTACACGTGAGTTCATTTTGGAGTTGGCGGACTTGCGGGGCATTCCATGGGAGCAAGGGCTATACCACTGGGATGAGCTTAAACAGGCTGATGAAATTTTTATGACCAACTCTATACAAGAAATACGACCTGTGGATTTATTGTTGGAATCGGGAGGAGTAGCGAGCCATTTATCGGTTCCTTTGGCGCAGACCGAGTCCATAACAGCTTTGCTGTTGCACGATTATAGGCAGAAAGCAGGGATGAAGTGAATATACCAACTCTTTATCAACGTAGCTATCAAATGGGGGATGCCAAGCTTACACTCGGACACTCCACCCAGATTATGGGCATCCTCAATGTGACCCCGGATTCTTTTTCTGACGGAGGATTACATTATAATCCAGAGATAGCTGTTTTACATGCATTGAAACTAGTGGAGGATGGAGCGAATATTATTGACATTGGAGGGGAGTCTACTCGTCCGGGCCATGAACCAGTAGGTGTGGAAGAGGAACTGGCTCGGGTCATTCCGGTCGTCCAGGCGATCCATCGTATTGCACCGCACATCCCATTATCTGTGGATACTTACAAAGCAGAAGTAGCCAGGCAGGCGCTTGAAGCAGGCGCACACATCATTAATGATGTGTGGGGCTTTAAGGCAGATCCCGATATGGCACGTGTAGCTGCGGAATTCGATTGTCCGGTCATTTTGATGCATAATCGTCACGACCGTAACTATAGCGATTTGGTTTCTGATATGCTGTCCGATTTAAAAGAAAGTATCCAATTGGCGCTGGATGCAGGGGTCCGTAAGGAGCAGATCATTTTAGACCCAGGCATCGGTTTTGCGAAGGATTACGATGAAAATATCCATGCTATGACTTCTCTCGATACATTGAGTCAGCTGGGGTTTCCGCTGTTATTGGCTACATCGCGCAAAAGATTTATCCGTACAGCACTGGATTTGCCTGTGGATGATGTGGTGGAGGGAACTGCGGCTACCGTGGCCTTTGGCATTGCTCAAGGGTGCCAGATTGTGCGTGTGCACGATGTGGCACAGATCAAGCGCACCGTACGTATGTGTGATGCGATGGTGTACGGGGCTAAAAATCCACTGAGTTATGGTGGGTGAAGCCCGCTTCACGAATCCTTTGATTCTACGATCGCAGTGGCACGATATTGAACTTTTAAGTGGAGCTTATATAGATAAAATCAAAAAAAAGGGGACTTACCTACAATGGATAAAATGAAATTGCATCGCATGGAGTATTACGGATATCACGGTGTTTTTCCAGAGGAGCGTAAGCTGGGACAGCGTTACTATATTGATTTGGAACTGGAGCTTGATCTGCGTGAAGCAGGGGAGCAGGATGCTTTGGACAAAACGGTTAATTATGCTGAGGTGCATTACACCGTGAAAGATATCGTAGAAAAGGAATCTTACCAATTGATTGAAGCTTTGGGCGAACGTATTGCATCTTCCCTACTGGACACTTATACTAGTGTCAATGCACTGACTGTCAAAGTGACGAAGCCACATCCGCCGTTTGATATTCATTTTCAGGGTGTGACGGTTGAGCTTTATCGCGCAAGAAAGTAGGAACGATACATGAATGCACATTCGACCTCTGAGGCATCAGAGGCTTATATTGCTTTAGGGGCTAATTTGGGGGAGCGTGAGCATACCCTGTATGAAGCCATTACCGCACTGGACGAACATCCGGCGATACGAGTGGTGCGCTGCTCCAGTTTGTACGAAACAGAGCCTGTTGGATATCTGGATCAGCCTTCTTTTTTGAATATGACAGTAGCCGTCTCTACAACACTTGCTCCAGAGGAGCTTTTGTTTTATATGCTGGAGGTGGAGAGTCGTCTGGGGAGGGTAAGGCATATTCCTAACGGTCCACGAACCATTGATCTGGACTTGTTGTGGATGGAAGCGACACAACTGGCTACGCCAGATTTGGAACTTCCTCATCCTCGTATGCTGGAGCGTGCTTTTGTGCTGGTTCCTCTGGCTGACATTGTTCCGAGCCAAGATTCGTCCGGTCTGTACAGTATCGTGCATACAGCATTGAATTCTGTGGATGGAAAGGACGGCATACAGCTTTGGAAAACTTGCAGCTGGCGCAACGACTCCGCGCCTTTCGGAAGCTAAAAGGGTTCACCCAGCAGGAGTTGGCAAACCGAACCGGCATATCTTTGACTGTATTAGGTGCTGTGGAGCGAGGTAATCGTACAGTAGAAGCAGATATGCTGAACATCATCGCCCAAACGCTAGAAATTGAAGTCCGGGAATTGACGGATTGACGATAAGTATACGATATAAAAGAAGGAATAAAGGGGTGAACAGATATGTTGAAAATCGGCGATATTGAAATGAAAAACCAAGTCGTCTTGGCACCCATGGCAGGCGTGTGCAATCCTGCTTTTCGCTTGATCGCCAAGGAATTCGGTACAGGCTTGGTATGTGCAGAGATGGTTAGTGATAAAGCCATCATTCACGGCAACAAGCGTACACGTGAGATGCTGTTTGTAGATGAGCGCGAGAAGCCGCTTAGCTTGCAAATTTTTGGAGGCGATCGCGAATCTTTGGTGAAAGCGGCGAAAGTCGTAGACCAGGAAACGAATGCAGATATTATTGACATTAATATGGGCTGCCCGGTTCCCAAAGTGACCAAATGTGATGCAGGTGCTCGGTGGTTGCTTGATCCAAATAAGATTTATGAGATGGTATCGGCAGTAGTAGAATCGGTGAGCAAGCCAGTTACCGTGAAAATGCGTATCGGTTGGGATAGCGAGCATATTTACGCTGTAGAGAACGCTCGCGCTGTTGAACGTGCCGGAGGTCAGGCCGTCAGCGTACATGGCCGTACACGGGAGCAACTGTATACGGGGCATGCGAATTGGGATATTATAAAAGAAGTTAAAGAAGCAGTATCCATTCCTGTCATTGGAAATGGTGATGTTGTAACACCGGAAGATGCTCGGCGGATGTTGGATTTGACCCATTGTGATGGCGTTATGATTGGACGCGGCGCGCTGGGGAATCCATGGATGCTGTACCGTACGATTGAGTATTTGCAGACGGGTAAGCTGTTGCCTGATCCATCACCGGAGGAAAAAATCCGTATTGCCATTCTGCATATGGATCGGCTGGTGGCGCTGAAGGGCGAAGCAGTAGCTGTTCGTGAAATGCGCAAGCATCTGGCTTGGTACCTCAAGGGCCTTAAAGATTCTGCACGTATTAAGGATTTAATTATGGAAGAAACAAAGCGCGACGATATGGTACGTATTTTGGATCAATTTGTATCTCAATTGCACATGGTGGAAAACGAAGGGCCTTCTACAAACGCTGCTTCTCTTGCTACTGTTGCGCAATAAGGAAGCTGTTCCGGCCTGCGCACGCGATTGACTTTTCCAATTGCTTGCCCTATAATCGTTCAGTATAAAATCTTGATGTATACTACAAATTGTATGCAGCTCTCAAGACAACAGCAGGAAATGTTCTCATTCCCTCAGAGTGGCATATTATGTTTTGAAAGCGTGCATTCCGATGCACTTTTAAACTTTTCCCATGACAGGAGAATCGGTTGAGATGAGCGATAAAGAAGTCATTCTGACACAGGAAGGCCTTAGAAAGCTCGAAGATGAGCTTGAAAACTTAAAGTCTGTCAAACGCCGCGAAGTGGCTGAACGGATTAAAGTAGCCATCGGATACGGAGATATTAGTGAAAACTCCGAATACGAGGATGCGAAGAATGAGCAGGCCTTTATTGAAGGCCGTGTAATTACGCTGGAAAAGATGCTACGCAATGCCCGTATTATCAATAGTGATGAAATTGACACCGATGTTGTGGGAGTAGGGGCAACTGTAACCGTTGAAGACTTGGAATTCGGGGATATTACAGAGTATGCTATCGTAGGTTCTGCTGAATCCGACCCGCTCCAGAACAAGATCTCCAATGAAAGCCCGGTTGGCAAGGCCATTCTCGGTAAGAAAAAAGGAACTGTTGTAGATGTAACCGTTCCAGCAGGTGTTATTCAATATAAAATCGTGGATATCAAGAAATAAAAACACGGACTTAGGAATTTAATGTAAAAGCTTCCTTGTGGAAGCTTTTTTTCTCTACACCCGAGACGGACCCCGGCCCGTCCATTCATATTGAAGGAGCTGATTTAGCACCATGTCGGATGAAACTACTAACCAGGAATTACAAGAAAATCGCGAGGAATTAAGTGAATTATTGCAAATTCGTCGTGCCAAATTGGACGAGCTTCGCTCATTGGGCATTGATCCTTTTGGACGCAAATACATACGCACGGCTGAAGCGGGCGTACTACTGAGCAAGTATGACAGCTTGACCAAGGAAGAATTGGAAGAAAAGAATATTGAAGTTAGCATAGCAGGCCGCATTATGGCTAAACGAGTTATGGGGAAAGCCAGTTTTGCTCATATACAGGATCTTAGCGGACGGATCCAAATTTATGTTCGTCAAGACACTGTACCTGAAGCAAATTATAAAGCATTTGGTATTTTGGATCTCGGCGATATTGTTGGTGTTAAGGGTGTGCTCTTTAAAACCAAGACAGGCGAAACGACGATCAAAGTGTTGGATATTGAAGTTTTGTCCAAATCCTTGTACCCATTACCGGAGAAATATCACGGTCTGAAGGATGTTGAATTGCGCTACCGTCAGCGTTATGTCGATCTAGTTATGAACCCAGAAGTACAAAAGACGTTCATTACGCGGTCCCGTATTATTCAATCCATGCGTCGTTATCTGGATTCGCTCGGTTATTTGGAAGTTGAAACTCCAACGTTGCATGCCATTGCTGGCGGGGCGGCGGCGAAGCCATTTATTACGCACCATAATGCATTGGACACGCAGCTTTATATGCGTATTGCTATTGAACTTCATTTGAAACGACTAATTGTTGGCGGAATGGAGAAAGTATATGAGATCGGGCGTGTATACCGTAATGAAGGTGTTTCGACCCGTCATAACCCTGAGTTTACGTTGATTGAGCTGTATGAGGCGTATGCTGATTATAAAGATATCATGCAATTGACGGAAAACTTGATTGCACATATTGCGCAGGAAGTACTGGGCACACAGCACATTCAGTATCAAGGTCAGGAAGTGGATCTGACGCCGCAATGGCGCAGAGTTTCCATGGTCGATGCTGTTAAAGAAGTAACAGGTGTGGACTTTAGTGCGCAAATGAGTAATGAAGAAGCTCATCGCCTTGCGAAAGAGCATAAGGTTCCGGTTGAACCGCACATGACATTTGGTCATATCCTGAATGCATTCTTTGAGCATTTTGTAGAGGAAACGCTCATTCAGCCAACCTTTATTACAGGACATCCAGTTGAAATCTCGCCATTGGCTAAGAAAAACGAACAGGACCCGCGTTTTACGGATCGCTTCGAGCTGTTTGTGGTCGCTCGCGAGCATGCGAATGCGTTCACTGAGCTGAATGATCCAATTGACCAGCGTCAACGTTTTGAAGCACAATTGCTAGAACGTGAGCATGGTAATGATGAGGCTCATCAAATGGATGATGACTTTATCCGCGCCTTGGAATACGGTATGCCGCCAACAGGCGGGCTGGGCATCGGCATCGATCGTTTGGTGATGTTGCTGACAGATGCACCTTCCATTCGCGATGTGCTGCTTTTCCCGCATATGCGTAACCGTACCGTAGAATAACATAACATTATGAATATAGAGGATCAGCCGGGGTTCCCGTGTCTTGTTCCTCTTTTTCATAAGAACGGATGGAGAGGAATACTTCTGATGAAACGCAGCGTCAAGCTTAGTCGGTTCGCATCGCCTCCTTTTATATTGGTCATCGGATATGTATTGATTATTGCATTGGGTACTTTACTGCTGATGCTTCCTATTGCCAATCATGATGGACATGCTCCGCATTGGATTGATTCGCTTTTTACGTCCGTCTCTGCTGCTTGTGTCACAGGATTGGTCGTTGTTGACGTCGATTCGACCTATACGGTATTTGGAGAAACCGTCATTTTGGTGCTGATGCAGCTAGGCGGGTTGGGGTTTATGACCTTAGCGACCTTGTTTGCGCTGTTATTGGGACGACGACTATCGTTGAAGGATCGGCTACTGCTTAAGGAGGCGATCAACGCCGATAGCATGGAAGGGATCGTGCGCATTATTCGCAAGGTGCTGATCTTTTCTTTTACCATTGAAGCGATTGCGGCTGTCGTCTTAGCTTTGCGGTGGATGCGAGAGATGCCGGTCGGACAGGCGATATATTATGGAATTTTTCATTCCGTATCCCTCTTTAATAACGGGGGATTCGATCTGTTCGGAACCAGCTTCCAGCAATACGCAGGAGATTTTGTTTTCAATATGATTGCATCTGTGCTTGTAATTTCGGGAGGATTGGGTTTCCTTGTACTAAGCGATTTGTTCGACTTTCGTCGTGCCCGGAGACTGACTTTACACTCTAAAATGGTGCTAAGCGTGTCGGGAGCGCTCATTGTCATTGGTGCGCTGGTTATATTTATTTTTGAGTTTACCAATGCACGAACCTTGGGTGGACTGAACTGGGAAGGCAAAGTATATGCCGCTGTCTTTCAATCCGTCTCCACGAGATCATCGGGTACAAGCACAGTCGACATCAGCGGGTTAAGGCAGGCCAGTCAATTTTTTATTATGCTGCTGATGATTATCGGTGCTTCCCCAGGCTCTACTGGAGGAGGAATTAAAACAACTACGTTTCTGCTTATGGTAGGTGCGTTAATCGCCGTCATGCGAGGACAGAAGGAGATTGTGTTTTTCCGTCATAGGGTTCCTCAAGATATCATGATGCGGGCGTTGACCATCATTGTAATGGCGCTATTTATATTCTCGATTGTGGTTATACTGCTCTTAATGACAGAGGATGCTCCATTTCTCTCTCTTGCCTTTGAGGCGGCTTCTGCAATCGGAACGGTAGGGTTGTCTGTAGGAGTGACGCCAGGATTGTCTGACGCAGGCAAGCTGATTATTTGTGTGACCATGTTTATTGGTCGAATCGGTCCTCTTACGATCGCCTATGCCATTCGCCCACGTTCGACCAAGACGTTGTACCGTCGTCCTGAAGGACATATTGTAATTGGATAGCTTTTCTATATAAAAGATGCACCCGTGCTGATGACAGGGGTGCATCTTTTTTTATTGCACATATCATAATCCTTTATTTGCAGCATATTATGAAAAATGCCCAATTTGAGAATAAGAGGAAATGGACTAAATAACCAAAATTCTTTTGTAAAAAAACGGCTATTTGTTTCCTTTTATGTAATTATAGACAAAATACTAGGAATATTATGTATAATATTGTATGATAGTGGGCATGAAGGGGGGGACTTAGGGGAATACCAATTTCAAATTTGAAAGGAATCGTCCATTATGTATTTATTTATTATTAGTGCTGAGGTTTTGTTTTGGGTTTTTGTTGTTGCAGGGTTAGTCGCAAGGTATATGTTTGGGTTGAAGAAATTAGGGGGCCTTCTTTTACTCTTTACCCCAATTATCGATATCCTGTTACTGATTGCGGTGTTCATCACGGTGAGAAGTGGCATGGAGATTACGACTGCTACTGGCCTGGCAGCCTGTTATTTTGGTATTACCGTAGCGTTTGGTCATAGGTTAATTAAGTGGGCGGATGTACGGTTCTCTCATTGGTTTGGTAAAGGACCTAAGCCTGAACGCAAGTATGGTGCTGCGCATGCAAAAGAGGAACGGATAGGTTGGCTGCTTCACCTCTTGGGCTGGGCTATAGGCAACGCTTTGTTGCTCGCCATCATTGTATATGTAGGTGATCCGCAGCGTACGGCGGCATTGGAGGGCATTATGCAAACATGGGCGATCGTTCTGGCAATCGACTTTGTTGTCTCCTTTAGCTATACGGTAGCTCCTAAAAAACATAAACATAAGGCTTAGCGAAGAAGAATAGAGCCTCAAGCTTGAACCGAATCAGGCTGGTCACTCAGAATGTTCAAATCGGGAGAGTCATTGCTGGTGAAAATGAAGTGGTTACTTTCGATAATGGGATGAGTCTATTGCTGGAATGGAAATATTTATAATAGTATGATATTTTTATGTTAAAATCACTTTGACAGTCACCTTATTGTTGCCTCTCTACTTTTTTCACACGCATGGACTCCTTTCGATTTGGACACAGACCAATAAAAACAGCATTCACAATTTTTAAAATATTCTTGGCATCTGCCTAAAACGGCGCCTATATAAGTTTGGCAACTGACGAGATAATATTCCAGGAAAGATTATATATGTCTATATATGTAGACAAACGCAATTAAGTTGTTATTATGTTTAAAAATGTAAAAAAGAAAGGTGGTTTCTGTGGCAGTACTACTGAGTGGAAAAAACATTTTGATTATGGGTGTAGCTAATGACAGGAGTATTGCCTGGGGGACAGCCCAATCTTTAGCTGCGGAAGGAGCAAATCTCATTTTTACTTACGAAAATGAGAGGGTTGCAGAACGAGTGCTAAAGCTCGCTGAAACCATTCCGGGTTCCATTGTCTGTCCTTGCAATGTACAGAGCGATGAAGAATTAGACGCGCTGACGGATTTTCTTAAGGAGAAGGTAGGCGTCTTACACGGATATTTCCACAGTGTTGCGTTTGCTAAGGCTGAGGATTTGGAGGGCTTGTTCGTCGACACTTCTCGCGAGGGATTTGCAGTTGCTCAAGAAATCAGTGCCTATTCTCTGGCTGCTGTATCCCGCCGCGTATATCCGCTGATGACTGAGGGTGGAAGTATCGTCACCATGACGTATATCGGTGCAGAACGAGCCATCAAGAATTACAACATTATGGGTGTAGCAAAGGCTTCACTAGAAGCCAGCATGCGCTATCTGTCGAATGATCTGGGTACTTATGGCATTCGTGTAAATGCAATTTCGGCTGGTCCTATACGTACTTTGGCCGCCTATGGCATTAAAGATTTTAACACAATGCTAAAGCATATTGAAGAAACTACGCCCCTACGCAAGACGGTCGATACGTCCGAAGTCGGAGATACGGCGTTATTCCTATTTTCCCATTTATCGAGAGGCATTACGGGTGAAGTGATCCATGTAGATGCTGGATACCATATTACGGGGATGTAAGGAGGGAACGTTGTGCTTATTACGCATACGGATTGCCGTATTATCTCACCTGAAGGAATTATGAGCAGGGAGCGCCTGGAACGGGACGTGGCGATCTTCTCACGGATGTTGACTCTCAGAGGAATTCCTGAAGACGGTAGAGTGATTCTAAAAGCGGCCAATTCCTATTGGTTTGTTGTATCTCTGTTCTCCCTGTGTCATCTCGCAGTCTCGGTAACTGTGGTGGACGAGCAGACTGTAATTGATGAGGTGGCCCAAATCTATGATGAAGCGGGTGCCTGTTGCATCCTGACGGATTCCGATTTAGAACTTCCTCATGCTCTCGTTATTCTGATTCAAGATCTCATTCAAGAAGAAGCAGTACACCCGTATTGGGTGGGAGAGCCAAAGTCCGAAGCCCTCGACTTTAACAAGTGGTGCGAGAGATCTGATGCGCTCATTCTGTATTCTTCAGGTACGACGGGAAAACCCAAGGGAATCGTGAAAGCTGGTTCAGCTTTTATGGAGAATATCAGGCATTCTATACACGCTATGAACTACATACCGTCTGACCATATGCTCCCCGTGGTGCCTTTCTCTCATTTTTATGGAGTTTCACTTATCTTCTCCTGGTGGTTAACCTCATGTTCTCTCATCATCTGCAATCCAAAAAACCTCTGGAGCGTCATTGCAAGTATTACGAAAGACCGGGCGACGGTCGTAGACGCTAACCCCTCTGCTTTTTACACCTTGTTGCGTATGCTAAGCCGAAAACCCGAACAGCTGGAATTGATCAAGCAATCTCCAGTCCGCATGTGGTGCGTAGGCGGTTCTCCACTTACCCAAGACCTCGAAGAGAAATTTAACAACATATTTGGACAGCCCCTGCTGAATGGTTATGGCCTTTCTGAACTGGGCAACGTTACGCTGGGGACGCTGGATTGTCCGAAGGGTTGTGGCAAACCATTACCCGGGGTGGATTTGAAAATACTTGATTCTACAGGCAACCAGCAGGCAGACGGTATCGTAGGCGAAGTGTGGATACGAAGTGCCGGATGTATGGAAGGTTATCTGAATCGTCCAGACCTGACACAATCTGTTCTACAGGATGGCTGGTTCAAGACGGGAGATCTAGGCTATCTGGATGACGGAATGCTGTATGTTATTGGTCGTAGCGGTAAGACGGTCAATCGGATGGGCTACATGGTCTCTCCAGTCTATATCGAAGACCGGATTGGTTCGCTAGGTTACCGATCCTGCGTGATTACTTTGGAGGATGAGGCAAAAGGGACTTTGCTTGTTGCATTCATCGAAAGTGAATCCCCACAGGTCTTACCTGTGCTCCGCAAAGAGATGAATCGGGTGCTCCCTTCTTACATGTTTCCCGATCTTTTGCTTCCACTCGATCATTTTCCTTTAAATCGCAATGGAAAAGTAGATCGTCTGGAGATGGAGCGAACTGCTCTAGAGAAAGCTGCTTCTCGCAAAGCATAACAAAATATTTATCAAAATCGCATATAGGAAAGGGAGAATGTGCCATGAGTATAAATCCAGAAATGGCAGAAAACACGCTGTTTTTGAAAAGGCATGAATCTATTCTGAAATGCCTCAATTATTTGATTGAAAATCGGCAAGAAGTGATGGATATTCTCACGCAGTTTTCATGCTATCGGGCCGCCAATGCAGAAATTGACTCCACGATCCTCACACTTCAAGGTGCATTGCAAGAAGTGCAGACCCATCAGCCAAGCTGGCAACGATCTATGGCTGTATTCATGCCCTCCAACGTCATTTTGTACTCTTATGCATTATACCTCTTGATTCCATCCCTGTACGTTGAAAATATAGACTTTCGCCCTTCTTCTCACGTAAACGAGTACGTCAATATGCTGCATGAAAAGCTCCAGGCTGTACATGAGTTACCCATCTATATTCGTAAAGTTAGCCAGAAGGTGTTCATGGAAAACTCCGTGATGCCGGCTGATATTGTGGTGTTTACCGGAAGCTACACCAATGCGGAGAAGATCAAAAAGCAGATCCGCAAAGATCAGCTCTACATTTTTTATGGGCAAGGGATCAATCCTTTCATCATTGGGCCAGATGCCGATCTGGAGCTGGCGGTTACTGATGTGATCCGCATGAGATTGTTCAACTCTGGACAGGACTGCCTGGGACCTGACATCATCCTGGTACATCAAGAGGTGAGTGAGCCATTCAAAAACTTGCTGATTCAACGGCTTGACGAACTCGTATTTGGAGCCAACAATGACCCGAATGCGAACTACTCCCCTATATTCTATAAAGACACGCTATATTCGGTTTCTGAATATTTTAATACAAACGATAAGTTTATTATTTATGGCGGCGGCATTGATTTCCGTACGAAAAAGATGGAGCCAACGGTTGTATATAGCGAATTGGATCAGAACTTGGAGATTATTGAGTATTTTTCACCAGTGTTCAATGTAGTTAGCTACCAAGACGACGAGCAATTGATCAAACGCATTTCCTCCAGTTATTTCAGCGAACGGGCAATGGGTTGCAGCTTATACGGGTCGGAGCATCTGACTGATGTTCTACGAAAGAAGCACACATTGACCATTAATCAAACACTTGAGGATGTGGATCAAGGCAATAAGCCTTTTGGTGGCTATGGCACGATGTCGAACTACATTTTTTATGATTATAAGCTCGTTTCGAAGCCGATCTTGATCTCGGAAATTGTCGCAGAATATTTGTCAGAAAAGAGGAGTTTGGTATGACCGCAAGTATATCCCCCTGGGATGCCATCATTGGCTACTTACAGTCGGCTGGGGTTCAGCACCTCTTTGGATTACCAAGTGACGATCTCAATATCGTAGCGTCACTCCCCTCATCCGGTATGGATTTTATTCTCTGCAAAGATCAGCGTAATGCTGTATTTATGTCCGCAGGCTATGCGCTCACAACTAACCAGATGTCCGTGTGTGTTGTGGGGAAAGGCCCTGCGCTTAGCAATACACTTACGGGGCTGCTGGAAGCCAAGAACCTGGGTGCCCCGCTACTGCTTTTGGCGCTTGGCACCGGAGGAGACAAGCTGGGTACCCGATCCTTTCAGGAAGCCGATCAAATCTCACTCGTGAAGCCACTCGTAAAATGGGCTTACCGTGTCGAGCATGTGGATCGGCTTGTATGGGCAATGGAGCGGGCTGCCTTTTTGGCTATCAATGGAGCACCGGGACCTGTCTATATCGAACTACCCGAAAACCTGATGGACCAGCCTGTGCCAACAGAGCTTCAGTTTGCCCCGCCAGAAAAGCTGTCGTGCTCTCCATCACTTCGGGAGTTGGATGCTGCATGGAGCATTATTGAGACAGCCCGCAAGCCACTTATTCTAGTGGGAGGCGGAATGAAGTCAGGAACAGGTGATGTCATTGAGCGGTTCGCCAGCCAACATGGAGCAGCCTTGTTCGCGACTGCCTCGGGAAGAAGCGTAATTAATGAAGATCATGCACTTTTCTGTGGTGTTGCCGGGCTTTATACCGATCTGAGTCTGAGGCAAATCTGGAATGAATCTGATGTAGTTATTACCCTGGGCAGCCGATTGGAAGAAACGGCTACATTCGAGTGGGATATTTTGCTGCAGGATACGCCTTTGATTCAAGTCAATGTAGAGCTGGAGGATTTCGCTCACGAATTCAGGGGCATCAAGTTGCTTGGTGACGGATATGCGGCAGTGGAGCAATGGCTTGAACGACGCGGGCAAGAGCCTGATGAGGCATGGCTTGAAACGATCGGAAGATGCAAACAGAAGGCTTTTTCTCAGAGGGCTAATTATCTGGAAGAGCTGAAAAGGGCCCCCGGCATCCACGTTCCAGAGCTGTTGGACATGATTCAGGCAGAGTTCCCTGAAGACCTGGTGCTTTTACAAGAGAACGGATTGCAGGATATGTGGTCTTACTTTTATCCATATTTCCGTTTTGCCTCAGGCTCACTTTCGATTGTTCCCAGTGATCAAACGAGTCTCGGCTTCGGTGCGGCCGCTGCTCTGGGGGCAAGTGTGGCGACAGAACGCCCGGTAGTAGCGCTTGTAGGTGACGGTGCATTCAATCTATTTTGTTCAGATTTTATGACGGCGGTACAGTATCAAATACCAGTAATTTATCTTGTACTTAATAATGGCGGCTACGGTTGGCTGCAAAATCAGATGAATTATAAGCATATCTCAGGACAGGACTTCCCATTTGTTTCGGAGGCGGTCAAAACAGGAATCCAAATTCCCCAGTATGAGTTTGTCGAAAGTCTGGCGATCCGGAGCAAGGGGGAGGCTCGGGAACAGCTTCAGCTTGCTTGGCAAAAGTACAAGGAGAACAAGCTTGTGGTCGTCGAGGTATTTGCTGATCTTGCAGATGTGCATGAGAAAATTAGTCATGTATATGGCGACTTTCCTCTCTACGAGCAACAGGCTTCCAAGAATTAATTTCAGCGAAGGACGTGGGTATGGTGAGAAGACGTGTTGTAGTGACAGGACAGGGAGTCGTAACGCCGGTCGGGCTTCATCTTACAGATTTCTGGAATTCATTGCTGGAAGGAAAAAGTGGAATCGGACCTGTCACTGTTTTCGATACAGCAAATATACCAACAAAAATTGGTGCGCAGGTTACGGGCTTTGACCCGTTGGAGTATATGAGCAAAAAGGAAGCGCAAAAGGTTGCGCAGTTCACTCAATTTGCCTTGGCAGCTGCCCGCCAGGCAGTCGAGCAATCGAAGTTAGTCATTGATGAACGGAATGCAGGTCGTGTGGGTGTTATCGTCGGTTCTGGGGCAGGCGGTCTTGATGTCATAGAGGAGAACTACCGGAAACTAACAGAGCTGGGTCCTAAAAGGGTTTCGCCTTATTTTGTTTCCTCAATGATGATTAATTCTGCGCCTGGCGAAATCTCTATTGCTATTGGAGCAAAGGGACCCTCGTTTGCCGTAGTTACAGCTTGTGCTACAGGAAGCAATGCCATCGGCGAAGCATTACGTACGATCCAGTATGGCACGGCTGATGTCGTAGTAGCTGGAGGAGCAGAGGCCAACTTTAGTCAGCTCGATTTGGCATCTTTTGCGAATATTCACGCTCTCTCCAGACGTAATGAAGAGCCACAGAAGGCCAGTCGCCCGTTTGATACGGATCGCGATGGCTTTGTCATCGGTGGAGGAGCAGGGGTTCTAGTGTTGGAGGAGTTGGAACATGCCTTGAACCGGGGGGCCACCATTTTGGCTGAAGTGGCGGGTTACGGATGCACAACAGATGCGTATCATATCACGGCTCCAGATCCCTCGGGCTCCGGCCCGGCAGAAGCGATTAATATAGCACTGCAAGATGGCGGCTTGACACCGCAGGAGATTGACTATGTCAATGCCCACGGTACGAGTACGCCGTTTAATGACCGAATGGAGATTAACGCTATTCAAAAAGTATTTGGAGAGCATGCTCCCCGTTTGGCGATATCGTCTATTAAATCCATGACAGGCCATTTAATGGGCGGTGCAGGGGCAGTCGAATTAATTGCAACGGTACAGAGTATGATCCACAGCAAAGTACCACCGACACTCAATTGCGACAATCCCGAAGCCCCTGAACTGAATTTTGTACCGCATGTATATCAGGAACGTGAAGTCCGTGCGGCGATTAGTAACTCTTTTGGCTTTGGAGGGCACAACGTCTGTCTTGCCGTTCGTAAGTGGGAGGGGGTATAAGCCTGTGAGCGAAGAGCTAATCCGTATTGAGGATGTGCTTCCGCACAGGTACCCATTTCTTCTGCTCGATGGCGTGACCGGGTACGAAACGTCGCAATGGGCGAAGGGGTACAAGCTTGTTACCCGGAGTGAGTGGTTTATTACAGAGGCTAATCCATACATGCCTCCTATGCTGATCGTGGAGTCGCTTGCACAATTAGCGGCATTCGCTGCGATTGACAAAAGGGGTATTTCATATCTGACCAACCTCAATGGCGTTCGTTTCCATAGCTTCGCGAAGCCTGGGGACCGAATTGACCTCTATTTTGAAGTGGTCAAGCGTCGGCGTGGTTATATTCTCGGAAGTGGTCGGGCTACCGTAGGCGATCGACTGGTGGCTGAAGCGGAGGAAATTGTTTCACTTGATCAATGACGGAGTGGAAGCGCGCGTTAAACTGTCTTTTTGTCCTCCTGACTGCCAAGGTGCAGCGGGAGGATTTCACATCACGGATATAGGAGTGAAATGAGATGAATAACATGCAGTTATTTGATTTAACGAATGCGCAAAAGCGTATATGGTATACCGAATTACTCTACCCGGATACGTCCGTATCACAGCTATCTGGTACAGCCAAGATGAAGGGTCATATTCATATTGCTGCCTTCATGCAGTCCATCAATTTGATTATCAAACAGTATGATGCGTTTCGCATTCGTATTACCTCAGTGGATGGAGTACCTAAGCAGTATGTCGTTCCTTATGAAGAGAGACAGTTGGAGTGTCTGGATCTTACCCACATCGAAAGCATTTCCGAGGTCGAAGCCTTGCTTGAGCAGCACAAAAGCAAACCTTTGCCATTATTGGATTCTGAACTCTTCCAGTTTTTAATTGTAAAGATTAGTGAGGAAGAATATTGGATTAATATCAAAATGCACCATATCATTTCTGACGGGATTTCTATGGTGGTCTATGGCAATCAACTGGTAGCCTTTTATATGGATTTAATTCAAGGAAATGAACCTAAGCTGAGCGATGATTGCTCTTATATTGAATATATTGCAGATGAGAACGCCTATGAGCTTTCTGATAGATACCAGAAGGATAAAGCGTACTGGCTGGACAAATTTTCTGATTTGCCTGAACTGACAGGTTGGAAATCATATAATCCGTTATCGCTAAGTATCCAAGCTGTTCGGGAGCATTTTACTGTGCCAGAGGCGCTATATCGTGAGCTACAGGCATTTTGCCAGCAAAACAGGATTTCTCTGTTCCAATTCTTCATGGGTGCGATGTATATCTACATACACAAAGTGACGAATCAGCCGGATGTGGTGATCGGCACCTCGTTCGCTAACCGGGGGAACAAGAAAGAGAAGCAAAAGATCGGTATGTTTGTCAGCACGGCCGCAGCCAGAACATATGTTGACAAGGATGTAGAGGTGTTGAGCTTCCTGCAGGACGTAGCTAGGGATCAAATGTCAGTCTTGCGGCATCAGAAATATCCGTACAATCAGTTAATTCAGGATCTTAGAGAAATGCACGGCAACAAGGATATTCAGCGGCTTTTTGGTGTTTCCATGGAATACCGCCTTATCAACTGGGTCGATTTGGATGACGTGCGCATTTTGACGGATTATGATTTTTGCGGCGATGAAGTGAATGATTTTGTGCTTCATATCGTGGAGATCTTGGATGAAGGCGAGCTGGTACTGGATGTCGATTATCGGACGAAGCTGTTTGAGCGCAGTGAAGTAACGGACATGGTGTCCCAGCTGCTTACGATCGCCGAGCAGATCATTCATACACCGCAGCTTTCCATCGCAGAGGTAAACCTATTGGGAGAAGCAGAAGAGCAATCCATTCTGGCTCTTTCAGAAGGTGATGTAGTGGATTACCCGCGTGAGAAAACGATTCATGGCTTATTCGAGGAACAAGCCGAGCGCACGCCGGACCACGTAGCTGTTCAGATGGGCGAGCAGAGTATTACATACCTAGCTCTAAATGAGCAGGCTAACCAGCTTGCGAGATATTTACGCACCGAAGGTGTGGGTGCAGATGTACTCGTGGGGATTATGGCTGATCGTTCCCTAGAGATGGTCATCGGCATGTTGGCGGTTTTGAAGGCAGGAGGGGCCTATGTGCCAATTGATCCTGACTATCCTGAAGAACGTATTCGTTATATGCTCAAAGATTCAGGAGTCCGTCTGTTGCTCACCCAAAGCCATCTATGGGAGAGTACCACGTTTGACGGGAAGCTTGTGAGTCTGGACGAAGCCGCAACGTATACAGGAGATGCTTCCAATCTGGAGAGCATTTCGGGACCAAACCATTTGGCCTATGTTATTTACACATCGGGTACAACTGGCAAACCAAAGGGAACGCTGATCGAGCATAAAAATGTAGTTCGTCTGCTCTTTAACGATAGCAATTTATTTGATTTCAGTTCACAGGATACATGGACGCTGTTCCATTCGTTCTGCTTCGATTTCTCTGTATGGGAGATGTATGGAGCGCTTCTTTACGGAGGGAAACTGGTAATTGTCCCAGCCCTTACAGCCAAGAGCCCGGCAGCTTTCCTGGAGCTGTTGAAAGACAATCAAGTTACTATTTTGAATCAAACGCCGACCTATTTTTATCAGGTGATACAAGAAGAGTTAGCACACTCATCCACAGAGCTTAGCCTTAGAAAAATTATTTTTGGCGGAGAGGCCTTGAGTCCGTCTCTTCTGAAAAACTGGCGGGCAAAGTATCCTGGTGTGCAACTGATTAATATGTACGGAATCACGGAAACGACGGTCCATGTCACTTACAAGGAAATCACTGAACATGAGATCGAAGCGGGCAAAAGCAATATTGGTAGAACCATTCCAACGCTTAGCGCTTATATTTTTGATGAACACAGACGCCTGCAGCCTGTCGGAGTTCCAGGGGAGCTATACATCGCCGGGGACGGTCTGGCCCGTGGGTATTTGAACCGACCAGATTTGACGGCTGAAAAATTTGTAGAACATCCGTATCGGGCGGGTGAACGCTTGTATCGAACCGGGGACCTGGCTCGCTGGTTGCCTGACGGCAATATTGAATATTTGGGCCGGATCGACCATCAGGTTAAAATTCGCGGCTACCGGATTGAGCTGGGCGAGGTCGAAGCCCAAATTCTCAAGGCTCCGAACGTACGGGAAACGATTGTCCTCGCGCGGGACGACGAACAGGGACAAAAATTGCTGTGCGCCTACTATGTAGCCTCCAGCGATCTTTCGCCAGGGGAATTGCGGTCTCAGCTGGCAACGGAATTACCAGCTTACATGATTCCCACTTATTTTGTCCGGCTGGAGCAAATGCCGCTTACACCTAACGGCAAGCTGGATCGCCGTGCGTTGCCGGCTCCTGAGGGTAGCGTACAATCCGGCGAAGATTATCTGGCTCCAAGAACGGCAGTGGAAGCACAGCTGGTGCTCATCTGGCAGGATATCCTGGGAGTTGCCCGCGTGGGCGTCCGCGATAATTTCTTTGAGATCGGTGGTCACTCTTTGCGGGCGACATTGCTCGTTACGCGAATTCGCAAAGAGCTGGGATGCAGCATTTCGCTGCGTGAAGTATTCCAGTCGCCTACGGTTGAATCTCTGGCGCGACTGGTGAAAGAACGCATTCCAACCGTGTACGAGTCTATTCCACAGGCTGAGAAAAGCGAAGCATACCCAGTGTCCTCAGCGCAAAAGCGGTTATACGTGCTGAGACAGATGGACGGGGGAGAGCTCAGCTACAATATGCCGGGGGCCTTCACCGTGGACGGACCGTTGGATCGCGTGCGGCTGGAGTCTGCGTTCAAAGCACTGATCCAGCGTCATGAATCGCTGAGAACCGGCTTTTATATGCAGGATGGAGAGCTTGTTCAACGTGTGCATAAGAATGTTCCGTTTGCGTTGGACTACACAGAGGCGTCGGTGGAGGAAACGGATACGCTCATTCACAGCTTTACCCGTGCCTTTGATCTGAGTCAGGCTCCATTATTGCGTGTTGGCTTAGTGAAGCTGCAGGAGGAGCGTCATCTGTTGCTGTTTGATATGCATCATATCATTTCAGATGGTGTTTCCATTCAAATACTGGTGGAGGAACTCACGCAATTGTATCAAGGAGAACACCTACCAGAACTGCATATTCAATATAAGGATTATGCGGTATGGCAACGGGAACAGTCTGAGAGAGAGTGGCAAGACCTTGAAGCGTATTGGCTGCAAGCCTTTGAAGGAGAGTTGCCGGTATTGGAGTTGCCTACCGACTTCCAGCGCCCTTCGGTTCGGAGTTTCGAGGGAAGCCGAATTGATTTTACATTGGACGAGTCTGGCAATAAGGCGATACAAGAGCTTGCATCCCGTACAGGTACTACACTGTATATGGTATTGCTGGCGGCTTATTCGGTGCTGCTGCACAAATATACGGGGCAGAAGGACATCGTCGTAGGATCTCCAGTAGCCGGCAGACCACGGGCGGAGCTTGAGGGCATCATTGGGATGTTTGTCAATACACTGGCCTTGCGCAGTTACCCGGCAGGAGAGAAAACCTTTCAGGATTATCTTCTGGAAGTCAAGGAAACAGCACTCAAGGCGTTCGAGCATCAGGATTACCCTTTTGAAAAATTGGTCGAAAAACTGGGCGTAGGACGTGATGTGAGCCGCAATCCGATCTTTGACACCCTGTTGGTATTACAAAATACGGAGCAAGAAGAGCAGGACATGGATGGAGTGCACTTTACTCCTTACCCAATGGACACCGTCACAGCCAAGTTTGATTTGTCCCTTAATGTAGAGGAGAAGGGTGCTGAACTAGCCTTTGGCCTTGAGTATAGTACGGCTTTGTATCGGCGGGAAACTGTAGAGCGATTGGCAACGCACTTGCTTCGGGTTCTGCATGCAGTCGCGGCTAATCCTCAGTTGCAACTGGCCGAGATTGAGATGATCACACCAGAGGAGAAAGTACAGATCATTGAAGTATTCAACGCGACAGCTACTCCTTATCCAAGGGATAAGACTATTCATGAGTTGTTCGCTGAACAAGTCAAGCGTACACCGGAGCAGACGGCACTGGTATTCGGCGATGTCCGATTAACGTACCTTGAATTGGAAGATAAGGCACGCCGATTGGCCCAAACACTGCGTCGTTTGGGGACACTAAGGGAGCAACCAGTGGCTATTATGGGCGGACGGAGTATCGAGATGGTGGTTGGTATGCTCGCAGTGCTTCAGGCTGGTGGAGCCTATGTGCCGATCGATCCTGATTACCCGGAAGATCGGGTTCGTTATATGCTCGAAGATTCCGATGCCAAGCTACTACTGGTACAAAAGGGCGAGCTTATAAATGTAGACTACGGTCTACCGATTGTTGACCTCAGCAGTGCAGAGGCTTATGCGTCTGAGCCTGTCCAAGCTGAGGAGGTAGTTCAGGGACCACAGGGACTCGCTTATGTTATCTATACATCGGGTACGACAGGTAGACCGAAGGGCGTTATGGTTGAACACCGGAACGTGGTCCGTCTGGTCAAAGAAACCAATTATGTGGAACTAAACGAATCCACGCGAATTTTGCAGACAGGAGCCGTGGCCTTCGATGCCTCGACCTTTGAGATATGGGGGGCATTGCTTAACGGCGGACAGCTTTATTTTGTGGAGAACGATGACATCCTAATTGCCGATCGGCTTAAAGCAGCTATTGCCAAATACGGAATTACAACCATGTGGCTTACTTCACCGCTTTTTAATCAGCTTTCACTGCAGGATGAGTACCTGTTCAGAGGACTGAAAGCATTGCTGGTAGGTGGTGACGTACTGTCCATATCTCATATAAACCGTGTCATCGAGGCTAATCCTGATCTTGTCCCTATCAATGGCTATGGTCCGACAGAAAATACGACCTTCTCCACCACCTACAAGATTCCGGGTCGTGTTGAAGGGGGCGTGCCGATTGGTCGCCCGATTAGTAACTCGACCGCTTATGTAGTCAATGAATCGCTGCAATTACAGCCCATTGGTGCTTGGGGCGAGTTGATTGTCGGCGGTGAAGGTGTAGCGCGCGGATATCTCAATCGTCCTGACCTCACAGCAGAAAAATTTGTCCCTAGTCCTGTTAAGGAAGGGGAACGCTGCTACCGAACTGGTGATTTGGTTCGCTGGCTTCCAGATGGGAACCTGGAGTTTAAGGGAAGAATTGATGAGCAGGTCAAAATACGCGGTTACCGTATCGAACTCCCCGAAATCGAGGCTCAATTAGCCAAGGTGGAGTCAGTAGTTGAAGCCGTAGTCGTCGTTCGTGCAGATGAGCTTGGAGAGAAGCAGCTTTGCGCTTATTATGTGGCGGACCGTGCGCTCACGGCAGGCGAAGTACGCCTTGCCCTATCGCAGGTACTTCCGGGCTATATGATGCCATCCTACTTTATCCAGATGGATCGTATGCCATTAACATCAAACGGAAAAGTAGACCGCAGGTCTCTGCCAGCTCCGCAAGTAGGTGCGCATACAGGACGGAAGTATACAGCTCCTCGTACACCGGCTGAAGAAGCTTTGGCGTCTGTCTGGCAAGGGGTGCTGGGTGCTGAACAGGTGGGTATCCATGACAATTTCTTTGAATTGGGCGGAGATTCCATCAAGGCCATTCAGGTGTCGTCACGGTTACTGCAGGCTGGCTATCGGTTAGAGATGAAGCAACTGTTCAAATCCCCAACCATTGCCGAGCTAGGTGCAGAAATACAAACGGCTGTGCATATGGCTGAACAGGGAGTTGTGCGTGGAGCGGCTCGCTTGACTCCAGTCCAGCAGTGGTTCTTTGGGCGGAATCAGGCAGAGCCTCATCACTTTAATCAAGCGGTCATGCTGTATCGTGAACAGGGATTTGAGGAAAAGGCTTTGAATCATGTGCTGAGAAAATTGGCCGAGCACCATGACGCCCTTCGTATGGTTTTCCGTCAGACCGAGCATGGCTACGAGGCTTGGAACCGTGATCTTGAAGAAGGAGAGCTGTATAGTCTGTTCACTGCTGATTTACGGAACGAATCCAACCCAGTTGCAGCCATTACAACGCTGTCGGACGACATCCAGCGCAGCATCAATCTGGCAGAAGGTCCGCTGATGAAGTTAGGGCTTTTCCATTGTCAGGATGGCGACCACCTGCTGATTGTGATCCACCATTTGGTGGTGGACGGAGTATCCTGGCGGATTTTGTTTGAGGATATCGCAGCAGGCTATGAGCAGGTGATTCAAGGACAAGCACTGACATTCCCGCAGAAGACGGATTCCTTCCGTGACTGGGGAGATGCCCTTGCCCGTTATTCGGAAAGCCCAGAAATCGAGATTCATCGGGCGTATTGGAGAGAACTGGGGGATCAACCGCTCGAGCAGTTGCCGAAGGATGAGGCTGTGGAAAGCCTTTTACTGAAGGATAGCGAAATGGTGACAGCAGAGTGGACTGTGGAAGAAACCGATCAACTGTTGAGAAAAGCCCATCGTGCTTACCAAACGGAAACGAACGATCTGCTATTGGCCGCTCTGGGCATGGCGGTATCTAAGTGGTCTGGCATTGGCAAGATTGCTGTGAATCTTGAAGGGCATGGTCGTGAACCGATTGTGCCGAATATCGATATTACCCGTACTGTCGGCTGGTTTACAAGTCAGTACCCAGTCATTTTAGACATGGGAAATAATACTGAATTGTCAGCCTTGATCAAGTCTGTGAAAGAGGGGCTACGCCGTATTCCGAATAAAGGTATCGGGTATGGGTTGCTCAAAACGATGGCCAGTCAGGAGGACGCAGACAGTTTCAACTTGCAGCCTGAGATTTCTTTTAACTATCTGGGGCAGTTTGATCAGGATTTGCAAGGAAGCTCGTTGCAGGTTTCTCCTTATCCAACCGGAAGCGCGCAAAGCTTGCTGGGAGAGTCAGCCTATACGCTAGATATCAATGGTATGGTGACAGACGGAGCCTTGACTCTGACGATGAGTTATAACGGAAAACAGTATAAGTCATCCACAATGAAACAGCTCGCTGGATATATCGAAGAAAGCCTACGGCTGCTGCTTCAGCATTGTGTAACCCAGGAAAGAACTGTATTGACGCCAAGTGACGTGCTTGCCAAGGGACTGAGTATTGCTGATCTGGAGGAGCTTTCTAAGCAGACCAATCACATAGGCGATATTGAGAATGTATACAGTCTGACGCCGATGCAGAAGGGCATGCTGTTTCATGATATGTTCGAGCCGCATACAGGGGCTTATTTTGAACAGGCCGCCTTTGACTTTAAGGGTAGCTTTGATCCGACCGCTTTCGGACACAGTCTGGATGCAGTGGTGGAGCGCCATGCTATCCTGCGTACGAACTTCTACAGCGGATGGGGCGGTGAGCCTTTACAGGTTGTATTCCGGCATAGAGGCGCCAAATTGGTGTATGAAGACCTGCGTGAGATGAATGCATCGCAGCGTGAAGCTTACCTGAAGACATTTGCGGCTAAGGATAAAGCGCAGGGCTTCAACCTGGCTGAAGATGAGCTTCTGCGTGTATCGATTCTGCACACAGATGAAGAGAGCTTCCGTCTCTTGTGGAGCTTTCACCACATCGTCATGGATGGGTGGTGTGTTCCATTAATTACACAGGAGGTGTTTGAACACTATTTTGCCCTCCTGGAAGGAAGAGAGCCTCAGCTGGCAGAGGTTCAGCCGTATAGCCGGTATATTGAATGGCTGGAACAGCAGGATGAAGCAGCTGCGGCCGACTATTGGAGCAGATATCTGGCCGGTTACGAACAACAGACGCTTTTACCTCAAGTCGATGGAGCAGCTAAAGGAGAAGGCTATGTAGCAGAAAAGCTGAATTATCCTGTCAGCAGGGAATTGACTGAACGCTTGGAAAAGGTGGCCAGAGATGCTCATGTCACGATGAATATATTGCTGCAGTCCATCTGGGGCGTTGCGCTTCAACGCTATAATGGTAGTCGTGATGTTGTATACGGAAGTGTAGTATCAGGTAGACCGGCTGAAATTCCGGGAATTGACCGGATGATCGGTTTGTTCATTAATACCATTCCAGTTCGTGTGAAGACGGAAGAAAATCTCCCCTTCACAGTCCTGATGAAGCAACAGCAGGAGCAGTATATGGCTTCTCATATGTACGATACCTACCCGTTGTTTGAAATTCAGGCTCAGACGGACCAAAAGCAAGATCTCATCTCTCATATTATGGTATTTGAGAACTATCCTGTGGAAGAGGAAGTAGAACGTCTGGGAGGTGGCGAGGCTGCCTTTGAGATTGAGGAAGCGGAGCTTCTTGAACAAACGAATTACGATTTTAACTTAATTGTTCTACCGGGCAAAGAGATGAGATTGTTGTTCCAATATAATGCGCTCGTCTATAATCCAGCCACGATTGAGCAAATCAAGGGCCATTTGTTCCACCTGATGGAACAAATTGTGGAGAATCCTGCAATTTCCGTGGATGCTCTGGAATTGGTTACGCCACAGGAGAGAGAGCAGATTCTGAACGTATGGGGAGACACGGGGGCCAGTTCCAAACACCGTACTACGTTTCACGGGCTGTTGGAGGAGCAGGCAGGTCGAACGCCGGACGCCACGGCCATTGTATTTGAGAACGAGGTACTGACCTACGCCGAGCTGAACGCAAGAGCTAATGGATTGGCGAGAAGACTGCGTGCTGAGGGAATCAAGACGGGAGACCTGGTGGGGCTGATTGTTGAACGGTCAACCGATATGATCGTTGGGATGTACGGCATTATGAAAGCCGGGGGCGCCTACGTTCCTATTGATCCAGAGTATCCGAAAGAGCGGATCAACTACATGCTTGAGGATTCGGGGACGAAGATGATCCTTGCTCAAGCTCATCTGCTGGAGCATAGAGGCTGGACGGGGAATGTCCTGTTGCTGGATGAACCGTCGACCTATGATGCCGACACTTCGAATTTGAAGGATACGGCCGACCCTGATGATTTGGCTTACGTGATCTATACCTCAGGCACGACAGGTCGGCCTAAGGGCGTATTAGTGGAACACCGGGGACTACAAAATCTGTCGGACGTATACCGCGGACTCTTCGAAGTTACACCGCAGGATCGGATTGTTCAGTTTGCAAGCCTGTCGTTCGATGCATCGGTTTCGGAAATTTTAACGACATTGAGCCACGGAGCTACTCTGTGTATTCCTTCTACACAAGAGATTTTGGATCATGCTTTGTTCGAGCAGTTCATGAACGATAAGGGGATTACGGTAGCGACTTTGCCACCAGCCTACGCTATCCATCTCGAGCCAGAGCGTCTGCCGACACTGCGATGCCTGCTAACAGCTGGGTCAGCCACATCGGTCGAATTGATCGAAAAGTGGAGAAAGCATGTACAATACTTCAATGCATATGGTCCAACTGAGGACTCCGTATGCACTACCATATGGAATGCCCAGAACAGTGAAGAAACCGTAGGAATCGTATCCATTGGACAACCAATTGCCAACCATCGTGTGTATATCTTGGATGACCATTTCAGATTGCTGCCTGTCGGCGTAGCTGGAGAACTGTGCATTTCGGGTATCGGGTTAGCACGGGGGTACCATAACCGCCCTGAGTTAATGGATGAGAAATTTGTGGACAATCCGTATGCTCCAGGAGAGCGTATGTATCGGACGGGCGACCTGGTTCGCTGGTTACCGAATGGAACCATCGAGTACCTAGGTCGAATAGATCATCAAGTCAAAATTCGTGGCTATCGGATCGAGCTGGGCGAGGTCGAAGCACATATGCTCAGAGTGCCGTCCGTTCAGGAAGTCGTGGCTTTGGCTGTGGAGAGTGATGACGGCTACAAGGATCTAGTCGCTTACTTCGTAGCTGCTCAGAAACTTGAGGTATCCGAGCTCCGAGCAGATCTGTCGGAGATGCTGCCTGGATATATGATCCCTTCTCGCTTCATACAACTGGAGGACATGCCTCTAACGTCGAACGGAAAAATAGATCGAAAAGCGCTGCAAGGCGAGCGTGGATGGGCAGTTGCTTCATCTGAGGCTCCAAAGACACCTGTAGAAATCCAATTAGCCGAAATCTGGCAAGAGGTGCTGGGTGTAGAGAGCGCGGGAGTAAAGGATAATTTCTTCCATTTTGGAGGCCATTCACTGCGTGCAGCTTTGCTAGTCTCACGAATTCGTAAGGAGATGAATCGCGAGATTAGTCTAAGAGAAGTGTTCGAGTCGCCTACCATTGAAGGATTGGCTCGGGCCATTGAAGCCTATACACCGCTGAATTTCGAAGAAATTCCTTCAGCCGAAGCACGCGAGCACTATCCATTGTCCTCAGCCCAAAAACGGCTGTTTATCCTTAGTCAGCTGGAAGGTGGAGAGCTGAGCTACAATATGCCAGGTATCCTTACGGTTGAGGGAGACCTGGATCGGGAACGGCTAGAGCAGGCATTCCGTCGTCTGATTCGTCGTCATGGTTCGCTGCGCACCCGTTTTGTGACCGTTAACGGTGAACCTGTACAGCAAATCCTACCGGATGTTCCGTTTACGGTGGAATATGCGGAGTTGAGCGAGTCAGAGGCAGAAGCTACCCTTCAGCAATTTGTCCGTCCTTTCGATCTTGGTGAAGCTCCATTGCTGCGGGTGGGTCTGATTCGTATTGCACATGAGCGCCATTTACTATTGTTTGACATGCATCATATTGTCTCAGATGGGGTTTCTATGAATATTCTCATAGAGGAGTTTCTCCGTTTCTACCAAGAAGAGGACGTATTGCCTGCGCTACAAATCCAGTACGCGGATTATGCGGTATGGCAGCAAGAGCAGCTCGGAAGAGAGCGTCTCAAAGCCCAGGAAGCTTACTGGCTGGATGCATTCCGCGGGAGCTTGCCGGTGCTGGATTTGCCAGTGGACGAAGTTCGTCCTGCGGTACGAAGCTTTGCGGGAGATCGGATTGACTTCCAGATTGATGCTTCTCTGAGCGCTTCACTTCAGGAGCTGGCTACCCGAACAGGTTCTACGCTGTTTATGGTGCTGCTGGCAGCCTATACGACGCTCTTGCATAAGTACACGGGTCAGGAAGATGTCATTGTCGGTTCACCAGTGGCGGGAAGATCCCATGCCACACTCGAAGGTCTCATCGGTATGTTCGTAGGCACAGTGGCACTGCGTACTTATCCAGAGGGCGAAAAGTCCTTCGAGGCTTACTTGCAGGAAGTGAAGGAAACAGCCCTGCGGGCCTATGAAAACCAGGACTATCCGTTCGAGGAGCTGGTAGAGAAGCTGCAGCTTCAGCGTGACCTGAGTCGTAACCCACTATTTGATACTATGTTTGTTCTGCAAAATATCGAGCAGGGAGAACAAGAAATCGAGGGATTGCGTTTCACTCCTTACGATCATGTACATCCTGCTGCCAAGTTTGACCTCACACTGACGGTGAGCGAAGCGGATGGGACATTGAACTGCACGCTGGAATACGCGACTGCAATCTACAAGCGGGAGACCGCTGAGCGGATGGCAGGCCACTTTGTACAGCTTATTCAGGAAGCTATCGCCAATCCGGGATTGTCGTTGTCATCCCTTGATATCGTGACACCGCAGGAAAAATCGATGTTGATGAAAGATGCGGACGAAGCCAAAGCAGATTATCCTCGTGACAAAACGATTCATGCACTGTTCGAGGAACAGGCTGTTCGTAATCCGGATGCAATAGCAGTCGTATGTGAAGAGGCAACCCTGTCTTATAGCGAGCTGAATGAGCGGGCCAACGGACTTGCCAGAACACTGCGCGAGCGTGGTCTGCAACCAGATGGTCTGGTTGGAATCATGGCGGATCGTTCCCTTGAAATGGTCGTTGGGATTTTGGCCATCTTGAAGGCAGGCGGGGCTTATGTCCCTGTCGACCCTGAATATCCGGAGGACCGCATTCGCTTTATGCTTGAGGATTCGGGAGCCAAGCTGCTGCTGACACAAGCGCATCTGGAGACACGTATCTCCTTCACCGGGGACATCGTTAATCTGGACGAGGCGGCTTCCTACAAGGAAGATGTATCAAATCTGGAGCCTACGGCTGGACCGAATCATCTTGCCTACGTTATCTACACATCGGGTACGACAGGCAAGCCAAAGGGAACGCTGATCGAGCACAAAAATGTAGTCCGCTTGCTCTTTAATGATAAAAATATGTTTGATTTCGGTCCTCAGGATACGTGGACGCTGTTCCATTCGTTCTGTTTCGACTTCTCCGTATGGGAGATGTACGGGGCATTGCTGAACGGAGGTCGTCTAGTCATCGTTCCATCGCTTACTGCGAAGAGCCCAGAGCGTTTCTTGCAGTTGCTTAAGGACCAGAAGGTTACCGTGTTGAACCAGACGCCAACATACTTCTATCAGTTACTACAAGAAGAACTTAGTCATCGCGCGGCAGAATTGAGTCTTCGCATGATTATCTTCGGCGGGGAGGCATTAAGCCCGGCCTTGCTCAAGGACTGGAGAGCGAAATATCCGCAAGTGCAGCTCATCAACATGTATGGCATCACGGAAACGACCGTGCATGTAACGTATAAGGAAATTACGGAACTGGAAATTGGACAGGGCCGCAGCAATATCGGTATACCGATTCCGACACTACGTGCGTACATTCTGGATGAACAACGCCGTCCACAACCGATTGGCATTCCGGGTGAACTCTATGTGGCGGGCGAAGGCCTGGCGCGTGGCTACCTGAACCGACCGGAATTGACGGAAGAGAAGTTTGTAGCTCATCCGTTTGAAGCGGGCGAGCGTATGTACCGCTCAGGTGACTTGGCACGCTGGCTGCCGGATGGCAGCATGGAGTATCTCGGACGGATTGACCATCAGGTTAAAATTCGGGGTTACCGCATTGAGCTGGGCGAAGTGGAGGCGAAGCTGCTCCATGCTCCGTCTGTAAGGGAGGCCGTTGTGCTTGCCCGAGAGGATGGAATTGGACAAAAAGTGCTGGTCGGCTATTTTACTGCGGATCAGATGCTGACGGTAGGCGAATTGAGAAAAGCCTTGGCTGCTGAACTGCCGGCTTATATGATTCCATCTTACTTTATGCAATTGGAACAGATGCCGTTGACGCCAAATGGCAAGCTGGATCGCAAAGCGCTTCCGGCTCCAGAGGCCAATGTGCAGACTGGAGCGGTGTATGAAGCGCCGAGGAACGCAGCTGAGGAAGCTTTGGCTTCCGTATGGCAAGGTGTGCTGGGAGCACAGCAGATCGGTATCCATGATCATTTCTTCGATCTGGGTGGTGACTCTATTAAGGCGATTCAGGTATCCTCCAGATTGTTCCAGTCTGGATACAAATTAGAGATGAAGGATCTCTTCAAATATCCGACCATTGCCGAGCTAAGCCCGTATCTTCAAGTAGCTGGGCGCACAGCAGAGCAGGGTGAAATCAAAGGTGCAGCGGAGTTAATGCCAATTCAGCGCTGGTTCTTTGAACGCCACACAGCAGAGCCGCATCATTACAATCATGCTGTCATGCTCCATCGGAAAGACGGCTTTGATGAGGCTGCACTCCGGTTAACAATGGACCAAATTGCGATCCATCATGATGCGCTGCGTATGGTTTTCCGGCCTACAGAAGCTGGATACGCGGCCTGGAATCGGGGAATTGACGAAGGCGAACTTTACACATTGGACATCGCCGATATGCGACAGGCAGATGACGAGGCAGCTGCTGTTCAAGCCCAGGGCGATGCCATACAGGCAAGCTTCCACTTGGAAGCCGGCCCTCTGTTCAAGCTAGGCTTGTTCCATTGTAAGGATGGCGATCATTTGTTGATTGTCATTCATCACCTCTTGGTTGACGGCGTGTCCTGGCGCATCCTGTTTGAGGACATTGCAACAGGATACGAGCAGGCGTTGAACGGACAAGTGATTGTTCTTCCGCAAAAGACCGATTCGTATCTTGTATGGTCCGAGCAAGCGGCGAAGTATGCAGCAGGCCCTGCTCTGGACAAGGAACGTTCATACTGGCAGCAGATTGAGGAGACGATTCTGACTCCACTGCCAAAGGATCAGGATCAGGAGCCGGGCACCATTCGGGATACCGAGTCGGTTACGGTAACGTGGTCTGCTGAAGAAACCGACCTGCTGTTGCGACAAGCAAACCGGGCTTATCATACGGAGACGAATGATTTGCTCTTGACTGCTCTGGGAGCAGCTATTCAGCGCTGGACAGGCGTGGAGCAGGTTCTGGTTAACCTTGAAGGGCATGGCCGGGAAATGATCATACCAGATCTGGATATTACCCGTACCGTGGGCTGGTTCACAACTCAGTACCCTGTTCTGCTGAACCTGCAAGATGGGCAGGAAGTATCTACCCGAATCAAGCGCATCAAGGAGAATTTGCGAGAGGTTCCGCACAAAGGCATCGGCTACGGTCTGCTGAAGTATATGGCACCGGAAAATGGCGCTCGATTCAGCGTAGAACCGGAAGTTTCCTTCAACTACCTTGGACAGTTTGACCAGGACTTGGAGGGCAATGCTCTTAGCTTGTCTACACATTCAGTCGGTAAGGCGCTCAGCGATCACACACCACAGCAATATGCTCTGGATGTGAATGGCATGGTTGCCGAAGGCCAGCTATCACTGACGATTACGTATAGCAATAGGCAGTACCGTAAGGAGACGGTGAGTCATTTTGCTGAATTATTACAGTCAAGTCTTAGCGAGGTCATCCGGCATTGTGTGGTTCAGGAGCGTGCGCAGCTTACGCCAAGTGATGTTCTGTTCCAAGGACTGACACTGGAGCAGCTTGATCGACTCACAGCCCAGACGGCCCATATTGGAGAGATTGAGGATGTGTACAAGTTAACGGCAATGCAGAAAGGCATGCTCTTCCACAGCTTGCTGGAGCCGGACTCCTCTTCATACTTTGAGCAGGCAACGTTTGAGCTACGTGGCAGCTTCGATGTAGATATCTTCTTCGAGAGCTTCCAGGCTTTGGCGCAACGACATGCCATACTGCGTACCGGTTTTTACAACAATATTACTGATGTACCGCTGCAAGTTGTCTTTAAGCAACGGCCTATCCCTCTGAACTACGTAGATTTGCGTGCCGCTACGTTGGAGGAGCAAGAAGCCCAGATTCAGGCTTACACTACTGAAGATATGGCTAAGGGATTCAGCTTGTCAGAAGATCCGCTGATGCGAGTGACTGTCTTGCAAAAAGAACAAAGCCACCTTGTATTGTGGAGCTTCCATCATATTGTCATGGACGGCTGGTGCATCCCGATTATTACACAGGAGCTGTTCGATTATTATTCTGCCCTGCGTCAGCAAGTACAGCCTGTACTGCCGCCGGCTCAGCCCTACAGCCGTTATATTGAATGGCTTGATGCACAGGACGATCAAGAGGCTTCAACATATTGGAGTCAATATCTCGAAGACTATGACGGCAATACGGTATTGCCAGAAGCTAAAACGAAATCTCAAGCTAAAGAAGAGGGCTACGTTCTGAATGAGCATGTTCTCCATTTGGGTACAGCCTTGACCCGCAAAATGGACGTTGTCGCGAAGCGCAATCATGTGACGGTCAACACACTCATGCAGACAGCCTGGGGACTGATTCTCCAGCGTTACAATGCCAGCTCGGATGTGGTTTTCGGCGGTGTTGTATCGGGTAGACCTGCTGAGATTGCAGGGATCGAGAATATGGTGGGTCTGTTTATTAATACAGTACCTATTCGTGTACAGTCATCCAAAGACGAGGCCTTTGTCGATGTGATGAAACGTACACAGGCACATTCGTTGGCTGGTCGTGCCTACGACACCTATCCGCTGTATGAGATTCAGGGGAAAACAAGCCAAAAGCAAGACTTGATTTCTCATATTATGATCTTTGAAAATTATCCGCTTGACGAACAGGTAGAACAGTCGGGCAATCAAACAGAGGGAAATCTCGAAGTCGCCAACTTCGCCATGTTTGAGCAAACCAACTATGACTTTAACCTGGTTGTCATTCCAGGCGAGGACATTAAGGTCTGCATTCGCTACAATGCTTCGGTCTACGAGCAAGAAAGCATTGCGCGAATCGGAGGACATTTACTGCAAATGCTCGATCAGGTAGCTACTCGTCCGCAAGCGACGATACAGGAGCTGGAGATTGTAACACCAGAGGAACGGACAAACCTGCTCGACTGGGGTGGCAAGGCTCATGCTTATCCAAGTGATCAGGGCTTGCATACCTTGTTTGAGGAACAGGTGGCCCGTACGCCGGATAAGATCGCGGCAATAAGCGGCGACATCCAGATCACATATCGGGAGCTGAACGAGCAGGCGAACAGACTGGCTTCGACCTTGATAGCCCAAGGACTGCAGAGCGAACAAGTAGTGGGTCTATTGGCGGATCGATCAGTGGAACTGCTGGTTGCCATCATGGGGGTACTCAAAGCGGGCGGAGCCTATGTACCGATTGATCCTGAATATCCGCAGGAGCGGATACAGTATATTCTGAAGGACTCTGGCGCTGAGATTCTGCTCACCCAGAGCCACCTGACGAAGCTAGCGTCCTTTGAGGGAATGGTTATGGAATTGGATTCTCCGCACATCTACGGAACTGGAGTGAATAATCCTAATATTCCTGTGAGAGGAAACGATTTGGTGTATTTAATCTATACTTCGGGTACAACAGGAAATCCGAAGGGAACCATGATTAACCATAAAGGAATCGTGAACTACATCTGGTGGGCCAATAAAGTCTATTGTGCAGGGCAACCAACGGACTTCCCGCTGTATTCATCCATTTCGTTTGACTTGACGATGACATCAATGTTTACTCCGTTAATAAACGGAGGAATAGTACGGATTTATGATGGTATAGATAAAGCGGAGGTTGTTCAGCATATTTTGCGCGAAAATGCGGTCGATATTCTCAAGCTGACGCCGACACATCTCAGTCTCATAAAAGACATGACCATTCCAGCGGAAAGTCGCATTCAGCAGCTCATTGTGGGTGGAGAGAATCTGACCACGCATTTGTCAAAAACGATTACCGACCTCTTTGGTGGCAACATCAAGATTTACAATGAATACGGTCCAACCGAAACCGTCGTCGGCTGCATGATTCACCTGTACGATCCTGCGAAGGATACACGGGAATCCGTACCGATTGGATTGCCGTCCGATAACATATACATTCATATCTTGGATGAACAGCTTCGTCTCGTACCGTTAGGTGTGGAGGGCGAAATGTACATCGCCGGGGACGGAGTAGCCCGTGGATACCTGAACCGTCCGGATCTTACCGCTGAAAAATTCATTAGGAATCCGTTCGCCGCGGAAGGAAATATGTATCGGACCGGAGATTTAGCTCGTCGCCTTCCTAATGGAGAGATTGAGTACATTGGGCGTATTGACCATCAAGTCAAAATCCGGGGCTATCGTATTGAGCTTGGTGAGATTGAGGCCAAGTTGCTGGATATGCCACTTGTTGAGGAAGCTCTCGTTGTTGCGTGGGCAGATGCCAATGGACAGAAGTCTCTATGTGCTTACTTTGTAGCGGATCGGGAAATGTCTGTCAGCGAGCTGAGAAATGAACTGTCTGCTGAACTGCCTGCATATATGATTCCGTCTTACTTTGTCCAAATGGACGTAATGCCTTTGACACCGAATGGCAAGCTGGATCGCAAGGCACTGCCTGAACCAAACGTGGGTGTGAAGGCAGGAGCTGCCTTTGCTGCTCCCCGGACGGATGTGGAGAACATTTTGGCTTCGATTTGGCAAGGTGTGCTCGGCGTGCCGCTTGTTGGCATACATGATAATTTCTTTGAACTTGGAGGCGACTCGATCAAATCGATTCAGGTTTCATCAAGACTTCTCCACGCAGGCTACAAACTGGAAATGAAGAATTTGTTCAGCTATCCAACAATTGCGGAACTGGCTCAGCGCGTTAGCGCAGTCAGCCGAATTGCAGATCAGCGCGAGGTGCACGGAACGGTAAAATTGGGACCTGCCCAGCGCAGATTTTTCGAAGAGCAGTCAACGGATCTTCATCACTTTAATCAGTCGGTTATGCTGTACCGACGTGAAGGCTTTAATACCGATGCGCTCGCCAAGGTTATTCAAAAAATTGCAGAGCACCATGATGCGCTGCGACTGGTGTTCCGCCAAGGAGAGCAAGGAGTAGAAGCCTGGAACCGTAGCTTGGGCGAAGGTGAGCTGTATAGCCTCCAAATCCACGATTTGCGGGATGAAAAAGATCCGGCTTTGGCAATAGAAGCAGGTGCAGAAGCCATTCAGCGCAGCATCTCTCTGGAGGATGGACCTCTCTTTAGACTAGGTCTGTTCCGCTGTACGGAAGGCGAACATTTGTTGATCGTTATTCATCACTTGGCTGTGGATGGCGTATCCTGGCGTATTCTCTTTGAGGACCTACAGGAAGGCTACGAGCAGGCAGCACGTGGAGAAGCGGTCAAACTTCCACAGAAGACGGATTCGTACCGTGCATGGGTTGATGGAATCACGCAATACGCCAACAGCCCGGCGGCTGAACAAGAACGCAGCTTTTGGGCAGAGGTGGAAGGAGAGGGATTTGCCCTTCTTCCAAAAGACAAGGTGGACGGTACTCTTCTTATAAAAGACAGCGAGGCTGTTACGGTAACATGGTCGGCAGAAGAGACAGAGCAGTTCTTGAAAGAGGCGAATCGAACTTACAATACGGAAGTTAACGATCTGCTCTTGACGGCCCTCGGTATGGCGGTTCACGAGTGGACAGGGATCGAACGTATAGGCATTCTACTGGAAGGACATGGACGGGAGCCTGTAGTACCGGAATTGGATATCACTCGCACGATAGGCTGGTTTACAAGTCAGTATCCTGTCGCTCTTGAGATGGGAGGCGAATTGGAGATCGGCGCCAGAATCAAGCGTATTAAGGAAGATCTGCGTCGTATCCCGAACAAAGGTGTAGGATATGGTATTTTGAAATATTTGAGCGACGTATCGGTTGGCTCCTCCTTCTCGGCAGAACCGGAGATTATCTTCAACTACCTAGGGCAGTTTGACCAGGATCTTGCAGAGGGAACGATGGAGGTATCACCTTACTCGGCAGGATCTGAGGTCAGTGAGCAGATGGTGCAGCATCAGGCATTGAACATCAATGGGCTGATTACCGAAGGACAGCTTCAGCTTTCGGTCAGCTATAACCATCAGCAGTTCCATGCAGATTCGGTAGAGAAGTTTGTCGGTATCCTGAAGGAGCGTCTCAGTGAAGTTATTGGGCACTGTGTGCGCAAGGAAAGAACCGAACTTACACCAAGCGATGTACTCCTCAAAGATATCAGCTTGGAGGAAATCGAGGAGCTGGAAGAGCAGACACGGCACATCGGTAGCATTGAAAATATGTATAAACTTACACCAATGCAAAAGGGAATGTTGTTCCACAGCTTGCTGGAGCCTCATTCAGAGGTCTACTTTGAGCAGGCCACATTTGAAATTCAGGGAGTGTTCTATCCTGAGGATTTCAAACGCAGCTTACAGCATCTGATGAAACGGCATGCCATATTGAGAACGAATTTCCATGCCGGATGGGGCGATTTCCCTATACAGATTGTGTTCAAAGAAAGAGCATGCGATTTCGTGTACGAGGATTTGCATGAGCTGGAATCCAGTGAAATAGAAGCGTGTCTTGCAGCTTACATTGCCCAAGACAAAGCAAGAGGCTTTGATCTTGCGAATGAAGCCCTGCTGCGTGTTGCTATCCTACGTACTGCAAAAGAGCATTACCATCTGTTGTGGAGCTCTCATCACATCATTTTGGATGGCTGGTGTATGCCGCTTGTGCTCCAGGAAGTGTTTGAAACATACGGAGCTCTACGTGAGCAAAGGGAACCTGAGCTTCCTGCAGCAGCATCGTACAGCCAGTACATTCAATGGTTGGAGAAACAAGGCGAGGAAGAGGCATCCTCTTACTGGAGAGGATACCTGGAAGGCTACGAGCAGCAGACGAAGCTGCCACAGGCTATTACACAGCCATCGGCCAAAGCAGAAGCCTACTTGTCAGAGAAGCTGGTATTCACGTTGGATGCGGAATTGACCGAGTGCCTGGAACAAGTGGCCAAGCAGCACCAGGTGACGATGAACACACTGATGCAAGCAGCCTGGGGAATCGTGTTGCAACGCTATAATAGAAGCCAGGATGTCGTCTTCGGAAGTGTGGTATCAGGCAGACCTGCCGAGATTCCGAGTATCGAAAGCATGATAGGTCTCTTCATTAATACAGTTCCGGTTCGGGTTCAAGCCGAGGGAAGCGATTCGTTCTCTCAAGTAATGAAGAGACAGCAGGAATTATATTTGGCAGGACATGCTTATGATTCCTATCCGCTCTATGAGATTCAGGCACAGAGCGAACAAAAGCAAGATTTGATTTCCCATATCATGGTATTTGAAAATTACCCGGTAGAAGAGCATCTGGAAGAGAAAATTGCCAATGATGAGGCCGAATACAAAATTACGGATGTTCAGATGTTTGAACAGACAAATTATGACTTTAACCTCATTGTGCTGCCGGGACGTAGTCTAGAGTTCTTGTATCGTTATAATGCTCGTGTCTATGACCGGGAGAGCGTGGAACGGATTCAAGGACACTTAACGAAAATTCTGACAAGCGTATCTGTACAACCTGCTATCCGTATTGATGAGCTGGAGCTGATTACGCCAGAAGAGAAATCACAAATTATAGAGGTATGGGGAGACACAGCAGCTCCTTATCCGCGTGAGAAGACCCTTCACGGTATATTTGAGGAAAAAGCTGCGCTCACACCGGATCATACAGCACTTATTTTCGGCGAAACGGAGCTTACCTACGGAGAACTTCATCAGCAGGCCAACCGCCTCGCACGTACGCTGCGTGCGCAAGGGGTCAGACCAGATCAGCCAGTCGGCATCATGGTCGAGCGTTCGCTTGAGATGATCATAGGCATCCATGCCATTCTAAAAGCGGGCGGCGCTTATGTTCCGATTGATCCGGAATTCCCTGAGGATCGTATTCGCCACATGCTGGAGGATTCGGGAGCGAAGCTGCTGCTGACGAAGCGCCATCTCAAAGATCGTTTCCCATTCACTGGCACGATCCTGGCACTGGATGATCCGCAGGCGTATCATGCGGATGGCTCCAATCTGGAACCAATCGCGGGGCCAGAGCATCTGGCGTATATCATTTACACGTCGGGTTCAACTGGCAAGCCGAAAGGTGTAATGATTGAGCATCGCTCCGCCGTCCATACACTGAGTCAGTTGGAAGCTGAATATCCGATGTTGGCAGGTGATCGATTCCTGCTCAAAACGACATTCACCTTTGACTTCTCCGTGCCAGAGCTGTTCTGCTGGTTCTTTGGACAGGGGACGCTTGTGATCCTGCCGCAGGGCGTGGACAAAGACCCGGTGGCACTGCTGAAGGCTGTAGATACGAACCGAATCACGCATCTTAATTTGGTACCTTCGATGCTCAGCGTGCTCGTTCAATATTTGAAAGAAAGCAGTACCCAAGGATTCCTTACTCTGAAATATCTGTTTGCCTGCGGCGAGACGCTGCCTGCCAAACTTGTGGAAGAGTACTATAAAGTGTCTCCTTATGCAGTACTGGAGAACATCTACGGTCCTACGGAAGCGGCTGTATATGCGACTCGATATACAACGAGTCCTGAGACTGCTGCTCTAACGCATGTGCCTATCGGCAAACCGTACGCTAACGTCCAAGTATGGATGATGGATAGCGCTGCTCAATTATCACCAGTAGGTGTGCCGGGGGAACTCTGTATTGCAGGTGAAGGGGTAGCGAGAGGGTACTTCAACCAGCCGGACCTGACGGCAGAGAAGTTCATTCCTCATCCATACAAGCCAGGAGAACGGATTTACCGAACAGGCGATTTGGCCCGGTGGTTGCCAGACGGGAATATTGAGTATTTGGGACGGATCGATCACCAGGTAAAAATCCGCGGTTACCGCATTGAGTTGGGAGAAGTGGAAGCACAAATCCTGAAGGTGCCGTCGGTGCAGGAGGCAGTTGTTCTAGCACTGGCTGACTCCAGCGGAAGTACTCAGCTTTGCGCATACTTTGTGGCCGAGGAAGGGCTCGCAGCGGGCGTCCTACGCGAGGCACTGGCCAGCGAGCTGCCAAGCTACATGATTCCATCTGCTTTCATACAGCTGGGACAAATGCCACTGAATCCGAATGGCAAATTGGATCGCAAAGCGCTACCAGCACCGGAAACCCTTCTGCGGAGTACGGCGGAGTATATCGCGCCGCGTACGCAGACAGAAGTAGAGCTCGCTCAGATTTGGTCCGAGGTGCTCGGCGTACAGGAAATCGGAATCAGGGATCATTTCTTCGAGCTTGGGGGCCATTCCCTGAAAGTATTGGGCTTGATTCAAAGGATCTCGTCCAGTATGGGCGTCCATCTCCCACTCCAGGCCGTGTTTAATCTGCCGACTGTGGAAGAAATGGCGCATGAAATTTTCAAGCTGCAGGCAACAACTGCCGCGGATGAACAAGAAATGGAAATTATCCGCTTCCCAGGGAAAGGAACACTTAAAGTATTTTGCTTCCCTCCACGGGTAGGCCACTCTTTGGGGTACTATGAGATGGCCAAGGAGCTGGAAGGGCTTTGCGAGGTGTACGGGATGGAATTTATCGGCGATCGGTACCAGGGTCAGGATATGCTGGATCGATACATCGATGCCATCGTGGATATTCAAGCAGAAGGCCCATATGTATTCCTGGGATACTCACTTGGAGGAAATCTGGCCTTCGAGGTAGCTAAAGCCATGGAAATGCGAGGGTACCATGTTGGCGACATTATTATGGTAGATGCTATGAGAAAGATGTCCAAGGATGAATCGACACCGGAGGAGCTTGAAGAGATTGTCGAGACAGTGTTGGACAGCATTAGAGAGCAGTACAAAGCATTCCTCGCAGATCCAGCGGACAGGGAGCGAGTCATGGAAAAAATGCTAGTTTACTCCACCTACCGCGATGAACTTATTAACGCAGGTGAAGTTCGTGCAAATATCCATGCTCTGATTGCAGAGGATGATAGTATTGGACCGGATACATCATTAGATAAATTGTTATGGCAACAGGCAACACTTGGCCAATACAAAGAATACGAAGTCATCGGAACGCATGATGTGCTGCTTGATTCCGGTTTTGTCGGGGAAAATGCTAAAGTACTGAGACAAATACTTGGTAAAATTGCAGAAACCTCATCTAAAAACAAGCCTATTTTGTCCTAAGATCAAACAACGAGAATAGTAGTGAGCAGCAAAGACCCCGGGTTCCTTTATATAGGAGGGACCCGGGCGTCTTTTTTATTTTATGAAATCCTCAATATGCAGAGAGTAGTGCCTCTAATGATCAGTGTTTGTTTTAGCAACGGTTGACCGAGAATAATGGATATTGGAGATGAGCTCACGGATGACTTGAATGACGAGCTCTGGTTGATCATGAATAATCATATGCTCGCTCTTCTTGGCAACAATAAATTTACTATTGGTAGAGATATTGAGCATCTCGCGTTGCCCAATTTGCCAGCTTTGTTCGATCTGATCATTTCCACGCTTGCTAATACCAAACTGAGTCAAATCTTGCTGAATGCCTCGGGCTATCACACGCACAGGGAGGTTACCCAAATGCTGGCCGCGTATGGCATCTTCGGTAGTGCTCGCCAGATCACCCTCCTCGGCAACAGAGCGGAAGTACTTAGGGGAAGCAACAATATTCACAAAAGATTTTCTATCTCGATACTCCACCCGTCCGTTTAGCATAAAATTGGGAAACAGACGGAAAGCCCCTGCTTTTTCTAGGAGAATGGATATGAGTGGCGAGGGATTGCCCTTAGGTCGTTCTTTGGCATAGATCTTATTGGTCCGGCGAGCATCATTCTCAGGCCTAGCATCCACTAGAACCAGTCCTGCTACTTCGTTTCTGTATGTTTGTGCATAAAGCCTTGAGTACATCCCCCCGAGAGAATGACCTACAAAGATATAAGGAGGTTGGATGTCTGCATTCTTTAGAGCAGTATGAAGCTCCCGAACGATGTTTTCACCGGTGCGTGGTGTATTTGCCTCCTCGCTCCATGCATAGCCTGCCCGATCATAAGATACAACGGTGGCGAAGGATGACAGCTTCTCGGGAATATCCCTCCAGGACAGGCTACTTTCCCCGCTTCCTGATTCAAGCACGATCGTTGGAGAGCCGGTACCTATTTTATGAATATGGAGACGATAGCCTCCAGCGTCGACCATTCTCCCCAGAGGAGGATGTTGCGACTTATCATGTTTGGATGCAATCGACTCATACACAAATCCAGAGATAACGACAAGCAGTAAGCAAGAGATAACCCCAAATACGACTCTCGTCCAGGTTCGCCTTCGTTGTTTCATTTAAAATCTACTCCTCTATAATGTCATTATTTAATTAATCATCATCTATTTCAAATGAAGTAAAATGTCTTTGGTGTGATTTGGGCTTGATGAACATTTCATGCTTAACCATTAAATTGGAGTTCCGTAATATCCACCTATTTACTATTAAAGACAGGGGGGAATGGCGCGGGCGTTCCTTATTATTTATACCCATCCTTTCTTTGTCAAATCATCAATATTAAAGAAAAAAGAGTGTACAATTAAGAACCATTTGAACAAAAGCCCAGGATCTAGTTACAATCATAAACGTTGTAAAACAACTTAATAAAAAACCTTGCATTTAAAAATCCAGAATGATATACTCTAATTCCGGCCAAGAAGATGTGGTTGCGAGCGAGAGATACAAAAAAATGTTTTTTAAAAAAATGCTTGCAAAGTTGGTTCGGAAGTGATATGATATAAGAGTTGATGAGGTGATGAGCTGATTCAACAAAAGAAATGTTTGATCTTTGAAAACTGAACAACGAGTGAGTAAATGATTTTGTTCGCAAAATCAACAATGAGATATTTTATCTCGTCAGTTTCAAAATGAGCTAATCGCTCTTTCTATAACCAACTCTGGTTGGTCTTTAATGGAGAGTTTGATCCTGGCTCAGGACGAACGCTGGCGGCGTGCCTAATACATGCAAGTCGAGCGAGATTATTTAGAAGCTTGCTTCTAAATAATCTAGCGGCGGACGGGTGAGTAACACGTAGGCAACCTGCCCACAAGACAGGGATAACTACCGGAAACGGTAGCTAATACCCGA
>NZ_JBREVE010000017.1:0-96646 GCF_052921365.1 Paenibacillus sp. T2-29 | reverse complement strand
GATAGCGGAGGGGTTCCACACGTACCCATCCCGAACACGACCGTTAAGCCCTCCAGCGCCGATGGTACTTGGACCGCAGGGTCCTGGGAGAGTAGGACGTTGCCAAGCAAAAGTGAAAAAGGATGATAACCTTAGCAGGTTATCATCCTTTTTTATGTATTTTGTGGATGGACACGCGCTCTAAGGTTGACAGAGAGAAGATGCTTTGCGACACTCTAAGTGCGTATTTTTTTAAAAGGTCCAAGTATATGAGCGAGGTGACGAAGTTATGAAGATCAGGCAATTACAACGTGAGGAATTTGAAGCAGCTATTGAATTATCCCAGTATGCTTTTCAGTTTACAATGCCCCCGGAGGATCTGGAGAAAGCTAAGAAGAAATTCAAACCAGAACAAACATGGGGAATCTTCGACGGGCACGAATTGAATGCTAAACTGACCTTGCTGCCGCTACAAGTATACATACATGGTCAGGTTTTTGATATGGGGGGCATTGCTGGTGTGGCAACGTGGCCGGAAAAGCGTCGCGGGGGTATGGTTTCACGTTTGTTGACGCATGCGCTTGAAGAGATGAAGACTGCAGGACAAAGCCTTTCTTTTCTGCATCCATTCTCATTTGCCTTTTATCGTAAATTTGGATGGGAAACATATACGGAGTACAAAAAGTACGTCATTCCAATTGATAAATTCCCTGCTAAACTTAAAACAGAAGGTATAGTCAAACGGGATATCAAAAATATTTCAGAATTGGACCAAGTGTATCAATCGTATGCTTCACGTTACAATGGTACGCTGGTACGAGATAAGGAATGGTGGCAGGAACGGATTTTAAATGAAAATTATCGAACTGTAGTATATTACACGGATGCAGGCAATCCTCAGGGATATGCACTATACAAAATAGAAGATAAACAGTTAAATTGTGATGAGTTGGTATATGAAAATGAGACGGCACGTCGGGCTTTGTGGACTTATTTTGCAAATCATGACTCAATGATAACCCAAGGTAAATTTATTTACGTTCCAGCAGATGACAACCTGCCCTTTTTACTCGATGATCCGCGAATTCAACAGGAAACGGTGCCTTATTTTATGGGGCGTATTGTGGATGCAGTTGCTTTTGTAGAGAGATACCCTTTTGAGCAGATTGGAGAAGAAACAAGTTTGACCTTACATCTGACAGATCGGTATGCCCCTTGGAATGAAGGAGTATGGAGATTAACAATTACTACGGAGGGGCAAGGACATCTGGCAAGAGTGGATACAAGCAATTTATCTGACAACGCCTTAGCAGCTGACTTGAAACTGGGGATTCAGTCATTAACAACTTTAATGCTCGGCTACCAGCAAGCTGATAACCTGTCTAATTGGGGGCGTATTGAAGGAAGCAGTAAGTCTGTGGCTGCACTTAAACGTGTAATACCAATAAAACAAACGTTCTTATTGGATTTTTTCTGATAAAGCTCCAATTGGTTTTTCTTAATGTCCAACTTTTTTTTAACCAAATTGGATGTGGTTTATCATAATTACTCAAAGCTCTTTCCATAATGGGAAGAGTTTTTTGTAATATGGTATAAAACATAATTAGATTGCGAAAAATGGTATTGACCCCTTGGCAAAAATGAAATTTGTGCTATAATACGAATATAGTCAAAGAAAGTCAAAGTCAATTGGAATCAGTGTGATTCCACAAAAGTATTATGTTGTTGGATTGGCCGTATATAACAATTTGACAGCAAAAAAGTAAAAAATAACGACCTGATTTGCGTATAGTTAGGAGCTGCTTCTTATGGACAGAAGAGAAGTGTATGATTTATCGCAAATAAAGGTCACACTAGAAACAAAACGGTACAATTCCAATGGATGTAGAACAGGCAATAGCCTGAATACAGCTTAGATTCGTGACTATACCGTTTGGTTAAGTTCAATATACGGCGGACTCTGTGGAGCGTGAAATGTATTTGAATTCTTGCGTTTCCGTTAGTGGAGGATGATGAAATGCGCAATGTTTCCGACATTATTGAACAATATTTGAAGAGCATGCTGCTGGAAAGTCCCCAAGGCTTAGTGGAGATTCAGCGTAATGATCTGGCTGACCGCTTTTCCTGCGTACCGTCGCAAATTAATTATGTAATTAGTACCCGGTTTACGCTGGAAAAAGGTTATGTGGTGGAAAGTAAACGCGGTGGTGGAGGCTACATTCGAATTCAGCGAATTCAATTACCTGCACAACATGCGATCCATACACACCTTCATCAGAGCATCGGGGAGGAAATTAGCCAATCGGCAGCAGAAGGACTGATTTATCAGTTAGAGGAAGCTCATTTTTTAAGCAAAAGGGAAGCTGGTCTAATGAAGGCTGCTTTATCAAGAGATACATTATTGCTAAAGCTTCCCTATCGTGACCAACTGCGAGCAAGATTGCTTAAGGCTATGCTGATCTCGTTGCTGGCGGCCAAATAGCTAGTATCCATTAACCAGTGAATAGAGATTTGCAATTCAGATGTAGGGATTTGTAAAAATCCTGACGTTGAAGGAGGTGCTTTTATGCTGTGCCAAGAATGTAATATGCGGCCGGCAACTTTGCATTTCACCAAAATTGTGAATGGCGAAAAGACAGAGTTTCATATTTGTGAGACATGTGCGAAGGAAAAAGGGGAGATGATCCCTGGAACACCTAATGGCTTTTCGATTCATAGCTTGTTGTCGGGGATGTTGGATTTTGACTCCAGCACAAAGAGCCAGTCTTCAGGTCACACTGTTCCCCAAAATCTGCAATGCAAGGATTGCGGTATGACTTATACACAGTTTAGTAAGCTAGGACGTTTTGGATGTCCATCATGCTATCAATATTTTGATAGTCGTCTGGACCCTCTGTTCAAGCGTGTGCATGGTAGTACGAGTCATGTTGGGAAAGTTCCGGTCCGTACTGGAGGCCGATTAAAGGTTAAACGGCAAATTGATGATTTGAAAAAAGAGATGCAACAACACATTGTACAGGAAGAATTCGAATCAGCTGCTGAGCTTAGGGATCAAATCAGAAAGCTTGAAAAAGAAATGACTGAAGAGTAAAGTTTGTGAAGAGTAGGAGGGAATGCGTGATGCCCAATATCCGATTTACGGAAAAGCCGCTAAGTGATTGGATGCGTGGTGATGCTGCGGATTCGGAGATTGTCATTAGCAGCCGGGTAAGAATTGCGCGTAACTTGCAGCATCTGCCTTTTCCCATGCTTGCTACCAATCAGCAGTCGGAAGAAGTGCTTCAACGCTTAACGGATATCCTTCAGTATGATGATTTGCGTCGTTTTGGTACTTTTCATACCTTGAAAATATCCGAGTTGGATGAGATCGACAAGCAGGTACTGGTTGAGAAGCACTTAATTAGTCCTAATTTGGCGAACGAATCTCGCAACGGTGCTGTGTTGATTAGTGATGATGAATCAGTTAGTGTTATGATAAATGAAGAGGATCATCTGCGTATTCAGTGCTTATATCCGGGATGTCAGGTGAGAGAAGCCTGGGAACGCGCCATGGTCATTGATGATGCATTCGAAGCTCATGTTGATTATGCATTTGATGATCGGAGAGGTTTTCTGACCAGTTGTCCGACGAATGTCGGCACAGGTATGAGAGCTTCGGTGATGATGCATTTACCCGCATTGGTCATGACTCACCAAATCAATCGTATATTGTCCGCTGTTTCACAGGTAGGTCTTACGGTTCGCGGCATTTATGGTGAAGGCAGCGAAGCAGTTGGAAATTTATTCCAGGTATCTAATCAGATTACCCTGGGACAAACCGAAGCGGAAATTATCGAGAATCTGCATGGCGTGGTGCTGCAAATTATAGAGCACGAACGTTCTGCCAGAGAACGATTGATGAATGAATCCATGCTGCGGATTACAGATCGGGTGATGCGTTCATTCGGTATTTTGTCATATGCAGCAGTTTTGGATTCCAAGGAGGCTGCACAGCGGCTGTCCGATGTACGTCTCGGTGTAGATTTAGGGATTTTGGAGCGTCCTTCCATTGCAACGATGAATGAGCTTAATGTGATGACGCAACCTGGCTTTCTGCAAAAAAGCTTTGGGGATAAAATGAATACCGGTGAGCGCGATATGTACCGGGCGAAGCTGATCCGGCAAAAATTAGGCACAACCCTTTAATATATAGAATGATCTGAAATACACATTGTGGAGGTGCAGGATATATGATGTTTGGAAGATTTACGGAACGAGCACAGAAAGTGCTTGCCTTGGCCCAGGAAGAAGCTGTTCGATTGGGACACAACAACATTGGCACAGAGCACATTTTGCTAGGACTCATTCGTGAAGGCGAAGGAATAGCAGCGAAAGCCTTAATCGGTTTAGGGCTGGGACTGGAAAAAATCCAGGATGAAGTGGAAACACTGATTGGACGCGGTCAAGAGCAACCGACGAACATTGCCTATACTCCACGTGCCAAAAAAGTCATTGAGCTGTCTATGGACGAAGCGCGTAAATTGGGGCATACCTATGTAGGTACCGAGCATATTTTGCTAGGTCTTATTCGTGAAGGTGAAGGCGTAGCAGCACGTGTACTGAACAACCTGGGTATCAGTCTGAACAAAGCGCGTCAGCAAGTGCTTCAATTGCTCGGCAGCAGCGAGGCGGTTTCCAGCCATCACGGTGCTCCAGCGAATGTCAGCACGCCAACCTTGGACAGTCTGGCACGCGATCTGACAGCTTCTGCGAAGGAAAACAACTTGGACCCCGTTATTGGGCGCAGCAAGGAAATTGAGCGCGTTATTCAAGTGCTCAGCCGCCGTACAAAGAACAATCCTGTTTTGATTGGTGAACCTGGGGTAGGTAAAACAGCGATTGCCGAAGGATTGGCACAAAAAATCATAGCGAATGAGATTCCTGAAACGTTGCGCGACAAACGCGTAATGACACTCGATATGGGCTCTGTAGTAGCAGGCACTAAATATCGTGGTGAATTTGAGGATCGCTTGAAGAAGATTATGGACGAGATTCGTCAAGCCGGAAATATCGTACTGTTCATTGATGAGCTGCATACGCTGATTGGTGCTGGTGGAGCGGAAGGCGCAATTGATGCGTCCAACATCCTGAAACCTGCTCTGGCACGTGGCGAGCTGCAATGCATCGGTGCCACCACGCTGGATGAATATCGCAAATATATTGAAAAAGATGCTGCTTTGGAGCGTCGTTTCCAACCTATTACAGTGGATCAACCTTCTCCAGAAGAAGCAATCCAAATCTTGTATGGTCTGCGCGACCGTTACGAAGCGCATCACCGTGTAAAAATCACGGATGAGGCTATTGAAGCTGCAGTAAGATTGTCAGATCGTTATATTACTGATCGCTTCCTACCGGATAAGGCTATTGACCTTATTGATGAAGCAGGTTCTAAGGTAAGGCTGAATTCCTATACAGTACCGCCAAACCTGAAACAGCTGGAAAACCGTCTGGAAGATATCCGCAAGGAAAAAGATTCAGCGGTACAAAGTCAGGAGTTTGAAAAGGCAGCTGCGCTGAGAGATACAGAGCAAAAGATTCGTGAAGAGCTGGATGTCACTAAAAACCAATGGAAAGAACAACAGGGGCGTACAGATTCCGAAGTTACACCAGAGGATATCGCTCAGGTTGTTGCCATCTGGACTGGTGTCCCAGTCAGCAAGCTAAAAGAAGAAGAAACACATCGTTTGCTGAATATGGAGCAACTGTTGCATGAACGGGTGATTGGACAGGACGAAGCTGTTAAGGCAGTAAGCCGGGCGATTCGCCGGGCACGCGCCGGTCTGAAAGATCCGAAGCGTCCAATCGGCTCCTTTATTTTCCTCGGTCCAACTGGGGTTGGTAAAACAGAGCTGGCACGCGCCTTGGCTGAATCTATGTTTGGTGATGAAAATGCGGTTATCCGTATTGATATGTCCGAATATATGGAGAAGCACTCCACATCCCGTCTGGTAGGAGCGCCTCCAGGGTACGTTGGATATGAAGAAGGCGGTCAACTGACTGAGAAGGTACGTCGTAAGCCTTACTCTGTTGTGTTGCTGGATGAAATTGAAAAGGCACACCCAGAAGTATTCAATATTCTGCTGCAAGTGTTGGAGGATGGACGTCTGACGGATTCCAAAGGTCGTGTTGTTGACTTCCGTAACACACTCATCATCCTAACTTCCAATGTTGGTGCGCAGGCAATCAAACGCAACTCCACGCTTGGCTTTACAGCTGTTGTGGACGCTGGGGCGGATTACGATAACATGAAGGGCAAAGTGATGGATGAACTGAAGAAAAGTTTCCGTCCTGAGTTCTTGAACCGGATAGATGAAATTATCGTTTTCCATTCTCTCGAAGAAAAACATATTGCCGAAATTGTTTCACTCATGTCTGAGGAGCTGCGTAAGCGTCTGAATGAGTATGAGGTGGACTTTGAGTTGACAGATAAGGCTAAGAATTTCCTTGCCAAGGAAGGCTTCGATCCAGCGTATGGTGCGCGTCCATTGCGTCGTGCAATCCAGAAGCATATTGAAGATCGCCTGTCCGAGGAACTGTTGACTGGAAACATTTCTAAAGGCGACTCTCTCTACATTGATGAAGAGAACGGTGCATTGACAGTAACGAAAAAGGATAATGTATCCGCGAAGTCCTAAAGCAGTTTAGTAAATAAAACATTAGAAAAGGGTGTCTCGCAGGCTGGAAAGCTATTGCGAAGGCACCCTTTTTGTGTATTGAATACCTTGAAAGGGTAGGCTAAAAGCTTTGGGAAAGTTTGTGATACTGCTTTACGTCCGCCAAGCTTCAATGGTAAACTTTTATTGTTACAGCTCTTTCAGGTGCTGTGTGAAGATAAATTTGACATTATCGTCGTCAAGAAGGAGCCAGGGAATAAAGTATGGCTAAAGTGAAAACTAAATTTTCCTGTACGGAATGTGGCTATGAATCGCCTAAATGGTACGGAAAATGTCCTGGATGCCAGGCATGGAATTCCATGGTCGAAGAAACGGAAAGCGTTGTAAAAACTCAAGGAATGGGATCTTCCCTTCTTACTCATAGCACAAAAGACAAACCGCTTCCTATTGTTGAAGTGGAAAGTGGCAAAGAAACACGAATTTTGACGGGAATTGGTGAATTAAATCGTGTACTTGGTGGAGGTGTGGTGCCAGGTTCACTCGTTCTGGTGGGTGGTGATCCGGGGATCGGCAAGTCTACGCTTATGCTGCAAACCTCTAATGAGCTGGCTTTAACTGGTTTAAAGGTACTCTATGTGTCTGGTGAGGAATCCGTCCGCCAAACAAAGCTACGTGCAGATCGCCTCGGTGCCTTGTCTCCCAGTCTGTACGTATTATGTGAGACGAATTTGGAGACGATTGAAGAAGCAGTAGACAGCTTGAAGCCAGAGTTTTTGGTCATCGACTCGATACAGACTGTATATTTGCCTGAGGTGACAAGTGCGCCTGGTAGTGTAGCTCAGGTGCGCGAGTGTACTTCACGATTTATGCGGATTGCCAAGGGATTAGGTATTGCTACAGTACTGGTAGGGCATGTGACCAAGGAAGGCGCTATTGCAGGTCCGCGTTTGTTGGAGCATATGGTCGATTGTGTACTTTATTTTGAAGGAGAGCGTCATCATACGTATCGGCTGTTGCGTGCGGTTAAGAATCGCTTTGGTTCTACGAATGAAATTGGTATTTTTGAAATGGCCGAAAGTGGTTTGCGTGAGGTGGCGAATCCTTCTGAACTTTTCTTGTCCGAACGGCCACTGGGGGTGGCTGGCTCCACCGTCGTTGCCAGTATGGAGGGAACCCGACCTGTATTGGTTGAACTGCAAGCACTAATTGCAGCTACACATTTTCCATCTCCACGCCGAATGGGGACGGGGATCGACCATCATCGGATGGGATTAATCATTGCCGTCCTAGAAAAGCGGATGGGCATGTTTTTGCAAAACCAGGACGCTTATCTCAACGTTGCTGGAGGCGTAAAGCTGGATGAACCAGCGGTGGATTTAGCTATAGCGGTGAGCATTGCTTCCAGCTTTAGGGATGCTCCTACCAAGCCGTACGATGTGATTTTTGGTGAAGTAGGACTGACAGGCGAGGTGCGGGCTGTATCCCGAGCAGAACAGCGAGTGCGAGAAGCGGAGAAATTAGGTTTCAAACGGGTGATCATGCCCGAGAAAAGCTTAAAGGGCTGGACACATCCGAAAGGGATACAAATTATAGGAGTTGGAACGGTGGCAGATGCACTGGCAGCTGCATTAGATTAGGGGGCATTGAGAATGAAGGAAGCGAGCCAACTGGATAAAATGAACGATTTGCTGCGGCTTGTGGCACCGGGAACTCCCTTTCGCGACGGATTGGAAAACGTTTTGCGTGCCAAAACGGGTGCTCTTCTGGTCGTTGGCTATAGCCCGGAAGTAATGGAAGTCGTGGATGGCGGTTTCTCTATTAATTGTGATTTTTCACCGAACTATTTGTATGAGCTGGCTAAAATGGACGGCGCAATCATATTGAGCGAGGATTTAAAACGAATTTTATATGCCAATACGCAATTGATTCCCGATTCCTCCATTTCGTCCATAGAAACAGGGATTCGGCATCGCACGGCGGAACGAGTTGCGAAGCAGACTGGAAAACTGGTTGTGTCTATTTCCCAGCGTCGTAATATTATTACGTTGTATCAGGGGACTTTACGGTATGCGCTCAAGGAAATCGGGGTTATCTTAACGAAAGCTAATCAGGCCATTCAGACGCTGGAAAAATATAGATCCGTATTGGGGCAAGCCTCAACGAATTTAACTGCATCTGAATTCGAAGAACTGGTTACCATGCCGGAGGTCGTTAATGTCATTCAACGGATCGAAATGGTGCTGCGCATCAAAATGGAGATCAAACGATTTATTAACGAGCTCGGAAATGAGGGCAGGTTGATTAGCATGCAGATGGAGGAGCTTGTCAGCAATATCGAGGAAGAAGCTTGGTTGCTGTATAAGGATTATGCCAAAGACGACAGCGACGAGAAGATTCGTGAAATTATATTGGGACTCAAACGTTCTACGGACGACGAATTACTGGATGTAAATCATATTGTACGTTTATTAGGCTACCCTTCTTCAGCAGCGACATCAGAAGAATATATTGATGCACGCGGATATCGGGTATTGAACAAAATACCTCGTTTGCCAAATGTAATTATTCATAATCTGGTGGAGCGATTTGGGCGTTTTCCACATGTCATGACAGCAACGATTGAAGAACTAGATGAAGTAGATGGTATAGGAGAGGTTCGTGCGCGTACGATTAAAGAAGGGCTTAAACGTTTGCAGGAACAAGTTTTCATTGACAGACAAATGTAAATGTAATACAGTGAAAGGATTATAATGGAACAATTCATACATTGAGGTGAAGAGATGATTACCAAATCAATTCCGAACATGTGTACCTTGGGTAACTTGTTTCTCGGAATGATCGCCATTTTATTGGCCGTAGACGGAAAATACAGCCTTGCCGCTATTATGGTTATTGTCGCCATGTTGTTGGACGGACTGGATGGAAGGATGGCCCGGGCTCTGAATGCCCAGAGCGAATTCGGTAAAGAACTGGACTCCTTATCAGATATGATATCTTTTGGTGTTGCTCCCGCAGTTATTATGTACATGGTTGCTTTTCATGATGCGAATTCGGCTCTCGCTTGGACGGTTACAGCCATTTTTCCGATGTGCGGAGCATTGCGTTTGGCTCGTTTTAACGTACGTCCCGGTGTACCAGGTTATTTCACAGGTTTGCCCATTCCGGCAGCAGGTGGCGTATTAGCCACTTTGTCCTTATTCCATAACGAGATTTCTTTGTTATACATGTCGATTGCCATGTTGCTGGTCTCTTATTTGATGGTTAGCTCCATGAGATATCCGAATTTCAAAAAGGTCGGTCTTCCGAAAAAAGCGATCTGGATTGCTCCATGGGTCGTAATTGCAGCGGTGTTTCTGGCCGTTAAATTTCCTGATCAGCTGTCGAAGCTGATTTTTGTACCATTGGTGCTATATGCATTGTACGGTATGAAGCTGAACATTCGGAAGCTATCACGCAGACGTGGACGGGAACGAGATCGTTCTAATCAAGAAGAACAGGACGACCAATATCGTCATTCGCAACGTTAGTGTCAGACAAGAACTAGAAGAAGCATTTATTTCCTTGATTCATTCAGGGAGATAAATGCTTTTTTTATGCATAAAAAGTGAAAACACAGGGTTAGTTATGTGAGAAATGGATCATACTGGTAAGGGAAGTGCTATGTATCGAATAAATAGCAGACTATTGAAAAGAAAATAAAGGAGGTATAGAGACTCAATGTGGAGAAAGGCTATTTTAACTTTTACAGGATTGTGCGGCGCGTGGTTTGGCTATACGTTATACCAGCGGATAGGAGGCATCGTATCGTGGATGCCACAATGGTTGAGTGATGGTTCTTTACCAGGAATGGCTGTTTGGATGTTTGCGGGAGCAGTGCTATTTATGGCTGGCTGCTCATTCGCAGGGGCGTCCGTGGCGAATCGATTGCAGCAGGGTATTGAAGGCTTGGTACGAATCCCGATGAATGAGATGATGGCAGGTGTGATGGGGTTAGCAGTGGGGCTGATCCTTTCCTTGGCAGTTTACCCACTCTTTTCAGGATTGGGGGCACCTGGTCTACTTATCCAGACCGCGGTTACCTTGGTATGCGGATATGTGGGATTAATGGTAGGGCTAGAAAAACGGGACGAGCTGTCATCCTTTTGGAGTTCAGGTTTTTTTGGTCGGGGAGCGGATGTAGAAGAACGCAAGCTGGAGGAACATAAAATTTTGGACACCAGCGTCATTATAGATGGGCGTATTGCGGATATTTGCAAGACAGGTTTTATTGAAGGAACCATTGTGATTCCTGAATTTGTGCTGGAGGAGCTTCAGCATATCGCAGATTCTTCAGATTTACTTAAGCGTAATCGTGGACGGCGGGGTCTGGATATTTTGAATAAAATCCAAAAAGAGCTAGATGTGAATGTGCTCATTTATGAGGGGGATTTTGAGGAAATTTCAGAGGTCGACAGTAAGCTGGTTAAGCTTGCAAAGGTGTTGCAGGGTAAAGTTGTAACTAATGATTTTAACCTGAATAAAGTATGCGAACTTCAAGGTGTGTCTGTGCTGAACATTAATGATTTGGCGAATGCAGTGAAGCCTGTCGTACTGCCCGGTGAGGAGATTATGGTGCAGATTATCAAAGACGGCAAGGAGCATGGGCAGGGGGTAGCTTATCTGGATGATGGTACGATGATTGTTGTGGAGGGTGGACGTGACTATATTGGCTCTCTCATGGAAGTGCTGGTCACAAGTGTACTTCAGACCTCTGCGGGTCGCATGATCTTTGCTAAACCGAAATTATTGGAAAAAGCTCAATAAACGAGGTATGATGAAGTAGATGTGTTATCATACGGATCGTCCAAGTGCGATCAGGGCAGGAGTTATTTGAATGAACAATCAGGTAGGAGTCGTGATTGTGGCGGCCGGGCGCGGCTCCCGTATGGGAACGCAGGAGAGCAAGCAATTTCTGCTTTTGCGAGACAAGCCCATCTTCATACATACACTTGAAATATTCGCAGCAATGCCTGAAGTGGATGAAATGGTGATGGTTACTGGAGCTGGAGATGTGGAACGTTGCAGAGACTGGGTTCATCAATACAAGATCAGCAAAAATGTACGAGTGGTGGCTGGTGGCAGTGAACGCCAGCACTCGGTTTATCGTGGTTTGCGCCACTTGCAAACAGATTGGGTGATGGTGCATGATGGTGTGCGTCCACTGATTCAACCTGAGCTTGTACGTTCATGCCTGGAGGCTGCCCAGCGTACTGGTGCTTCTGTAGCGGCAGTACCTGTAAAGGATACAATCAAGCAAGTGAACGGGGATGGTATCATTACAGCAACGCCGGATCGCCGAAGTCTGTGGAGTATTCAAACGCCACAGACTTTTCGTCTTTCCGATCTGCTGCGGGCCTATGAGGAAGCGGAGCAGTCAGGATTTTTGGGGACAGATGATTCTATGCTGGTGGAGCGGCTAGGCATTCCAGTTACTGTCGTCCAAGGCAGCTATAAAAACATCAAAATTACTACGCCTGAGGATTTGGAGATGGCGGAGTTATGGGTAAAGACAGAGGGAGAGGATATCAAATGATCAGAATAGGGCAAGGATTTGACGTCCACCAGCTGGTGGAAGGAAGGCCATGCATCATCGGAGGCGTACATATTCCGTATGAAAAAGGTTTGCTAGGTCATTCCGATGCAGACGTGCTGCTGCATGCCATTAGCGATGCCATCCTGGGCGCGCTTGGCTTGGGAGACATCGGAAAGCATTTTCCGGATAACGACCCTGAATTTAAGGACGCTGATAGCCTGAAGCTACTGGAGCATGTGTGGGGGCTGGCTAAAGAGCGGGGATATCGCTTGGGGAATATTGATTCTACGATTATTGCGCAGAAGCCCAAGATGGCATCGTACATCCCGCAGATGAATGAAATCATCGCCCGGGTGCTGGAAGCAGAGGAGTCGTCCCAGGTAAATGTTAAGGCGACAACGACGGAGCAACTCGGGTTTACCGGGCGAGGCGAGGGAATTGCGGCTCAATCGGTTGTCTGTCTAATCAAGTAAATGCTATCATCTTGAGTAATTCTATTTGGAGGAGATTATATGAGCACGGAAGTTCGTGTACGCTATGCACCAAGTCCTACAGGGCATCTGCATATTGGCAATGCCAGAACAGCATTATTTAATTATTTGTTTGCCCGCAATCAAGGCGGGAAATTTATTATTCGCATCGAAGACACAGATGTGAAACGCAATATTGAAGGTGGAGAAGAAAGCCAGCTTAAATATTTGAAATGGTTAGGCATGGACTGGGATGAAAGTATAGACGTGGGCGGCGAGTTTGGACCTTATCGCCAGACCGAACGCTTGGACATCTACAAAACATACTGGCAGGATTTGCTGGATCGTGGTCTGGCATACCGCTGTTATTGCACGGAAGAGGAGCTTGAACGCGAGCGTGAAGAACAGATGGAACGTGGGGAGACACCACGTTACTCAGGAAAACACCGTGATTTAACAGAAGAACAGTGCCAAGCATTTGAAGCCGAGGGCCGTGTACCAAGTATTCGTTTTCGCGTACCTGAAGATCGTGAATATACGTTTGATGATATTGTTAAAGGTCAAATTACGTTCAATTCCAAGGAAAGCGGCGATTTTGTTATCGTCAAAAAAGACGGTATTCCGACATATAACTTCGCCGTAGCGGTTGACGACTATTTGATGAAAATATCGCATGTACTACGGGGCGAAGATCATGTATCTAATACACCGCGGCAGTTGATGATTTTTGAAGCTCTCGGCTGGGAGCCTCCACGCTTTGGTCATATGACGCTGATCGTAGGCGAGGATCACAAAAAGCTCAGCAAACGAAATGAATCCATTATTCAGTTCATGGAGCAGTACGATAAGCTGGGCTATCTGCCGGAAGCTATATTCAACTTTATTGCACTGTTGGGCTGGTCTCCGGAAGGCGAGGAAGAGATCTATGATCGGGAACAACTGATTTCGATTTTCGATCCTAATCGTTTGTCCAAAAGCCCAGCTGTATTTGATACAAACAAGCTTGCTTATTTGAATAATCATTATATTAAAAAAGCTGATCCTGAGCGGATTGCGAGCATGGCCATTCCACATTTGCAGGCAGCAGGGCTGTTGCCGAATGAATTATCGACGGAACAACAGGATTGGGCTAAAGCTCTTGTCCGCTTATACCAAGAACAAATGACTTCAGCGTCTGATATTGTGGCGTTGTCTGAGTTGTTTTTCCGTTCGCATCTGGAGTTGGATGCTGATGCGGCGGCTGTTCTGGCCGAAGAGCAGGTTCCTGATGTACTTAGAGCCTTTGCAGGCAAGGTTGAAACGAGCGAGGAATTTACAGCTCCACAAATGGCCAAGCTGATCAAGGAAGTCCAAAAGGAAACTGGTTTTAAGGGGAAACAGCTGTTCATGCCGATTCGTGTGGCCCTTACAGGTCAAACTCATGGACGGGATCTGAACGAGACCATCTATTTACTTGGACGTGACAAGGTGTTGGATCGTCTTAAGGCACAAATTAAAGGCTGATATTTCTTGTCAATTTGTTGTCTTTTCGCTATAATGACTCCATTGATATGGATTGATACTTACGTGTAAAGGCTGCGAACAGGAGAAGTACACTGCATAAGGGCATCTACCAGAGAGGACGGTCGAGGGGAAACCCCAGGCTGAGAACCGTCTAGATGACCTGCGGAGGAAATGCGCCTGGGAGCCGTGCGCCCGAACCCTCGTTAGCCTACAATGCTAATGCGGCAAGGGCTTGCCGATTCGTTCCCGTTACAGGACGCCAAAGACGGACTTTTCTGCTTTTTTTGTAGCAGATATGTTCGAAGCAGAGTGGGACCACGTATATGCGTCTCTGCAGCCTAGGCTGCGGAGGCGCTTTTTCATTTTTATCAGATTTAGACTCGCTGTAGATTGAAAATTGTCGAAGCGTGCTAGTGACTACGAAAATTGGCGAAATCTGAAGTGTGATGCGGCGAGGATATGGAGGGAAGAGGAGGGCGACATGTTCAGGCATTTCAAATCCGATATTCAAACTGTTTTGGATAATGATCCGGCCGCCCGGAGTAAGCTGGAAGTCATTTTTACGTATTCTGGCGTTCATGCCCTTTGGGCACACCGAATCGCACATTGGTTTTATTTGCGAAAGTGGTGTACTCTAGCCCGTGTTATATCCCAGGTATCGAGGTTTATGACAGGAATTGAAATTCATCCTGGCGCTCGTATCGGAGATCGGCTGTTCATTGATCACGGCATGGGTGTTGTCATTGGCGAAACCTGTGAAATTGGCGACGATGTCGTGTTATATCAGGGGGTTACTCTTGGAGGGACTGGAAAAGAGAAAGGGAAGCGCCACCCCACCATTGGGAATAATGTCGTTATAGGCTCGGGTGCGAAAATATTGGGTTCATTTACGATTGGGGCGCAATCCAACATTGGCTCCAACTCGGTTGTGCTAAAAGAAGTTCCGCCAAACAGTACGGTAGTGGGCATCCCAGGGCGAGTGGTCAGACAGGATGGCAGACGTCCAGATCGACTTAGTCACCAGTTGCCTGATCCGGTCGTCGATTCTATACGGTCTCTTCAAATGGAAATAGAACGATTGCGAGCAGAATTGTCTGATTTGAAGGAGGAGCAATCTGCTCAGAAACATCAGGTGACCCAAGAGAATAAATTACAAGGATAATTTTCATGAGGGAGGAACATAACGATGTCGCTTCAAATTTATAATACAATGACGAGGAGCCGGGAGCCTTTTGTGCCACTGGAGCCTGGAAAGGTTAAAATGTATGTATGTGGTCCTACAGTGTATGATTACATTCATATTGGTAATGCACGGCCTGTAATTGTGTTTGATGTGGTACGCAGCTACTTGGAGTATGTGGGCTATGATGTAAACTATGTGGTGAATTTTACGGATGTCGATGACAAGTTGATCCGCAAAGCTCGGGAACTTAATATGGAGGTTCCGGCAGTTGCTGAGAAGTTTATTGCTGCCTATCATGAGGATTTGGCAGGATTGAATGTTCCTGCTGCCAGCATAAATCCTCGTGTAACTGAGAGCATGGATCTGATTATTGATTTTATCAAGGATCTGGTAGACAAAGGCTATGCCTATGAGAATGATGGTGATGTCTTCTACCGAACCAAAAAGTTTAAAGACTACGGACAGCTGTCAGGTCAAAATTTGGAGGAGCTCCAGTTTGGGATTCGCATCAATGTGGATGAACGCAAGGAGAATGCCGAGGATTTTGTACTCTGGAAAGCAGCGAAACCGGGAGAAATTTACTGGTCAAGTCCTTGGGGAGATGGACGCCCAGGCTGGCATATCGAATGCTCTGCTATGGCTCGTCACTATTTGGGGGATACGCTGGATATTCATGGAGGCGGACAGGATCTGCAATTTCCGCATCATGAATGTGAATGTGCACAATCTGAAGTGATTACGGGTAAACCATTATCTCGCTACTGGATGCATAACGGATATATTCGCATAGATAATGAAAAAATGTCGAAATCACTCGGTAACGGTATTTTGGTTAAAGATCTGCGTGCTCGTCACAAGCCCGAGGCTTTACGTTATTTTATGCTGTCGACACATTACCGCAATCCTTTGAACTACAACCAAGAGACGATGAGTCAGGCGGAGAATAGTGTCGAACGGATTGCCAATGCAGTCGCCAATGTAAAGCATCGTTTAGCCATTGCATTGAAAGGTAATGAAGAAGTATCGGCTGAGCTGCAAATGAAGCTTGACGGGATATTGCAGCAATTTGGTGAAAAAATGGATGATGATTTCAATACGCCTGATGCGATTACTGCGGTGTTCGAATGGGTCAGCGAAGCCAATCTTTTGTTGCAGCGTGATGTTGTCAATCAGGCGGAATTGCAAGCGGTGCTGCATACCTTCCATTCGATGAATACGGTGCTTCGCATTTATTCAGAACCGAGTGAAGAACTGCTGGATGGCGAAGTTGAGCAGTTAATTGCAGAACGTGTCGAAGCTCGTAAAACTAAAAACTGGGGTAGAGCTGACGAAATTCGCGATTTGTTAGCTACTAAAGGCATTGTGCTTGAAGATACGGCACAGGGGATGCGGTGGCGGCGGAAATGAGTGATAAGCCACTGAATTCAGGAGCTGTGGAAGGCGCAGGAAACTGGTTTCCGTATCCTGCGTCCAAGCCGGCTCGCTTGATGCCCCCTATTGCGTTAGCTTACATTGGTGATGCAGTGTATGAGGTGGCTGTCCGGCAATATCTGTTGGCACACCCCAACCTGCGTCCCAATCATTTACATCGACGAGCTACAAAGCTAGTCTCTGCCAAGGCACAGTGTCGTATGTTGGGGTTGCTAGAAACAGTGCTGACGGATGAAGAGCGTGACATTGTCCGACAAGGGAGAAATGCCAAGTCAGGGAGCCTGCCCAAAAATGCTGATGTGCTTGAGTATCGACACGCCACAGCACTGGAAGGATTGATTGGTTATCTGTATTGTGATGGACATTTGGACAGATTGACAGAGTTGATTACGTACGGAATTGCACAAATGGAAAATACCGAAAAATCATAAATTGGAGACGGATTGGATGAATTGAATATCAACCGTTTTCCGGGAGGAAGCTAGAGATGGAAGAAGAATGGATTGCCGGTAAGCATTCGGTAACAGAGGCGCTGCGTTCAGGCAGGACGATAAATAAAATTTGGATTGCGGATAATGCACAAAAGCATTTGACATTGCCGATTACAGCTGAGGCGAAAAAAGCAGGAATCATTGTTTTGCAGGTAGACAAGCGTAAGCTCGATCAAATGGTTCCAGGCATTCAGCATCAGGGAGTGGTTGCGCAAGCAGCACCTTTTGCCTACGCTGAAGTGGAAGACTTGCTTGCTAGTGCTCGTGCTAAAGGCGAAGAGCCGTTTTTGATTTTGCTGGATGAAATTGAAGATCCTCATAACTTGGGCTCCATCCTTCGTACGGCGGATTGCACTGGAGCACACGGTATTATAGTGCCAAAAAGGCGTTCAGCAGCTGTAACTGTAACGGTGTCTAAAACATCGGCGGGTGCTGTGGAGTACGTTCCAGTGGCACGGGTGAGCAATCTGGGGCAAACCATTGACCGTCTTAAAGAAGAAGGTGTATGGGTAGTTGGCACGGATGTTACAGCAACCGATCCCGTCTTTGGGAATGGGGTATTCACCGGTCCTGTAGCGATTGTCATTGGTAACGAAAATAAAGGAATGGGCCGTTTGATCCGTGAGAAATGTGATGTACTTGTCAAGCTGCCGATGGCGGGACAAATCAATTCTCTCAATGCTTCTGTAGCTGCAGGTGTCGTCATGTACGAAGTCTTGCGCGGACGACAGGCACGGAGCTAACGATATGGCTGACACGCGGGATGTTCTGCTTGTGGACGGTTACAACATGATTGGAGCCTGGCCCGAACTTTCCGCACTGGTACAATCTGGTATGCAGGAAGCGAGGGACAGACTTCTTGAACGACTGGCGGATCATCAGGCGTATTCGGGCAGAAGAGTCATCGTCGTGTTTGATGCTTACAGGGTGCCAGGATTAGGTAAAACCTTTGCCCAGAGCAAAGTCCAGATTTATTTTACGAGAGAAAAAGAGACAGCCGACGAATGCATCGAACGATTGGTTCGGGAGCTGAGCAGCAAGAGAAGAAGCATTTACGTAGCGACAAGTGATCAGGTAGAGCAGCATGTTGCTTTTGGCCAAGGAGCACTCAGAGTATCGGCACGAGAATTGCTGATCGAGATTGAGGAATCTGAAAGGGAAGTCCAGAAGCGAATTCAGCAGGATAACGCCAAATTGTCCCGCAACTCGTTGGATGCCAAGCTGAGTCCGGAGCTTCGAAAGCTGTTCGAACGATGGAGAAGAGAATGATCCAATAATTGGTGCACTCTCCATTTTGAAACCATTGACAATTTTGTTAGCGCTCTTCTTTTTTAGGTTGTTGTGGTTGACGGTATCAGGTTACATCGCGTATACTTGTCGTATATTTGAGAGAGTAACGGGTACCTTGCGTTGCAGCCGGAGGGATTGTTAGTGAGTGTGGACCTCAAAGATATCATGTTGTCAAAGTTTGATTACAAAAATGATGAAGACATTGTCGGAGCAGTCCATGAAGGTGATGGGGAAGCGCTGGAGTTTCTGATTAACAAGTACCGGAACTTTGTGCGGGCCAAGGCCAGATCCTACTTCCTGATTGGTGCTGATCGCGAGGATATTATTCAGGAGGGCATGATTGGTCTCTACAAATCCATTCGTGATTTTAAGGGAGACAAGCTTGCTTCGTTTAAGGCTTTCGCCGAGTTGTGCATTACACGACAGATTATTACGGCAATTAAGACGGCTACACGACAAAAGCACATTCCTCTGAACTCTTACGTATCTCTGGACAAGCCCATCTATGATGAAGAGTCAGACCGGACGTTGCTCGATGTGATTTGTGGAACACAAGTAAGTGACCCTGAAGAGCTGATTATCAATCAGGAAGAGTTTGTGGGTCTTGAGGACAAAATGTCCGAGATTCTGAGCGAGCTAGAACGCAAGGTACTTATGTTGTATCTGGACGGACGTTCGTATCAGGAGATTGCAGAGGATCTTGACCGCCATGTTAAATCCATTGATAACGCGCTGCAACGGGTCAAGCGTAAACTTGAAAAGTATCTGGAAGTAAGGGATAGTTGAAAGTAGAGGCTGATATGGAAAAGGCTCGAGTTTGAGTCTTTTTTTATTCGTTTTGGGTAAGCTGTGCAGGTTTATAAGTGTTGTAAATGATTTATACTAAAAAAGATGAATAATAGATATCGCTTTGATTTTGAAGCAGTATTTCAGAGAACAGCTTCAAAGGATGGACAGATGTAAAAATGCACCACAACCGGGACTGCGAAATGTATGCAAACATTCGTTGACATGGAAAACCCCGTGTGATAAAGTGTTTTAGGTAGGCCTAAATTCGCGGTTTTTTTTAGGATCAATTATGAGACTTCCGGTGTTGGATGTCTTCGGGAGGTGCACATCATGCGGGTAATTATTACTTTGGCTTGTACAAATTGCAAACAAAGAAATTACACAACGACGAAAAACAAGCGTAATCACCCCGACCGCATGGAGATGAAGAAATTCTGTAAGTCCTGTAACGAACAGACTTCTCATCGGGAAACCAGATAGTTTTTGGAGGTGTAGTCGGCGTGAAACGCAGTTTCAAGTCTCTGTTTTCCTTTTTCTCTGAAAGCTGGGCTGAACTCAAGAAAGTTCGCTGGCCCAATCGTAAAGAACTGACCAACTATACGCTGATTGTCATAGGGACGATTGCGTTCGTCACGATTTATTTTTGGGTTCTCGATATCGGCATTTCCGCTGTGATCGAAGCGATTATCTAGGAAGGGTTCCAGGTGGCTTGATATGGAAAAAAGATGGTACGTCGTTCATACCTATTCAGGGTATGAGAACAAAGTCAAAGCCAATTTGGAAAAACGCGTTGAGTCCATGGGCATGGAAGACAAGATATTCCGTGTTCTTGTTCCTATGGAAGAAGAACTGGTAACCAAGGACGGTAAGAAAAAAACCGTTATGCGTAAAGTCTACCCTGGTTATGTCTTGGTCGAAATGGTCCAAACCGATGATTCTTGGTATGTTGTACGCAACACACCAGGTGTTACGGGATTTGTAGGGTCGACAGGCTCGGGTTCCAAACCGACGCCATTGCTTCCGGAAGAAGTTGAACAGATTCTGAAGCATATGGGCATGGTAGAGCCGAAACCGAAGATTGAATTCGATGTTAAGGAATCCGTGCGAATTAAAGTTGGTCCTTTTGCGAATTTTGTGGGCTCCGTGGAAGAAATTTTGGTTGAGAAGAGCAAGCTTAAGGTTCACGTCAACATGTTTGGACGGGAAACCCCGCTTGAGTTGGATTATACTCAAGTGGAGAAAATATAGATTTTTCTTACAGGTTTCTTGTGGGAGGATCAATAGGTCCGTCTACCACTATTGAGTCAAGGAGGTGTCATCCATGGCAAAAAAGGTAATTAAAATGGTAAAACTGCAGATTCCTGCAGGGAAAGCTAATCCAGCGCCTCCAGTAGGTCCAGCTTTGGGTCAAGCAGGTGTCAACATTATGGCATTCTGTAAAGAGTTCAATGCTCGTACTGCTGATCAAGCAGGCCTGATTATTCCGGTTGAAATTTCGGTATTTGAGGATCGTTCTTTTACGTTCATCACCAAAACTCCACCGGCTGCTGTTCTGTTGAAAGTTGCTGCTAAAATCGAAAAAGGTTCCGGTGAACCGAATAAAACGAAAGTTGCAACTGTAAATCGCGCTGCTGTTCGTCAAATTGCAGAGCAAAAAATGCCTGACCTTAACGCAGCTTCCGTAGAATCGGCAATGCGTATGGTTGAAGGTACTGCTCGCAGCATGGGTATCACCATCGTAGATTAATTTTATTAATCTACGTGTGCCGGCAGTTTGACTGTCCGGTAAGTGTGGGAGGAATATCCGCTAATACCACATAAGGAGGAAAAGATAATGGCTAAACATGGTAAGAAGTACCTGGAAGCTGCTAAGCTGATTGACAGCGAAGCAACTTATGAGCCTTTGGAAGCCGTTGAATTGGTGAAAAAGGCTGCAACTGCTAAATTCGACGAAACCGTTGAAGCTGCAGTTCGTCTGGGCGTAGATTCCCGTAAACAAGACCAGGCTGTTCGTGGTGTTGTTGTCCTGCCACATGGTACGGGGAAAACACAACGTGTTCTGGTATTTGCAAAAGGTGACAAAGTGAAAGAAGCGGAAGCGGCTGGCGCTGATTTTGTTGGCGATCAAGATATGATCAACAAAATCCAACAAGGCTGGTTCGAATTCGACGTCTGCGTTGCGACACCTGATATGATGAGTGAGGTTGGTAAACTGGGTCGTTTGCTCGGTGGTAAAGGTTTGATGCCTAACCCTAAAGCAGGCACAGTTACTTTCGATGTTGCCAAGGCTGTTCAAGAAATTAAAGCCGGTAAAATCGAATACCGTCTCGACAAAGCAGGTCAAATTCACGCACCAATCGGCAAAGCTTCTTTCAGTGCTGAACAACTGAACGAAAACCTTAAAGCCTTGATTGAAGCCTTGAACCGTGCGAAGCCAGCGGCTGCTAAAGGTGTATACCTGAAAAACATCGCTATTTCTTCGACTATGGGACCAAGTGCACGTGTGAACGCATCTGTTTACAGATAATATTTTTATTGACAGGTTCAATTGAATTTGTTATTCTGTAAAAGTTGTGAGTCATTGTGACTGACCGTTAAAGTTGAATATGCTTACCGTAGACAGTAGGTGCCTTCGGGCTTAATTTCCTACCGAGGTGTTATGATAGAACGTTTCATGTGACGGGCTTGTCCCGTTCATGTAGATTTATCAAGCCTTCGTACTCTACGGAGGCTTTTTTCATGCTCATGAAAACGACTTTGGTAGATCACCAGAATGGGTGTTTCGAACAAAGTAGATAAATTGATCAGGAGGTGTACAGTTTGGCAAATGCAAAGGTGATTCAAGCAAAACAAGAAGCTGTTGAAGTTGTAGCTGCAAAATTGCGCGAGAGCGTAACAACTGTAGTTGCAGACTATCGCGGTCTGAATGTTGCCCAAGTAACTGAGCTGCGTAAGCAGCTTCGCGAAGCCGGAATCGAATTTCAAGTGCTGAAAAACACACTGCTCCGCCGTGCAACTGCGGAAGCAGGATTGACTGAACTGGACGCAGTATTGACAGGTCCTACTGCAATCGCGTTCGGTAAAGATGATGCAGTGTCTGCAGCTAAAATCTTGAACGATTTCGCTAAGAAAAACAATGCATTGGAACTGAAAGGTGCAGTTGTAGAAGGTCGTGTGATCGGTGTTGAGGAAATCAAAGCGCTGGCAGAACTGCCATCCCGCGAAGGTCTCCTTTCCATGCTCCTCAGCGTGCTTCAAGCTCCTATGCGCAACTTCGCGCTTGCAGTTAAAGCTGTTGCAGAAAAAGAAGAGCAAAGTGCATAAGTTGGGATTTAAATCTGCTGTATAGCAGTTAGGAACAAAAAAATACGAATTTAAATGGAGGTTCAACCATGAGTAAAGAGCAAATCTTGGAAGCAATTAAAGGTATGTCCGTATTGGAACTGAACGATCTCGTGAAAGCAATCGAAGAAGAATTCGGCGTAACTGCAGCAGCTCCAGTAGCTGTAGCAGGTGGCGCAGCAGGTGGCGCAGCAGAAGCTGAGCAATCCGAGTTCGACGTAATCTTGACAAGCGCTGGCGCTTCCAAAATCAACGTTATCAAAGCAGTTCGCGAAATCACAGGTCTTGGCCTGAAAGAAGCAAAAGAACTGGTTGACAACGCTCCAAAACCACTGAAAGAAAAAGTTGCAAAAGAAGAAGCTGAATCCGTTAAAGCAAAATTGGAAGAAGCAGGCGCTTCTGTAGAAGTAAAATAATTGACTGCTCTCTGGCAGACAATGAATTAAAACAAACCCCTTGAGGTGATCTTCAAGGGGTTTGTTGCTGTAAAACGGTATTATGAACAGGTCTGAGATATTATTCTAAAGGCTATGATGTTAGTACGACCGTACAACCGAAAGAGGTGGGCGTGAATGGCTGATCATTATTACTCCAAACGGCCAGAGACGGCGCATGAACGACGAAGTTTAGAAACAGTGCTACGTGGACGTTCCTATCGATTTGCCAGCGATTCAGGCGTTTTTTCAAAGCAGGGAATTGATTATGGGAGTCGAGTGCTGATCGAAGCTATGCAACTTCCTACAAATGCCTCGGTATTGGATGTAGGATGTGGTTACGGACCGATTGGTTTGACGGCGGCAACGCTTGTCCCAGACGGACACGTTACAATGGTTGATATTAACGAGCGAGCCGTTCAATTAGCGATAGAGAATGCGGAGCGTAATGGGATTAAAAATGTCACCATTAAGCAAAGTGATTTGTTTGCAGAAGTGCAACACGAACGTTTTGACGTGATCTTGACGAATCCTCCTATACGTGCAGGGAAGGAAACGGTGCACACCATTTTTGAACTTGCATATGAGCATTTAAACGAGGGTGGAGCTTTGTGGGTCGTCATCCAGAAAAAACAGGGTGCTCCTTCGGCGAGCGCTAAAATAGAGAGCCTTTTTGGTTATGTGGAGGAAGTTACGAAGGATAAAGGTTATCGGATTCTGAAGGCAGAAAAAACTTTTAGAAAAATGCAATAGGACCATTGACTTGAATCCTGGTCTGTGATATCATTATAAAATGTCAGTATTAGGATGCCCTCCATGGCTTTAGTTTGTTGAAATGTCAATAGATTTATGCGTAACAGGGTATAGTATTTATACCTATTACGTATAATATAACCATTTTGGGCAAATCTACAAGTGGTGAAGATCTTCCGGCAAGAGGATTCCGCAGATACGTCGCTCTTTTTTCGAATGCATTCGAGTAAGGGCTTTTCTGTATTTGTAAGATCGAATCTTCTGTATGTGTCTTATTATAAGGTCACAAACAGAGGTTCGCAATGTATTTTTAAAGTGAGTAGACATGAGGGGTGAGTTTAAGTTGGCAGGACATCTTGTTCAATATGGTCGACGCACTCGGCGCAGTTATGCACGTATTAATGAGGTACTCGAGGTTCCCAACCTGATTGAGATCCAACAAAAATCCTATGATTGGTTTTTGGAGGAAGGATTACGGGAAATGTTTCGGGATATTTCTCCAATTCAAGATTTCACAGGAAATCTGATTCTGGAGTTTATTGATTACTCTCTCGGAGAACCCAAATATACCGTTGACGACGCAAAGGAACGCGACGTTACGTATGCAGCACCGCTTCGGGTAAAAGTCCGGCTTATTAATAAAGAAACCGGGGAAGTGAAAGAGCAGGAAGTATTCATGGGAGACTTCCCGCTGATGACTGAAACGGGTACGTTTATTATTAACGGTGCGGAACGGGTTATTGTCAGCCAGTTGGTTCGCTCTCCCAGCGTCTATTTCAGCACAAAAGTCGACAAGAATGCGAAAACAACATACACCGCAACGGTAATTCCTAACCGGGGGGCTTGGCTCGAACTGGAGATGGATGCGAAGGATATTATCTATGTCCGGATTGACCGTACCCGTAAAATTCCGGTTACGGTGTTGCTGCGTGCGCTTGGCTTTGGCACTGATGCTGAGATTCTGGATTTGCTCGGCAATGACGAATATATCCGCAACACACTTGATAAAGACAACACGGATTCCACGGAGAAAGCGCTGATCGAAATTTATGAGCGTCTTCGTCCGGGTGAGCCGCCTACATTGGATAACGCAAAAAGCTTGCTTGTTGCACGCTTCTTTGATCCAAAACGTTATGATCTGGCCAACGTAGGCCGTTACAAAATCAATAAAAAGCTTCACATCAAAAACCGTCTGTTCAATCAACGGCTTGCTGAGACCCTGATTGATACGACAACTGGTGAAATCATTGCTGAAGCAGGGCAAATGGTAGACCGCCGCCTGTTGGACGAGATTTTGGCTCAACTGGAAGAGTCGGTTGGACACCGTACGTATCATGTTGCTAGTGGTGTTTTAGAAAGCAACGATATTCCGCTTCAAACGATTGATGTATTCTCGCCAATTGAAGACGGTAAAGTGGTAAAACTGATTGCCAATGGGAATATCGATAAATCGGTTAAGAACATTACGCCTGCCGATATTATTTCCTCCATCAGTTATTTTATTAACTTGCTTCACGGAATCGGAAGTACGGACGACATTGACCATTTGGGCAACCGTCGTTTGCGTTCTGTAGGTGAGTTGCTTCAAAATCAGTTCCGGATCGGTTTGTCCCGTATGGAACGCGTGGTGCGCGAAAGAATGTCGATTCAGGATGCTAATGTAATCACGCCACAGGCGCTGATTAACATACGTCCGGTCATTGCGTCGATTAAAGAGTTCTTTGGTAGCTCCCAGCTGTCTCAGTTTATGGATCAGACAAATCCGCTTGCTGAATTAACGCACAAACGTCGTCTGTCTGCACTCGGACCCGGCGGTTTGACGCGCGAACGCGCGGGCATGGAAGTACGTGACGTCCATCCAAGTCACTACGGCCGTATGTGTCCTATTGAGACACCAGAGGGACCGAACATTGGTTTGATCAACTCTTTGTCCACTTTCGCACGTATTAATGAGTATGGATTTATCGAAGCTCCTTATCGTTGGGTAGATCCGAAAACCGGAAAAGTTACAGACCAGATTGATTACCTGACTGCTGATGAGGAAGATAACTACATCGTTGCTCAGGCAAATGCGGAACTAACAGAAGAAAACACCTTTAAGGATGAAATCGTTATTGTCCGCTATAACAAGCAGTCTGATAACATTATTCCAATGGCAAGTAGCCGTGTTGATTACATGGACGTATCGCCTAAACAGGTCGTATCGGTCGCAACTGCACTGATTCCGTTCCTGGAGAATGATGACTCGAACCGCGCACTGATGGGTTCCAACATGCAGCGGCAGGCTGTCCCACTGCTGATTCCGAAAGCGCCTTTGGTAGGAACAGGGATGGAACATAAGTCTGCAAAAGATTCTGGTGTTTGCGTTGTGTCCAAGTACAACGGGGTAATTGAACGTTCTTCGGCTAACGAAATTTGGCTGCGTCGTATTGAAACGGTAGATGGTACTGAAGTAAAAGGCGATATTGTTAAGTATAAATTACACAAATTTATGCGTTCTAACCAAGGAACATGCATCAACCAGCGTCCGATTGTGAACAGAGGTGATATTGTCAAGGCTGGCGATATTCTTGCCGATGGTCCTTCCACCGAGATGGGTGAGTTGGCACTGGGACGTAACGTTGTCGTAGCGTTCATGACTTGGGAAGGTTATAACTACGAGGATGCGATCTTGCTGAGCGAGAAGCTGGTTAAAGAGGATGTATACACCTCGATCCATATCGAGGAATACGAATCTGAAGCTCGTGATACGAAGCTTGGACCAGAAGAAATCACTCGTGATATTCCGAATGTTGGTGAAGAAGCGCTTCGTAATCTAGATGAACGCGGCATCATTCGCATCGGTGCGGAAATCGCCGCAGGTGACATTCTTGTTGGTAAAGTAACACCTAAAGGTGTGACTGAATTGACAGCTGAAGAACGTCTCTTGCATGCGATCTTCGGTGAGAAGGCGCGCGAGGTTCGTGATACTTCCTTGAGAGTTCCTCACGGAACCGACGGGATCGTTGTAGATGTTAAAGTATTTACACGTGAAAATGGCGATGAGCTGCCACCGGGTGTAAACCAGCTGGTGCGCGTATACATTGCTCAAAAACGTAAAATTTCCGAAGGCGATAAAATGGCTGGACGTCACGGTAACAAGGGTGTCGTTGCCCGTATTCTGCCTGAAGAAGATATGCCATTCTTGCCGGATGGCACCCCAGTACAAGTCGTACTGAACCCGCTGGGCGTACCTTCGCGGATGAACATCGGACAGGTGCTTGAAGTGCATCTGGGTATGGCTGCAATGCGTCTTGGTATTCATGTGGCAACTCCAGTATTCGATGGTGCCAAGGAGTATGACGTATTTGATACGATGGAAGAAGCGGGTATGCAACGCAATGGTAAAACGGTGTTGTATGATGGACGTACAGGTGATCGTTTTGAACGTGAAGTTACTGTCGGTGTCATGCACATGATCAAACTGGCGCACATGGTAGACGATAAGATCCATGCCCGTTCTACAGGTCCTTACTCTCTCGTTACGCAACAGCCATTGGGTGGTAAAGCCCAATTCGGTGGTCAGCGCTTCGGGGAGATGGAAGTATGGGCACTGGAAGCTTACGGTGCAGCGTACACGCTTCAGGAAATTTTGACTGTGAAATCCGATGATGTGGTTGGACGTGTTAAAACTTACGAATCCATCGTCAAAGGTGAAAATGTCCCTGAACCAGGTGTTCCTGAATCATTCAAGGTCTTGATCAAAGAGCTGCAAAGCTTGGGTATGGACGTGAAGATTCTGTCTGAAGACGAACAAGAGATCGAAATGAGAGAGCTTGATGATGAAGATGACACAACTGGCGATAAGCTGAGTTTGAATCTGGAAGGCTCTGAGGTTGGCGTAGAGTAGATTGACTGCTGACTGACTCATATCAGCTTTGTTATATGCTTTGATCCATTTTTGGATGGATCAGGCTTCTTGATACCGCCCGGTGCTGCCGGGCGGTATCAAACCTAAAAACTCAGGATTTGGTTAAGGAGGGTTGCTCCTTGTTGGACGTTAACAATTTCGAATATATGAAAATCGGGCTTGCTTCCCCCGAAAAGATTCGTTCTTGGTCCCGCGGAGAAGTCAAAAAACCGGAGACGATTAACTATCGTACGCTTAAACCGGAAAAAGAAGGACTATTTTGCGAGAAAATTTTCGGACCTACGAAAGATTGGGAATGTCACTGTGGTAAGTACAAACGTGTACGCTATAAAGGTGTTGTCTGTGACCGCTGTGGAGTAGAAGTTACTCGCGCTAAGGTTCGCCGTGAGCGTATGGGCCACATTGAGTTGGCTGCTCCTGTATCGCACATTTGGTACTTCAAAGGCATTCCGAGTCGTATGGGTCTTGCTCTTGATATGTCTCCAAGATCTTTGGAAGAGATCATTTACTTCGCATCTTATGTTGTAACCGATCCAGGAGATACGCCTTTGGAGAAAAAGCAACTCCTGTCCGAGAAAGAATACCGCAGCTATCGTGAGAAATATGGCTACGGATTCCAGGCGGGAATGGGTGCTGAAGCGGTTAAAAAGCTTCTTCAAGATTTAGATATAGACAAAGAATTAGAATTCTTGAAAGAAGAGCTACGTACAGCTCAAGGGCAACGTCGAAACCGTGCGATCAAACGCCTTGAAGTTATTGAGGCATTCCGTAACTCTGGTAACCAACCGGATTGGATGATCATGGACGTACTGCCTGTTATTCCTCCTGAGCTTCGTCCAATGGTACAGCTGGACGGTGGACGTTTTGCTACTTCTGACCTTAATGATCTGTATCGTCGTGTTATTAACCGTAATAACCGTCTGAAACGCTTGTTAGATCTGGGTGCGCCAGATATTATCGTGCAAAATGAAAAACGGATGCTGCAGGAAGCTGTTGACGCTCTGATTGATAATGGTCGTCGTGGTCGTCCTGTTACAGGTCCGGGTAATCGTCCTTTGAAATCCCTCAGCCACATGCTGAAAGGTAAACAAGGACGTTTCCGTCAAAACTTGCTCGGGAAACGTGTTGACTATTCCGGTCGTTCCGTTATCGTAGTAGGCCCGTACTTGAAGATGTACCAATGCGGTCTGCCGAAAGAAATGGCGCTGGAGCTGTTCAAGCCTTTTGTTATGAAAGAGCTTGTTAACAAAGGTTTGGCACACAACATTAAGAGCGCGAAGCGGAAAGTAGAGCGTGTGAGTGCTGAAGTGTGGGATGTACTCGAAGAAGTAATCAAAGAGCATCCGGTTCTTCTAAACCGTGCCCCTACGCTGCATAGACTAGGTATTCAAGCATTTGAACCGATCTTGGTTGAAGGTCGCGCGATTCGTTTGCATCCGCTCGTATGTACGGCATACAATGCCGACTTTGACGGTGACCAAATGGCGGTTCACGTTCCGCTGTCTGCAGAGGCTCAAGCGGAAGCTCGTTTGCTCATGCTGGCATCCGGCAACATTTTGAATCCGAAAGACGGCAAGCCTGTTGTTACTCCTTCCCAGGATATGGTGCTTGGTTCATTCTATTTGACAATGGACAACAAGGAAGAAGAAGGAAGCAACATGATCCTTCGCAACCCGAATGAAGCTATCTCGGCTTACCAGCGCGGAACAGCGGGTCTTCATGCTCGTGTAGCTATTCCGGTTAAAGCTTTGAATAAAACGAGCTTTACAGAGAAGCAACAGGATGCGATGTTGATTACAACCGTGGGTAAAATTATCTTTAATGAAATTTTCCCAGCAAGCTTCCCGTATATCAATGACGCTACTCGTGCCAACCTGCTTTATGGTACTGCTGAAGAGTTCTTTGTTTACGAGAAAGGTGTAAACCTTACTGAAGCCATTCAGAACGCTCCGCAAGCTGGTGGAGTGGGCAAGGATTACCTTGGTAATATCATCGCCCGTTGCTTTGAGATTTACCATACGACAGAAACCGCCGTGATTTTGGATAAGATCAAACAGCTTGGCTTTACGTATTCTACTCGTGCAGGTGTGACGGTTGCTGTGGCAGACGTAGTTGTACCTCAAGAGAAACAGGATATTCTTAAGGCATCTGATGATAAAGCACAAGTCGTGACCAATCAGTACCGTCGTGGTCTGATTACGAACGAGGAACGTTATGACCGGATTATTGATATTTGGTCTAAGGCTAAAGACGATATCACAGACATTTTGATGAAATCCATGGATCGCTACAACTCCATCATGATGATGGTTGACTCTAAAGCGCGTGGTAACAAATCACAGATTACCCAGCTTGGCGGTATGCGTGGACTGATGGCGAATCCATCTGGTCGTATTATCGAGCTCCCAATCAAATCGAACTTCCGTGAAGGTCTGACAGTACTCGAGTACTTTATCTCCACTCACGGAGCGCGTAAAGGTTTGGCGGATACAGCCTTACGTACGGCTGACTCTGGTTACCTAACTCGTCGTCTCGTTGATGTGGCGCAGGATGTTATCGTGCGCGAAGATGACTGCGGAACGGATAAAGGCTTTACAGTAAGTCGCATCCAGGATGGTAAAGAAGTCATTGAGGACCTGTACGATCGTCTGGAAGGTCGCTATTGCTTCGAAACCGTACGTCATCCTGAAACGGGTGAAATCTTGGCTAGACGCAACGAACTGATTGACTCCAACAAAGCTGAAGCGATCGTTAAAGCTGGTGTGGATAAAGTTCAAATTCGTTCCGTACTAAGCTGCCGTGCTAAACATGGCGTCTGCAAAAAATGTTACGGCCGTAATCTGGCTACTGGCAAGCACGTTGAGATTGGTGAAGCGGTTGGTATTATCGCGGCTCAATCCATCGGTGAACCAGGGACACAGCTCACCATGCGTACGTTCCACACAGGTGGTGTAGCGGGCGACGATATCACCCAAGGTTTGCCTCGTATCCAGGAGCTTTTTGAAGCGCGTAATCCTAAAGGTCAGGCAACCATCAGTGAAATTGACGGTGTAGTTAAAGAGGTTCGTGAAGGGAAAGACCGTCGCGAAATCGACATTCAGGGTGAAGCTGAAACAAAAACCTATTCGGTCACTTATGGTTCACGTCTGCGCGTAAGCGAAGGCATGACTGTGGAAGCCGGGGACGAACTGACGGATGGTTCGATTGACCCTAAAGAAATGCTGCGTATTAAAGGTATTCGCGGGGTGCAGAACTATATCCTTCAGGAAGTTCAACGTGTATACCGGAACCAGGGTGTAGAAATCAACGACAAGCACGTAGAAGTTATGATTCGTCAAATGTTGCGTAAAATTCGTATCATTGATGCGGGCGACACGACACTGCTTCCAGGTTCATTTGTTGATGTGCATGAGTATGAAAATGCAAACAAGATAGCAATTCTCAGCGGCCAAGAACCAGCGGTAGCCAAACCAGTTCTTCTTGGTATCACCAAGGCGTCTTTGGAAACTGACTCCTTCTTGTCAGCAGCTTCCTTCCAGGAAACTACTCGTGTCCTGACAGATGCAGCTATCAAAGGAAAAGTCGATCAGTTGCTTGGATTGAAAGAGAATGTAATTATCGGTAAATTGATCCCTGCGGGAACAGGTATGAACCGTTACCGTAGCGTGAAATTTGCCCAGCCTGAAGAGGGGCAATCCTCATCTGAGGAGCTCGAACCCATTTCAGCTGAGTAGTAATATAAAAAAAAGTATGATAAGCCCGGAACACCGTAGATATAAGCTTTGGTAAAGGTTGTAGCAACGGTGCTCCGGTGCTTCTTATAAAAATGTAACGTATTACTTTGTTTAAATAGATTATAGTTGATAATTGTCTTGACATTGTTCATAGTCAATGCTAATATAGCAAAGGTGCGTGAGCAGCCTATATGCTATTGGGTCTTTTCGGAGGAATGAGATATGTCTAAAGAACAGGGACTGCAAGATGCTCATGTCAAAATCGGTACCAAACAAACCATTCGTATGGTAGAATTGGGCTTCGCCTCGGAAGTATATGTGGCAGAAGATGCAGATCAGCGTTTCACTTCCAACATCATTGATTTGTGCAATAAGCACGGGGTCAAAGTGACTCTCGTAGATACAATGAAAAATCTCGGAGCTGCATGCGGGATTGAAGTGGGAGCCGCGATGGCTGCTATCGTAAAACAATAGGGTAAGGAACGTTTTTGTCTAGGGAATCGTTATTCTTGGCGGCAAAGACTTTTCATTTGTTCTTTTATGAACCGCCTGGGTCTGTGGGCTTAGATAAGGTTTATAAAGTAACAGCAAAAATTGAGGAAGGGGGTGGCAACCAACATGCCAACTATTAACCAACTGGTTCGTAAAGGACGTCAAGCCAAAATCGAGAAATCGAAATCACCGGCTTTGCAAAAAGGTTTTAATGCCTTGAAACGTGAAGCTACCGACATCAGTGCCCCGCAAAAACGCGGAGTGTGCACTCGTGTAGGTACTATGACTCCGAAAAAACCGAACTCCGCACTTCGTAAATATGCCCGTGTTCGCTTGACGAACCGTGTAGAGGTGACTGCTTACATTCCAGGTATTGGACATAACCTTCAAGAACACAGCGTAGTGCTGATTCGCGGTGGTCGTGTAAAAGACCTTCCGGGTGTACGTTACCACATCGTTCGCGGTGCTTTGGATACTGCAGGCGTAAACAACCGCATGCAAGCTCGTTCCAAATACGGCGCAAAACGCCCTAAAGCTAAAAAATCCTAATGAATATAAACCGCATATGCAGGTTTAACATGTAAGAAAGGGGGATATCCATGCCACGCAAAGGTCCAGTTACCAAAAGAGACGTGTTGCCAGATCCGGTATACAACAGCAAGTTGGTTACTCGCTTGATCAACCGCATCATGCTCGACGGAAAACGAGGCGTTGCTCAAAGCATTCTGTATAATGCGTTCAAGCTTATCCAAGAACGTACGGGTAATGACCCGATGGAAGTATTTGAAGCAGCTATCAAGAATATCATGCCAGTCCTGGAAGTTAAAGCACGCCGTGTCGGCGGTGCCAACTACCAAGTACCAATCGAGGTAAAACCAGAAAGACGTACGTCCCTGGGATTACGTTGGCTCGTGAACTACTCCCGCAACCGCGGCGAGAAAACTATGGAAGAGCGTTTGGCGGCTGAGATTATCGATGCTTCCAACAACACAGGCGCTTCCGTGAAGAAACGTGAAGACACGCACAAAATGGCTGAAGCGAACAAAGCGTTTGCTCACTATCGTTGGTAGGATTCAGCTCAAAAAAATAACTTCAATTTTGAAGGGAGACCCATTTCATGGCAAGAGAGTTCTCCTTGAAAAATACACGTAATATCGGGATCATGGCTCATATTGACGCGGGTAAAACCACAACAACAGAGCGGATCTTGTTCTACACAGGCCGTACGCACAAAATCGGTGAAGTTCACGAAGGTGCTGCGACAATGGACTGGATGGAACAAGAACAAGAGCGCGGAATCACGATTACTTCCGCTGCGACGACCGCTGCCTGGAAAGGTCACCGCGTCAATATCATTGACACCCCGGGGCACGTTGACTTCACTGTTGAAGTTGAACGTTCCCTTCGTGTATTGGACGGAGCAGTTGGTGTTTTCAGTGCGAAAGAAGGCGTTGAGCCTCAGTCTGAAACTGTATGGAGACAGGCTGATCGCTATGGCGTTCCACGGATCGCATATGTAAACAAAATGGACATTATTGGTGCCGACTTCTTGAACGTTGTAGCAGATATGCGTGATCGCCTTCAAGCGAACGCAGTTGCGATTCAACTTCCAATCGGTGCAGAAAATGACTTTTTAGGTATCATCGATATCGTTGGGCAAAAGGCTTATATGTACAAAGATGACCTTGGTCAAAATATCGAAGAAACCGAAATTCCTGCGGAATACAAAGACAAAGTCGAAGAACTCCGCAACGAATTGATTGAGAAGGTTGCCGAACTGGATGAAGATTTGACTATGAAATACCTTGAAGGCGAAGAGATCACGGTTGAAGAAATTAAAGCCGCTCTCCGCAAAGGTGTTGTAGAAGTTAAGATCTTCCCAGTTATCTGTGGATCTTCCTACCGTAACAAAGGTGTTCAGTTGATGCTGGACGCTGTTGTTGATTACCTGCCAGCTCCTATTGATGTACCAAGTATTCAAGGTCATCTGGAAGATGGAACGGAAGTTGAACGTCATTCTTCTGATGAAGAGCCTTTCTCCGCATTGGCCTTCAAAATTATGACGGACCCTTACGTTGGTAAATTGACATTCTTCCGCGTATATTCCGGTGTTCTTCAATCCGGTTCTTACGTATTGAATGCAACAAAAGGCAAACGTGAACGTATCGGACGTATTCTTCAAATGCACGCGAATAGCCGTCAAGAAATCACTGAAGTTTACTCCGGTGACATTGCGGCAGCCGTAGGTTTGAAAGATACAGGTACAGGTGATACACTGTGTGATGAGAAGAATCCTGTTATTCTCGAATCCATGAACTTTCCTGATCCGGTTATCGAAATCGCGGTTGAGCCTAAAACCAAAGCTGACCAAGACAAGATGGCAGTTGCACTCGGTAAGTTGACCGAAGAAGATCCAACTCTTCGTGCTTCTACTAACGAAGAAACTGGCCAAACTATCTTGGCAGGTATGGGTGAGCTTCACTTGGACATTATCATTGACCGTATGCGTCGTGAGTTCAAAGTGGAAACCAATGTTGGTAAACCACAGGTAGCATACCGTGAAACATTCCGTGCTCCAGCACGTGTTGAAGGTAAGTTTGTTCGTCAATCCGGTGGTCGTGGTCAATATGGTCACGTATGGGTTGAGTTCGAACCACTCGAAGCAGGTACTGGTAGCCAGTTTGAAAGCAAGGTTGTCGGTGGCTCTGTTCCAAGAGAATACATCGGACCTGCACTTGCTGGTATTGAAGAGCAAATGAAAAACGGTGTCCTTGCAGGCTTCCCGCTTGTGGACGTTAAAGCTACAATTGTGGATGGATCATACCATGATGTCGATTCCAATGAAATGGCATTTAAAATTGCCGGTTCAATGGCGCTAAAAGCAGCGAAAGACAAATGTAAACCTGTATTGCTTGAGCCGATTATGAAAGTTGAAGTAACGGTTCCAGAGGAATACATGGGTGACGTAATGGGTATGCTGAACTCCCGTCGTGGTCGGATTGAAGGTATGGATTCCCGTGGTGGTGCCCAAATTATTCGTGCAATGGTTCCATTGTCCGAAATGTTTGGATATTCCACTACACTTCGCTCCGGTACACAAGGACGCGGTGTGTTCTCCATGGAGCTTCATCACTATGAAGAAGTTCCGAAGAGCATTGCTGAAGAGATCGTTGCCAAAACCAAAGGCGGCGAGTAATACAGTGTATTAGCTGATCGGATACTCTAGGTTTTTTCAAAAGGTTTCCGACAGCCTAAAAATAAAACATGTTATTGAGGAGGAATTGTTCAAATGGCAAAGGCTAAGTTTGAACGTAACAAACCGCACGTTAATATCGGTACAATTGGTCACGTCGATCATGGTAAAACAACTTTGACTGCTGCAATCACAACTGTACTTTCCAAAACTTACGGTGGTGCTGCTGTAGCATTCGATCAAATCGATAAAGCTCCAGAAGAGCGCGAACGCGGTATCACAATCTCCACTGCACACGTGGAATACGAAACACCTAACCGTCACTATGCACACGTTGACTGCCCAGGTCACGCCGACTATGTTAAAAACATGATCACTGGCGCTGCACAAATGGACGGAGCGATTCTGGTTGTATCCGCAGCTGACGGTCCTATGCCGCAAACTCGTGAACACATCCTCTTGTCCCGTCAAGTAGGTGTTCCATACATCGTTGTATTCCTGAACAAATGCGACATGGTTGAAGACGAAGAGTTGCTGGAATTGGTTGAAATGGAAGTTCGCGACTTGCTGAGCGAGTATGACTTCCCAGGCGACGACACTCCAATCACTCGTGGTTCCGCTCGTGAAGCACTGCAAAACCCAGATGGCGACTGGGCTAAGAAAATCGTTGAAATGTTCGAAACAATCGACACTTACATCCCAACTCCAGAACGCGACACTGACAAGCCTTTCCTTATGCCTGTCGAGGACGTATTCTCCATCACTGGTCGTGGTACAGTTGCTACAGGCCGTGTAGAGCGTGGTACTGTTAAAGTGGGCGACGAAATCGAAATCATCGGTATTCAAGAAGAATCCCGTAAATCCGTAGTAACAGGCGTAGAAATGTTCCGTAAATTGCTTGACTCCGCTCAAGCTGGTGACAACATCGGCGCACTGCTTCGCGGTGTAGATCGTGCACAAATCGAGCGTGGCCAAGTATTGGCTAAACCAGGTTCTGTTAACCCACATACAGAATTCTCTGCTCAAATCTACGTTTTGACTAAAGAAGAAGGCGGACGTCACAAACCTTTCTTCACTGGTTACCGTCCACAGTTCTACTTCCGTACAACTGACGTAACTGGTATCATTACTCTGCCAGAAGGTTCCGAAATGGTAATGCCTGGTGATAACATTACGGTTACTGTTCAACTGATCAGCCCAATCGCGATTGAAGAAGGAACTAAGTTCTCCATTCGTGAAGGTGGACGTACAGTTGGTGCAGGCGCTGTAGCAACAATCTCCAAATAATAAGGCTACGAGCCTTGAATATAGCAACATTGTACTGGAACGAGTAACATCGTATTGGAACGAAGTAAAACGAGCCCTTGCCATGGTGCGAGGGCTTTTCTCTTGAGGAAAATTGCAAGCTACGAGCACAATTGTTATCTTTGAAAATAAGATGCATTGGTTTTTTGCGTTTTTGCTTGCAATAGGCAGAAGTATTCGATATAATAACTAATGTTGTTTGTGACTGTGCGATGATGTGAGAGGTTACTGACACACCCGGCCCCTTTGCCATGGGAGGACTGTCGGAAAATTTTCACGGAGTATGTCCGATACCAAATTGGGCGATAGAAGGAGGGACTAAAATGGCAAAGCAAAAAATTCGTATTCGTTTGAAAGCTTACGATCACAGAATTCTTGATCAATCCGCTGAGAAAATTGTTGAAACAGCTAAACGTTCGGGTGCAGGTGTTTCCGGACCAATCCCGCTGCCAACTGAAAAACAAATCATTACTATTCTCCGTGCGGTACACAAGTACAAGGATTCTCGGGAACAATTCGAAATGCGCACACACAAGCGTTTGATCGACATTGTTAATCCGACTCCACAAACTGTGGATGCCTTGATGCGCTTGGACCTGCCGTCCGGTGTAGATATCGAAATTAAATTGTAATATGTAATCAGGAAAAGAAAAGAGGTGTCAACATGAAAGGTATCTTAGGAAAAAAACTCGGAATGACTCAAGTGTTTACCCCTGAAGGTAACGTACTTGCTGTTACGGTTATCGAAGCTGGTCCTTGTGTTGTTCTGCAAAAGAAAGATCTGGAAAACGATGGATACGAAGCTATCCAACTCGGATTCTCTGATAAAAAAGAAAAAAGATCCAACAAACCTGAAGCAGGGCATGCTAAAAAAGCAAATACTGCACCTAAGCGCTACGTTCGTGAACTTCGTGGCATCGACCTTGCTGCGTACGAGGTTGGCCAAGAACTGAAGGCTGATGTCTTCACAGAAGGCGAATTCGTTGACGTAACAGGTATTTCTAAAGGTAAAGGTTTTGCCGGCGTTATCAAACGTTGGGGACAAAGCCGCGGACCAATGGCACACGGCTCGCGTTACCACAGAGGTCCAGGTTCTATGGGTTCCATTCAAGCTAACCGCGTTCCTAAAGGTAAACACTTGCCAGGACACATGGGGCATGAAACGGTAACGATTCAACGCCTTGAAGTTGTTAAGATCGATACAGAACGTAATGTATTGCTCGTGAAAGGTTCCATTCCAGGACCTAAAAACAGCTTCGTTAAAGTATTAGAAACGGTGAAAAAATAATCAACTGAGGAAAGGAGGAACACAAAATGCCAAAAGTAGCACTATTTAATATTAGCGGCAGCCAAGTTGGCGAAATTGAATTGAACGATGCAGTGTTCGGTATCGAACCGAATAAACACGTTCTTCATGACGCTGTTGTTATGCAATTGGCTTCCCTGCGTCAAGGTACTCACAAAGTAAAAGGACGTTCTGAAGTACGTGGCGGCGGACGTAAACCTTGGAAACAAAAAGGTACTGGTCGCGCTCGTCAAGGTTCAATTCGTGCACCACAATGGGTTGGTGGCGGTACTGTATTCGGTCCGACTCCACGCAGCTATGCTTACAAATTGCCTAAAAAAGTTCGTCGTCTGGCGATCAAATCGGCACTGTCATCCAAAGTGATTGAGAATGAAATCATCGTATTGGACGCTCTTACACTGAACGGACCTAAAACGAAAGAATTCGCAGCCATTTTGAATAACCTTAAAGCTGATCGTAAAGCATTGATTGTAGCTCCTAGCTATGATGACAATGTAGCACTGTCCGCTCGTAATATTCCTGGTGTGAAGTTTGTAGCCGCAGACGGCATTAATGTTCTTGATGTGCTCGGACACGACAAACTGATCATTACGAAGGAAGCAGTTCAGAAGGTAGAGGAGGTGCTCGCGTAATGAAGGATCCTCGTGATATTATCAAACGTCCGATTATCACCGAACGTACGGCTGGTATGATGAATGACTTGAAATATGTTTTCGAAGTTGACATTCGTTCCAATAAAGTCGAAGTTAAAAAAGCAATCGAAGCGATTTTTAACGTGAAAGTAAGTAACGTTAATACACTTCGTGTGCCTGCGAAACCAAAACGCTACGGTCGTCATTCCGGCTATACGAGCGAGTGGAAAAAAGCGTTCGTAACGCTGAGCAAAGACAGTAAGCCGCTTGAGTTTTTTGAAACAGTATAATTGAATCTGTAAAGTAAGGAGGGAAACTCAGTGCCAATTAAAAAGTATAAACCGACGTCCCCGGCCAGACGTGCAATGTCTGTATCTACTTTCGAGGAGATCACAACAAATCAGCCCGAGAAATCGTTGCTGGCACCTCTGAGCAAGCAAGCTGGACGTAATAACCAAGGTAAAATTACAGTTCGTCATCATGGCGGCGGACACAAACGTAAATACCGTATTATTGACTTCAAACGTAACAAAGATGGAATACCGGGTCGCGTTGCTACGATCGAATATGATCCAAACCGTACGTCCAACATCGCACTTATCCACTATGTGGATGGTGAAAAACGTTACATCATCGCTCCTAAAGGTCTGAAAGTAGGAGATGTAGTGGTATCCGGTCCGGACTCCGACATTAAAATCGGTAACTCCTTGCCATTGGAAAACATTCCAGTAGGTACGGTTATCCACAATATCGAATTGAAACCGGGTAAAGGTGGCCAACTTGTTCGTGCTGCTGGTACGGAAGCCCAACTTCTTGGTAAAGAAGAGAAGTATGTTACAATTCGTTTGACCTCTGGTGAAGTGCGTCGCATTCTGAAAGTTTGCCGTGCTACAATTGGATCTGTTGGTAACGAAGACCACGAACTTGTTAAGATCGGTAAAGCTGGTCGTAGTCGTTGGTTGGGACAACGTCCTGAAGTTCGCGGTGTTGTTATGAACCCTAACGATCACCCACACGGTGGTGGTGAAGGTCGCGCTCCAATCGGACGTAAATCTCCAATGTCTCCATGGGGTAAACCAACCCTTGGTTACAAGACACGTAAAAAAGGCAAAGCATCTGATAAGTACATCGTTCGTCGTCGTACTAAGTAATAAAACGTGCGCTTAAGTCGCACGTTAACATATTAAAGAACGACTACGTTTTAACGAAGGGAGGATTCACAAATGGGTCGCAGTCTCAAAAAAGGACCATTTATTGATGGTTACCTGTTGAAAAAAGTAGAGGTTTTGAACGAGTCTGACAAAAAAGTCGTGATCAAAACTTGGTCCCGTCGCTCTACGATTTTCCCGCAATTTATCGGACACACGTTTGGTGTATATGATGGTCGTAAACACGTGCCTGTATACGTAACGGAAGATATGGTTGGACACAAATTGGGCGAATTCGCTCCAACGCGTACGTACAAAGGCCATACGGATGACGATAAGAAAACAAGAAGATAATCAACACAGCGTAGTGTTTGAGAGGAGGTAACTCAATGGAAGCAAAAGCACATGCTAAATCCGTGCGGATTTCCGCTCGCAAAGTGAAACTTGTTATCGATTTGATTCGTGGCAAGCAGGTAGGTGAGGCGATTGCAATTCTTCGTCACACTCCGAAATCCGCTTCTCCAGTCGTTGAGAAATTGTTGAATTCTGCTATCGCGAACGCAGATCACAACTACTCTATGGACGTAAATAAATTGGTAGTGTCTGAGGTTTTTGTAAACCAAGGTCCTACAATGAAACGGTTCCGCCCGCGTGCAATGGGTCGTGCAAGCCGCATCAATAAACGCACCAGTCATATTACTCTGGTGGTATCTGAAAAATAAGGAGGGAAAACGTGTGGGCCAAAAGGTAAATCCCGTCGGACTCCGAATCGGTATTATCCGTGATTGGGAATCCAAATGGTATGCAGGCAAAGATTTCGGTGATCTTTTGCTGGAAGACGTTAAGATTCGTGAGCATCTGAAGAAAAGATTGAAAGACTCCGCTGTATCCCGTGTTGAAATCGAGAGAGCAGCTAACCGTGTCAACGTAACGATTCACACTGCGAAACCAGGTATGGTTATCGGTAAGGGTGGTTCCGAAGTTGAAAATCTGCGTAATGAAATCACTAAAATCGCAGGCGGTAAAAAGGTACACATCAATATCTCTGAAATTAAAAATCCTGAACTGGATGCAATTCTTGTTGCTGAAAGCATTGCACAACAATTGGAACGTCGTGTTTCTTTCCGTCGTGCGTTGAAACAAGCAATTCAAAGAACTATGCGTTCCGGTGCAAAAGGAATTAAAACTCAAGTAGGCGGACGTCTTGGCGGTGCCGAAATCGCTCGTTCCGAAGGATACAGCGAAGGAACTGTTCCACTGCATACACTTCGTGCTGACATCGACTACGGTACAGCAGAAGCTCATACTACTTATGGCCGTCTTGGCGTAAAAGTATGGATCTATCGTGGAGAGGTTCTTCCTCCAGCTAAGAAACAAGCTCCTCAGGAAGGAGGCAACTAATCATGTTGGTACCTAAACGCGTAAAACATCGTAAACAACAACGTGGTCACATGAAGGGTCGTGCAAAAGGCGGTACTACACTGAATTTTGGTGAGTACGGTTTGCAAGCTACTGAACCAGCATGGATCACTAACCGTCAAATCGAAGCTGCTCGTATTGCGATGACTCGTTACATCAAACGTGGTGGTAAGGTTTGGATTAAAATTTTTCCTGACAAACCAATTACTCAAAAGCCTCTTGAGGTTCGTATGGGTAGTGGTAAAGGTAACGTAGAAAAATGGGTTGCAGTAGTGAAACCAGGTAAGATCATGTTTGAACTTGCTGGTGTACCGGAAGAGATTGCTCGTGAAGCAATGCGTCTTGCCGCTCACAAACTGCCAATCAAAACTAAGTTTGTGAAACGTGAAGAATTGGGTGGTGAAGCAAATGAAGGCTAGTGAATTCCGCAACCTTACCACTGCTGAAATCGAACAAAAGATCTCTGGTTTTAAAGAAGAACTTTTCAACCTTCGTTTTCAACTCGCTACCGGTCAGCTTGATAACCCGACTCGGATCGGTGCTGTGCGTAAGGAAATTGCTCGTGCTAAAACTGTGATCCGTGAAAGAGAACTTGGGATTAGCTAAGATATTAGACCGGGTGGAAATTCCGCCTGTAATTAGGAAGGAGGCCAACAATGAGCGAACGTAATGCCCGTAAAGTATTAGTCGGTAAAGTAGTCAGCGACAAAATGGATAAAACGATTGTGATTGCTGTAGAAACTTACAAAAAACATGATCTCTACCATAAACGCATTAAAGTGACTAAAAAATTCAAAGCTCATGATGAAAACAACACTGCACAAATCGGTGATACTGTTAAAATCATGGAAACTCGTCCTTTGTCCAAAGACAAAAACTGGAGACTGGTCGAAATCGTTGAAAAAGCTGTTATAATCTAATGTAGTGTAGTTTTTCCGAAAGGAGGATAAATAAATGATTCAACCATTTACACGTTTGACTGTGGCTGACAATTCCGGCGCGAAGGAACTGATGTGTATCCGTGTGCTCGGTGGTACGGGACGTCGTACAGCTCAAATTGGTGACCTGATCGTTTGTTCCGTAAAACAAGCAACACCAGGCGGCGTTGTCAAAAAGGGTGATGTAGTAAGAGCGGTTGTCGTTCGTACTAAACGTTCTATCCGCCGTAAAGACGGTTCCTACATCGGATTTGATGAGAACGCAGCAGTGGTCGTTAAAGAAGACAAGAGCCCACGCGGTACTCGTATTTTCGGACCAGTTGCTCGCGAACTTCGTGATAAAGACTTCATGAAAATCGTTTCCTTGGCTCCGGAAGTGATCTAAATTCACCTTAAAATGTGCCCGTAGGAGGTGTACGAAATGCCAAAAGTGAAAAAAGTTCTGGAATCCCATAACAACAAGCTGCACGTCAAAAAAGACGATACTGTTCTGGTGATTACAGGTAAAGATAAAGGTAAAAAAGGTCGCGTTATCGCTGCTTACCCTCGTCAAAACCGTGTGCTTGTGGAAGGTGTTAACATGATTAAAAAACACCAAAAGCCTAATCAGCTGAATCCACAAGGCGGCATCATCGAGAAAGAAGCTCCGATTCACGTTTCCAACGTTATGCACATTGATCCGAAGAGCGGAAAAGTAACTCGTGTGGGTTACAAGGTTTTGGACAACGGAAAAAAAGTGCGTATTGCAAAACGTTCAGGCGAAGTGATCGACTAATTATTTTTTGAAGAAAGGAGGACTATGATTCATGGCAACAACAAGAATGAAAGAACGTTTCTTGAAAGAAATCACTCCTGCTTTGATGCAGAAGTTCAACTATACAACAGTGATGCAAGTGCCTAAAATCGAGAAAGTTGTAATCAACATGGGTGTTGGCGACGCAGTCCAAAACTCCAAAGTACTTGATTCGGCTCTCAACGACATGCAGCTGATCGCTGGTCAAAAACCAGTTATCACTCGCGCAAAAAAATCTATTGCAGGTTTTAAATTGCGTGAAAACATGCCGATCGGTGTAAAGGTAACACTTCGTGGCGAGCGTATGTATTATTTCTTGGACAAATTGTTCAACATCACACTCCCTCGCGTACGTGACTTCCATGGCGTATCAACAAAAGCTTTCGACGGACGTGGTAACTACACGCTTGGTTTGAAAGAACAGTTGATCTTCCCGGAAATCGAGTACGATCAAGTTGATAAAGTTCGTGGTATGGATATCGTTATCGTAACGACTGCCAAGACTGACGAAGAGTCCCGTGAGCTTCTGACTCAGCTGGGCATGCCTTTCGCGAAATAATGTTGGCATAACGTTTCGGGCGTCTGATTTAAAGACACCCTGTTCTCCGAAACTATTTAGGAGGTGTCAGGCTAAGTGGCAAAAACTTCAATGAAAGTCAAACAACAACGCGCACCAAAGTTTAAAGTTCGTGCTTATACTCGTTGCGAACGTTGTGGTCGTCCACATTCGGTGCTGCAAAAGTTTAAGATCTGCAGAATTTGCTTCCGTGAATTAGCTTATAAAGGCCAGATTCCTGGCGTGAAAAAAGCAAGCTGGTAAAAAGTCCTGTTTGGGAAGGAGGTTTATACACAATGACTATGTCTGATCCAATTGCAGATATGCTTACTCGTATTCGTAACGCGAACACTGTTCGCCACGAAACAGTAGAAATGCCTGCATCAACAATGAAAAAACAAATCGCCGACATCCTGAAACGTGAAGGATTCATTCGTGATGCGGAATTTGTTGAAGATAGCAAACAAGGGATCATCCGTATTTTCTTGAAATACGGTGCGAACAACGAGCGTGTTATCACAGGTTTGAAAAGAATCAGTAAACCAGGTCTTCGCGTTTACACGAAGAGCAATGAGATTCCACGCGTACTGGGTGGACTCGGGATCGCAATCATTTCAACATCCAAAGGTATCATGACCGACAAAGAAGCACGTCAGTCCAAAGCCGGCGGAGAAGTGGTTTGCTACGTTTGGTAATTTAACGTTTAAAAGATAGGAGGTGCAACAGATATGTCCCGTATTGGTCGTAAACCAATCACAGTACCAAGTGGTGTTGACGTGACTTTGAACAACACAGTGATCACAGTTAAAGGTCCTAAAGGAACATTGACTCGTGAGCTTCATAAAGACATGTCCGTTACTGTGGAAAATAATGAAATTAATGTAGTTCGTCCTTCGGACAACAAACTTCACCGCTCTTTGCATGGAACAACCCGCAGCGTTGTCAATAACATGGTAAGTGGTGTAACTGAAGGCTTTTCAAAATCTCTGGAGCTGGTTGGGGTCGGATATCGTGCAAGCAAATCCGGAGATAAAATCGTTCTGAACGTTGGATACTCTCATCCGGTTGAAATTTCACCGGAAGCGGGCATCGAATTCGAAGTTCCTTCGAACACTAAAATCATTGTTCGCGGAATTGATAAAGAGCGCGTAGGTGCCTATGCTGCTAAAATCCGTTCCGTTCGTGAACCTGAACCGTACAAAGGTAAAGGGATTAAATACGAAGGCGAGCGCATCATTCGTAAAGAAGGTAAAGCCGGTAAGAAGAAATAAGTTTCTTACCGACTTTTGTGCGGTCTTTCTACTGGAAAGACTTGTACTTCTTTTTTACCCAGTGCGTCTTAGTATAAAGTTTTAAAAGGCAAACTGAAGGGAGTGAAAACTTGAGATGATTACAAAACAAGATAAAAATAAAGCGCGTGTCAGAAGACATCTGCGTGTACGTAAGAAAATCGAAGGTACGGCTGTACGTCCTCGTTTGAACGTATTCCGCTCTTCCAAGCATATCTACGCACAACTGATTGATGATGTTGCTGGTGTAACATTGGTTTCTGCATCCACTATGGATAAAGAGCTGAGCAGCGAAATCAAAAACGGTGGTAGTGTAGAAGCAGCTCGTAAGGTTGGCGAACTCGTTGCTAAACGTGCGAAAGAAAAAGGCCATGCTAACATCGTATTTGATCGTGGTGGATACTTGTATCATGGACGGATTCAAGCTTTGGCTGATGCAGCTCGCGAAGCAGGCCTTGAATTCTAAGATATTTCTCAAAAGGAGGTTAACGACTTGCGTGTAGATCCGAATACTTTGGAACTGACTGAAAGAGTAGTAAATATTAATCGTGTAGCTAAAGTTGTCAAAGGCGGACGCCGTTTTAGCTTCAGTGCTCTGGTAGTAGTGGGCGACGGCAACGGCTGGGTAGGCGCTGGAATCGGTAAAGCGGGCGAAGTACCTGATGCGATTCGCAAAGGTATTGAAGATGCTAAGAAAAACCTGGTTCACGTTCCACTCGTAGGCACAACAATTCCTCACCTTGTTACAGGTAAGTTCGGTGCTGGCCGGGTTCTGTTGAAACCGGCATCGGAAGGTACTGGGGTTATCGCTGGTGGTCCGGTTCGTGCTGTTCTGGAACTTGCTGGTGTAGGTGATATCTTGACAAAATCTTTGGGTTCTTCGAATTCCATGAATATGGTCAATGCGACTTTGGAAGGTTTGTCCCGCTTGAAACGCGCTGAAGATGTTGCTAAATTGCGCGGCAAATCCATCGAAGAGCTGCTGGGCTAAGGAGGGAATATCATGGCGAAATTAGAAATTACCCTCGTTCGTTCGTTGATCGGCCGTCCTGGTACTCAGAGAACGACTGTTAAAACGCTCGGCTTGCGTAAAATCAACCATAAAGTAGTTCAACCCGACAATGCAGCGATTCGCGGGATGATTAATCAAGTTAGCCATTTGGTTTCTGTTAAAGAAATCGAGGCTTAAGAAATAAAGTATTTTAACAATAATCAAGGAGGTGCAACGAACGATGAAGTTACATGAGCTTTCCCCAGCTCCAGGCTCTCGCAAAGAACGTAAGCGTTTGGGTCGTGGTCCTAGTAGCGGTACGGGTAAAACTTCTGGTCGTGGTCATAAGGGTCAAAACGCTCGTTCCGGCGGTGGTGTACGTCCGGGCTTCGAGGGTGGTCAAAACCCACTGTATCGTCGCTTGCCTAAACGCGGTTTCGTAAATCCTACTCGTAAAGAGTATGCGGTTTTGAATATCGAAGATTTGAACAGTTTTGCAGCGGGTACAGAAGTAAGCCCTGAGTTTTTGCTGAACAATGGTATTGTGAAGAACGCGAAATCCGGGATTAAAATTCTGGGTAACGGTGAAATCACTGTGAAATTGACAGTTAAAGCGAACAAGTTCTCTCAATCTGCGGTAGAGAAAATTGAAGCTGCCGGCGGTAAAACCGAGGTGATCTAATGTTCAAGACCCTGAAAAATATATGGCGGGTTGAGGATCTTAGAACCCGAATCCTGTTTACCCTGTTTATACTCTTTGTATATCGTATTGGCTCCTTCGTGCCGGTTCCCGGTGTGAATAAGCAAGTCTTTACTTCTCAGGATCAGGCAGGAAGCGAGTTGTTTGGACTCCTTAACACCTTCTCAGGGGGCGCGTTGTATCAGTTTTCGATCTTCGCCCTCGGGATTATGCCATATATTACAGCGTCCATCATTGTACAGTTGCTGTCAATGGACGTGATTCCGAAACTTGCGGAATGGGCTAAACAAGGAGAGCATGGTAAAAAGAAATTGGCTCAAATTACACGGTATGGTACTGTAATACTGGGCTTAATCCAAGCATTCGGAACGTCGATTGGTTTCAATCGACTGTACGGTGCAGCAATGATTCCAGGTGCTACTTTTGCCGATTATCTGGTTATTGCCATTGTGCTTACAGCAGGGACTACGTTCCTTATGTGGCTCGGTGAGCAAATTACCGAAAAGGGAATCGGTAATGGTATCTCTATTGTAATCTTTGCAGGGATCGCGGCAGGTATTCCAAGACATATTCGGACGATTGTAGAATCTCAGTTTATTCAAGCAGATCAGCTGTTTATGAATATCCTGAAGGCAATTATCATTGCCTTGGTGGTTGTTCTGATTATTGTGGGTGTTATCTACATCCAACAAGGTATTCGGAAAATTCCAGTACAATACGCTAAACGTGTAGTTGGCAACAAGATGTACGGTGGCCAGAATACGCATATTCCGATGAAAATAAATGCGGCAGGCGTTATTCCGGTAATCTTTGCGGTATCATTGCTGCAATTCCCGACAATTATTGCGAGTTTCTGGGCAGATCATGCTTGGGCTAAGTGGATTACCACTTACTTGTATTATGACAAGCCGCTGGGCATGGTTTTGTATGTCGTAATGATTATCGGTTTCACATTCTTCTATACCTTTGTACAGATGAATCCGCAGCAAATGGCCGACAACATGAAGAAAAACGGCGGTTATATCCCGGGTATTCGCCCAGGTAAAGCTACGGAGAAATACTTGACACGAGTAATGTCACGTTTGACAATGACAGGAGCTTTGTTCCTGGCAGTCATATCCGTTTTGCCGGTATTCTTCGGTTCGCTTTCGGGCTTGCCTCGTTCCGTGCAAATTGGCGGTACTTCATTGCTCATCATTATTGGTGTAGCATTGGATACGATGAAGCAAATCGAAAGCCAACTGATCAAACGCCATTACAAAGGCTTCATCAACAAATAGGCAATAGGTACCGGCATAGGATGTTCGCATGCTTACCGGCACCTTTTGTGCTGTTTCTTGTGTAGGGGTCGTCTTGAGGAGTGACAGATTGTGAATATTTTGATCATGGGCCCTCCGGGGGCTGGTAAAGGTACACAAGCAGATGTCATTGTGAAGGAGTTCGGCATTCCTCATATCTCGACAGGTGATGCGTTTCGCCTAGCGATGAAACAGGGAACACCTATTGGCATTAAAGCCAAAGAGTATATTGACAAGGGTGAACTTGTTCCGGATGATGTAACAATCGGTATCGTTGAAGAACGACTACAGCAGCCGGATTGCAAGAAAGGTTTCTTGCTAGACGGTTTTCCAAGAACTTTAGCTCAAGCTGAAGCCTTGGATCAAATTTTGGGTCGTTTGAACACGAAGCTGGATGATGTCATCAACCTGAAAGTGGATCGTGACAACTTGTTGGCACGAATCACAGGACGGCGAGTTTGTAAAAGCTGCGGAGCTAGCTATCATATTGTCTTTAATCCTCCTAAGGTTGAAGGCATTTGCGATAAAGACGGTGGTGAACTCTATCAGCGTCCTGACGATAACGAAGATAGCGTAAGAACACGACTTGACGAATATAGTAATAAAACAGCACCACTCCTCACGTTTTATGAGAACCAGAATCTTCTGCGTCATATTGACGGAGAACAGGATATTGATGTGGTTTCCCAAAATATCGTGTCCTTGTTGCGGGGTTAGCTGTAATGATCATTTGCAAGTCGGGGACGGAATCAAGCTTTATGAGGAAAGCTAGGAAAATGAATTCGGCAACGAGTCATTTCTTAGCAGGACACATCGAGCCCGGTATTACGACCGGTGAACTTGATCATTTAGCTGATCGGTATATTCGCAGTCAGGGAGCTGTGCCGTCTTTTAAAGGTTATAACGGTTTTCCTGCTAGCATTTGCGCTTCAGTCAACGAACAACTGGTGCACGGATTTCCCGGCAAACGCAAGTTAAACAAAGGCGATGTCCTTACAAAAACTCGCCAGTTTACAATGTCGCATGCCATTCGGCAATATATTGAGAATCCAAACCGTGGTATTTCCGAGCAGGGACCGAGGCTGAAAACCGGCATTGTGCTGGCTATTGAATCAATGATTCCAATAGGTACTCACCTTGTAGGGACGCTAGAAGACAACTGGACGGTCGTTACGATGAACGTAATCTCTTGTACTCCTTATGAGCAATTGGTGACGGACGAAGCGGACGACATGGACATTTTCACGAAACTGAGTGCGTAGGTGATTGGAATGAATCAGCAAGGAAACCTGCAAATCGGTCAGCTGGTGAAGATTCTGAAAGGCAGAGGTGCCGGACAGATTGCGGTTGTCGTTTCAATAGCAGATAGCAGGTTTGTGTATATTGCGGATGGGGATAAACGAAAGTTTGATCAAGCGAAGAAGAAAAATGTTCTTCATTTGGTGCCTCAGCCAAAGATTAGTAGCGAGATTGTAAATAGTTTAAACGAAAGCGGTCGGGTGACGAACGGAAAACTGCGGCATGCAGTGAAAACTTTCCTGGACTCGTCCGAATACCAAGCTGAAGAGAAAGGAGACTGACTTTGGCCAAAGAAGATGTCATTGAGGTTGAAGGTACGGTAATCGAGCCACTGCCGAACGCTACGTTCAAGGTAGAGCTGGAGAACGGTCATCAAATTCTTGCTCATGTTTCCGGAAAGCTGCGGATGCACTTTATCCGTATTTTGACAGGCGACAAGGTGGTTGTACAGTTATCGCCTTACGATTTAACCAAAGGCCGTATAACGTACCGCAAGTAATTCATGCAGGTTTTTATTAAACGTATGTCATTTAAAAAAACTTGTTTTGCTCGGCAAAACGATGTGAATGTTCACGAAGCGAGTTTTACCAGGGTAAAGCTTGGAGGAGGTAATCAACATGAAGGTAAGACCTTCTGTAAAACCTATTTGCGAGAAATGCAAAGTCATTCGCCGCAAAGGGAATGTAATGGTTATTTGCGAAAATCCGAAACACAAACAAAAACAAGGTTAATAGAAGGGGGTGTAGCGTAAAATGGCTCGTATAGCTGGTGTGGATTTGCCACGTGACAAACGCGTTGAGATCGCCTTGACTTACATTTTCGGAATCGGTAAGACGACTTCTCAGAAAATTTTGAAGGAAACAGGCATCAGTGCAAACACGCGTGTTCGTGATTTGACTGAAGATGAAGTGAGCAAATTACGTGAAACGATCGACAAAGAAGTTAAAGTAGAAGGCGATCTGCGTCGTGAAATTTCCTTGAATATTAAACGTCTGACTGAGATTGGCTGCTACCGTGGTGTTCGTCACCGTCGTGGATTGCCTGTTCGCGGACAACGTACTAAAACTAATGCTCGTACCCGTAAAGGTCCTCGTCGGACTGTAGCGAACAAGAAGAAATAAGAAGGGAGGATAACATTCAATGGCTAAACCGAAAAAAGTTGTACGCACAAAACGCCGTGACCGTAAAAATATCGAGAGTGGCGTGGCACACATCCGTTCCACGTTCAACAACACGATCGTTACGATCACAGATCCACACGGTAACGCAATCTCTTGGGCCAGCTCAGGCGGCATGGGATTCCGTGGTTCCCGTAAATCTACTCCATTCGCAGCGCAAATGGCCGCAGAAACTGCTGCTAAAGCTGCTATGGAACACGGCATGAAGACAGTCGAAGTCATGGTTAAAGGACCTGGTGCAGGTCGCGAAGCAGCAATCCGCTCTTTGCAAGCTGCTGGTCTGGAAGTTAACCTGATCAAAGACGTAACTCCGGTACCTCATAACGGATGCCGTCCTCCAAAACGTCGTCGCGTCTAATGAGATTTCTCCTCTGCGTGTAGTATAGATCTGGCACAAACTGCCAAGAATGGATGTTTAGGTATACTGCATGATAGACTATGGATAAGGTGAATGTTTCATATAGGAGCGACGTTTTGAAGGAGGGATATTGCAGTGATAGAAATCGAAAAGCCGAAAATTGAGACGGTTGACGTCAATGATGATGGCACCTATGGAAAATTCGTAGTAGAACCGCTGGAACGCGGATACGGTACGACGCTTGGGAACTCGCTTCGCCGTATTCTGTTATCCTCGTTACCGGGGGCAGCAGTCACATCGGTTCAGATCGATGGGGTTCTGCACGAGTTTGCAACGGTTCCCGGTGTGAAGGAAGACGTAACGGAGATCATTCTGAACTTGAAAGCTTTATCGCTTAAAATCCACTCAGATGAAGAGAAAGTACTCGAAATCGATGCGGAAGGCGAAGGAGTTGTAACGGCAGGTGATATCCGTGCGGATAGTGATGTGGAAATTCTTAATCCGGATCTTCACATTGCAACGCTCGGACCGGGTTCGAGACTTCACATGCGTATTTTTGCCAATCGCGGTCGCGGTTACGTTAAGCAGGATCGGAATAAACGTGATGACCAGCCGATCGGCGTCATTCCCGTCGACTCCATCTACACTCCGATTGCACGCGTGAACTACGGCGTAGAAAATACGCGTGTCGGCCAGGTTACGAATTATGACAAGCTGACACTTGAGGTTTGGACTGACGGAACTATTCGTCCTGAAGAAGCTGTGAGCCTTGGAGCCAAAATTTTGACCGAGCATGTGATGCTATTCGTGGGTCTCACGGATGAAGCAAAAGATGCAGAAATTATGGTCGAAAAAGAAGAAGACAAAAAAGAAAAAGTTCTTGAAATGACGATCGAAGAGCTGGATCTCTCCGTCCGTTCCTATAACTGCCTTAAGCGCGCTGGTATCAATACGGTACAAGAACTCACGACTAAATCTGAAGAAGATATGATGAAGGTCCGTAACTTGGGTCGCAAATCTTTGGAAGAAGTACAAGAGAAGCTCGAGGAACTTGGTTTAGGACTTCGTACGGAAGAATAGCACAGCAACGTTTTTGTGAAGGAGGGGAAACTACATGGCATACCAAAAATTGGGCCGTAATTCTAGTGCCCGTAAAGCTTTGTTTCGTGATTTGGTAACCGATCTGTTCTTGTATGAGCGTATCCAAACTACTGAGGCTAAAGCGAAAGAAGTTCGTTCTATTGCTGAAAAACTGATCACCAAAGCGAAAAAAGGAGATCTGCACGCACGTCGTCAAGTGGCTGCGTTCGTTCGCCGTGAAACTTTGGATGGTGAGCAGGATGCAATCCAAAAGCTGTTTAGCGAATTGGCTACACGTTACAATGAGCGTCCAGGTGGATACACTCGTATCCTGAAACTGGGACCTCGTCGTGGCGACGCCGCTCCAATGGTATATCTGGAATTGGTTGACCGCGCGTAAACAGGCGAAGATGAGGGAAGGGTGGACAGAATCGGCTTGATTCTGAACAACCCTTTTTTTCTCTTGGAGGAGTCCTTGAGGGGCTTCTCCTTTGTTATGTTCGGTTATTTCCTGTAAGGCCAGAGAATACCCCTACAAAGGTGTGAGAAGCATGCGGAACTTGTGCATGAAGGTGAACTATGATGGAACCCACTATGATGGCTTTCAGACGCAACCTAGTGGCAACACTATTCAGGACTGCCTTGAAAATGCTATATACTCATTGACGGGCGAACGTCTGAAAATTACGGGCTCAGGACGGACAGATGCAGGTGTGCATGCATACGGGCAGGTATTCAATTTTCATACTGAATCGCCGATTCCGATACATCGCTGGTGTCTGGCACTTAATGCCTGGCTGCCTCGTGATATCATCGTTACGGATGCGAGAGAGGTGCCACTGTCCTTTCATGCACGCCGCATGGCGAAGCGGAAGACGTATCGGTACAGTATTAATGCGAACCGTTTTCCAGACATCTTTCACCGTCGTACACAGGCCCATCATCCAACGAGTCTGGATGTAAGAGCGATGGAAAAGGGGTTGGCTCATTTAGTGGGCACCTTTGACTATACTTCGTTCGCATCTCGACGTTCCCAAAAGACGAACCATGTTCGCACTATTTACGAAGCCTATATAACGGTAGACCATTCCTTTTCGCGTCCAGGGTCGGATGATCAGGGAATTATTCATACGTATATTACAGGTAGCGGATTTTTGCAGCACATGGTCCGGATTATAATGGGGACTTTGCTGGAAGTGGGAGAAGGCAAAAAATCGCCGGATGATATTCCTTCCATTTTGGAAGCAAAAAACCGTTCAAAGGCCGGGCCTACTGCCGTTGGACATGCTTTAACGCTCTGGAATGTAGAGTACGAAGAAAACATCAAAAAACATTGATTTTTCCCTTGCAGAATTGATGGTTATCCTGTAATATAAAAGTTGTGTTTTCTTAATGGCTTTCCCACAGCCCCAATTAAGATAATCACTTTATAGCAACATCTAATCCATCAATAATGCAGCAACTTAACGAACGAAGATAAATGATGATTTCTGTTAACGAACTTAAGGAGGATACTTTTCATGCGTACTACGTATATGGCGAAGCCAAATGAAGTTGAGCGCAACTGGCACATCATTGATGCCGAAGGCAAAACGCTCGGCCGTCTGGCAAGCGAAGCGGCTGCGTTGATTCGCGGCAAACACAAGCCACAGTTTACACCACATGTGGACACAGGTGATTTTGTTGTTGTAATCAATGCGGAGAAAATCGTATTGACCGGTAAAAAAATGGAGAACAAGAAATACTATCGTCACTCCCTGCACCCAGGTGGTCTGAAAGTAACAGTTGCACAAGATATGGTTAAGAACAAACCTGAACGTATGTTGGAATTGGCTGTTCACGGTATGCTTCCTAAAACTCGTCAAGGCGACAAAATGAAGCTGAGACTTAAAGCTTACAGAGGTACAGAGCATCCACATGCAGCACAAAAACCTGAAGTTTACGAACTTCGCGGATAATTAAAAGGGAGGACAGTTTCATGGCACAAGTACAATACTATGGGACAGGTCGTCGTAAACATTCGGTAGCTCGTGTTCGTCTCGTACCGGGTGAAGGACGCATTGTCATCAATAAGCGTGATATTAATGAGTATTTCGGTTTGGAAACTCTCAAACTGATCGTAAAACAACCACTGAATCTGACAGAAACACTTGGCAGCTATGACGTACTCGTTATCGCTCATGGTGGTGGTATCTCTGGTCAAGCAGGCGCAATCCGTCACGGTATTTCCCGTGCTCTGTTGAAAGCAGACCCAGAATTCCGTCCAGCTTTGAAAAAAGCAGGATTCTTGACTCGTGACCCACGTATGAAAGAACGTAAAAAATACGGCCTCAAAGCCGCTCGTCGTGCACCACAGTTCTCGAAACGTTAATATCCCTTGTGTATCAAGGAATTTCAGCCCTTGGCCTTCACTGGTCAGGGGCTTTAATTTTGAGCTAGAAAGTGTCGTGACCATATTTTGACCATTTTTATTATTCTTGATCATTCGTGACCACATCTGAACCAGCGATTGGAGGTTCAAACTCCATGAATTTTTCAAACCGATCAGCAGTTTTTTCTTTTACTGCTTTTGTTACATGCGTGTAAATGTTCATAGTCATTTTAATATCTGAATGTCCAAGACGTTCCTGAACTTCTTTAATGCTGGCCCCAGCTTCAAATAAAAGGGATGCATGGGTATGTCTTAAGCCATGTACGGTTATTTTGTGTAATTTGTTAGAACGAATGATTTCATTCAGTTTGTCGTTTGGATAGGCCAAGCGAATTGGTGTTCCATCCTCACGTGTAAATACCATTCTGTCATCGTTAGAACCTATTGGCTGCACAATGCCTCTGCTTTGCTCTGTACGGTGTTTTTTTAGTAAGGCAAGGGTTGTGTCGTCTAAACTAAGAACACGTCTGGAAGCAGGTGTTTTAGAGGTCAAAGGTGTAAAAGTTTTTTTATCAAAAAACAATGTTTTATCGAAATTAATTGTTTTTTCTCTAAAATCAATATCGTTCCAACGCAAGGCGAGAACTTCTCCTTTTCTCGCGCCAGTATAAATTAATAGGTGAAACATCAAGTGATCACGATAGCTGTATGCTTGTTTGGTTATTCCAAGGAATTTTTTTATTTCGTGTTTTTCCCAATAATTTCTCATCTTCTTTCCCTCCGCTAAATGATCACTTTCTTTTTTTGGAATGATAACACCTTCCATTGGATTGCTCTTACTTATTTCCATCAGGATTGCAAACTCGAAAACTTGATTGGCATACATCTTCATGTTTTCTACTGATTTTATTTTTTTGGCTATTTTATTAATCACTTCTTGGCAATACGAACGGGTTATATCGTTTATTTTTACATTACCGAAGTGAGGCAGAATCTGACTTTTGAATTTTGAACGAACCGCCTTCCTGGTTGGTGGCTTGAAAGTGGGGGAGTTTGTTTCGTACCACTGCTCATAAACCTCTTCAAAAGTAATTGTCTTATCCTGTTTAATGAACGTACCATCAGCTACTTCCTTTTCAGTTTGAGCTGCGTCTAACTTTGCTTCTGCTTTAGTTTTAAAACCACGTTTGGTGGACGGTTTTTTCTTCCCCGTTACTGGATTAATTTCACCAGTATAATATTTATACAGCCACATAGTTCCGTCTTTCTTTGTTGTGTACTTCTGAAAGCTTGCCATAATACATTCCTCCAAGAATCAATAAATTCTACCTCGATTTATAACTTCTTCTAAGTCCTTCATTTGCAATAGTAAAGTTTTAGCACCTGTGCCGTATCTGCGACTTATTCGGCCTAGCATGAGCTTTATATTTCCAGGTTCGAAATAAACAATGTCATGCTGGAGAATTTTCACCCCTTCAAAGTGCAATAATTCATCAATTTCGATCTGCTTAAAAGGACCATTCAAAGGTATTGGAAGTTCTCTTTTTTGAGTTAACGTAATTTCATCTAGATGGAATACCAATTGGGACGGACCCTCATAAGTAAAAGATGGATCGTAATAGGCATAAATTGTTGGTTCACAAATCTGTGGTATTTTTTTAGACATCACCCCTTTCGCAGTATTGGTTTGCTGTTCAATATTTGTCCGTATTTGCCCTTCATAATTCCTTCTCATGATTTGATTCAATCTTTTTCTAGCCAGATAAATAGGGACCTCGAATATATCAGATAGATATAAAAGGGCATCGTTGTATAAGGCTGGGAGCTTGAATCTAGACAGCATAAAAAAAGGCATTGAAGCATAAAGGACGAATTGATCGGCATCGGCTTCTTGGAGTTCTACAAATGCTTTAGGCATAATCATTTGATTGCCTGAGTGCCTAAGCAAATGGCTGACTTCGTGAAGAAACTCAATACGTTGTTCCTTCAAGGGCAAGCGATTATCCAAAAGTACGCTGCGTAATCCCGCTGCTGATTCATACGCCTTGCTTTTTTGTGAAGATGGATAAATCCATATATTCAAAGCAGCAGTAATTTTTTCGATGGTTATATGTTGAGGTTCAGTAATACCATTCTTTAAATACATATTTTCTATAGAGTGTTCCAAGTATGTAGCTTCATAATGAGATATCATGGCAATTCTCCTGTAAACAAGAATATATGTTCGTATGTATGGGTAGGAGGAGACAGCCCGCTGGCTGAAACCGCGATTAATGGTATGAAATAATTATTCTCCTTGGCGATCTTTGGGCTTACGGTTTTTTTCTGTTTCCTGAATGAATTTCCAAAATTGCATTAACTCCCGTTTTCGTTCCTCTGGCGCTTCTAAATAATCCTTGAAAAATATCCCGTGTTCAGGATTCTTAATAAATGCCTCAAATTCAGCTATTTCAGCTGCTTCCAAGGCTGAAATTTCTTCCTTACCTGACGCAAGTCTCTCAAGTTCATCTATTGTAATTCCGAGTCCCTTCGTAACCTTTAAAACATTATCAATTGCAGCTCCACCTACACCACGAGTTAACATTGACTGAAGCGTGGTTGATGGAATCCCTACTGACTCTGCGAAAGCTCGTCTACTGTATCCTTTTTCTTCGATCAATCGTGATATCACTTTGGCTCTTTCCACGTTAACCCTAACCCCCACGTTTCTTTATTGTACGATATTTCGTACATGACTATATATTACATTAAGACAATAATGTTGTAAATGAATTTTGTACGAAATTTAGTATGAAATTCATTTTGCCCACTTGACCATGAACGAAATATCGTTTATAGTTCAAAACAAGACGAACGAAATATCGTTCATGAGGAAGGGGGGCAGGCGATGCTGTACAGAAATCTTCGCTCAGAAATGAAAAAAAAAGGAGTAACAATTTCAGATATCTCTCGCGATCTAAAAATGAGACGAGGAACAGTGAGCGATAAAGTACATGGCAGATTCAGATTTTACTATGATGAGGCTCAAATGATTAAAAATAAGTTTTTCCCAGAATGCGAAATTGAATATCTGTTTTCAACAGAAATTGATTTCAAATCTAAAGTAGTAAAGGAGGAGGTAGAATGGTATCCCCAAATTTCAAAATAGTCATTGATCCTGAGTTTATTCGGGATCTAGCAGAAAAAGAGATAAAAAAATCGCTTGAGGGGTTTGGAAATGGATCTTGGTGGGATATGAAGCGATTAGAATTAGAAACCTGTCGCAAACGTGACTGGCTGTTGGAAAACATCTTACTTAATCCTAATTATAAAAGTGAAATGTCAGTTATCACCAATGGCTGTGATGGTGGACGTTGGATGATTCGAGGGCCAGAAATGAGTGCTTTCTTAGATAAGCACTTTCATTATTTGAATTGTCCTTCTCATAGAGGTGTCAGCAATAAAGGGGGAATAGCATGACTCAGTTGGTATTTATACACGAAGGACAAGCCGTCACAGATAGTTTGACCGTTGCTAAGGTGTTCGGAAAAGACCATGACCATGTAATGAGAGATATTCGCCAGCAGCTTAACAAGCTTCAAGAGGCTGGGGAAGCTGAATGGGGTGTCTCCAACTTTGGGGAAACCCAGTATCAACATCATCAAAACAGACAATGGTACCCGAAATTCGATATGACAGAAGATGCTTTTGCTATTGTGGCAATGTCATATACGACTCCAGAAGCCATGAAGATGAAAGTTAAGTTTCTGGCAGAGTTTAAGCGTATGCGACAGCAGCTACAGGCAGCAGCCGTAGACACAACCCAACTAAGTCCTATTCTCCAGCTATTAATTCAACAGGAGCAACAGCAACAGGCAATCATTGAGCGTCAGGATGCGACAGACAAACGTGTTGCTGTAATACAGGAAACAATTTTGCAGCGTGACGACGATTGGAGAGACAAGCTAAATGGGATGCTCAACGGAGCAGCTAGGCGGTCAGGAGGATTGTTCCGAGATTTGAGGACGCGGAGTTATGAAATGTTGGAAAGTCGGGCTAAATGCGATCTTAACCGCCGTTTGCGTAATCTCAGGGATCGGCTTCAAGAGACTGGAGCCACCAAAACCAAGATAGCAGAGACAAACCGATTGGACGTAATAGAGGCCGATCCGAAGTTAAAAGAGATTTACACCACAATTATTAAGGAATTGTCCATTGGGACATTAACCTAAAAGGAGTGTGGATGTGTATGGACTACACACAACAACGACTTGCCGATCTTGAAAATATGTACGATCTACTGGCTGAAAATCCTGCGTGGGTACATCCGAAAGTATCCCAAGCAGCTTTTGGCTGGCTGTTGAAAGAGATTTTGGACTTACGCGCTGTGCTAGGTATCGTATGAGGGAGGGAGTACACATTGGAAACACGCTTAATACCAGTAATAGACGCTTCCGGCTTACGCAGTTACCGAGAAGCTACGGGAGAAACATACTTCGAGGCTGTGCAGAACATAAACAGTTTGCTTGATAACGGTGATTGTCTGGATACGGATTTATTGGAATTGTCTGAACAGGAAATTAGGCTTCTAGAGAAACAGAGTGAATGCACTCGTATAAGGAAACAGATTGGAGAAATAAACGACAAAAAGGTTGAGGCTATAGCAACGAACCGTAACCCACGGCAGTATTTGAACCAAATTAACGGCCTGAGCGCCCAACTATGGCGATTAGAAAGGGAAATAAAAAAAGCCTGCCCATGATGGACAGACCCATAATCGTGCTACCAACACGATTGCTTTACAAATCAATTAACGGCATTATAACACAATTTTAAATTTTTGGAAACAGGAGTCCCTTCATGGACCATAAGGAGCTTGAAAAAATTAAGGAGATTAAGTTGTACATCCGAGAGATTCAGAAATACCGGGATACAGCAGAAGGCATCCCTACGGATTCACCGGGCGCGTTAATTCAGAAGGTGGAGCTGCTTACCAAGGCACATACCCTCATGGGTCGCGTAGCGGCGTATATGGACGGACGGTACCGTCAGACCTATAGCCATCGAAAGCGGGTGTACGCGGAAACTCTCCGTGATACAACCAAGAGAAACAAGCAGAATGCCGCAGAATTGGCGGTACTGAATATTCGCGATCAGGAGGCGAAAGACCAGGAACGTATGGTCCTCTGGAAAAACGAATTTAGGTCTATTGCAGAGCAGTTGTATGAATTACGTCTACGGCTTCGGGTGGACATGCACATAGGAGGCGGTCAGGAATGATTTACGAGTACAATCCTGCCCCTAAGCCTACGCATAAGCGTGGCAGGAAGAAGCGGGGGAACTACACGGCTATAACTTCCGCTGTACGGGATGAAGTGGATCGTCGGGCGGCAGAGCATACCGGATATGTGATATGTGAGCGCTGCGGAGTTTCCCGCCCCGCGTTATGGTTTGAGAAAGCACATTTGGTGAATGCCAGCCAGTACGGTAGCGGGTCGGAGCCTTGGAACATCGCTAACCTTTGCGGCCCCCGTTCTGAGACGGGGACCTGTCACCAGTGGGTAGATGATACAGCGGCAGGGAGAGCATGGAAAATGAAAAAGCGTGATGAACTGATTGAATACTACTTCCGTGGCTCCGGCCGGGAATGGTGGAAAGGGGACTGATGCCATGGCGCGGCCGTTAAAGGAAAGCCTGGATTACTTCCCGCTTGATATCGACTTTGACCAGGACGACAAACTAGTCGTGCCGATAGCTAAATATGGGATGCAGGGACTAGGGGTCATTATTAAGGTTATGATGAACATTTATCGCAACAGTTATTATTACGCGTGGGGAGAACGTGAACATTTTTCACTGTCAAGCAAAGTAAATGTAGACATTAACTTCGTAATAGATGTCATTAATGAATGCATTAAATGGGATTTCTTTAATCAGAAAGTGTATGAGTCTCATAAAATCCTTACTTCACGAGGATTTCAAAAGAGATATATTGAAGCTGCCAAACGGAGGAAGTCAATATCATTCAGAGAAGAATGGATGCTGATTGACCCCGCAGAGGAATGTAAAAAGGTAGCATATTCCATTTCTATAGTTAATGCTGACGGAAAACTAGTAAATGAATACATTAACCCGGATAAATGTAACTCAATGTATACAGGAAATACACAAAGTAAAGTAAAGGAAAGTAAAGTAAAGGAAAGTAAAGAACCTAAAAGATTAAAAGATTCTTCTCCTGAACAGCCTCCGGCAGTTCCGGGCAAGCCTCCTGTTACGCCTTCGGGAAAAGGGAATAAGCCGGATAAATACGGACCTGACAACACGTATTACAAAATGGCTGTGTACTTCAAGGGAAAAGTCGATGAAATGGCAAAGGGCGAAGGTATTGAGCATCTAACAGCCCGTAGCAATATGCAGACTTGGGCAGATGATTTTCGCAAGCTTGTGGAGCTGGACAAGCAGTCTGATACCCGACTTATACAGGACGTAATGGATTGGGTGGTCAAGGACAATTTTTGGTGCAGGAATGTGTTAAGTGCAGAGAGCTTCCGCAAGCAGTTTGGAAAGCTGGTTCTAGCTATGCGTAAACCGGACCGTCAGCCCCGGCCTGCTGGTAGGAGCGATAAGCAGTCTATAGATATCGTTAAACCGCAGGAGGATGTAGAGGACGTTTCACAGGCCGAGGTGGACGAGCTTATGCGGCTTGCTGAACGTATGCAAGCAGGCAAAGGAGGCCACCAGAATTGACACCAACTGCATATATGGCAAAACAGTCTGTTCCCCGGCTACGCGAATTGTTAAATGACGAACGATTGGATTATGACATTCGGGCATATGCCGAAGTGGAGTTATTAAGGCGGATCGGAGGTGCCGGACTTGGGAAAAAGGATATACACGCCAGAAGATTGGGACAAGCGTCTGGAACAACAGGGAAAACAGACTAGGAAAATTTATGTTGCGTGCGAGGAATTGAACTTTATTTGGTCCGCAGACGATTTAAAAAAGTTTCGTGATATGTGGAGACAAGGCAAAAGCGTAGAACAGATTCGGAAGCACTTTAAGCGGGATAGTTGGCAGGAAGTAATTATTATCGCTTTGGATCAAATACGATGGGGCTACATCAAAATACGCCCTGACGTATTGATCGTTGATTAGGCCCCGGTTATGGACAGAGGCCGCAGCCCTCCACAGCCGTTTAACCAAACGTATGTACTTATAAATTAAATATTTGGAGGTTATTAACATGAAAAATCGTGTCGAACTGAGCGGACTGGTACGAGGTGGAGTACAGGAGAAATTTGAAAAAGAGTGGGACCGTGTCATGGAAAACATTGATGATCCTAATACGTCTGCAACGGCTGTACGCAGCATCACAATAAAGGTGAATCTTAAACCGGATGCAAAACGAAAAACCATTAATTCTGCCGTTGAAGTCAAGTCAACCATTGCGCCCGACAATCCATTGGATACTACCTTTATCATGGGTACTGATAAGGATGGGAATGTGGTGGCACAGGAATTGCTTTTCGGGGACGAAGAAGACCAAACGTTTTTTGATAATGAAGGCACTGTTCGTACTGGTACTGGAGAAGAGGTTGACCCGGAGACAGGGGAATTAAAGTCCGGTACAGGTAATGTGGTTAGCTTTAAATAATATAAAACCAAAAATTAGGAGGAACTACAAATGATTAAAGAAGCAATGCAGTATATCGCGGGTTTGGCAAACAAGGAAATTAAAGAAGTTGGTGGTCAAGTATTTTCTACCGGAAAGCTGGAAGAGATTAATGAACCCACTACCACCGCGTTAAAGGTAAATACTCTTTCCGCAATGGTCACGTATCTGAAAGAAAACTATGACAAGGTAGACCCCGTGTTGGTCCATGTAGTTAGTGAAACTGACGTGCGAGTTCTCAGCACCTTCAACCGAGACAAACGCCGCAACGTGTTGGTAAATGCATCCGCTGTGCTTCCAGATATTAATTTTGAACGCTTCATGGATGTAGAGAACTTCAACATCCAATTGCAAGCCTGCTTTGTAAAAAACGATGATCGGGATGCTGTATTGTAGCTAGTAGGAAACGTCAAGGAAGAGACAGGAAATACCTATGCAGACGATGGGGTAACGCAACAGGTAACAGCGAAAAGTGGGGTCGCCAGTCTTGAAAAAGTAACGGTTCCTAATCCCGTTAAACTGAAACCGTACAGAACGTTTATTGATATCCCACAACCAGAATGTAGCTTTGTGTTCCGTTTGCAAAATGGTCCGAAAGCAGCCCTGTTTGAGGCGGACGGTGGAGCATGGAAGCTACAGGCCATGGCAAGTATTAAGGAGTTTCTAGAAAAAGAACTGAAAAATGAAATTGAATCCGGTTTTGTAACCATTATTGCTTAATACATCCTTGGGGCGGCTAAGGCTGCCCCTCTACCAAGGGAGATATCACATATGCCGAATGCAAACGGTTGGCTTTCGAGAGACGAGGTAAAACAAATCAATGTTCCCGTGCTGGTACCGGACAAGGACGCACAGCGGGGCAAATGGCACAATGGACTGCCTCCGGCTGGAGGGTTATTGCTTACGCGAACGAGCTGCGTAACCATGAATTGTCCGGTAGCGGAAAACGAAACGCCTGTAGCATACATGTACAATCCAAAGTACCGATCCGAATACAGATATGCCCCTTTTTACTTCCGTACTAAAGAGCAGTTGAACGGCGGGGAAACGGTATGACGCAGTTGGAATTTAACTTTTACCAAACGGACGTTGTGCCTGAGACACCGGATTTACGCAAAGGGCATGACGGACAATTTCTTAATGGCTGTTATTACGAACGCAGCACTGGAGATTTTGTATCTTATGTGCTGGGAAGACGACACCACGTATTCAATGTGGAGGTTCTTACAAAGGAATGGATGGAAAAGACCAAGCGGGAACGTTGGATCGAATAGACCGCCCCCAAGGGCAGAGAGGACATAACACACATGGATAAAGCAATTTTAACCCAAGCGCAGGCGGAGGCAATTGATTCAATTCAAGCCGCATTCCATTGGACAGCAGAGGCGTTTGTCCGCAGCCATGCAGCAGATCCGCACCAATGGGTGGAGCCTTGCGATGTGCTCAACGGAGTTCCTTTGGATTTAATCATACGCGCGTTTTACATCGGTTATGAAGTAAGGCAAACGATGGAAGAACAGATGCTTGCACATTTCAAAGAACCAAAAGGTTATTTAGCGGAATATGACACGGAGGACGTAATTTATCGAAAAGGTATGGCGAAAGCTCTTGAAATAGCAGGCATTAAAGTACCCGGCATTAACGATTAAGCCCCATAGGGGATAAGAAGGAGGCTTAGCCCTCCATAAGGGGGAGAGACACAATGCATCCCCTATACCAAAGGAGAGATATACCATGTGGCAAATAAGAAAATACGATATGAAGCATTTTTGGGACGAAAACTATGAGTTGATGGAGCTTATAAAGGATGTTCCCGAAGAACCCGAGCCAGACTGTATTCTTGAGATTGATGGAAAAAATTATCGTTGGTGTGCTGTCAGTCATAAAGAAAGGGTTTATGGAGTGAAGGAAATCACCTTGAATCAAGATCCAGAAGAAGAAGCATATGGAGATTTCAAATGTCCTTATTGTGGGTCTGTTGACGATGATGCTTGGGAACGTCCAGACGATGGCACTGTTGAGTGTGGTTCTTGCGGATCGAAGATTGAATATGAGAGAAATGTGGAGGTCACATATACAGTTACACCTGTGAAGATGGCAAAGATCGTAAGGCTTTAACGTGTGGGAGAGGCATAACAGCCTCTTACCCTATACTCCTATATACCACCTATAAGGAGCTGATAGAGCAATGAACGCAGCGAGTGAATGGATCAAGTATGATCCAACAGATAGATCAATCGAAAGTCACGTAGACCACTTGGTTATAACGAGTTCAGGGGGTTGCAGTATTGCACAACATGCTAAGTCACTGGTTAGTGATGGATATGTTTGGTACGGCATTGGTGGTTACAGAATCAACAATGTAACCCACTATGCAGCAATAAAGCCACCGACAGATACCCAAGGAGGCGGTAAAGGTGAGTGAACGGACATATAAGCTGCTGAACGGCAAAGAGTTGATATTAGATGGTGATGGCTTATGGATGCGGCATCCTGAACTTGGGATAGAAACAATGAGAGTAGAGTCGGTATTAGGTGACCTGCTTGCCCTGGTAGACTCACTCCAGCAAGCGTTGGAGCAAACACAGTATCATCTGCATCGAGAGCAGTATATGTCTGCTGAATCTGTAGTCGACGCAGCATTAGGGGAGTAACCACCAATACAATACGCTCCTGCACTCTGACGGAGCGTTGGAAGGATGATAGATATGGCAAAAGGAACCTTTATGTATGAGTTGAAGCTAAACAAAAATGACAATGTTCCAGCGGTCATACAGCTTCCGGGACAAATGATTGAGTTTGAAATAACAGAGAGGGACTTAAACAGAATGTTGCATCTTTATTTCATGAAGCGGATGGAGGGATGATATTGCCTAAATTCAAGCGAAACATTAGATTACCTGGTCCTCCAAAAGTGAATATCAATAGAATACGGTTTGAGCTAACTTTGGGCGGTAATTCATATTGGCAAGGCATAGCTAAACAGCTTCTTGATGAAATAGACCGGATGAAAACTATCATGAAAGAATCTTCTTCTGCTTTATCTGAAACAATCAGGCTGTCGGACGAGCTAATAGAGGATCATAAGCAAATAGCACGTATGTGGCATGATAAATATTTGGAGTTGCAAAGGAAATATGAAGGATGAACACAACAAAGCCCCCGCAACCTTGTCAGGGAGCACGGGGGCCTGTTACTTCATTTCTCAATCCCAGTATATCACAAGGGGGAATGAGGATGCTTGCAAATGAGGATAAGCCCATGAAACAACTAATGGAACCTATAGATTTAGGAGCAGCGACACCCCTCAACTATCGCAAGGCAAGGAATATAGCAAAGCGAATATATGAAGAAGCAACTGCTGCTGAAAAGGAAGTTATCTCCGATATGATCAGAGATTGTGAATTTGTGGAGGAATGGCTAGTAACTGGGAGAAGACCGGGGAATAAGCGAGGGGTTGAAAGGCTGGCTGCCTACCAGCGAGAGCGGCCTGTAGACCCATTGAGGATGCAGGCATATGTACAAAAGAATCACGCAGGTAGTCCGGCTAATTTATCTGATTGGCAGCTATTCCAAATAGAGGACGCACTATCTACACTCAGTCCACGCGAGCGCGAATGCTACACTATGGCACATGGACAATGTTTTAGCCGGAGTCAGATTGCTGAGTATTTGGGTATTACTAAGGATAGTGTTACCGAATATGTGGAGAGGGCACAGAAAAAAGTTTCACAGGCAGTCTCAGAAAGCTTATTTTTGTCCCCCAACTGCCACCTATAGGTAGAAACTATTTTGTGGTTGTCACTGATAGTTTTAAAACATAAGCAGACATAAGGGCGCAGGGTAACCGCGTCCTTTTTGTTATGCAAACAATAGGAGGAAACAAAATGCCAGCAGAAGCAAGTGCAGTGAGAAACGGTGGGTTTGGTTATCTGGACAAGAATGGAATCTTTCACGTTGAGTCCACTGAAGAAAGAGCAAAGACAGAAAGCAAGACAGGCAAAGTGATTAGTTACGCTGGACCACACACCTATGGTTATCCGGCTGTACCACGTAATGACGGAGAGTATGACCAATTAGCTATTACGTTGCATGCAGACGGTACACTAACCGAGCATGACGGTATTGCTATTCCGGCTCACATCGCCAAGGTAGTGCTAGAGCTTAAATAATACCTTACCCGGTTTATGCCGGGCTTGTGGTGCATACAGGACTATGGGCGGTTCGATTCCGCCGTGCGTCAAAAAAGAAAACCCACCTTTCGGCGGGTTCAATTCTTGCGATTGTATATGCTGGCTTCTTCCTTACGCTCCAGGACATCAGAGCGCAGGAATAGCCGTTCGCGGTTAGTTTCTTTAACTGGGACGAGCTTGCCGCGTTTCACGAAGCTGTGAAGGTTCTGGCGTGAGCAATCCAGTAGTTCCATAGTTTCATTGGTGCTGACTATCTCAGTCTGTATCCAAGCAATTAATTCGTCTTTATCCTTAAAGGTGTACATTCGTTTTCACCACTTTACAATGATAATGGTTATGGCGGCTAAGTTGATAATCATGGATGCTACACACATTACCATTGTAGCCTTGTTCATGTTGGATGCATTCATACATTCAGCCCCTTGTGGTATAATGTGAGTAAAGAAGAACGAACCTCGTGTATTTCACCAACCCTCAGGAGAAAGCCGCTTGCGCGGCTCCCTTGAAGGGTCGTCTGATTAGCGAACCAGAGCGGTGATGAGGGTGATGATTGAAGTTGTCAGGCTAATGATTGCAGTCACTAGCACGACTTTAGCAATTCTTTCATCACGTCGTTCTTCTTTTCTCGTTTTACGCATATTGTTCACCTCCTTTCTATACTTTAATTATACTATATATATTTACGTACGTCAATATATATTTACGAGATAAGTCACTTTTTGAGTGGCTTTTTTTGTTGTTTAAAAACAGGTGAGGAAAATTATCCTGAGCAGAACGAGGTGACCGATACATTGACCAACCCATTCTATAAATCAAAACGTTGGAGGCGAAAGCGTGCTGCTATCCTGAGGCGTGATAAATACATGTGCCAAGAAAGCAAAAGGTACGGCAAAGCTGAATCGGCTGTCACGGTACATCACATCTATCCGCTGGAGCATTACCCAGAGCTTGCGCTAAAGGATTGGAACTTAGTATCACTATCGGACAAGCAACACAACGCAATGCATGATAGACAATCGCATGAGCTTACAGAGCTAGGCAAAGCATGGCAAGCAAGAGTAAGGGAACATTTCGACAGAGAGCAGGGCAACACATGAGGTTGTACCGTGCTTACAATCAGTACACAGGTGATGCACCGATACACGTTATCGTTATAGCTGACAGTGATGAGGAAGCAAGTTCATTAGCTGCTAAACAGTTCAAGGCTGACGAACGCAGTAAACGACACGATGCTTCATGGTGGAACAATATACAGGTTGAGCTGCTTCATGAAAGTTGTGAAGATTCTTTTGTAAGCGAGCTGAGCGAATAAATTTGAAATTATTTTTTTGGAAATATTTTTTTTAGAAAGCCCCCCCTTTTTATTTTTTTAAAAAATTTTATCTGGGGACCGGGCAGGGGAGCCTTTTCCAATAGAGCGGGGTCCCAAAAACTTTTTTTGGCCTAAAAATATACAGTAAATGGGAGGTGAAGGCATGTGGCGAAGTCACCAACAAAGGAGACGATCAAGCGGGCAACTGTTGCGGATATGAAAGCACTTGGTATTCATAAACCGCAGTACAATAGGATAATTGACATATACGCGGAACTGGTTTTTCAGTACAACACGCTGACCAAAGAGTTTGAGGAAGGTGGTTACCAATATGAGGTAAGTACCGATCAGGGAGGCGCAAAAAAAAGCCCAATTCTTGCATCTCTTGAAACGTTGCGTAAGGACATTTTGGCATACTCCGACCGCCTCTGTCTGAATCCGAAGTCCCTTGAGACTGTGACGGTTGAAACGAAAGGGAAATCCGCTCTTGCGGCTGCATTAAGTGAGCTTTCATGAACAAATTTAAGAATTATGATTTGGTTATGGAGTATGCCAACAGTATCATTGAGGGTAGAAAGATTGCGGGGAAAGAGATTGTCCAGGGCTGTGAACGATTCATGCGCGATCTGGAAAACCCGGAATACACATTTGACCCTAAAGACGCTGAATTTGTCATTGGGATCATAGAAAAAACGTTCGTTCATGATGTGGGGGAACGATTAGACGGCACTCCATTAAGTGGGGAGCCTTTTTTATTGGAACCGTGGCAAAAGTTTATCATTTACAATCTGCTGGGGTTCTATCATAGGGGCAGCATCCTGCGAAGGTACAAAGAAGCCTTTATTTTCATTCCTCGTAAAAACGGAAAGACGCGGTTTGTGGCTGCATTGTCTTGGGCACTGGCATTACTGAATCGACGTTCCGGTTCAAAGATTTACATTGTCGGCGCTGCGCTTGAGCAGTCGTTACAAAGTTTCAATTTTATCAATTACAACCTAGACAAAATGGGCGAAAAAGAAAATTTCCGCGTTCTGGACAATAACCAAGAGCATAGCATAAGCGGCGATTTAGGCGATGGTACTCTGTACATTAAGGCATTAGCCGCTAACCCGGATAAGCAGGATTCTTTAATCTGTAATATCGCCATTGCTGACGAGCTACACGCTTACACCAAGCCGAAGCAATATAACATCATCAAAGAAGCCATGAAGCCGTATTCCAACAAGTTAATGATTGGTATTACTACTGCGGGCGATAACATGACAACCTTCTGTTATCAGCGGTTGCAGCTTTGCAAAAAAATACTGGATCAAACGGTACAGGATGAAACTTACTTTGTATTTATTGCTAAGGCGGACGAGGACCCGGATACAGGTGAAGTTGATTACACTGACCCGGTGCAACATGAAAAAGCGAATCCGAATTATGGCATAACCATTCGTCCAGATGACATCCTTAATGATGCTCTGCAAGCCCAAAATGATCCACAGCAACGTAAAGACTTCTTTTCCAAGTCATTGAACGTGTACACCGCCGCAATGCGGGCTTACTTCAATTTGGATGAATTTAAAGCGTCTGACCGTAAATATAAATGGACACTTGAGGAATTGGCGAAGCTTCCTATTGACTGGTATGGCGGGGCTGATTTGTCTAAGCTGCATGACCTGACAGCATCGGCACTGTATGGTAGCTATGGGGAAATAGATATTGTGGTTTCACATGCTTGGTTCCCAGTGGTAGCCGCAGCCAAGAAAGCGGAAGAAGACAACATTCCGCTATTCGGCTGGAAGGAAGATGGCTGGCTGGATATGTGCAATAGTCCTGTAGTCAATTACGCAGATATTGTGAACTGGTTTGTCAAAATGAAGAAGATGGGCTTCAAGATTAAACAGGTGGGTTTTGACCGGAAATTCAGTCGAGAGTTTTATTTGAACATGAAGCGGTCTGGTTTTTCCATGATTGACGAGCCTCAATATTTCTGGCGTAAATCTCAGGGGTTCAGACGTATTGAACAAAAAACGAAGGAAGGAAAATTTTATTACCTTCATTCGCAGGCATATGAATATTGTGTGCAGAACGTTAGCGCCATAGAAAAGACGGATGACATGATTCAATACGAAAAGGTGAACCCTCAGCAGCGCATAGATATATTCGATGCGTCTGTTTTTGCATGTGTAAGAAAGCTTGAAAATATGGAAAAGTCCACGAGTGCTTCAAAGTGGCTTAATGGAGGTGGGTGATTTGGGGCTAAGAGACTGGATGCGCAAGAAACGTGACACACGGGCTGCACCGGAAAGTAGTATTGGTTATTTCCTGACACAGGATGCATATGACACGCTTTGTGTACCTGGTTATACAAGGCTTTCCGATAATCCTGAAGTGAAGATGGCTGTTCATAAGATTGCTGACTTGATCAGCAGCATGACAATTCACCTGATGCAGAACACGAGTGATGGGGATATTCGCGTTAAGAATGAGCTTTCTCGCAAGCTGGACGTTAATCCTTACAGCCTCATGACGCGTAAAGCATGGATATACAACATCGTTCAAAACCTACTGCTTTCGGGCGAGGGGAATAGTGTGGTATATCCCAAAATATCAAATGGTTTGATAGCCGATTTAATCCCACTCAATCCGTCCAGCGTCAGCTTTATGGAGACATTGGACGCATATCAAATTTTATATAAGGGAAAGACCTATCAGCATGATGAGGTACTTCACTTTATCATAAACCCTGATCCTGACCGACCATGGAAAGGGCAGGGGTACCGGGCTGTACTCAAGGATATTATTCATAATCTCAAGCAGGCTACGGCGACCAAGAAGGGGTTTATGTCCGGTAAGTATATGCCCTCACTCATTATTAAGGTTGACGCGAATACGGCGGAACTGAGCAGCGAAGAGGGCCGCGAAAAAGTATTTGATATGTATTTGAAACGATCTGAGGCAGGGCAACCGTGGATCATTCCAGCGGAAATGATTGACGTGGAGCAGGTCAAGCCCCTGAGCCTGAACGATTTGGCAATAAACGATTCGGTACAACTGGATAAACGGACAGTGGCGGGCCTCTTCGGAGTGCCGGCTTTTTTTGTTGGCGTGGGTGACTTCCGGAAGGATGAATATAACAGCTTCATCAATACGACGATTCTGCCGATGGCTACCGGACTTGTCCAAGAATTGACCCGCAAGCTGCTTTTTAGCCCGGATTTATATTTCAAGTTTAATCCCCGTAGCCTTTACGCTTATGACCTCAAGGAGCTGGCAGATGTCGGAAGCAACCTTTTTGTTCGCAGCCTCATGTTAGGTAACGAGGTACGGGATTGGATCGGTTTATCGCCGCTTGAAGGATTGAACGAACGCATCATTTTAGAAAATTATATCCCTGCTGGCATGATTGGTGATCAGAAAAAATTAAACCAGGGGGGAGGTGAGGATGATGGATAGGAGTCAGAAGGTTGTGCGCAGCCTGTACACGGAGCTAAAAACCCGATCTGAACAGGATGGACAGGACATGTTCATTGAAGGCTATTTTGCCGTGTTCAATCGTCAAACGGAGTTATGGACCGGAGCATTTGAAGAGTTGGCCCCTGAAGCTTTTAATACCACGCTGGGGAACGACGTACGGGCGCTCATTAACCATGACACAACGCTGGTACTTGGTAGGAATAAATCTGGCACGCTGGAGCTTAAAGCCGATTCTCACGGCCTGTGGGGGCGTGTGAAGGTGAATCCGAACGATAGTGACGCAGTGAACATGTACGAGCGCGTCAAGCGCGGAGACGTGGACCAGTGTTCCTTTGGCTTCAACATTTTGAAAGAGGACACGGATTGGCGAGACGATGGAACTGTTAAATGGACCATTCGAGAAGTTGACCTTCACGAAGTTTCCGTTTGCACCTTCCCCGCTTATGCAGATACGGGAGTACAAGCGCGAAAATCTGAGGTTGAGCAGCACCGGGAGCGACAGCTCCAGCAACGAAAACACCAATTGAAAGCGAGGCTGAAATAATAATGGCACTTAGACAAATTATGCTGGCAAAAAAGATTCAGCAGCGTAAAGCTGCTCTTGAAGAACTGTTGGGGCAAGAACGCAGCTTGCAAACGAGAGCCGATGAGTTGGAATCCGCAATTGAGGAAGCCGCCACCGACGAAGAAATTGCAGCTGTAGAAGAAAGCGTTACGGAACTGGAGCAGGAGAAGACGGGGGTTGCTGAACAGAAAGGCGTATTGGAAGGCGAGATTGCAGCACTTGAAGGAGAACTGGAACAACTCAACAGCCAAGCGCCTGATAATAAATCAACCCCTTTACCAACTCCAGCACCATCCGAAAGAAACCATACACAAACAGGAGGCGAAACAAGAATGAGAGGCAACAAATACGAGACACGGGCGCAAACACTTGAAAGATTGAACCAACCGGAGGTACGTGATTTTTATTCCGCACTGGCTACGGCTGTGAAAGAAAATCGCGCACTCACTGGAGCAGATGCAACGATTCCTACCGTTGTTATTGACATGATCCGCACACGAATTGGCGATTTTAGTCGGTTGTACAAAGAAGTTGAGGTTGTCCCGCTGAATGGTGATGCACGTGTTATTTTGGACGGTGCAATTCCTGAAGCAATTTGGATTGAAATGTGTGATCCGGTTCAAGAGCTGACAGATGCCTTCACACAAACCGAACTGGATGGCTTTAAAGTGGGCGGCTTTATTCCTCTGTGCAACGCCATTTTAGAGGACAGCATGATTGATTTGGCGAATTTTGTCGAACGTCGTTTAGCGATGGCTATCGGTAAAGCTTTGGACAAGGCTATTTTGATCGGTGCAGGCCCGACAGCAAAACAGCCGCTTGGTGTGGTTACAGCTTTGGCATCTGAGGCTGACCGAAACGTTGAGGTTGACGGTTCCATAGAAAGCATCGTTACCAAAATGGCTTTGATTGATGATGGAGAAGATGGCGCACCGATTGAGGAAGTTATTGCCGTTATGCGCCGTTCCACTTATTACAAGCACATTGTGCCGCAAACTCTTGTGAAAACGGCGGACGGTAGAGTGGTTGTCCAAACTGTCACCAATCCAATGTTGCCCGATGGCACACGTATTGTCTGGTCACAATATGCACCTGCTGACACGATCATCCTGGGTGACTTCAAAAAGTACCTTTTGGCGGAACGTGCAGGCGTCAAAATTGAAAGCTCGAAGGAAGTCCGTTTCATTCAGGATCAAACTGTTTTCAAGGGAACGGGGAGATACGATGGTAAACCAGTTTACACAGAGTATTTTGCCGTTATCAAAATTACAGTGGGGGGTGCTCAGGGATGAGCAAGTTTACAGCGGTAGTAACTGAGGATGTGGCAGCAAACCGACTCCTATCTAAAACGGTAGGAGCAGAGGGCATCACGTTGGCGGCAACTACAGCGGGTGGTACTCCAGACTTCCGCTCCACAGGGAGACTGAAAAAGGACGAGGAAATCACCGTGACCATTAACAACAGTCCATCTTGGTTGGTGGAAGCTGGTGAGGATATCACGGCAGGTGCAACGGTGGCAGCCGGGGCGGGTGGCGTGGTTGTAGCGTCAGCAACTGGATTCGGATACATCGTTAAGGCGGTTAAGGCTGGCGAATTGGCTTCCGTGATTCGGTCTACTACCGGAGGGGGCGCAGGGCAACCAGGGCCAAAGGGTGACAAAGGAGCAACAGGCCCAGCGGGACCAACCGGGCCAGCAGGACCAAAGGGCGATAAAGGCGATACTGGGGCAACGGGCGCAGCCGGGGCAAAAGGTGACAAGGGCGATAAAGGCGATCCGGGCGAGGTCACAAAGGCCCAGTATGACGCTCTAGCGGCCCGCGTAACGGCTCTAGAAGGCGCGGGTTAATATGGACGCCACCGCTATTGTCGAACTTGTAAAAGAACGGCTGGGCATTCGTACAACTGTGCGTGACACCTATCTGGAGGCTATTGCAAAATCAGTCATTACCGAATTGGAAGATGAAAAAGAGCTTACGCTTGATACGGAGAACTTCAATCATCTTCTTTTTTGTGCTGATTATGCTACATGGCGGTATCAGTCCCGGGATGAATCCGGGGCTATGCCGCGTCACCTTCAATTCAGATTACACAACCTAATCCTTCATAACCGGAGGTCGTTATGAGTTGGGATTATGAACTTACATTAATCAGGCCCGGTGAAATTACACAGGACGATATAGGCAATCAGATTCCCGGCGATCCAGTAGAGACGGTCGTTTTGTGCAAACTCCAATCTGTGGGACGTACTGAGTTTTACAATGCAGCGGTTGCAGGGCTACGGCCTGAAATGGTGTTTGTTATTCATGGCTATGAGTACAACTATGAACAGTCTGTCCGTTTTGATGGCGTACTGTACAGGGTGGTTCGTACCTATGCAACCGGATTTGAAGAATTGGAATTGACTTGTGAGAGGGTGGCGGCAGATGGCTAGTGACATTGAGATTGATCAGCTTGTTTCCGAAATCACCCGCGCCGTACAGGAATACACCGATGATGTGGAAAAAGGGATTGACCAGCATTTGGATGAAGTAGCGGAGAAGGTACGCCAAGAAGCGGAGACAAGCGCACCTAAGCATACCGGGAAGTACGCCAAGGGATTCAAGGTTTCCGATCAAAGCAAAGGCACACTAAAACGGCTGGTGGTCTGGAATAAAAAGTATTCCCGCCGTGTGCATTTGCTGGAATTTGGACATGCCAAGCGCGGAGGTGGGCGGGTAAGGGCTTATCCTCACTTGCGGCCTGCATATGATCACCATGCGGCACATCTCGCTGATGATATCAAGCGCATCATTCGTAACGGAGGTAATGGGTAGTGGAACAATCTGAGCTATTTGTCGAACTTAAATCACTGGGAATGCCAGCAACATATAGTCATTTTACAGTGACAGAGAAAAATCCTGCCCCGGCCCCACCGTTCATTACATTTCAGTTTGCATATAGTTCTGACATGATAGCGGATAACAAAAACTATCTGGAAATCAGCAATTTCCAAGTGGAGCTGTACACCACTAAAAAGGATTTGGCTTCTGAAAAGAAAGTCCAAGACAAGCTGAAGGAACTGGACTTACCCTACTCAAAGCTGGAAAGCTGGCTAGATGATGAAAAACTGTATCAAATTTTATATGAAATTCAATTAATTGGAGGGTAATGATATGCCAGAAAATAAAGTGACCTATGGTTTAGAGAAAGTTCATATTGCTTTTAAAGACACAAACAGTGCCACACTTGCATGGGAAAAACCGCAGCACATTGACGGAGCGGTTCGCTGGACACCAGAAGCACAAGGTGAGTCCAGTACCTTTTACGCGGAAAACCGAGCTTATTTCATTGCCACATCAAATAACGGCTACACGGGAGAATTGGAGTTTGCACTGATTCCAGATGCCATTATCGCCCGCATGTTGGGCTGGGAAATTGATGAGAACGGTATGCTGGTCGAAGTTACGGACGGTATCCCCCAACCATTTGCTATTCTTGGGCAGGTGCAGGGTGACCAAAAAAACCGCCGTTTTGTCTACTATGAAGCCCAAGCTAGTCGTACCGCAAAGGAACGGACAACCAAGGGTGCCAGCGTGGAGCCTTCGACAGACGTTCTCTCTGTTACAGTTTCCCCGATTGAGATAGCAGGAAAAACAATTGTAAAGGGCGACATGGAACTCAATGATACGAATGCTGCTGCTTATAATGCGTTCTTCGAATCTGTATATACACCAGTTCTCACAGGTACTGGAGTAACCGGAGGTGCTGAAGCATGAGAGAACTGAACATGGGTGGAGGTAAAACGGTAAGAGTCAAGGCGACCCCCTTGGCTCTTTTGTTTTACAAACAAGAATTTAAGGCCGATTTGCTGGCGGATCTGCTGAAATCATTTGGACCGGGATTTAAGCCGGGCGCATCGGATAAAATCGACCCCACAAAATTTATGGAGCGATTCGACACCATACTCATTTTGCAAATTGTGTGGGCCATGGCAAAGGCGGACGCTTTCGGCAAGCAGTTCCCGAGCTTCCCAAACTGGCTCAGTGAGTTTGATGATTTAGACGTATATGGTGATTTTCTGAAAGATGCCTTGGAGGAGGCCGGAGACGGATTTTTTCGTAAAGGGAGATCCAAACCAAACAGATAAGCCATCTCAGAATAATACCCGTGACCGAATGGAAATTGAATTGCTTGTGATCGGTAAGCGTGTAGGCCTTAGCTTTTCAGAAATGAATGAACTCAGGGTAACGGATCTACTGGACATGGCTCACAGCTTCACAGGCAACAAGCCGGGCGGTTCGAGGGAAGCAGTACAAGAAGATATTGATTCATTTTACAGCAGATAGGGGGTGCAGTAGTTGGCTGAAACAATCAAGGGTATTAACGTCGTCATTGGAGCGGAGACAACCGGACTATCTGCGGCCCTGTCTGACGTGAATAAGCGAAGTAAGGATTTACAGGGGGAGCTAAAGCAGGTTGAAAAACTCCTGAAATTAGACCCCGGAAATACAGAATTATTGGCACAAAAGCAAAAGATTTTAACGGATGCAGTCGCCAACACATCGGATAAATTGAATACTTTGCGTGCTGCACAGCAACAGGTTAACGAACAGTTTGCCCGTGGGGACATTACCGAAGGACAGTATCGGGCCTTTCAGCGCGAATTGGTTCAGACAGAGCAGGAATTGAAAAAGCTTCAAAACAGTCTGAATAGCCTGAATGCACCACAAATTGATGTCGTGATTAACGGTGACACACGTAGTTTAAACGATGCCTTAGCAGATGCCAATAAGAGAAGCAAGGATTTACAAGGGGAGTTAAGACAAGTAGATCAACTCTTGCGATTCGATCCAAGTAACACGGAGCTTCTGGCGCAAAAGCAAAAGCTACTGACGGATGCTATTGCTAACACAAGCGACAAACTCAACACGCTTCGCAGCGCTCAACAACAGGTCACAGAGCAGTTTCAGCGTGGAGATATATCAGAAGAACAATATCGAGCCTTTCAACGTGAACTGGTCCGTACTGAACAGGAGTTAAAACGCTTTGAGAATGGATTACGCGAAGCCCGTGGCGAACTGGACGATCTGGAAGATGAAGCAGGAGACGCAGGCGATCAGCTTGGGCAAGTAGGGGACAAATTCAAAGCAGCTGGAGACAAAATGAAGGGAGTCGGCACCGCCTTGACTGTTGGCGTGACGGCTCCTCTTTTGGCTCTTGGTACGGCTGCGGGAAAAGTTGCCTTGGATTTGGATGCGGCTTCCGGTAAAATGCGGGCTTCGCTGGGCGTGACCGCAGATCAGGCAGATAAACTGGCGTTGGCTGCTCAAGGCATTTGGAAGAACGGGTTCGGTGAAAGCCTAGATGAAGTAAATGAAGCGCTTATCACTACCCGTACTAACATCCAAGGTCTGGACGATTCAACATTAACGGATCTGACCCAAAAGGCGGTCATTTTAAAAGAAGCATTTGATGCTGAGGTCAATGAGACTACCCGAACCGCTTCGGTACTCATGAAAAACTTTGGTATCGACGGTTCCGAGGCAATGGATCTTATCACGGTCGGCTTTCAGCGAGGCGGCAACTTTTCAGATGAATTGCTGGATACCTTACGGGAGTATGCACCGCAGTTCAAGGGGTTGGGATACAGTGCAGACGAGTTCACCGCTATTCTGATTGCAGGCGCAGAAAAAGGCGCGTTTAATCTGGACAAAATTGGGGATTCCGCAAAGGAGGCATTCCTCAAGATTGGGGACGGCAGTGGTGGTTCACGTGATGCCCTGAAGGCTTTGGGTCTGGACTTCAAGCAAGTTGAAAATGACATTGCCAGCGGCGGCGAATCGACGAAGAAGGCATTCACGGCTGTTGTAACGGCTATTTCTTCGATCAAGGACCCTGCGCAGCGGGCGCAGACCGCAATTGCTTTAATGGGTACCCCGTTAGAGGATTTAGGACCTCAATTCCGGGACTTCTTTGCCACGGCGAACACAGATCTTGGAACCTTTATTGGCTCTACGGATGCAGCAGGTGAGGCACTACAGGACAACTTTGGAGCGCGGGCTTCGAAGATGTGGCGAGAACTGCAAACCGATTTGGTTCCACTGGGGCAAGCGCTATTGGATCTGGCAGAGGAACTGCTTCCCAAAGTGCAAGAAGCGCTAAAGGGTGTAACGGATTGGTTGAAAAACCTGTCGCCCGAGAGCGCAAACACGGTTTTAGCTATTGGAGGCATTGCGGCAGCAGTAGGACCTTTGTTAATTGGACTTGGGGGATTAGTGTCCACGATCGGGACGGCGGTTACGGCCTTGGGTGCCATTGGAGGCGCGGCGGGTGTGACTGGGGGCGCTATGGCGTTACTCAGTAATCCTGTAGGTTGGGTTGTTGCTGGTCTGGCAGCCATTACAGCAGCAGGCGTAGCGCTTTATGCCAATTGGGAAGATATCATGGAACTGTCCCCGGTGTTACAGGGAGTTATTTTTGCCCTTGCAGGGCCTGTTTCTATCGTTGTAGCAGCCATTAAAGGCATTCAAGATGTCATGTCAGATTCTATTCCGGCAGTAGAACGATTCGGGGAGGATATTTCCGCCAGCACGCAAGAGGCGGCAGGCGCATTCCTTGATTTGAATGATAAAGCCACTGTAGCTCTTAACCAACTTCAATGGTCAGGTCAGGCTGTTACACAAGCTACGGCACAAAGCATTATAGATACCTTTTCACAAATGGGGGACCAAGTTCTAGCAGCCATGCAGGAGGATCATGCTGCACAGCTCCAAACCATGACAGATTTTTATGCTAATTCTGCTGCGCTCACTGAGACGGAAGAAGCCGCCATTCTGGAGAAGATGAAGGCCCACCAAGCCGCTCAGGAGTCTAATGTTCAGGAAGGACAACGTAAAATTGCGGCGATTCTGGAGGAAGCCAAGAACCAGAAACGGGATATTACAGATGCCGAGCGTACCGAGATTAACCGCATCCAACAGCAAATGGTGGAAACTGGAATTCAGCATATGTCCGAAAATGAGCTGGAGCAACGCGCCATCATGGAACGGATGAAGCAGAATGCAAGCGATCTGAGCGCACAGCAAGCGGCGGAAGTCGTTGCCAACAGCGTCAAGCAGCGGGACGAAACGATCAAGGCGGCTGATGAGCAGTTCAATGATGTGATTAAGACGATCATCCAGCAGCGTGACGAGGCCGGCACGATCACGGCGGAACAGGCAGATAAGCTTATTAAAGAGGCGACAAGACAACATGACGAAACAGTTGCCAAAGCTAAAGGAATGCACGAATCAGTCATTGCCGAAGCCAAGAAGCAGGCAGGGGAACACGTTAATGAAATTGATTGGGAAACGGGGCAAATCCTGAGCAAGTGGGATGTGTTTGTTACCAGTACAAAGACCAAACTCAATGATTTATGGACAGCTACCAAAGGTATATTTTCCAAAATGTATCAATCAGTAGCGGATGAAATGAAGAAAATCTGGAAGAACATTACCGACGAATGGAACGAAATCGTTGCTTTCTGGAAGAGTATAGACCTTACACAAATTGGTGCGGATATCATAAACGGGCTGGCAAACGGAATAAAGAGCAAAGCGGAGTCTGTTGCCAAAGAAGCCAGAGCGGTTGCGAAGAAAATCAGTGACTCTATTACTGAATTTTTCGATATGCACTCACCTTCAAGATTAACGACAGGGTACGGGCGATTTGTCAGCGAAGGGTTAGCGATTGGTATTCGTAAGGCGGGTTCAGATGCAGCGCGAGCAGCACAGGAAGTGTCTGCTATGGTTGCGGATTCGATTCAACCAACAATGGACGACCTGAATGATGTTTCAATTCCGAATCTGTCTGGATTGCAGTCGTCAACTGGTGCGGCTGCTGCTGCTTTTGGGCAAAACAGCAACACAACCACATACAACATGGATGGTATGTTTTCAGGAGCCACATTTAGCGTGCGGTCTGACAATGATATTAAGCAACTGGCCCGCGAAATTTGGTCTATGACCGAGCAGCAAAGCCGGGCAATGGGAGGTGCAAGAGCATGAGTGCAAGTCTTTGGCTGGGGAATAAGTCAAACGAAGATCTTGGTTTCTTAGTGCTAGGCACATCAAAACGCCCGGCGCTTCCGGGTACCGTGGATCGTACACTAGCAATCGCGGGACGTAATGGCGTATGGGATTACGGAGCCGACTTGGGAGCAAGACAGTTTACTTTTGACTGTGCATTTAACGGACGTGATCCTTTCCGACTACAACAACTCACTATGCAGCTTGCTGCTCATTTGGTTGACAGCTACGGCAAGCCACGAGAGATGGAAATGCGGCTGAGAGAGCGGACGGATCAGTATTTTATTGTCCGTTTATCTGGCAGTCTTGATATAGAACGTATCATGGGGCTAGGAAAATTCTCTTTACCCTTTATCGCCTTTGATCCGTTCGCATACAGCAATCAGGAACGTATATACGAAACGACAATCACTCATTCTCCTGAGGATATTCAGATTTTCTCAGGCGGGAATATCAGGGCATTTCCATACATCGTCCTAACTAATGTAGGAACCACGACATTACGCAGCTTCCGAATTGCGAACGAATATCAAGTAGAATAGGAGGTCTTTATATTGGCAGATATATTACTAAGTAAGTCGAACTGGTGGAAAACAGCCTGTATTAATGCGGCTTTGCGTGGAGTGAACTTTGCTTCTCCTCAAACGCTTTACATTGCCCTATACACCAGTAGTCCTACGGATGCGGACACAGGGCAGGAGGTAAGCGGTGGAGGCTATACGCGCCGTGCTGTGACGTTCTCTGAACCAGTTATAGCGGATCGTAGGGCTGTTACGTCCAGCGTGGGGGATGTCTCTTTTCCTATCGCTGGAGCAGATTGGGGATTGATAACACACATAGGCATTCGGACAGCAGCAACCGGGGGCAATCTTGTCTATCACGGTGCAGTCAAAACACCGCGCACGGTACAGACCAATGACACACTTCGGTTTCTTGCCGGGCAAATAAAAGTAGATGAAGGGTAGGTGTGAAGCGTGGAAAAAATGTATCCACCAATTGTAAATTCACCGAAGACGGAGCTTTCAGAGCTGATAACGGACACGCAAACGGAAATTACTGTTGCTAATGCGTCCGTGCTGCTTCAAGGCGAGGGGATTGCAGTCATTGGGAACGGGGATGTAGCAGAAACCATTACGTATACATCGGTAGAGGATAATGTACTGAAAGGCTGTGTGCGCGGATATGAGGGCGTTGCCCGTGCTTGGCCTGTCGGTACACGGATTGCACGCAATTTTACCGCTGCTGACTTTCGGACAGTGCAGGATAACATCAATGAAATAGACAACAAGGTAACTACCCTTAATACTACAGTTGTAGAGAAGACGCAGAATGCTTCTCTAACTAAAAAGGGTATCACTCAACTATCCGAGGCTGTTGACGGAACGCGGAATGATATAGCAGCTACAGAGAGTGCAATAAAAAAAGCTTATGATCTGGCTAATAGCAGAGAAACACCAGCAGGAGCGCAGGCAAAAGCGAATACGGCAGAAACAAATGCTAAAAACGCAAGTTTTCCTAAATCCGGTGGTCGTCTTACTGGGGATGGTCCGATGATAAGTTTGGTTGGTACTACGCATGCATACATTGAATTTTTTCCGAAAGGAGTAAGTGAAGGGCGAAAGGCCTATTTAGGGTTTGGTGATCCGGGAAAACTTGACGTAAATTTTGTTGCCGATTCGGGAGAATTGAGTTTTGCAGATATGAACGGAAGAGTTGGTTTAAAAACCATCATGGACATGTACACAGGTAATGGGAGTCCCGAGGGGGCCGTATCTGCATATCCAGGCTCTTTATACCGGAGGAGAGACGGAGGCCCAGGTTCTACTTTGTATGTAAAAGAGGGCGGCGCTGGCGGTAACACTGGATGGAGGGCGTTATGATAAAAGAATGCGTGATACTAAATGGCGAGGTAATCAATATTGGCCCTTGGGACTACCGAAAACAACAAGTACAGACTGGGGTAGATAAGGACCAAAACCCAATCTATGAGGAGCAAGTCACGAACCCGCTGCCTGAGGGTGTGGTAATCGAGGAACGGGAAATTGAAGTTGCACCGGATGGCGGTCTGATTGTAAAGGGTTCTGCACAGCCGACCAGTCATGAACTTCTTGGACAGCAACTCGCAGAAATGAAGATTCAAACCATGCAACAAACTCAACTTTTAGCCAGCATGGGCGCTGAACTAGCAGCTACAAAATTAGAACTAATCAATCTGAAAGGGGCTAATCAGTCATGACATTTTGGACTCTTGCTTTTAAGTGGAACTGGGTAACGGCAGAGAAATTGAAGGGCGCAGTAATCACGGAGACAAATCGTTTCGGAGAAATCACACCGGAAGAATACAAGACCATTACAGGCGTGGACTTCCAGTAAGGAAAATTTTCCTTGCCTGATAGGAGGACGCTATGTTTAATGGTGGATTTAATAGCCTTGGTTTTAATATAGGGGATGTAGAAGGGAACATTATTGACCTTTCTGCATCTCTTTCTGGTTCCGGGCAAGTGTACTCTAGAAAGCTTGAGACGGATGGAACCGAAAGCGATAATGCGTTTAACCTCATGTCGTTTAATGTGGATGAACCCGGTACAATAACGGAATACATTTTGGAGTTTGTTTTGGATATGACAGCAGAGGCTAATCTGTCCGGTGAAGGTCAGGCGCAGGCCGATTTTGTCCGTGAATATGCCTTGGAAGCCGTACCAATGTCGGGCGAGGGACGTATAACGGATGCTGTATACATTAGAGAAATCTTGGCGCAGGCCGTACCTATGCACGGTGAAGGTCGCATAACAGCGGATGCCAGCAGATTCCATACGGACTATATTGAGCTTATAGGTTTATTTGCTCCAGGGGATAAGGTCATTATTGATTCTAAGAATCTCAAAATAACAAAGAATGGCCAGAATGCTTTGCACGAGATGCAGGGCAATTTTTTTGATCTAAATCTTGGGAACAACGTCCTGACATGGACGGACCCGGAAACTGGGCGTGACATTTTGTTCCGTATCACATACCGAGATCGGTACGTATAGGAGGGCTTATGAAAAGATCACACGTAACCATATATGACTTGCAAATGCGGAAAGTTGCCTATCTGGAGAATGCATATGATATCGGCTATGACGCAACGATGAATGCGCTTTGGACAGCTCAATTTTCTTTGCCGGCAGGAGACGAAAAGAATGCCGAGTGTAAGCCGCTGTACTTCGTTGAAATCTTTGACGGTGATGTTCGGCTTGAACTATTCCGCATCCTGTCCAGTGCAGCAAAGCGAGGGAGCGGCGGGGAGACAATCACATACCAGTGTGAACACGTTTTAGCTACGCTGCTCGATGATGTACTGTTTCAATACCACACGATTGGGAATTTGGGAGTGTATACGCGGGATGTACTGCAATATATTTTGGCCAAACAAACTACACAACGTTGGCGGCTGGGAAATATTCAAATCTCACATCAATATGAATACAACTGGGAGAACGAAAACCTTTTGGGCGCTCTATTCAGTGTTCCGCAGCCATTCACGGATGAATATATGTGGACGTTTGATACTACGTCCTACCCGTGGACTCTGAACCTTGTACAGCCCTCTGCACGAGAGGAAGCGTACATTCGATACGGAGTGAATTTGCAGGGCATAGAACGCAAGGTAGACCCGTCTCAGGTTACTACACGCATTTATGGCTTGGGCTATGGTGAAGGGGTTAATCAACTCACGTTTGCTGATATTAATGGCGGTAAGCCATATATTGACGCAGAACCGGAATACATTCAGCGCTTTGGCCTTGTACAAACCATTTTTGCAGACAAACGTTTTGAATTTGCTGACACCTTATTAGCGAGATGCCGGGCCACACTCAATGAACTGAAAGTGCCAAGCATGCAATATACGGTTGATGCTGCTGAAATCTACGCGCTAACAAAGGACCCTATTGACCGCTTTAAGGTGGGGGCAATGGTTCGGGTGCAGGATGAGGAAATGGGTGTTGATATCGTTGCGCGGGTGCTTAAGGTAAGCAAAGGCGATCTGTTAGGCAGGCCGGGAGAAGTGAAGCTGGAGATTGCTAACAAAACTCAGGATATCGCCAGCAGTATAGCCGACTTACGAAACCGGATGCATATAAGCGAGGTATACGCACAAGGCGCAACAAATTTGGATACCAGGGACTTTGCAGATAATTGCGATCCAGACCATCCAGCCATACTGAAATTCTATGTACCTGATGAAACTGTCCGAATTAATAAGGTTATGCTGTCTTTCCAAACGGAAGCTTTCCGGGCATACAGCAAGGCTATTGAAGGCGGTGGGGGTGTCAGTACAACAACAGCAGCGGGTGGGGCTTCTGTACCATCCACATCCACGTCAGCAGTTCAAACGCCAACAACTACTACACTAGCGGCAACTGTTGAATCTGCTAGTACATCTGATAAATGGTCTCAGTATTCCACCTTTGTTCCTCAAGCAGTTGATATGGGAGGGGAACATAATCACGGTATACCGGACGGGACTAATCTCGTTACAAGCACAGGAGAGAACGTCACATTTTCCATGTCTGGTAGTCATAGTCATGCTCTGACTTCGGATCATAGTCATAGAGTAACAATCCCTGGTCATAGTCACAGAGTAACGATACCTGGTCATAATCATACGGTTGAGATACCGGAACATTCACACGACATCAATTTACCTGACCATACACATGAAATTGAGTACGGGATATATGAAGGACCACAGCCAAACAACGTTTCTATTACGGTTGATGGGAATGCAGTCCAGATAAGTGGAACTAGCGGAAATGACATCAATATCATTCCGTATTTGTCCAAAGATGGGGATGGGCGTGTTTCACGAGGGAACTGGCATGAAATACAAATAGCGCCCAATAGCTTAGGGCGCGTGGTGGCTAACGTGGTTACTCAATTGTTCGTGCAGAGCCGTGGCGGTGGTAATTATTGATTTACACCTAAGAGTTGCAAAGTGTCATTACCTAAATAAGGCACACCGTTTTTAAACATAAGAGATGCTGTTTTTTCAGCATTGGTAAAAGTCTTACCATCTGGATTTTCGTACATGGATACAGGAAAGACTACGCTGTTTTCTCCATAAGAGAATGTGCTTTCTTTATCTACAACGTATTTGATTCCGTATTTTTCATTCGCTTCTCTTGCGGTAATCCATGAAACTTTTTTCTCAGTAGGTTGGTTTGTAGTCGGACTCACTGTTGAACCTCCTTCCGCTTTAGATTGCAGAGCGATTTTTTTACCCTTTGCATCAAATTGCAAATCATACCCGGTCAACCCGGCAACCTCTCTGACTGGTAAATATGTAGTGCCTTTATATACGAGTGGATCTGATTTAAGTGTTTGCTGCTGGCCATCTACAGTAATTGCATATTTACTTACTACAGCTTGGACAGTTGGGGAGGTAGCAGCTACAGCCGCCGTTGCCGATCCGATCAACATACCAGCTACTAAACCAATTATCATTTTTTTCAAGGGGTACAGCTCCTTTTTTCATAGATTATACCATTTATTACGGTATTTCAGACCAAAAGTTTTATATTCCAAGGAGGAATCTCAAATGAAAACTACAATTGAAAGTGATAAAGACAAAGGTCAACTTATTGATGCCCAGCCGATTTTTATTATTAAAGATGGTGCTGATTTAGATCAAATCTGCAAAGATATATCATCTCAAATTATTGATGCTTCCCGCAGAGACCCCCACTATTTGGTCAGAAAATAACGAGAATATTGGTAAGTCTGTAATTTCATTCTGACTAAAAGGTTTTAATCGCGCATTTTTTATTGTGATTAATGATGTTTCATTCACAAATTCAGATTTATCAGCTATGTTCATTTCCACTCCAAGAAGTAATTTATGCATTGGTGAATTGTTGTCCAATTCACATTCAATGAGGCCGAAGTTAGTAAGAATAATCAATTTGGAGCTTGGTTCCGAAACTGATATTTCTTTCACTTCTGGGTCTTTGGCGAGATCTATAGCTTGAGCATAGGCTCTAATGACCATTTCTTTATAATCGATTTTCTCTGCTTGATGTTCATGATTGGTTGCTGTTTCTTTTTCACTCATTTGAGATGCTCCTTTGTTCGGCTGGGCATCATGGATATTCGACAGAATAGGAGTTATTTCCTTTTATTAACTCAAAGAAGGTGGTTCCAATGAACTAAATACTTGTAGTAGCCTCCGTTAATCTGGAGGTTTTTTGTGCTTGAATATTTAACGGAATAATTTACACGGATTTTGACAAAGGGCAGGACAATTTTCCTGGCCCAAATAGGGGGAAGAGTTATGCATGAGAAAGTCGATCAGGCAATTAAAAGCTTGTCCGCAGGGGCCATGATCGGTTATTTTTTCGGGGGGTGGACAACGATGCTAACGCTATTGTGGTGGATGGTCGTTATCGACTTCTTCACTGGATGGGCAGCGGCCTGGATTAATGGGGAGCTGAAAAGCAGGAAAGGGTACTATGGCATAGCTCGTAAAGTAGCAATATTTCTAATGGTTACAATTGCTCATTTGATTGATCGTATTTTGGGAGATGCACACTATTTCCGAGATGCGGTCATTTTCTTTTATTTGGCTAACGAATTGCTATCAGTCATTGAAAATGTAGGCCGCATGGGTGTACCTATGCCGGATATTTTACGGAATGCCGTGAAAATATTTGAATCCCGGTCACAGGTCCCTAAAAATCCAAATATGGCGGAGCCAGATCCGGAAGACAAAGACCAGCAGAAGCCTGCTGTATAAGGGGAGAACAAGAATGCAAGCGAGGAAAAAGGGTAATGCAAAGGGGATCGACGTATCCCGTTATCAAGGAAAGATTGACTGGAAGGCGGTCAAGGCTGACGGTATTTCATTTGCCTTCATCAAGGCCAGCCAGGGGCAACGTTACGTTGATCCTACATTCAATACGAATGCTAAAGGAGCCAGAGCAGCCGGGGTATTGCTGGGTGCATATCACTTTCTAGATGCCACCAGTGTTGAAGCAGCGAAAGCGGAAGCAAGGCATTTTGCAGAGGTATTGGAACAGGTAGGGGGTGGGAAGTCACTGGACTTGCCGCCTGTAATGGACTATGAAAACAATCCCGGCAAGCTGTCTAAAACACTTATTAGCGCTGTAGCGTTGGCCTTCCTGATTGAGCTGGAGCGACTTACAGGGCGCAAGCCTATTATCTATACAGGCAATGCATTCGCAGCCAATTTTAACGCCTCAATGGGCGGTTACCCACTATGGATAGCCCGGTACAGTGAAACGCGCTTACCAAGCGATACAGTGACGTGGAAACGATGGGATATTTGGCAGTACAGCGATAGCGGCAAGGTCAAAGGAATTGCTGGTAATGTTGATCTAAATGAATTTGATGGAACTGCGGATGAGATTCGTACACGGTTCAATAAGAAGGGAGAAAATAAAGTGGCAGAACAACAGAGAGACATTAACAAGGTTAGCCCGTGGGCAGCTGACGTATGGGAGGAAATGACCAAGAATGGTTACTTTGATGGAACGCGTCCCGGCGCACCGATTACACGGGAAGAAGCTGCGGCAGCTCTAAGCCGTCTACGTCAAAACATTCTCAAGGGGGATAAATAACCATGATCGAACAATACATCATAAATATTACGCTGTCCCTGATTGGACTTGGTACGCTTGGCCTGCTTATACTGGCAGCTTCCTTGTATCGCAAGGTTAAACCGATCTATGAAGCACGTTTTAACATTGAGCAGCGCAACAGAATTGGACAACTGGCCCAAGACGCTTATGCATGGGTAGAACGAAACTATGCTGGAGCTGGCGTGGAAAAGTTTCACGAGGCTGTTAAGTACCTAACCGTCAAACTGAGTCAGATTGGAGTATCTATCAAGCCGGAGGAAGTTGAGGCGGCAATACAAAAGGCCTGGGAAGAATTTAATCTGAATAAAATTAAATCCGCTTAATATATTTACAGAATCACCCAGTGATACTATACTTACATTGTATCCGAAAGCATCGGTACAAAGGCCCTGTTAACCTGATAGTTAACAGGGTACTACTTTATTAGGAGGAAGATAAGTTTTGACTGAAAAAAATGATTATGTTGTTTACAAAGGGGCGGCAAACACACAAGACGGACAGCAGAGTTATTCAGATTTAGCTATGACAATGAGGGTTACACATGATAAGGAAGTTACACAAATTTGGAATGATTACGTTGGTAACTTGAAAAAATTGTTAGAGGAATTTTTTCCATACATAGCTACATTAAATATTTCTAGCCATGACGGACCTTATTTCAGGGGTAGAGCTGAAAAAGAAGACAAGCAGCCATACTATAAAGCAAAGGATCTAAAAGCTCCTCCAGCACAATGGTGCGGGGTAGGTAGAGTTAACCCAGCTGGTTTACCTTTTCTTTATATAGCGGACTCAATAGAAACTGTTTTGCAAGAAGTACACAAAAAGTCAGGAACTTCTGTCAGTATTGCAGAATGCAAGCCTAACCAGGACTTAAAGTTGCTTGATTTAACACATGGTGTAGAGGAATACAGCAAGAGTAATAGCTTTCGAAAAATTATTAATGATAGCTTTGCGGCCCCTATAGATTACAATAAGCCTGAAATTGATTATCTACCTACTCAGGCAATTGCGCTTTATGTAAAGGATTTTATGAAACTTGACGGTATTAAATATAAAAGTGCTGTTCACGACGGAGGATATAATTTAGTACTCTTTGATGACTCTGTTATTAACGTTTCATATAGTCAATCCAGATTGGTTCCATAGAAAAATTAAAAAGAAACTCCTGCCGTCTTCATGGTCAGCAGGAGTTTCTTTTTTTGACCATATTTTGACCATATTTGAACCAGAACAGACCCTAAAATATCGGAATAAAAATTTTTTTCTTCCTATTATACTGCGGAAAACTGAACGCATCCGAATGTTATATTTTCGAACGTAAAAAGTACGGTCTCAAAGCCGCTCGTCGTGCACCACAGTTCTCGAAACGTTAATATTTCGAATACAGAAGAACCTTTTCCTTATGGAAAGGGTTCTTTTTTATTTAGATTATTTGCTGCTCATTAACCATATGTGGATAAATGGATCTACACTAGAGTTTTATGGCTTCATCTGCTCTGCGATACATAAATAAGCGCATATACTGTCTGGAATACGTAAGTTATCCACGATGTTACTAAAGTAGGTATAGTTATGCACAAATATAGTTTGCTATTTTAACACGGTTTATCCTGTAATGTTCACAACCTGTGACTAATTAAAAAGATCAGAGAATTTTTTTGTTTTCCCAATTTGATAAAAGCTTATATATCTTCTGGTTGAGCAATGGCTATTCTATCCTGTGTAGCTGTTTTGGTGACGTCCAGGATACAGCAAGGGATACATCGTTTAGCTTATGCGTACTAGCTGTAGAGCAATCTCTAGCCTACTACTGCCCATCTCCTCGGCTACCGTATTGCAGCGATGATGATGAGTTTTTCTAACCATTGAGAACGAGCCTATAATAGGGCTCCAGTTACGTTAAGGGCTTATTTGTGCCCCAATGTATTAATTCATCTTAAAGGGCTGCTGTGAGCGCTATAGGAGTGGATAGAGGCTTATTAGCGATCTGGGTGCCATTTCTTTTTAATATTCCTTAATAGAAGCACGATTAGTGTCAGAGCTGGTTTACCTTGAGCTGATGCCGGCCACGTAAACTTCATCTTTGAATGAAAATGAAAATAAGATGTTCGATCCCTAAATATATCTCCTCGTACAAATTCAAGGATAATCATGGATCTATGGAACGACGCTTTTATCCTCAGCTATTTTCATCTGATCATAATAATCAAATCTAGTCAGGAATACGATAGCAACCGTGTAGCGGGTATATCTTTGGCACTGGTGGAGTAGAGAAAGCATCTTCATTGACCTAAAATATTTACGTTCAGGCATACCCTCTGCTATAAATAGTTACTTTTAGTTAAGAAGCAACCTAAGGACAATTTTCAAACGTATGATATAAGAATATTTTATATAAAGCCAATGAACTTGATTGGATATGCAGGAGAGCGTTAAAGAATGCTGACAGAACAACGTTCCTGCATCATGCGAGAGGATAAATGTTTACAGTATGACGATTTTGCTTGGATTGACAATGGATATGAAAGTTTTATACTGTATTTAATCTTATTAGTTTAGTCGGCTTTGAAGCATCACTTATTTATGAATCTTCATATGGAGGCGCATTGATAATGAATTTATTGGAGAAAGAAGCGTTGATTAGAGTCAAGGCAAGTGAACTGGAAGAGGCTACGCCTGAAGAAATTATCAAGTATGCAGTTCATACATTTCCTAACCTTACCTTTGCTTGTAGCTTCGGAGCAGAAGATGTAGTACTAGTAGATATGCTTCAAAGAATTAGCCCTTCTACCGATATTTTTTATTTAGATACCGACTTTCATTTTCAAGAAACTTACGATACACGAGATCAGATGAAAGCTAGATACAATTTGGATTTTGTTAGAGTCTCTCCCTTAATCACTCCAGAAGAGCAAGCTGCGGAGCATGGAGAGGAGCTGTGGAAATCAAATCCTAATGCATGCTGTGGTATACGCAAAGTTGAGCCGCTGACACGCATTCTGTCTCAATACGATGCATGGATTACCGGTATTCGCCGCGATCAGGCTCCTACGCGTGCGAATGCAAAGAAGGTAGAGTATGATGAAAAGTTTGGCCTCGTTAAATTTAACCCCTTGGCGAGCTGGACTTCCGAGGATGTATGGAACTATATTCGCACTCATGAAGTATTGTATAATCCATTGCATGACCGCAATTATCCTAGTATTGGCTGTGAGCAATGCACGCGTGAAGTCCTGCCAGGTGAAGACCCACGTGCTGGTCGTTGGTCAGGGAATGAGAAAACGGAGTGTGGGCTCCATCAATAAAATGGTATATAGGTAGCGCTGAGACTTTATTTATGCTATAGAAAGGAAGTGCATTATGACTGCGATTCTTCCGCATGGCGGAACGCTCGTTGACAGAAATATTACAGGACCGGAGCAAGAAGCACTCTTGCAGGCTGCAGGTGAATTGTTTCCTATCCCTGTAAACCCATGGACGATTTCTGATCTGGATTTGATTGGAGTAGGGGCCTTCTCTCCATTGACGGGATTTATGAATGAGTCGGATTATCGTTCGGTGGTAACGGATATGCGTCTTGCGGATGGTACAGTCTGGAGTATTCCCATTACTCTTGCAGTAGTAGAAACCATAGCCAGTGAACTGAAACTAGGTCAACAGGTGGCTTTGGTGGGGGAAACAGATGGTATCATCTATGCTGTACTTGATATCGAGAGTATTTATCAGGTTGACCAGGCAGAGGAAGCCAGATGTGTATTCAAGACGGATGACCCGGCCCATCCTGGCGTAAACAAATTGTTAGATCGACCTGCTACCTATGTAGGTGGAACGGTGCAAGTGCTGAATCGACCAGAACCTACACAATTTAGCGAATTTTATTACACGCCAGCACAGACACGTAGCCTTTTTGCTGAAAAGGGATGGAAGACAGTGGTCGGTTTTCAAACACGAAATCCGGTACACCGGGCACATGAGTACATCCAAAAAAGCGCGATGGAAATTGTGGATGCTTTATTTCTAAATCCGCTCGTTGGAGAGACCAAGTCAGATGACGTTCCAGCAAATGTGCGTATGAAGAGCTATCTGGTGTTGCTGGACAACTATTATCCGGCTGATCGAGCCTTACTGGGGGTCTTTCCTGCCGCCATGCGATACGCTGGTCCTAGAGAGGCCATTTTCCATGCTATTGTGCGAAAGAACTTTGGTTGCACCCATTTTATTGTCGGAAGAGATCATGCCGGTGTAGGGGATTATTACGGTACCTATGAAGCACAGGAAATTTTCAAGCACTTTACACCTGAAGAGCTGGGGATTACCCCGTTGTTTTTTGAACACAGCTTTTACTGCACCCAATGTGGAAATATGGCCTCAAGCAAAACATGCCCACATCCTAAGGAGCACCATTTGACGCTCTCCGGCACCAAAGTGAGGGAATTGTTGCGCTCCGGGGTTTGTCCGCCACCTGAATTTACACGACCTGAGGTCGCTCAAGTGCTGATTGAAGGTATGAAAGAATATGTTCATGCCTGAGTTGTACTAACTACACGCCTCGTCCCATATAGATTATTAGTATCTGTATAGGACGGAGGCGTTTTGTTATGCAAAAAAACAATCGTAAAAAAGAGGTCACACTGTGGATTCGCTATCGGACGCTGCAAAAAGTGCTGTTAGGCTGTTGTCTCGCTGTTCTATTTATCATGCTGACATTGTATGAGATACCTGCTTCGAGAGCGTGGATTCATTGGAGTCTACCGCTTACTGGTAAGGTAATTGCTATAGATGCCGGACACGGAGGGCCTGATGGAGGAGCGGTTAGCAAAGAGGGGGTCATTGAAAAGGATATTAATTTGGCGATCGCTTTTTATTTGCGGGATTATTTGCAGCAAGCAGGAGCTGTTGTCGTCATGACACGTGAGGATGATCGTGATCTGGCGCAGCAAGAAACAAAAGGCTACTCCAGAAGAAAAACGGAGGATTTAAAGCAACGGGTACGTATGATTGAGGAGCAGAAAGCGGACCTCTTTTTAAGTATTCATATGAACAGTATTCCGTCGAGCCGTTGGAGTGGAGCCCAGACCTTTTTCGTACCTAATCATGCAGATAACGAGAATTTGGCGTCCTTAATTCAGGAAGAAATCAAGCGCAACTTGGAAAATACGGACAGAGTGGCTAAGACCGTAAACACGGTCTATTTATTAAAGGCACTCAAAATGCCGGCAGCTCTTGTAGAAGTCGGATTCTTGTCCCATCCAGAGGAAGCCAGACGACTCAGTGACGAGAACTATCAAAGACAAGTGGCTGCATCCATATATAAAGGGATTTTGCGTTACAGTGCCGGGGAAAAGGGAACCTCATCAGCACCTGAAGTCAGATAGTGGTATACTGTAAGTGTTTACCACTACGTAAATCAATAAAGCAGAGGTGCTGATTATTCATGCAATCGAGAGAGCAAGTTATAGAGCTACTTCAGCAAGTGCGAGAGCCTCAAACGGGACGCCGTTTGGTTGATCTCCATTTTATTCGGGATGTGGTTGTTAAAGAGGATCGGGTATCATTGACTGCTATTGCCCTGGATAGCCAGGAAGAGACGCGGACAGAACTGGATCGGGAAATCCGGCAGACGTTAGAAAAGGCAGGATTAAGTCACGTCCATATTCGTATTCGTGAGGCATCTGAGTCTGAAAAGTCAGCTATTCAAAATGGAGAGGATACCGAGGAGGTAGCTGATCCGGTATTGACCAAAGGACATGCTGTCGGTATGGAAGAACATGAGCTACTTAACCCAGCATCTAGCGTACGATTTATTGCCATTGCAAGCGGAAAAGGTGGTGTCGGGAAATCGACAGTAGCTGTGAATTTGGCTGCAGCTCTAGCCAGACAGGGTAAGCGAGTGGGATTAATTGATGCTGATATCTATGGATTCAGTGTGCCGGATATGATCGGGGTAGAGGATGTACCTTCTGTCGAAGATGGTATCATTCAGCCAGTGGAACGATTTGGTATCAAGATCATGTCCATGGGCTTCTTTGTTAGAGAAAACAATCCGGTTATTTGGAGAGGTCCCATGCTGGGAAGAATGCTTAGACAGTTTTTTAGTGATGTCGAATGGGGCAAGCTGGATTATATGATACTTGATTTACCGCCAGGTACTGGTGATGTAGCGCTTGACGTACATCAAATGATCCCGCAGAGTGAAGAAATCATTGTCACTACTCCGCATGCGACGGCAGCTTTTGTAGCTGCACGTGCAGGGGCAATGGCCCTTCAAACGGATCATAAGGTCATAGGCGTGGTGGAGAACATGTCCTATTATGTGTCCTCCACGGGAGAAAAAGACTATGTTTTTGGACGGGGAGGCGGGGCTATGTTGGCAGATACACTTCATACGAAACTTTTGGCGCAAATTCCGCTGGGTATCCCAGATAATCATCCGTCAGAAGCTGATTTTTCTCCATCAGTATATAAATCGGAGTCGGCGACAGGAGCTATTTATGGTGATATAGCCGCCCAAATTACGAGGTTGCACATGGAATCTAAATAATAAAAAAGGCTGGTTGTTGAACCAGCCTTTTTTTTACTGACCTCCTCCTTGCCCTCCTTCACTACCGCCTTGTTCTCCTTCACCTCCACCACCATCTTGTTTTTGATCCCCAGATCCACCTTGCTCTCCGCCTTTTTTCTCAACCTTAGGTTGAAGTTCTTCTTGAACGACAGTTTTGAGTAAATTCATGACCTCAAGCCGAAAAATCGGATTCTGCATAGCATCATGCATGACTGTCATAGATTGTTTGCGATATTCGGGAGTTTTAGTTAAGTCCATGTACATCTTGGTTAGTTCAGGCGATTTTAGCATCGCTTCAATTGATTTTTGGTAAGAAGGGTCTTTTATAAGCTGCATATGAAGCTGTTTGCTTTGACTGTTGATGGCTTTGGCAAATTCTCCGGCAAAACGCGGATCAGTCATAATTTTTTCGATTTCTTTTTTATATTCGGGTGAGATTAAAGTATCTTTTACTGCGATTTTCATCTGTTCAGCGGATTGCGTGGGCATAAGCATTTTCATTCCCATGCTGCCCCCAGCTCCACCTCCTCCACCACTTTGACCGGATTGCCCCTCTTTTTCCCCGGTTAAAGCTTCTTCTACGGCTTTTTTTCCATCATCACTTTTCAAGATATCGACAACCATCGTTTTCATCTCTTTATAACTGGTCTGGGGAGGTGCAGAACCCTGATCCGAGCCGCAGCCGCTCAGTGCAACGCCCAGCACGCATACCATGCTAACAAATCGCAAACGAGTCCAATTCATGGCCGTATTCCTCCTTTATCATGAATGTGGATAGTATGCGGATGATTGGGGAGAAATATGTCGAGTTGTTTTTGGTTTTTAGCTGAGAACGATGTAAAATAACTCCTTAAAGACCCAGAGCTTGATCGCGAACCTCTTTACCTTTTACTGTACCCTGTTGAAGCAGTTCGGATACAGTCACGAATTCATAGCCTTGTGCCCGCAACTTGTCGATAATGATGGGCAACGCTTCATGAGTTTGTTTGCAAGAATCACTGGCATGAAGAAGGACGATATCACCGGGATGAGCTTTATTTACAACACGGTCGATGATGACCTGCGTACCAGGGTTTTTCCAGTCCAGGGAGTCAGTATCCCATTGAATGGTTTTGTAGCCTAAAGTGCTGGCAACTTGAAGTACCCTTTTGTCAAAGTCACCATTAGGCATGCGGATTAACTTCGGGGATTGTCCAGTCAGCTCGGTTAATGTGGTATGAGCCGTTGAAATCTGTTTACGAATCTCTTCATCGCTTAAGCTGCTATAATTTTCGTGTTTATGGCCATGACTGCCAATCTCAAATCCGCTTTCTTTAATTTGATTCACGAGTTCTGGATGTGTTTTGCTCCAAGGGGCAGAAAGAAAAAAGGTGGACTTGGTCACTTTTTTATCTTCGAGAACTTTTAAAATGGGAGCAGTACGCTTATCCCCCCAGCTAATGTCGAAGGTGAGAGCGATCAGCTTTTTATCCGTTGGTACACTGTAAATGGCAGTTGGCGCTTCCTCGGAAAAGACCGTAACATTATCGGTTTCTACATAAATGACTCCAGCAGTAAAGATGGCCGCTGCCATTACGATCAAGAATCGTTTGATTTTTTTGCCGTTCAATACATAGAAAAAAGAATTCATGGTTAATGCCCCTTTCATCCTAGAAGTGCTTGTTTACTTAAAGCTATGCCAGGGGTTGTCAATTATTCCATTGGACCAATAGGAGGCATCAACAAATGGGACTAAAAGCATTTTTTTATGATTTACGCACGACAAGACGGCTAATTTTGATCGCTGCACTTTTTTTCTGCGCAAGTATTGTAGTGGGATGGTTAAGTACAGGTGTTATTCAGGCTATGTTGGCACAACAAATGAAGGGACTGGGGGGAGTGGCGCAACGATTGCAGAACTCTGAGCATCCACAATGGAGTTTTTTTGTGTTTATTTTTTTCAATAATGCAATCAAATGCGTGCTGGTTATATATAGCGGGGCTCTTTTTGGAATCGTACCGTTTATATTTTTGATTGTGAACGGAATGGTTTTAGGTTTCGTAGTACACCTGCAGACAGATATGGGAAGAAGTATGTATGAAATTGTCGTAAAAGGATTATTGCCTCATGGTGTGATTGAATTGCCTGTTTTAATTATCGCCTGTGCCTTCGGATTGAAGTTTGGAGTCAATATAATATCTACCCTAGGTACAAGCATAGGACTAAAACGCAAAGGTACTGGCCCATCGTGGGAGGTTTTTTTGAAACAAACGTTGACCGTGTCAATATGGTCTGTCATCTTTCTGTTTATAGCAGCTGCGATTGAGAGCGGCATAACTTATCGTTTATTGTCGCATTAAAATAATATGGCCAATTATTTATATATTTCCCGAAAATTGAACATAACAAAGGGGAGAGCGTAAAGAAAAAGATTAAAGATTACTTGGAGTAAGTTTGAAACCTTAGCAGTTGAGTTTAAAAACAGGTAAAGTTTGGAACAATTAATTGGGCAAATATAAGTACTATATAATCTGCTGATAAGGGAGTATGGTCATATGTTGGGAATGCTGTTTAATGAAAAAGAATGCAAGGAACTTGACTATGTTCTTCGTAAGGAACTAGATGAAATGCTGCTTGATATGAGCGATACCCGATTGGACCAGGATATCCGTTATGCTATAGCACTTCGATATAAAACAGTTTTCCGCATGTATGCCCGTTTTGCACCCGCTAAGGAACTATCCAAATATGCACGCAGAGGCCGTGTCCCGCAAACCAAACAATGATAAGATAAAGAAGAACTATATCAGACCGAGATATCAGGAAGTAAATATACTTTCTGATATCAAAAAAAGTATTGACTCTATTCAATATTCATGTTAAATTAATTTTCGTTCCTTTTTGAAGGATTTGCTCGAAAAAAGAATTAAAAAAACTCTTGCAAAATTCAAAAAGAGATGATATATTATAAAAGTCGCCGCTGAGATGCGGTGGTGAAACAAAGTGAGATATAATGAAGGTTTGATCTTTGAAAACTGAACAACGAGTGAGTAAATGATTTTGTTCGCAAAATCAAACAAAGAGATATTTTATCTCGTCAGTTTCAACATGAGCTAATCGCTCTTTCGATAAACCGACTTTGGTTGGTCTTTAATGGAGAGTTTGATCCTGGCTCAGGACGAACGCTGGCGGCGTGCCTAATACATGCAAGTCGAGCGGGGTTATTTAGAAGCTTGCTTCTGCATAACCTAGCGGCGGACGGGTGAGTAACACGTAGGCAACCTGCCCACAAGACAGGGATAACTACCGGAAACGGTAGCTAATACCCGATACATCCTTTTCCTGCATGGGAG
>NZ_JBREVE010000016.1:0-99372 GCF_052921365.1 Paenibacillus sp. T2-29 | reverse complement strand
CTTCTGCTCGGTCAGCGCCTGAATTTCATATAGCGGGAAGCTGTCATATACTCCCGAAGCCAGCGCTTGCTCCTGCGTGTTCCGCATGATGTCCACAAACGTGGCATTCCGCTCACTTTGAATCCGAACCGGAATCGTATTAATGAACAAACCGATCATATTTTCTACGCCAGCAATATCCGTCGGACGTCCAGATACGACACTGCCGAATACAACATCTTCATTGTTATTATATTGCTGCAAAATAACGCCCCACACGCTCTGCATCAGCGTATTGATCGTGACCTGCTGCTGCTTGGCAATCCGGTACATGGCTTCGCTCCACGTTGGATCCAGCTCCACCGTTATTTTTTCAGAAACATATTCACTGGTATCGCTTGTTGTCGTGGACAGAACACTTTCCCTGCTGTCTGCTACTTGGTCTTTCGATGCAGTATCCGATCCAGGCAGCAACGTCTGCTGTTCAAAGCCCGCCAAATAGTTGCTCCAATACTCTTTTGCCGCACGTTCGTCCTGATGCTCCAGCCATTCGATATATTGGCCATACGGTGTGATTGGAGCAAGCTCCGGCTGTTTCTGCTCCAGCAGCGCAAAGTACGTACCAAACACTTCCCCGGTAACGAGCGATAAGCACCAGCCGTCCATGATAATGTGATGGAAGCTCCAGACCCAGTGATACGTTTCTTCATCGGTCTGCCATACCTGTACGCGCATGAGTGCATCCGTACCGAGATCAAAGCCCCGAGCCTGATCCTCCTGCTTCAACGCCTGGATATACACCTGTTGTTCTGCTTTCCGCATTCCGCGTACATCCTTAAAGGAAAGGTCGCTATCTTTGTGACGGAACACCAGTTGCAATGGCTCCTGACCGTGTCCGGTCTCAAACCGATGGAAATTCGTCCGCAGCGCTTCATGACGCTGTGTCAGCAGATCTAGGCTCTTGCGGAAAACAGCAACATCGAAGCTGCCTTTTTGATCAAACGACGCTTGCTGGAAGTATGCGCCTGAGTCCGGCTCCATCAAGCTATGGAACAGCATCCCCTTCTGCATCGGAGAAAGAGCATACACATTTTCCAGTTCGCCTACAGTAGCCGTTTGCTCCGTCAATTGCTCCAGTTGTTCCAAGGACAAGCCTTTGAACAAGACATCGCTTGGCGTTAGTTCGCTCCGCTCTTGGGAGGCACAATGCTTGATTACTTCCTGCAAGCTTTCCCGTAGCAGCCGGGCAAACTTCTCTACATTTTGCTGATGATATACTTGGCTGTCATAACGAATTTCCAAGGTCAGCACGCCTGCTGTAATCATGCCGTTCACATTCAGCGGCTGCTCCAGCACGGTATAACCACTCATCGGCTCTCCGTCCGTATGCGAAGACAGCACGATGTCACTCTGTTCCAAATCCTGATCAAATTGTCCCAAATAGTTAAAGCTGATCTCAGGCTGCAGATTCAAGGAAGGATCGGCATTATCCGAAGACATATACTTCAAAATACCGTAGCCAATGCCCTTATGTGGCACATGACGCAGGTCCTCTTTGACCCGCTTGATGCGCTGCCCTACTTCTGCCTTTCCATCCACATCCAGTAGCACCGGATACTGACTCGTAAACCAGCCCACGGTACGTGAAATATCCACATCTGGAACAATAGCTTCCCGGCCATGTCCCTCCAGATTGACCAGCACACGCTTCTGCCCGCTCCAGTTGTACAATGCGCTGCCGAGTGCGGTTAACAGCAGATCATTGACCTCTGTATGGTACGCACGATGTGATTCCTGAAGCAGCAACCGGGTTTCCTGTTCGTTCCAAGCCACGGTCACCGTCTCACTATCTCTGACCCAAAAAGGCTGTCCTGCTGCTTTGTCTTGATCCTTAGGTAGCGATGCGACTGCCATGTGGGCAAGACGCTGCCAGTATTCGCGTTCGTTGTCGATGGCCGGACTATTGGCATATTGAGACAACCGCTCTGCCCAAGCGGAGAACGAATCCGTTTTATAAGGCAAGCGAATCGCTTCTCCCCGAACGGCCTGTTCATATCCAGTCGCAAAATCTTCAAACACAATCCGCCATGAGATCCCGTCTATGACCAAATGGTGAATGGCAATCAGTAAATGATCTCCATCCATGCAGCGGAAAAGTCCCAGCTTCACCAGCGGTCCTTCATCCAGACAAATGGAGCTTTGGATGGCATTGGCTTTCATCTCAATTGCGGCTGCCACCTCTGCCATGTTTTGCACCTTCGTCAAATCTACAACGTCCAGACTGTACAGCTCGCCTTCGTTCACACCGCGATTCCACGCTTCATAGCCCTGTTCGGTCTGACGGAAGACTATACGCAACGCATCATGATGCTCCGTCACCTGGGTCACCGTGCGATGCAATGCGCCTATGTCGAAGCCTTCTGCTCGATGCAGCATCACCGACTGGTTGAAATAGTGTGGCTCTGCTGATGCTTGTCCAAAGAACCACTGCTGGATCGGGGTCAGCTTGACGCTGCCCGAAACCTCGCCCTGATCGGCCGTACGACTAACTGGGTGTACATGACCGCTCAGCAGCGAAATGGACGGATATTGGAACAAATCCTTCATGTCCAGCTTGTAGCCCGCTTGCAGCAAGCGGGAGGATACCTGGATTGCTTTGATCGAATCGCCGCCCAGATCAAAGAAATTATCCAAAATCCCGATGTTCTTCGTTCCTAATACAGACTGCCAAATCGAAACCAACGTCTGCTCCAGTGCTGTGCGCGGCTCTACATAATCCGCTCCGCTTTGCAGACTGCCTTCCGGTGCCGGCAGGGCCTTACGGTCGATTTTACCGTTGGGTGTCAGCGGCATCTGCTCCAACTGAATGAAATATGAAGGCACCATGTAGTTTGGCAGCTCCTCACCCAGGAAGCTGCGCAGCTCCCCAGCGCTTACGTCTCTTTCAGCGACATAGTACGCCACCAGTTGGTTTTGCCCCTGCTCGTCCGCTTGGGCCAGTACGATGACCTCTTGCACGTCTTCCACTTTCAAGATTTGTGCCTCGACTTCACCCAGTTCGATCCGGTAGCCCCGGATTTTTACCTGATGGTCGATCCGGCCCAAATATTCAATGTTGCCGTCTGGCATCCATCTCGCCAAGTCCCCCGTACGGTACATTCGTTCATAGCCGGCTTCACCCGCCGCAAACGGGTTCGCTACAAATTTCTCCGCCGTCAGCTCTGGGCGATCCAGATAACCACGCGCCAGACCCGGACCGGACACGCACAGTTCACCTGCTACGCCGACCGGTGCCAAATGTCCATGCACATCCACCATGTATACCCGGTGATTCGGCACAGGACGTCCGATGGAAATGAGTTGTCCTGCCCGCTCATCCTCGGATACCGGCCAAATGGATGTTGCCACCGAGTTTTCGGTTGGACCATAGCCATTGTAATACGCCACCTGATCCTTCCACTTGTATACCAGCTCTGTGGAAGAGGCTGAACCCGCAGTGAACAGAATACGCAGGCTTGGCATCCGCTGCGGCTCCAGATACACCGCATAGGTCGGTGGCAAAGCGGCCACCGTAATGTGGTGATCCGCCATATATTGCTCAAACCGCTCGTAGTTCAAAATCGTCTCTGTTGTTGGCACGTATAACGTAGCCCCGCAGAACAGCGCTTGGAAGATTTCCCAGCAAGCTGCATCAAACGAATAGCTGGCGAACAGCAACGCATGATCCGACGTACGGATCTGAAGTGTCTGATCAAAATACGTTTTCAGATTGCACAGCCCGTGATGCTCCAGCATAACGCCCTTCGGCTGCCCGGTTGTACCCGACGTATAGATTACATACGCCAAATCGTTCGGACCAGACCACGGTTCCAGATTGGAACCATCCGCGTGGTACACGGTTTGTGCTCCATCCAATACCAGTACTTGACCATCGATAACTGCTTTGTCCATCAGATGACTTTGTGTTAACAGCAGCTTCGCACCCGAGTCGTCCAGCATATAGCGGATACGTTCCTCCGGATACGTCGGATCAATAGGGACATATGCGCCTCCAGCTTTCAAAATCCCGAAGATGCCCACGATCATATCCACCGAACGCTCGGTCATCAGACCCACCAGCCGATCCTTCGTCACGCCTTGACTGCGCAAGGTACGAGCCAATCGATTGGCGCGTTCATTCAGCTCGCGATAAGTCAGCTGCTCTCCTTCAAAGAACAAGGCTGTCTGCTCGGGCGTCTGCGCGGTTTGCGCCTCGAACAAGCCGTGAATCGTTTGCTCGCTTGCATAGGCTGCCGCTGTATTGCCCCACACCTCAACGATTTGCTTACGCTCCTGCATCGTAACCATGTCCAGTTCATGTACACGAATGTTCGGATTCGCTGTCACCTGCTCCAGTAGCTGCACCAGATGACCTCGAATTTGCTCGACACTTTCCCGTTCAAAGGCCAAGGCATTATAGCCAAAGCTCATGTGAATGGTGTTCCCCGGCAGTACTACCACGTTAAAGTCATAGTTGGTCTGCTCGACAGACTCGGCTCCTGTGATGGTGAAGCTGGACGCCTCACTACTACCTAATTGCTCTATTTGTTCCTCTACCGGATAGTTTTCAAAAATAAGAATATGATTGATCAAATCTTGCTTAAGCTCCGACAACCCCTGAATTTCATACAACGGATACGTATCATACACATGGGAAGCAATCGATTGCTCCTGGATGTGCTTCATCACGTCGGAGAATACGCTGTCCACCTGACTGCGGATACGCACCGGAATCGTATTGATAAACAGACCAATGATATGCTCCACATTCGGAATGTCTGCCGGACGTCCAGATACTACACTGCCAAACACGACATCATCGGTGCCATTATATTTTTGCAGTAAAAGGCCCCATACGGTTTGCATCAACGTATTGATGGTGACCTGATAACGCTTGGCTATGCGCTGAATACCAGCTGTGAGATCTGCGCCCAGATCAAAATCCAAACGCTCCGACTGATACCCCGTCTTACCCTGAATTTTTGCCTGTGGCAAGCGGGACTGCTCCTCATATCCATCCAGAACCTTGCTCCAGTAGCTCGATGCGGCCTGACGATCCTGCTGCTCCAGCCATTCGATATATTGACTGTACGGCGTTACAGGGGCCAGTTCCGGCTGTTTATGAGCCAGTATCGCAAAATAACTCGCAAACACTTCGTTGGTCACCAGCGACAAGCACCAGCCGTCCATCACGATATGATGGAAGCTCCATACAAAACGGTACGATTCCTCACCTGTGCGCAACACAGCCACACGCATCAAAACATCCTGCGCCAGATCAAAGCCTCTTTGCTTGTCTTGGCGCGTAAATTCGAGGATGTACTCGTTTTGCTGCTCGTCCTCCATGTCCCGCAGGTCCTCAACATACAATTCACTGCGCTTATTCCGGTACACGACCTGAAGCGGTTCATCCTTCCAGCCGCTGTAGAAGTTCGTACGCAGTACTGTATGCCGCTGCACCAAAACATCCAAACTGGCCGCAAAGGCAGCGATATTAAACTGTCCTCGCAGATCAAAGGAGGCCTGTTCAAAATACGCGCCCGATTGCGAATCCATCAGATTGTAAAAGAGCATGCCCTTCTGCATCGGCGTCAGTGCGTATACATTTTCCAGCTCACCGATACATGCCGCCTGTTCCGCGATCTGTTCCAGCTCTCCCGTCGTCAGACCTTTGAAGGATACATCACTTGGGGTAAGCTCTGGCCGCTCCTGAGCGACGCAATGCGTAATGACCTCTTGCAAAGCGGATTGCAGCAGACTCGCCACCCGTTCCAGCGTTTCCTTGCGATACTGCTTACGGCTGTAAGCGATCGTCAAACGCAGCGTGCCTTCCGAGATCATTGCGTTCAAATCCAGCGTGTACAGTAACGGTGAATGGGCATCCTCTGTTTCCCCTGCACGGTAGGAGGACAACGTGATTCCACTGTTTTGCAGATCTTGATCGACCTGACCCAAATAGTTAAAGCTGATTTCCGGTTCTGCTGCGATCGTGCCCACTTCATCTGCAGGCAACGCAGAGGACAGGTAACGCCAAGTGCCATAGGTCAGGCCTTTATGCGGAATACGCCGCAGGCCTTCCTTCGTTTCTTTAATCCGCTCTGCCAGTGTCATTTCCTTGCTGGTCTCCAGCAGCACTGGATACAAGCTCGTAAACCAGCCTACTGTACGTGTAATATCCACCTCTGGCAAGATCGCTTCCCGACCGTGTCCCTCCAGGTTCACCAGTACATGGCCTGCACCTGTCCAGTGGTGCACCGCGAGTCCCAGCGCGGTCAGCAGCAAATCATTAACCTCGGTGTTATAGGCGCGATGGGCCTGCTTCAGCAGTTGCTGGGTTTCAGCTTCAGTCCACTCCACCGTTAGCACTTCGCTGTCTGCATTCACGGAGCCCTCGTAGGCAAAATCCTTAGGTAGCGGTGCAGCTTCAGCTTTGACCTGTTCCAGCTGCTTCCAATAGACTTCATCCGATGCAGCCTCAGGACGGTTAGCATAAGAGGATAACTCCCGTGCCCACGTTTGGAAGGAATCTGTTTTATATGGCAATCGTACAGGCTTGCCCTGGATCGCCTGCTCGTAGCCTGTCGAGAAATCTTCAAACAGAATCCGCCACGACACCCCGTCCACCACCAAGTGGTGAATAGCGATCAGCAGATGGTCGCCCTCTGCTGTGCGGAACCATCCGAGTTTCACCAAAGGTCCTGCGAACAGGTCCATGCTGCTTTGGATTTCCGTTGCCTTCGCTTCCAACTCTTCCGCATAAGCGGCCCGTTCACGGTAATCCAAAGTTTCCAGTGTATATAACGTGCCTTCCTCTACATGGCGGGTCCAAGCCGTATAACCAGCGGAAGTCTGATGGAATACCGTACGCAGCGCATCATGATGCTTCACGAGGTGATCCATGGCTTGGCGAATTGCCATCTCCTCAAAGCCCTCCACGCGATAGAGCATGACCGCTTGATTAAAGTGCTGTGGACGCTCGCGCTCCTGCGCAAAGAACCAATGCTGGATCGGAAGTAGCGCCGTTTCCCCGCTGACTTCTTCCTGATCAGCCATACGACGGACCTCTTGCATATGCGGTGCCAGGGCTTCAACGGTTGGATACTGGAACAAATCCTTCATGTCCAGCTTATAGCCGGCCTGGAACGCACGGGAGGCGATTTGGATCGCCTTGATCGAATCACCGCCCAGGTCGAAGAAATTGTCCAGAATACCGACCGTCTGCAGCCCCAGTACCGACTCCCAGACGGCTACCAAAGCGCGTTCTTGCGCCGTACGCGGCTCGGCATAATCGACTCCGGTTTGCAGGCCGCCCTCTGGTGCAGGCAAGGCCTTGCGGTCGATTTTGCCATTCGGTGTCAGTGGCAGCTGTTCCAGTTGTACAAAGTAGGATGGCACCATGTAGCCTGGCAACTCCCGTCCCAGCTCACTTCTTAGCTTGCTGGCCTCGACTTCTTGTCCCGCGACATAGTAGGCCACCATGTGGTTTTGGCCCATTTCGTCCATACGGGCCACGACGACCGCTTCGCGTACCGATTCCACCTGGAGCAGCTGCGATTCGACCTCGCCCAGCTCAATCCGATAACCCCTGATTTTCACCTGATGATCGATCCGGCCCAGATATTCAATGTTGCCGTCCGGCATCCATCTCGCCAAATCGCCGGTGCGGTACATCCGTTCATAGCCTGCTTTGCCTCCGGCAAACGGGTTCTCTACAAATTTCTCGGCCGTCAGCTCCGGACGGTTCAGGTAACCTCTGGCTACGCCGACACCGCCGATGCACAGTTCCCCTGCCACACCAATCGGCTGCAATTGCTCCGTGCCTTCCTTCACGATATACAGACGGATATTTTGAATCGGTTTCCCGATCGGGATAACTGTATATTCCTCATCCGGCTCGCAATCAAAGTACGATACGTCCACCGTCGCTTCGGTTGGGCCGTACAGGTTGATCAGCTTCGCTCCGGTCAGGCTCGATACGAGCCGCTGGAACCTGGCCACATGCTGTGGCGGCAACGCTTCACCACTGGCAAAGACATGGCGCAGTGTGCCCAGCTTCGCTTGCATCACTTCCCGTGGCTGCTGCTCAACGTACTCCAGGAACGCATGCAGCATGGCTGGAACAAAGTGCATCGTGCTCACGCCATCGCGGGCAATCGTTTCGACGATATCTTCCGGGTTCTTTTCCCCGCCCACGGACAGCAGGCTTACCTTCGAGCCGACCATCGACCACCAGAACAGCTCCCACACCGACACGTCGAAGGTGAAGGCGGTCTTTTGCAGGATCGTATCTTCCGCACTCAAGCCGTACCGATCATGCATCCACAAAATCCGGTTCAGCACGGAATAGTGTTCCACCATCACGCCCTTCGGTTTTCCCGTGGAGCCAGAGGTATAAATGACATAGGCGACATGGTACGATCCAGCCAGTGGCTCCAGATTCGAGCCAACTTCGTGATAGATGTCCTCGTGATCCAGTATCAGCACCTGGCCGTCGAAACTCAGCGATGCTTGCTCCGCCAGATGCGATTGCGTCAGCACCAGCTTCGCGCCTGAGTCCTCCAGCATAAAGCGGATGCGGTCGGCCGGATATTCCGGATCAATCGGCACATAGGCTCCGCCTGCCTTCAGGATCGCATAGATGCCTACGATCATGTCCAGTGAACGGTGGACCAGAATGCCTACCGGCTGATCCGGTTCAACCCCTTCGGCACGCAAGGTGCGTGCGAGACGGTTGGCTCGCTCATTCAGCTCTGCGTAGGTCAACGATTCCGCTCCGCACAACACCGCCACTTGCTCCGGCGTGTTCGCTGCCTGCTGCTCGAATAATGCGCTTAGCGTTTGATCCTGCGGATAGGCTGCCGCCGTATCTCCCCACACCTGAACGATCTGTGTCTGCTCTTCCGGTGTCACCAATTCCAGCTCATTCACATGGATATGCGGATTGTCCACGATTTGTCCGATGACGTGGTTAATATGACCATAGATACGCTCCACTGCAGACCGGTTATACACCAGCGCATTGTATTCAAACAGGATAGAGATATCCTCATCAGGTACGACAATCAAATTAAAATCGTAGTTGGTTTGCTCTGCAAGTGCCACATTGGCAATAGAGAAGCCTGTTTGTGCCTTCGTCTCGCCGGAACCGCCCATCTGCTTCATCTGCTGCCCGATTGGGTAGTTTTCAAAGACCATGATGTGATGAATTAGGTCTTGTTTTTGTTCAGTCAGTGCCTGAATGTCGTACAGCGGGAACGTGTCATAGACACTGGAGGCCAAAGCCTGTTCCTGTGTACGCTGCAATACTTCAGCAAATGTAGCATCCGGTGCACTGCATATCCGTACCGGAATCGTGTTGATAAACAAACCGATCATGTTCTCTACGCCTGCAATTTCTGCCGGACGACCGGATACAACACTACCAAACACAACATCCTGATTATTATTGTATTTCTGTAAAATAACGCCCCAAACGCTCTGCAGCAATGTGTTAATCGTTACATGTTGTTGCTTGGCAATTCGGTTTAATGTGGCACTCCGTTCTTTACCCAACATAAATGGCAGCTTTTCCGAAACATAACCGGAATTTGAACTTCCACCGCTTCTGTCTGTATCTTCATCGCGTTCTACTACAGAAGCTTGCACGTTCTCACTAGGCAACAATGTTTGCTGCTCAAAACCTGCCAAATAGTCACTCCAATAACGGGTCGCTTCCCGTGCATCTTGATGTTCCAACCATTCGATATAGTCACTATACGGCTTGACAGGTGCGAGCTCTGGCTGCTTATTCTCCAGCAAGGCAACATATGCACCAAACACTTCGTCCGTCATCAGGGACAGGCACCAGCCGTCCATCACAATATGATGGAAGCTCCATACAAAACGGTATGAGCGATCACCCGTGCGGAAGACAGCTACGCGCATGAGCGCATCCTTGCTTAAATCAAAGCCTCGAGCTTTGTCCTGGGCCACAAATTCAGCTACAGCCTGTTCACACCCTCTGACATCCTCATAAAAGAAGCTCGGATTTTTATGACGATAGACAATCTGCAACGGTTGACCATGCCAGCCACTATAGAAATTCGTCCGTAATATCGCATGTCGACCAACCAGCAGCTTCAAGCTTTCCTCGAATATAGACGGTGCAAAGTAGCCCTCAAGATCAAAGGTCGCCTGCTCAAAATACACGCCTGTTTCTGCATTCATCAAACTGTGGAACAGCATACCCTTTTGCATTGGCGTTAGCGGGTACACATTTTCCAATTCCCCAAGCGTCTTTGTCTGCTCCTTAATCGTATCTAATTGCTCCAGGGTCAGACCTTTAAACAGTACATCACTTGGAGTCAATTCGGTCCGCTCCCGTGTGACACAATGCTCGATCATTTCAAGCAGATTGGATTTCAACAGATCAGCCAGCATCTGCACGGTGTCCTTACGGAAGGCTTTTCCGTTATACCGAATCTCCAGTTCCAGGATGCCGTTCGTTACGATTCCGCTCACTTCGAGCGCATATTTCATCTTCGTACGGTCACTAATGACCGATCCCATCGAGTAAGGAGACATACGGATATCGCTGTTTTGCAAGTCCTGATCAAACTGTCCGAGATAGTTAAAGCTTACTTGTGGCTCGGCAAAAGCTTGATGTTGACCAACGGCTTGACCAGATTCATTCAGATATCTCCAAATTCCATAGCCAATTCCTTTATTAGGAATATGACGTAGACTCTCTTTGACCTGTTTGATGCATTCCGACAAAGCGTGATCACGGCCGATGTCAAGCCATACCGGATATTGACTCGTAAACCAGCCTACTGTACGAGAAAGGTCCGTATCCGGCAAAATGTTCTCACGTCCGTGTCCCTCTAAATGAATCAGACTGCGTTCATGACCCGTCCACGTGTACAGCGTCATGCCCAATGCGGTCAGCAGCAGATCGTTCACTTCCGTGTTATACGCGCGATGTGCTTGCTTCAATAGTTTTTCTGTCTCTTCCTCCGTAAGCTGGAAGACCACTGTATCCGTGTCAGCTAGGGTAAACGGTTCAGCCTGCCCTTGATCCTCAGGCAAACGTACTTGGTCTAACAAAGCGGCTGCATTCCATTCTTCCCAGTAGGCGTGTTCACTTTCCATGGCTGCGCTATTCGCATAGGTGGAAAGTTTTTGTGACCAGGAACGGAATGATTCCGTTTTGTCTGGTAACTGGAGCGCCTCTTCACGGATGGCCTGTTCATAAGCTACAGCCAAATCCTCGAATAAAATACGCCATGATACCCCGTCCATGACCAAATGGTGAATCGCCATCAGGAGATGATCCCCATCTGCACAGTGGAACAAGCCAGCCTTTAACAGCGGCCCTTCTTGCAGTTGAATATTGCTTTGAATTTCACTGGCTTTCGTCTCAATTGCCGTGTTGAGCATGACTTCATCCGTCAAATTGCTAAAGTCCAGCACATCCAGGTGGTACAGCTCGCCTTCCTGTATTCCACGGTTCCATGCTTGGTAGCCTTGCTCGGTCTTGCTGAACACCATCCGCAGTGCATCATGGTGCGCTGCTAGTTTGCCAAGTGCCTGACGCAGAGCAGACTCATCAAACCCCTGCTCCCGGTGCAGCATAACCGCCTGATTAAAGTGATGCGCGTCTACTTGCTCCTGTGCAAAGAACCCGTGCTGGATCGGAAGCAATGCCGTTTGCCCGCTCACTTCTCCTTGATCTACCATGCGGCTTACCTCATGCATATGCAGTGCAAGTGTTGCGACGATGGGATAGCGGAACAAATCCTTCATGTCCAGCTTGTAGCCTGCCTGGAACGCACGCGACACGATTTTAATCGCCTTGATGGAATCGCCGCCCAGGTCAAAGAAATTGTCCAAAGTACCTACAGTTGGCACGCCCAGGACGGACTGCCAGATCGCTACGAGTGCTCGTTCCGTTACAGTGCGTGGCACTGCATAATCTGCACCGCTGTGCAGACTGCCTTCCGGTGCAGGCAGTGCCTTGCGGTCGATTTTACCGTTCGGTGTCAGCGGCATCTGCTCCAACCAGATGAAATACGACGGCATCATATAGCTTGGCAGCTCTTGTCCCAGCTCCTGCCTCAGCTCATTAGCTCCAAGCTCTTGACTCGCCACGTAGTACGCCACTAGCTGGGTTTGACCCGTTTCGTCCGTGCGGGCCATGATGACCGCTTCTTGTACGGACTCCACCTGCAACAGCTGCGATTCGATCTCGCCCAGTTCGATCCGGTAGCCTCTGATTTTCACTTGATGGTCCATCCGACCCAAATATTCAATGTTGCCATCCGGCATCCATCTTGCCAAATCGCCTGTACGATACATCCGCTCATGGTCTGCCTTGTCACCAGCAAACGGATTATTTACAAATTTCTCGGCCGTCAGTTCTTCACGTTTCCAATACCCACGGGCCAATCCTTCCCCGGCAATACATAACTCACCCGGCACACCGACTGGCTGCAACTCCCCATTCGCATTCATGATAAATATTTGGGTATTCGCGATAGGGCGTCCAATGTTAATTTGTTGAGCATGGGTCAGTTCCTGCACAGTCGACCAAACTGTCGTTTCTGTAGGTCCGTACATATTGTAAATACGGGGACCGTTTATTTCTTGCAGTGCTGCGAGCAGCTTGGACGGAAGGGCTTCGCCCCCGACCATAATTGCCTTCACGCCTTGCAGCGCGCGGGAGCCTGCTTCATGACCCAGCAGCATTTGCACCCGGGATGGTGTCATTTGCAACATCTCAATATGATGATGAGCAATCAAATCACCTAGTGCCTGAGGATTCACCTGATGCTGGCTGTCGCCAAGCACGACCGTCATGCCACCCAGCAGAGGCAAGATGGTTTCCAAGACAAAAATATCGAATGAAATGGTCGTCAGTGACAAAATGGTTTGGCTGGCTTCAAAGTCAATGACTTCGCGCATCCCTGTAATAAAATTGAGGACCGAGCGATGCTGGAGCATAACTCCTTTCGGATTTCCAGTCGAACCAGACGTATAGATGACGTATGCCAAATGTTCTGGCTGGGCAATTGTCTCCAGGTTGCCGTTCTCTCCCTGATACAATTCTTTATCTTCAAGAAATATTGCATTGGCGTGGCAATGATGCTCTTCCAACAGATCACGACTGGTCAGAAGCACTGTCGCCTCGCTATCTTCCAGCATGTATGCAATACGAGAGGACGGAAATTCGGGATCAATTGGCACATAAGCACCACCTGCTTTTAGAACGGCCAGCAGACCTACGATCATTTCCACTGAGCGATGCACCATCAGGCCGACCAGTTTGTCAGGTCCTACTCCCTGTGCTTGAAGTATGCGTGCCAATGAGTTGGCCCGTTCATTCAGTTCCCGATAAGTCAGACTCTGATGTCCAAACACCAATGCCACCTGATCTGGCGTATATTCTACCTGCTCCTCGAACAGCTGATGGATCGTCTGTTTGCATGGGAATGCACAAGCGGTGTCATTAAATGCCGTTGTAATCTGTTGTTTTTCCGCTGCTGTGAGTAGTTCCAGCTCTTCAACCCGAACATGCGGGTTGAGCGAAATTTGCTCCAGCAGACGTGCGAAATGCCCATATAGACGCTCAATACCTGCTTGATCAAAGCTGAGCGTGTTATACATAAAACGAATTTTAATGCCTTCTCCCGGCATAACGACGACGTTCAGATCGTAGTTGGTTTCCTCTGTAGACACCACATTCGAAATTGTGAAGGGCTCCTGTCCTTCACTGCCCAACTGCTCTACCTGTTGCTCCACCGGATAATTTTCAAAAATCATAATATGATTGATTAGATCCTGTTTCTGCTCGGCCAGCGCCTGAATTTCATACAGCGGGAACGCATCGTAGGCATTGGAAGCCAGCGCCTGCTGCTGGGTTCGTTTCATCAGCTCGACAAAGGTTTCGCCTTGTTCAGACTGCACACGCACTGGAATGGTATTAATAAATAGCCCGATCATGTGCTCTACACCTGGAATATCCCCTGGGCGACCAGACACAACGCTGCCGAACACGACATCCGAACTATTGTTATATTTTTGCAACAGAACGCCCCATACCGTCTGAATCAGCGTATTGATCGTGACCTGATTTTGTTTTGCCACCCGTTCGATCTGCGCAACCAACTCTGGCTGGAATTCGCAATCCAGATCTTCAGCGACATATTCCCCGGTGTGCATCGATTTCGGCTGTGCTTTTTGCTGCGGAAGCGTAATTTGCTGCTCATAGTCCGCCAGATACCCACGCCAGTATTGCAAGGCTGCCTCACGGTCCTGACGTTCCAGCCATTCGATAAAGCGACTGAACGGCGTGACAGGCTCCAGCGCTGGCTCATGACCCGCGCGCAGTGCCAGATAGCTGCCGAATACCTCCTGGGTCATAAAGGACAAGCACCAGCCATCCATCAAAATGTGATGGAAGCTCCAAATAAAGTGATACGTTTCATCCCCGGTTTGCAGGATGGAGATACGAAGGAGTGCATCCTCTGCGAGGTTGAATCCTTTTGCTTTATCCTCGATAACAAAAGCTTCCACCCGAGCTTCTCGTTCCTCTTTTTCTAGTCCGCGCAGGTCTTCATAGAACAACTCTCCGCTGCGATGGCGGAAAACGACCTGTACGGGCTCGTCCTTCCATGAGTTGATAAAGTTCGTCCGCAGGGCCTCATGACGCTGCACGAGTAGATCCAAGCTCTTGCCGAAAGTAACCACATCGAAGCGCCCATTCAACTCAAAGGATGCCTGCTCAAAATAAGCCGCCGAATTCTCATCCATCAGGCTGAAAAAGAGCATACCCTTTTGCATCGGTGTCAAAGCATACACATTTTCCAGCTCGCCCAGATCTCGCGTATCTTCCACCAATTGCTCCAGCTCGTCCAGCGTGACATGGTTTAACAGGACATCACTTGGGGTCAGCACTGTTCTTTCTTGGGCAATACAATGGCTAATCACCTCACGCAAGCTAGATGCCAGCAGCTCTCCCAGCCGTGCAATCGTTTCATGACGGAACTGCGTTGTGCCGTAACGAATCGTGAACATCAGCTCGCCATCTTCGATTACTCCATTGATATCCAGCGCAAAATCCATAGTCGCGTTCGTGCTGACAGGCACACCGATAGAATAGGCGGAAGGCTGTAGATCATTGCCTTTATAATCCTGATCGAATTGGCCCAAATAGTTAAAACTGATCTCAGGCTGAGCCTGTAACCGCACGCCTGCTTTCTCCAGCATATTCATATCTGACAGGTATCGTAAAATACCGTAGCCGATGCCTTTTTGCGGAATATGACGCAGCCCTTCCTTGATCTTTTTGATCAGACGAGCGGTATGTCCCCCTTGTCCCAAACTTCCATCCAGTACAACCGGGAACTGGCTCGTAAACCAGCCGACCGTGCGTGTAATATCCACATCCGGTACAATGGCTTCCCGTCCATGGCCCTCCAGATTGACCAGCACCCGTTCGGAACCAGACCAGTCATAGACTGCTTTTCCGAGCGCAGCCAGCAACAGGTCATTCATTTCCGTGTTGTACGCGCGATGAGCTTGTTTGAGCAGCTGCTCGGTTTCCTGCTTCGTCCAGCGGACCGTCACAACCTCACTGTCTCTAAGCAGAGCATTGTCATTTGCAAAATCCTTCGGCAAAGGCTTCGCAAGGCTAGCTTCTGCTTGTTCGATATGCTGCCAGTAAGCATGCTCCCGCTCCATCGTCGCACTGCTGGCATAGGCTGACAGCTGTTTGGCCCATACCTGGAATGAATCTGTTTTATGCGGCAGTCGGATGGCTGTGCCAGTTTGACCTGCAACAGCCTGCTCGTAACCGGATGCCAAATCCTCCAGTAAAATGCGCCACGATACACCGTCCACAACCAAATGATGAATGACGATTAATAAATGGTCGCCCTCAGCGCAGTGGAACAGACCGAGCTTCACAAGTGGACCCTCACTCAAATGAATGCTGGCTTGAATTTCACTCGCCTTGGCTTTAACAGCGGTGGTTTCATCTTCCACTCTGCTGAAATCTACAATATCCAGCGTGTATAGCTCGCCTTCCGCTACACTGCGGTTCCAAGCGACGTAGCCCTGCTCCGTCTCACGGAATACCGTGCGCAATGCGTCATGATGCTGGACCATACGGTCCATCGTACGGCGCAGCGCGTCGATATCAAAGCGCCCTGCTCGGTACAGCATCATCGCCTGGTTGCTGTGGTGCAGGTCAGCCGGCTGCTGCTCGAAGAACCATCGCTGAATAGGTGTCAGTTCCACCGGGCCTACTGCCTCTTCCTGACTGGCCATCTTGCCATCTGTACGAAGCAAAGGACTGAGTGCCGCTACCGTCGGATTACTGAAGAGATCCTTCATGTTCAATCGATAACCTGCTTGCAGCAATCGGGACGAGACTTGCAAGGCTTTGATCGAATCGCCACCCAGCTCAAAGAAGTTATCCTGCGTGCCTACGGCTTCCACGCCCAGTACTCCAGCCCATACCGCAGCCAGTACTTGCTCCACTGTGGTACGCGGGGCTACATAGGCTGCTCCCGTATAGATGCTGCCTTCCGGCTCCGGCAAGGCCTTGCGGTCGATTTTGCCGTTGCTGGTCAGCGGGATGGTCTCCAGTCGCATCAGGCGCGCAGGCACCATGTGTGCTGGCAGTCCGGCTTCCAGCTCGGTCTGTACTTCCTCCATCCGCAGCTCGGCTTCCCCCGTGATGTATCCACACAAATACTTGTGTCCACGCTCGTCCGTCCGGTCGATGACTACGGCTTGACGCACACCTGGCACCCGCTGGATCGCCGTTTCAATCTCGCCCAGCTCAATCCGGTATCCCCGGATTTTGACCTGGTAGTCCATCCGGCCGATAAAGTCCACATTACCGTCCGGCATCCATCGCGCCAAATCGCCTGTGCGATACAAACGTTCCCCCGGTACGTACGGGTTCGCTACGAATTTCTCGGCGGTCAGGTCCGCACGGTTCAGGTACCCCCGTGCCACGCCAGCACCGCCAATGCACAGCTCACCCAGTACACCGATCGGCACCGGATTCAGCTGGCTGTCCACGATGTAGAAGCGTGCGTTCAGCCATGCCTGGCCAATCGGCACATGGCCACTGCTTGGCAACTTCGACAGCTCTTCGTCGTAGAAGCTGGAGTCAATCGCCGCTTCCGTGACGCCGTAGCTGTTGATGATGCGGATATCTGCGCCAAACCGTTCTTGCAGCACCCGGTAGTCCGTCACGCTGCAGCTATCCGAGCTGGTGATCAGCAGTTCCATGCTGCTCATGTCCAGTCCCTGTTCATGCACATGCTGCATAAACGGTACGATCAAGGCCGGAGTCGATTCGAACACGGTAATCTGGTAATCACGAATCCATCCGTACAAACGGCTTGGATCAATGCGGTCGTCTTTCGGACAGATGACCATCGTGCCGCCGTTATAGAGCGTCCGCGCAATATCGCCAACGAACACGTCGAAAGAGAAGCTCGCCAGTTGCAGCAGTCGTACTGGGAACTGGTTCAGACGGTAATCCCGGCGATACGCCGCAGCCGTATTTACCAGGCTGCGATGTTCGATCATGACGCCTTTCGGACGTCCGGTTGTACCGGACGTATAGATCACATATGCCAAATCGTGTGGTTCATTGATAGGTTCAACATCCGTGGCATCCCCGGTGTACAGCGACTCATCGTCCAATGCCAATACGGTATGCAGACGCAGCCCTGTTGCTGGTTTGGATGCTTCTTCGCTGTCAGACTTCGAATCTAATTTCAAGCTTACGCCTTCACTCAGGCTGTCTCTTTCCATCGTTTCAGCGCCAGCCGCCGTTTCCCATTCACCCTCAGTCTGCCCTCCGACCAAGGCCTGCCGACTTGCCTCCAGCCAACCCTGTGCACGCTCTTGCAAACCGGTTTGCGTTAGCAGCACCGTCGCACCACTGTCCTCGAGCATAAAGCGAATCCGTTCGGACGGATAATCCGCATCCAGCGGCACATATGCGCCTCCTGCTTTCCAGACCGCCAATACGCCGACCAGCATGTCTACCGAGCGTTCGCTCAAAATACCCACAATGGACTCGCGTCCAATGCCCTCATTCCGCAATCTGCGAGCAAGCTGGTTTCCACGCTCGTTCAGCTCGCGGTACGTAAACTGCCGTTCCTCGTATACAACGGCCACGTGATCCGGCACAAGCTGTGCCTGTTCTTCCACATAGGCGTGGAACAACAAATTAGATTCTTTTTCATCAGTCCACGCAGCTACGCCTACTGATCCAAAACCATTGATGATTTTTGCTTTTTCCGCAGCAGTCACCAATTGAAGCTCATCCACCCGTGCATCTGGTCTGTGAATCGCTTCTTCAATCATATGCAGCAAATGCTCACGGATTTGCTCTACAGCTGCACGTTCCAACACCTTCGCGTTGTACTCCAAATGGAAATGAATTTCATCACCCGGCACAACCGTAATGTTGAAATCATAGTTCGTTTGCTCTGACATGGAAGCATTGGCAATCGTAAAGCCATTCGCGCCACGGCTACCCATCTGCTCCATACGCTGTTCCACCGGGTAGTTTTCAAACACCATAATATGATTCACTAGATCCTGTTTCTGCTCGGTCAGGGCCTGAATGTCATACAACGGATAGGTTTCGTAGGCACGGGAAGCCAGTGCCTGCTCTTGTATCTGCTTCATCAGCCCAGCAAATGTCATATCTTTCTCACTGTGAATCCGTACAGGAACCGTATTAATGAACAACCCAATCATTTTGTCTATGCCCGGAATATCTGCTGATCTACCAGATACGACACTGCCAAATACCACATCCCGGCTGTTGTTATACCGCTGCAGCACAACGCCCCACGCTGCTTGCAAAAGTGTGTTGACCGTCACTTGCTTCTGCTTAACCAGCTTGTTCATCCGCTCCGTCACTTCACGGCCCAGTGTAAACGAAAGCTTGTCCGCTTCATATGCTTTAGCGTGACCATCCAGCTGTTTGACCTGCGGCAATACCGTCTGCTGCTCAAAGCCCGCAAAATAATCACGCCAGAACCGTTCAGCCTCCGTCTTGTCCTGCCGATCCAGCCATTCAATGTATTCGCTGTATGGTGTTACCGGGGCAAGCTCCGGATTGCGGTCTTCGAGGATAGCAAAGTACGTATTAAATGCTTCCCCTACAACCAGGAACAAGCACCAGCCGTCCATCAAAATATGATGGAAGCTCCATACAAAACGGTACGACTCCTCGCCTGTACGTAAAATAGACACCCGCATCAGCTCGCCGGAGCTGAAATGAAAGCCTTCGGCTTTGTCGCGCTCAGCAAAATCAGCAATGTATGCGTCCTGCTCTTCTTGTCCCATCAAGCGTATATCTTCAAAACGGAACCCCGCATGTTTGTGTCGGTACACCACCTGTAAAGGCTGTTCATTCCAGCCGCTATAAAAATTCGTTCTGAATATTTGATGGCGCTCCACCAGTTGATTGAGGCTTTCGGCAAAAGCCTCCACTTGAAAGCTGCCTTGTAGATCAAATGTCGCCTGCTCAAAATATGCTCCGGATTGCGGCTCCATTAAGCCGTGGAACAGGATGCCTTTTTGCATGGGTGTTAACGAATAAATGTTTTCCAGTTCTCCCGCAGCAGCCGTCTGCTCTACAATATGATCCAGCTCTACAGCCGTCAGTCCTCGGAAGGACAAGTCGCTTGGGGTCAGCTCCGGCAGCTCTTTGCCCACACAGTCAGCCAATACCTCACGTAAACTCTCCTGAAGCAGATCAGCCAGCTTTTTGATTGATTTTTTCATGAACATATTGTTGCTGTAGGTGATCGCCAGTTCCAGTGCACCGTCCGTGATCATACCGTTGATATCCAGCGCATACCGCTTGGTCAACGTGTCACTCATGGAAGCTCCGATGGAATAAGGTGACATGCGGAAAGCATTATTTTTCAAATCCTGATCAAATTGTCCAAGATAGTTAAAGCTGATTTCCGGCTCGGCAACAAAAGCTGCTTTCCCTTCTCCGTCAGCAAGATATCTCAAAATCCCGTATCCAATCCCTTTATGCGGCAAACGGCGCAGCCCTTCCTTGACGTTCTTGACACGCTGTCCCACATTCCGGTCCTCGCCCATATCCAGGACAACTGGGAATTGGCTGGTAAACCAACCGACTGTGCGCGTAATATCCATATCCGGCAAAATGGCTTCCCGTCCGTGACCCTCCAAGTTTACAAGCACCTGACGGATGCCTGCCCACTCCTGAATGGCGATGCCCAGAGCTGTCAGCAGCAGGTCGTTTGCTTCTGTATTGTAGGCCCGATGAGCTTGTTTCAAGAATTGTTCCGTTTCTTCGACCGTCCACGCTACGGTCAGTGTTCGATCATCACGAAGCTGTGGCTTGGCCTGAGATTTACGAGTGTAATCCTTAGGCAATGCCTCTTGAGCAGCACCAGCTCGCTCCACCTGCTCCCAATGCGCACGTTCCTTCTCCAACGCGGCGCTGTTCGCATAAGCTGACAGCTGATCAGCCCACAGGCGGAAAGAATCCGTCTTATTCGGCAAGCGGACAGACTCGCCCCGTAAAGCCTGCTCATAGCCGGATGCCAGATCCTCCAGCAAAATACGCCATGATACGCTGTCGACCACCAAATGGTGGATTGTCACCAACAAATGGTCTCCATAAGTACAACGGAACAGAGCGAGCTTTACCAGCGGTCCTTCAGACAAGTTTATGTTGTTTTGAATTTCAGTTGCTTTCGTTTCAATCTTCGTGCTCAGGGTGACTTCATCCGTCAAATCCCTAAAGTCCAGCACGTCCAGATGATACAGCTCGCCTTCCTGTATTCCGCGATTCCACGCTTGGTAGCCTTGCTCGGTCTTCCTGAACACCATCCGCAGTGCATCGTGGTGCTCCGTCAACTGGATTAGCGCTTGATGCAAAGCAGCTTCGTCAAAGCCCTGCTCCCGGTGCAGCATAACCGCCTGATTAAAGTGATGCGCGTCCACTTGCTCCTGTTCAAAGAACCAATGATGGATCGGAAGCAATGCCGTTTCCCCGCTCACTTCTCCCTGATCTGCCATACGACTTGTCATAAGTGGTGCCAATGCTGCGATGGTTGGACACCGAAGCAGATCCTTCATATCCAGCTTGTAGCCTGCCTGGAACGCACGGGATACGATTTGAATCGCCTTGATCGAATCGCCGCCCAGGTCAAAGAAATTGTCCAAAATACCGACGGTTGGCACGCCCAGAACGGACTGCCAGATCGTTACGAGTGCCTGTTCCGGCGCGGTATGGGGCGCTTCATAATCCGCTCCGCTTTGCTGACTGCCTTCCGGTGCTGGCAGAGATTTGCGGTCGATTTTACCGTTCGGTGTCAGCGGCATCTGCTCCAACTGAATGAAATACGACGGCACCATATAGCTTGGTAGCTCCCGCCCCAGCTCACTTCTCAGTTTACTGGCTTCCATTGCTTGACTGGCCACATAGTATGCCACCATTTGTTTTTGGCCCGTTGTTTCGTCCACACGAGCCACGACGGCCGCTTCTCGTACCGACTCCACCTGCAATAGCTGCGATTCGATCTCGCCCAGTTCGATCCGGTAGCCCCGGATTTTCACCTGGTGATCCATCCGTCCCAAATATTCAATGTTGCCGTCCAGTGTCCATCTCGCCAAATCGCCTGTACGGTACATCCGTTCATAACCTGCTTTATCTCCGGCAAACGGATTATTTACAAATTTCTCTGCCGTCAGATCTTCCAGATTCCAATACCCACGGGCCAAGCCTTCCCCTGCTATACATAACTCGCCCGGCACACCGACTGGCTGCAATTCCCCACTCGCATTGATGATATATATTTGGGTATTCGCGATGGGACGTCCTATATTAATTTCTTGAGCATGAGTAAGTTCCTGTACGGTCGACCAAACCGTCGTTTCTGTAGGTCCATACATGTTATAAATACGGGGGCCATTTATTTCTTGCAGTGCTGCGAGCAGCTTGGAAGGAAGGGCTTCACCTCCCACCATGATTTCCTTTACGCCCCGCAGCGCGCGGGAACCAGCTTCATGATCCAGCAGCATCTGCAGCCGGGATGGTGTCATTTGCAACATCTCAATAGAATGATGGGTAATCAACTCACCAAGCGCCTGAGGATCCACTTGATGCTGGTGATCGCCAAGCACAACCGTCATTCCAGCCAATAGCGGTAAGATAGTTTCCAAGACGAAAATATCGAATGAAATGGTCGTGAGTGACAAAATGGTTTTACCAGCTTCAAAGTCAATGATTTCACGCATCCCGGTAATAAAGTTGAGTACCGAACGATGCTGGAGCATAACTCCTTTCGGATTACCAGTCGATCCAGAGGTATAGATGACGTAAGCCAACTGCTCTGGGTGAGAAATCACCTCCAGGTTGCTGCTGTCTCCCTGATACAATTCTGCATCCTCAAGAAACATGGTATTGGCCTGACAATGGTGCTCTTCTGCCAAATCACGACTGGTCAGAAGCACTGCAGCCTTGCTGTCTTCCAGCATGTATTCAATACGAGATGACGGAAATTCGGGATCAATCGGCACATAAGCACCGCCTGCTTTTAGAACAGCCAGCAAGCCTACGATCATTTCCACTGAGCGCTGCATCATCAGGCCGACCAGCTTGTCAGGTCCTACTCCCTGTGCTTGAAGCATTCGTGCCAATGAATTCGACCGTTCATTCAGTTCCCGATAAGTCAGACTCTGACTTCCAGACATAACCGCTGTCTGATCTGGTGTACATTCTGCCTGTTTCTTGAATAGCTCATGAATCCCCACATCGTCTGGAAAGGGAACTGTGGTCGCATTAAATACATTCATAATTTGTGCCCGCTCTTTGTCACTCATCAGTGACAACTCCTGAATCCGCTGCTGTGGCCCTTTCACCATATGCTCTACCACACTCAAAAATTGGTGAATCATTCGGGCGATTTCCTGCTCGCTGAACAGCTCGGTCCGATAATCCAGTTGCAATACAAGTTTATCGTCATCCAGCATGTCAATCATGGCAATATCAAAGTCACTCACCGTATCTCCGCAGAAATCGGTATGCACCTGCTGAACAGCTTCATCAAAACGAGAGAAGCTCAGCGTACGGTACTGAATGGTAACGCCAAACAGGCGGCCAATATCCGTGCCGCTTTGTTGTTCACGCAAATCCTGTATGATTTTGTTATACGGATAACGCTGATGCCGCAAAATGGACGACTGCTCCTTGCCAACACCCTGTAGGAAAGTAAGCAGCTCGGATTCCGGCTCAACTTGCAAACGTGTAGCCACAGTGCTAACGAACATGCCCATTGTATTTTTTTCCTTCTTCAACGTACGGTTAGCATACAATGTACCAACCGTTAAATCTTGTTCACCTGTCGTTTTATGTAAATAAATATACAGAGCAGCCAGAAAAAATGTAAAAATACTGATGTTATGCGCCTCGCAAAAAGCCGTGACACCACGATATAATTCGTGCTCCAGTGTATAGGTCTCCCGGCGTGCAGCCGTGCTTACTGTGAGCGGATTGTACAATTTTAAACCTGTAACCTCCGGCAAATTGGCAAATTTCTCCGTCCAGTACATCTTATCCTTTTGATAGCGTTCTGATTGCTCATAGCTTTGCTCTGTCTGAATAAAATCGAGATATGAGTTCGCTGGGACCGGCGCATCTGAACCTGTACCATGCACAATATTCATATAATTTCCCGTAATTTCATTAATGGCCTGCTCCATGGTAACGCCGTCAGAAATAATATGATGCATCTTGAAACTAAACCAGGTATCTTCTGCCCCCAGCTGCAAAATAACAAACCGATACAGCTGCGAATCCAGTAAGGGGAACGGCTGTGCGTTATGATGGCTAACCCATAGCTCAGCTTCCTCCTGGGTTACCTGAAGGGTTTCTATGCTTTGAGTAGCAAACGGCTCAACATATTGATAGGGAATGCCGTCCCGAACCGTGATTTTGATACGAAAAGAATCATTTCGTGCAATAACCCGGTTCATTGCCTGCTGCAATGCATCTATGCGAACCGTTCCCTTGATTTTAACAGTAGTAATAATCGTAGACGTGTTGCGATTGGGATACACAAGCTCCGTGTACCAAATACGTTGCTGTGGCTGGCTTAATGCAAACAATTGAACATCGTGCTGAGTCATACGTACCTCTCCTCGCAAAATAGATATGTGTAAAAGTAACTCTGCTAAAATGACCGCCCTTGGCAAGAAACGGTCATGCGATCCTTTTTTCCGGCATTGAATTACCAATGGAAGTCGGCAAAAGCGACCACTCCTGATATACCATTGAGATCTGAGTTCGCATACTTGTTGTAGCAGTTTGATGATCGTGCTTTTGCCGCCACGGCACGCGACGACAATCGTTACCGTTTCTCCTTCTGCTATCTGAAAGCTGGTTTCCTTCAGCCCCCCGGAGCTTCGAAGAGCTGATTTTAATCGAAATAAGCACATCTTCTTTTTCATCGCTCACACTTTCGCAGTGCAAGCTTTTTTTAGTTGGGCGGTCATGGTGAAAAAACTCTGACTCTGGATGTATGAATATGTGCATGGAATGGGAATATTTTCGAATTATGCTGTGAGTGCATCTTGGTGGTGGGTTGTAGAATGGTTGCCGCAATGTTAACAACGTAGTGTGTCGTGATGTGTGCTGTCTGAATCTTGGCTTGAGGGTATCGATGCTACGAGACGCATGAACTGCTGCAGCGTGATTAGGAGCGTAATTCTAGGCTGAAAGGAGCTAAAAATACTCACGACTGCGCTTATGACTTCCTGATTTTGTACATGGATGAATTACAGTACTTCTTCCGGTGTTCTCTGCATCAAACGAAGCTCTTTGGTGAAAGATTAATCTGAATAAAATTGGAGTTGTCTTTGGAATACGGAAGACGTGGGAAGGATTTATCGGAAATTGTTAAAAACCAAACAAGAGACGACCGAGTTGCCATACAAATTTCTCACATCCTCTTTCCGTCCACAATATAACAATAAATCCTTATATATCTTCTTTTCTCCCAATACTTTCTAGCTATTTTAAATATACAAACTTTAAAACCGATTAACATGGGACATAAGTTCTAACTTGATAGATTTCATAAAATTAATAAACAGCCCATATTATTCTATTATTTTTATATCTTTAAATGCAAGAATTCCACTTTTTTATTAAATTGAATACTAACTACGACAAGTTAATATGATTTAGAACAAAATTTTTGATTTTATAATCGATAAAATAAAAATACTGTGTGCTTGCATGAAGCCCAAAACCCTTGTACCAAAACACATTTTACGTTACATATCATTAACACAAATATAACAAACCGATCCCGACACCATCCGACAAATTTCAACTTTTTCAGCAATATTCTTTAACTACCTAAATCATGGGATTTATTTGCTCGAGCTGAATTAATTCGAAATTAATAACTCTTCACTTTTTAAATAGATAGTGATTTTTTTAGATCTTTTGAACTAATTACCGAGCAAAATTTTCTTTAAATTTTCTCTCAGAATTTCGATTTAGGTTAAATATTCTCTCATTTGAGCTATAAACTTTATTTTTTTATTAATAGAAACGTTTGGATTTTTCATTAAAAGTTTAAGATTTTCAGAAAATTTATAACTTTTGGACCATTTCTTTTGTGAAACTTATTGACCCAAAAACATAAAATAGCAAGTCTCCATGTGGCAAGAAACTTGCTATTTTTTAAGTTTTGACGAGTTAATCCTTTAATAATGAAGTGAAGATTGACACAGCAAAAGTACTGAACATATTTGTCGTTGTGATGATTACTTTATACAAATCGAATCGTTTTTCTGATGAGCGCATCACGACCGAGTAAACCTTCTGCGCTGTGATCAGAAGGGATAAAACCTGCATACGCGTGATTTTGTGGAAATCAACTATATGTATGCAGGCAGCTGTACCCAGTATATTAATAATGAAAAATCGAACTAGGGCGTGTCTTCAAAGTGTTTAAGTAGAAATATATTGGTTAAAACCATTAAATGAGTACACGATATGAAATTCAAGATCAACAATGGCGGCAGATTCAAGATCTTTTTCCACCTGAACGAAAACCACAAGGAGGACGTCCTGCAGTGGACAATCGAATCATGTTGAATGCCATGCTATGGGTGGCCCGTTCAGGCGCCCCTTGGCGTGATTTGCCCGATTTCTTTCCCAATTGGAAATCTGTCTACACCCGCTTTCGACGCTGGCAGAAAGCGGGGATTTGGGATGAAGTGTTAAAACACGTTTCGCTGGATTCCGATGAGGAAAGCGTGATGATTGATGCCACGATTGTGCGAGTTCACCAGCATGGATCAGGCGCAAAAGGGGCAAAGCAAGCAAGCGATCGGACGTTCCCGTGGCGGATTAAGCACCAAAATTCATGCTGTGGTGGATGCGTTAGGCAACCCACTTCGCTTTGAATTGACCGGAGGCGAGGCGCATGATTCCGTCCATGGATACGAAATGCTTAAAGCCATGAAACTGACCATGAAGCAAGTCTTGGCCGACCGAGCTTACGATACGAATGCAATCCGGGCTTTTTTGGAAGAACAGCGGGCCATCCCCGTGATTCCGGGTAAGAAAAACCGCCGAGTGCCCCCAAAATATGATCGGGACATCTACAAAGAACGTCACTTAGTAGAATGTTTCTTTAATAAAGTAAAAAACTACCGTCGTCTGGCGACTCGCTATGATAAATTAGCGTGTACGTTCAAGGCGTTTTTGACCTTGGCATCCATTTTAGTGTGGCTTGCTTAAGTTTGAAGACACGCCCTAAAAAAAGACCACATTATCATAATGGATAAGGATGTGGTCCAAAAGATTGACTATATTGGTGAAGAAGACATTTTGATAAAGATTTTAGTGCATGATAAATTTTAGAAAGTTACATCTACATCCAAATGTCCTTTTTTTCTTAAAGTTAAGTGGACAGATTTTCATAAAAAAGCAGTCTTGTTCACAACCCCCAAAGCCCTTATATTGATCAGAACAATCGCTATATGGGATTAGCAAATAAATTGTATTCACTCTCTGGGAAGGAATTAATGGAGACACCCATGATGAGAAATATGGAAGATTTGGATCCATTGGGTATGGAAGATCTAAGTAGTTCGTTTATTCTATTTTCCTAGCAATACTGACCAGTTAGGGTCTTTGTATCGTTTATCCACTACTTCCCTTACCAGGGTAAGCTCCTCTGGAGTTGGATCTAGCTTCATAATCCGAAATTCGTAAGGCTGCTTTGCCCTACGATCCCCCATACTGATATATCCCTCTCTCCAATGATCAGTCAGCGTATTTTCAAACGATGATCCCCCCACCGCACTTACGTCATACTGCTTACCTGCTGAATCAAATGCTCTCCACTCTTCATGCATTATTTCATTATCCATTTTCCCGTAGAATGAGATGACAGTTTCATATGCGCCTTTGTTGACTTGCGATTTCTCAAGTGAAGCCCTAACCAACTCCAGTCTATCATTCATTATTTTAAAAGTTTTGGGCTTAGTCAGCTCCGATGGTCTAAAGGAAATCTTATTTCCGTCCATTTCTGCAACCGAGTATGCATCCAGAACAAAGCGGTATGGTTTATCCTCAGGCAGGTACTTGAAGGTATAACTCCAATGCATTTTTCCGTTTCCAATAACTCTATGATCAGATGTCATTAAGCTGTCCCTGTAATTCTTTTTTCTTGGATTCACCGAGTGAATCTCTTGCCCATCTGTTGTCTCGAAATGAAAGCTTAACATCTGCTTTCTCCATAAATCACCGGGGGATCTTGTCATTGCCGCATCATCAAGTTCGGTCTCCAGTTCGAAACGTACTCCTTGCACCATTCTCGTTATTCTTTTTAATGTAACCGTCATTCCGTGCGACGTTGTGTAACTACCTTCCAGCTCCTCTATTTTGTTCTGCTTGTTTGCCTTTTTCATATCAATGTCAAAGCTAAAGTCCCAATTTCCTTTTATTAAGGTTTCGCTCCTTTGTCCAAGCGATCCAATACTCCCTTCTATCGTAATCTTGTCTGTTTTCAGCGGTTCACTAAAGAAATCAACCATATAATAAAAATCACTCGTGTACCCCATATCGTACATACTGCCCACTACGTTTCCTTTATCATCTTTGATCGTAATTTTATTCGCTTCGCCAATGGCCAGTTTGTGGCGATCATGCTTTCCATTTTCATCAAAAAGTTGAAGTGCAATGGTCACTCGGGTAGGATCAGCAACAGCTTCATTAATCACCAACGTGTAACCTTTGTCCTTCACCTTAATATGAGGATTAATCACCAATCCCAATTCCTGTGCACGCATAAGTCCGATATCCGGGTTGTCCTTGGCAAATAAAGACCTGAATACTTCGGCAAATGTAGGAACGGTAAGGATAGAAACTGCACCCAGAACGAAAAAGAAAGCAACGGTCGCTGCTGCCCATCTCCATCTTTTAAGGAAGGATCTCTTTTTCATATTCTGATCAGAAAGTGATGAAAGGGCGTATCCCAACGCGTTCTCTACTGTATTAGGAATGACCAGGTCTTGTGCTCTGGACTTTAGAAATTGTTTAAGCATAGGGTCAACCGGATCATGATAGTTCATACTTGGCTTCTCCCTCCCCAAGGGCTAACTCGGATAATTGCTGTCTGGCCCTAAATAAGCGTGATTTTACTGTCCCTTCGGATACATTAAGCACTTTGGATATCTCTTTGACCGATAAATCCTCAATATAAAAAAGCGTCACCGTAGTTTGAAGTTGTTCATCCAGTCCATCAATTACCTCAAACAGCTCGATTTGTTCATAATCACCCTTATATGATGACTTTCTTATATCATAAGGGACAGGGGATACTCTCTTCTTTTTCCTGATAATCCGATTACACTCGTTGATCAAAATCCGAATGATCCATGTTTTAAAATAAGCAGGCTCTTTCAGTCTATGTACATTTGAAAAAGCTTTGGCAATGGTCTCCTGTATAGCATCTGCACAATCTTCTTCGTTTTTAACGATTGATCTTGCTATTACATATAGGCTTTGTTGGACAGCTCGTATAACATCCACAAAAGCTTCCTTGTCTCCTTGTGTTGCAAGCTCTGCTTTCTCTGTTAAATCCATGCAATGGTTCCCCCTTTCCTTTTAAAGTTTATCTATAAATTAGATCATCAAGGATTTGATTTGGTTCACAAGAAATTAAAAAAATTTCTCTTTTAAACAAAATGTATAAAATACGGTCCTATATAGAAACCGTTTAATATGGTAGATACCACTATCCTTTCCCACTACACAAAGCCGCAGCCGATTAAGGTGACTTCCCAAGCTTGATATAACTCAAATACATCTCCCCGTATTTCTGAGTATCTACGATTTCTTATATACTCCTTTGCATTGAGATTAGTTTTATTTATATAACTAAATCGAAGCAATCTAGCATGTAAGAGGTTCTGAATATACTTGGTTGAATTATCATCTAGACAAGTATGGATAAATGCATCTATTTAAGTGTATACATCCCGAGATTTTTCTCATTTTATATGGACTAATATGTGAAACATCTCATCACCTTCAAACTGATTTAGAAAGGTTTTATAGCTAGTGCAAATCAAAGATAACCTTTGCTTTGCCGTCTATGGGATCACTATAGGTACCTTGTAAGCGGGACATCACTTTTTACTCATTGTTATGGCCATGGCAGACCTTGATCTCAAGGTGGATATATGTACCTTTCGTCGAATGGTCTTAAAGACTTTTGCAGCCAGTTTTATTAGCTCGGTTCTGCTTTCCCTCATGGGATATGTACCGTTGAAAATACTGAACCTAGGTTGATGAAAGTCAACTGTAATGTTTCTCCATGGATTATGTACCTGCTTGAAGCATGTGGTGCGATACAATTAAATACTCAATGAAAGACAAGGTGCAATTGATGGAATTCCATGAACAAGACGACAAATATCATGAATTAGATAATAAGGCCAGTATCATATTTAAATTTGTCATGACATATAGCGACTATATTAAAGCCATTCGGGACTACGGTACTGGCGAAGAGATCAACATGGTCGAAGTGCACAACCTGACGATGATTGAAGAGAATCGAGGGATCACTGCTGCCAAGCTGTCATTGGAGTGGAACCATACAAAAAGTGCGACTTCTCAGATTCTAAAAAGGCTGGAGCAACGCGGATTCATCCTTCGAAAAAAAGAAAACGGTAATGCTAAAAACCTGAACCTTTACGCTACAGAAAAAGGAGAGGCACTGAGCAAAGCGCACAAATTATACGATATTAAAGAACTCATGTGGGCCAACAAAACGTTACACGAAAGTTTCAGTAGTAAAGAAATCAAGGCTTTTTACAACGTAATGCAGCGGTATACTGAATGATGCTCTCTCCACGAAACAAATAGAACACAAGGTATTCAGCCATGATGGAGCGATATTAATCGAAGATGGATTGTTTATGAACTTTATAAACCATCCTCACCTCTGGTTCCTTTGAAGCTTCCAACAAGTGCAAGTATTTTCTTCATGATGAGAGGAAAGTTATTCAAAATTGAAACTACGAATACCCACAAAAAAATAGAATAATCAACGAGTTTCCTTTGTCCTTTCAGGACATGTTCAGTAAGACCATTAATGCATAAGAACTTGTTCAATAAAACAAAAAAGCCGCTATGTAGCGACTTTTTATTGGTTCAGTGTTCTTGCCTTAAACACTTGTCCAGTTCCATGTTGTTGCTATTGTGTTTTCCTACAACTGTATTCTTCAGGATGCATTTTCAAACTGGCTGTTATATAAATCGGCATAGAATCCGCCTTTACCCAGCAATTCTCCATGATTACCCGTTTCGATAATGTTACCGTCCTTCATGACCAGAATCAGATCGGCGTTCTTAATCGTTGAGAGACGGTGGGCAATCACAAAAGAGGTTTTCCCTACAGTAAGTCGGTCCATCGCTTGTTGAATCAGCAACTCCGTACGCGTATCGACCGAACTTGTGGCTTCGTCCAGTATGAGCATAGGCGCATCTTCAATCATGGCTCTTGCAATGGTAATCAATTGCTTTTGGCCAGCAGAGAGATTGGCTTTGTCGTCTAGTACTGTATCATAGCCCTGCGGCAGAGTTTTAAGGAAGCTGTGCAGACCCACTGCTCTACATGCGGCTTCTACCTGTTCATCGGTAACATGGTCTTGGGAAAAGACGATATTCTCACGAATCGTTCCTTCAAACAGCCATGTATCCTGCAGTACCATACAGAATAATTTATGAACATTCTCACGTGTTAATTGGCTGATCGGAGTTCCATCAATATAAATTTCCCCTCCGTTCAGCTCATAGAACCGCATGAGCAAATTCACGAGCGTCGTCTTACCAGCACCTGTCGGGCCAACAATAGCGACTTTCTGACCAGCTTCAGCTTTCATAGAGAAGTCTTTGATAATCATATGGTCTTCGTTATAACCGAAACGAACATGTTTGAATTCAACATCCCCTTTGGCGTTATCCAGCTTCATGGTCTTGTCACTTTCATCTTTCAATTCTTCTTCATCCAGAAATTCGAATACACGTTCACTGGCAGCAGCCGCCGATTGCAAATTGGTTGCAGCCTGCGCCAACTGTGACAAGGGCTGTGTAAATAGACGAATATACACCATAAAGGCCACAATAGTTCCGATCGTTATAACATGTTGGTTCACCAGCAAAGCGCCCACGATACAGACCGCTACATAACCAAAATTCCCGATGAACATCATAACCGGCATCATCAGGCCAGACATGAACTGGGATTTCCATGCATTTGTATACAAGCGGCCATTAATGCCATGGAACACTTCCTTGGCTGCTTTTTCTCCGTTATATACCTTGACTACGTTATGACCAGCATAGGTTTCTTCAATATGACCGTTGATCTGGCCAAGCTCCGCTTGCTGTGCTACAAAATATTTTTGTGAATGCTTCATAATTACGGTCATCAGTGAAAAACCAATCAGCGTAGCTACAATCCCGGAAATGGTCATGATCCAGTTCGTATACAGCATCATAATCAATGCACCCACAAAGGTTGCCAGTGCGCTGACAAGTGTGCCGAGACTGTTGTTTAACGTTTGTCCGATGGTATCGACATCGTTAGTCACACGGCTGAGCACATTACCATAGCTCGTAGCATCAAAATACTTCAAAGGCATATGATTGATTTTTTGGGACAGTTCTGTCCGCATCTTCTTTGTAAGGCGCTGTGACACAGTTACCGTAATGAATCCTTGAAAATAATTAAAGATAAGGCCGAGACCATACAAAACTACCAGTACAAGAACAATCTTCTGAATAGCATTTATATCAATCCCTGTTACAATTCCTTCCTGGATCAGGTTGGCAATATCGCTGAGCTTATCCGGAACAATCACATTGAAGACGGAACCGGCCAGTGCCAGCACCATAGAGAGGATAATCATAGGCGCATAGGCCTTGATGTAGGATAAGAGCTGGCGTGAGTTTTTTCTAAAATCATTCGCTTTTTTACCAGTCCCCCTCCCTTCCGTAGGACCTTTACCCATGGGACCTTGCTGTTTCATTTTGATATGCTTACTGCCGACGGTGTGTTCATTCTTGTCCATGTACGAGTTCCTCCTTCGAAAGCTGCGAATAAGCGATTTCCTGATAGGTGCTGCAATTCGCCATCAGCTCTTCATGTGTGCCGTTCCCTACAATCTCGCCCTGGTCGAGAACAATAATCCGGTCAGCGTCCTTAATGGTGCCTATGCGCTGAGCCACAATGAGTGTCGTAGCATGGCCGGTTTCTTGTTTAAGCGCAGAGCGCAGGACCCGGTCTGTTCTGTAGTCGAGTGCCGAGAAGGAATCATCGAAGATGTAAATCTCTGGCTGACGGTAGATGGCACGCGCAATGGACAGACGCTGCTTTTGACCACCTGACACGTTCGCTCCACCTTGTGAAATCCGTCCTTGATATTGACCGTCCATTTTTTCGACAAACTCCGTACCCTGGGCAATCTCCACAGCGGCTTTGACGAGTTTCTCCGAAACTTCTGCTCTGCCGTTATCGCCATACGAAACGTTGGAAGCCACTGTACCGCTGAAAAGCACGGCTCTCTGTGGGACATACCCGATTTTGTTATGGAGTGTCTGCTGCTTATAATTTCTGACATTCACGCCATCCACAAGTACCTCACCCTCAGTCACATCGTAGAAACGGGAAATCAGATTGATCACACTGGTTTTGCCGCTGCCTGTTGCACCAATAAAGGCAACCGTCTCGCCCTGTTTTGCCGTAAAGCTAATGTTGCGAAGCACAGGCTCCTCGGCATCCGGATATTTGAAGCTGACATTACGAAATTCCACCTGACCCATAACGCCCTCTTCTCCAGCGGTCTCATGTCCGTCGATGATGCGAGATTCGGTATTCAATACCTCCATAATCCGTTTGGCAGAAATCGAAGCTCGAGGCATCAGGAAGAATATCATACTTACCATCATAAAGGCCATGACCACCTGCACCGCATATGAGGAGAATACGACCATATTAGAGAATAGCGTAATGCGGTCCGGCACGGCCGCTCCGTTAATCAGGTATGTGCCAATCCAATAGATCGAGACACTCAGACCGGACATAATAAAGGTCATCCCCGGACCAACCATTGCCATTAACCGGTTCGCAAACAGGTTTGTATTTGTCAATTCTGCATTGGCCTGTCCGAACTTCTCCTCCAGATACTGATCTGCATTATAAGCGCGCACCACCCGAAGCCCGGTCAGATGCTCACGTGTTACCCTGTTCAGATTATCGGTGAGACGTTGGATTTTTTGGAAACTCGGAAGAGCGAAAATAACAATGACACTCAGCATCAGGATCAGGACAGCCACAGCCACTCCTGTAGAGGCGGTCCACTGCCAGTTTTTATCCGCAATCTTTGCAATGGCCCACACGGCCAGAATCGGCGCCTTGATGATCACCTGCAGCCCCAGCGCAACCACCGTTTGAATTTGGGTAACATCGTTCGTGGAGCGGGTGATAAGGCTGGCTGTTGAAAAGCTGTTCATCTCTTCCATGGAAAAAGATAAGGCCTTGTCAAAGACCATCGCACGCAGACGCATGGCCAGCCCTGCCGCGACCTTTGCCGCAAAATAGCCGACAATAATAGATGCAATCATACTGCCGACAGCACATAACAGCATATAAATACCGGGAATTAGCAGTTCCGACATCGGCGTTCCTGCGGTTTGCAGCTTGGTTGTAATTTCGGCCATATAATCAGGCAGCTTCAAATCCAGCCACACCTGCACAACGATGAAGGCCAAGCTGCAAAGCACGAACATCCATTCATTTTTCTTGAGATATTTGAATATCTTCAGCATTCTATTCTTCTCCTTTATCTGAAAATCTTAGGTGTTTGGTGCAATTAACGTATCCTGCATACGTTCTCTACATAGGAATTCAGCTTTTAGAGACAATAAGCTTGATGAGTCGGATAAACTCTTTGGCATCCTGTTCGTCCAGCTTTCGAAGAATTTTCTCGCTCCATGCGACTCCTTCGTTATACCTGTCCATCATAAATTGCTTGCCTGAATCCGTAATGAATACAATCACCTTACGTTTGTCGTTGGCATCCGTACGTCGTACAACCAACCCTTTCTTCTCCAAACTTTTCAGTGCCGTTGCGATCCGTCCCGTACTGACGGACAAGTATTCGCTTAAATGGCCCGAAGTAACCCCATCCTGATGACTCAAAGCGATGAGAATCCCCATTTCACCACGAGAGAAATGCGCTCGTTCCTCTAACACCGGTTTGCGCGATTTGACGATACACTCGAATAGTTCTGTTGCTGACGCTTTATAGTCCATTGGCAGTACCACCTTCTGCATTTATCTTATACTGTAAGATAATAATGATATCCGGACATAAAGTCAATTCGGGAAAATATGTAATGGTTGAAGTTTCATGACCACTCACGACCTGAATGCGAAGAGGAATACTTCATTGCAACTTGACACAAAAAACTGCACCTCCAAAGTTAGATCGCGTCTAAAAATTGGGGTGCAGTTCACTCTGATGTTTATCATCTTCTGATGATCTAGATTAAAGTAAAGTAATCATCAGCACATTCATGCCCTCTGGACTTATCATACACAATGCGTGCAATCGCATCATGCTGATGAATGGACTCTTCATTACTGCAATCCACCTTGAATTTACTTCCCCAATGCTTTTCATACAAATCAGCAGCCACCAACCGCACTACGTCTTCAACAAATCGAGGATTCTCGTACGCATGTTCTGTAACCTGTTTCTCGTCAGGCCTTTTTAATACGGGATGAAGGCAACTGCTTGCATTGGATTCAGCGGCATCCAACAGATTTTCCTTCCAATCACTTGGCAATAATTCTCCAGGGTTGCCCTGTACCCGAATTCGTAGCATACCACGCTGATTGTGTGCACTATATTCACTTATTTCTTTAGAACAAGGACATAACGTTGTGATTTCTGTTGATTCATCTGTTCGGCAATTCGCTGCGTCAGTCTAAGTAAATCTGTAATTTGGTCACTCAGTCCCTCATTGCGACTATGCTGAAGCTGTTCTGCCAATAGGCTCATATTAATGCCTTTAAATTCCCGCTCCAGTGAGGTAGTCAGTCGAAAATTGCCAATGCTGGACACCTTTACAGGACTTTTTACCGAAATAACATCGATAGGATACTTCAAATTTTCGATGCCTACTTGCTGTAACTCAAACAGAAAATCATTTTTGCTATTTTGCAAATCTTGCATCTCTTCTTTGAGAACAGGTTTGTCTCCCTGAATTGGATCAACTGAACCGAATAGCCGAAGCCTTTCAGCCTTGTCAGGCAGTACAAATGAATGTGTCACACTCTTACTCACGTTATCCTGCTCCTTGTCAGACGCCTCCGTCGGCAACCGCACATTCGCTAAATCGTGCTCTTAACCAGTCCTCATCCAAATCTTTTCCAATTACAACGATGCGGCTTGTTCTGTCTTCATCCACATTCCATTCCCTATCAGTATCCACCCCAAATATCATGTGAACTCCCTGAAATACGACCCTTTTATTTGTTTTCTGTACATTAAGAATTCCTTTGTATCGATACGTATCAGCTGAATGCTCCACCAACCAATCGTTTATAAACTTATTCACTTTATCCAGATCCAAAGGTCTCGTTTCAGTGAGAACAATGGAGAAAACATCGTCATCATGATGATGGTGATGGTGATGATGTTCTTCCAGAAAATGTGGATCGACTTCGAGTTTGTGATCAAGATCAAATGTATTAACTCCAAGAATCTGATCCAAATTAATTAAGGATTGATGTGTATGCGTCAATCGGGCATGTGAGTTCATCTTTTTCAACCGGGATTCCAAGCGAGCAATATCATCCTTTTCGACAAGATCTATTTTGTTTAATAATATGACATCGGCAAAAGCGACTTGTTCCTTTGCCTCATGTCCGTTATCTAGATGATGTTCAGCATGTTTAGCGTCTACTACGGTTATAACAGCATCAATTTTGAAAAAGTTTGAAATCAGTGGCTCCGCAAGAAAAGTCTGAATGACCGGTCCCGGATCAGCCAAACCCGTAGTTTCAACAACAATCCGATCATATTCGACAGGTGTAGGAGTCTCTGCAAATTTGCGATGCAACAAACTTTTCATAATATCCACCAGATCACTTCGTACTGTGCAGCAGATGCAGCCATTGTTCATTTCAATAATTTCTTCGCCAGATTCCACAATTAGTTCATTATCGATGCCCACTTCTCCAAATTCATTCACAATAACAGCGATTTTATAACCATGATCTGCCTTCAATATATGATTAAGCAGCGTTGTTTTACCAGCTCCTAAAAATCCCGTAATTATCGTTACCGGAATGCGTGGATCTTGTTCCGTTTCCATGTAAGTCCCCCCCTTAAGGTCCTAATTCTAAACTGTACATTCCTTGCAAACTCCCAATCAGACTTTTCACATGTTTATTCTATGCTCAAACCCCTTCACTGCTCGTCTCTGGCATAAAATATTCCATAGATTCTCTTCCAGTGAAATCGCGCAATATCCACCTTGTCCCATTGATGCCGTTTCTCCAACGGTTCTTCTTCATTCCGTAACAATTACGATTAATAAAAAGCAAAAATACCCCTCACTGGATAAAACCCTTCAATGCAGATTTTTATACATCTTCTATGAAGCAGGCCATGAGAACCCCCCCCCCACAGAGGTTAGCAGTTGTCTGCTCGTGAACTGTGCGGCGAATGTTCCCCATTTCCTTATGCACGGTAGGTAATGCAACAAGACATGCGGTCAAAATAGCAATTGCTTCATCTTGGACTTCTGTTCTGTTCACCAACTCGACTTGGTAACACCAGGAATTTGTCCTTTATGAGCCAGTTCACGGAAAACAATCCGTGATACTTTAAACTTACGCAAATATCCTCTCGGGCGTCCCGTCAGTTCACAACGGTTTTTCAGTCTAGTAGGGGATGCATTACGTGGTAACTTCTGCAATGCTTCATAGTCCCCTCTTTCTTTCAGCTGACGGCGCAGCTCTGCATATTTGGCTACGGTCTCCTGACGTTTCTTCTCACGTACTACTTTTGATTTTTTGGCCATTGATTTTTCTAGCTCCTTTTAGTGATTAGATTAAATGCATGTCGGATCGGAACGCTTCATAAATAAGCTCATACGTCCAATTGAAATCCGCCCTTCGACAAAAGCCGTAATATAACCCGGCAGCCGAATTGTTTCAATCGTGGTTGCGAGCATAAAGGATAACGGTGGAATCAAGGTCTCTTCACTATCATGGAAGCAATCTGTTCCTCTGTCAGCGGAGATACGGTCATCCTTTTTTGCCTGATCTGCGTTCGCAGCGTGCGGTCAGATAAAATCACTTCATGCACTCCTTCTAGAATTAGTTTCACAGATCAAGATATGGGGTGTCGTTTCTCATGAACCTTTTTTACATCATTGTATTCACCCTGCATGATTGTAGGATGAATTATTTAAATAGTAATAATTACGATTAACAAAAACTATAATCCTGTTTTGTCCACATGTCAATACAACATGTCGTTTATAAATCTACTTCCCACATTTGTTTCACACTAAACAATTATCGACGCCCAAGATTATTTACATAGCATATACATAAATACATATGAGACCCAATCAAAAATTGGCTCCATAATGACAATACCCAGTGAGTACCCAAATCAGCTAATAGGCGTCTGGGTATTTTTGAATTTTTCTCTTTCTATACCTTCATGCGAGGATTATACTCCGACAGTGCATTTTCTATGTTTTCAAAATTAAGTGCTCGGTTCTCTATAATCGCTTTTCGTTTTGCTTTTAACACAATCTGCTCAATATCAGCAAAGCTGCATCCGGCAAGCAAATCTGCAGCCTGTCCAGCAAGGCTCTCCCCGATCAGCAGTTCAATGTATTGAATCCGATCCGCATGCGTTGGCAATGTATACGTCATTTTCGTGTCAAAACGGCGCCATATCGCTGTATCCAGTTCGTCCTCAAGGTTGGTGGCTGCGACAAAAACACTCTCTCCGCCGAACTCGTCTAGACATTGTAGCAGCGTGTTCACCACTCGTGCCATCTCTTTCACTTCATCATTTGAATCCCTCATACGCCCCAGAGCATCAAATTCATCAAGAAACAGAACACAAGGCATCCCATTTGCATAGTCAAAGATCTTGCGCACATTGCTCGCTGTTTCCCCCAAATGACTATGGATAATCGCGTCAAGCCTCACTAATATAAGCGGCAGATCCAAGCGCTGCGCCAAATAAAAAGCCGTTAGTGTTTTTCCAGTTCCTGGTGGACCAAACATTACGATCTTGTTAGGCATGGGCACATCCTGCTCCTCAAACTTTTCTTTCATTCCCAAAATCGTAATAAACTCATCCACAATTGTCTGGTTTTTCTCGGCTAGTACGATTCGTTTGACCTTGCGGGCGCACTCCTTTGGTGTATATATGGTCGCCATATCAATGCCTTTGGCACGCGGGAGCCGCACAGCAGCATTGCTTTTGTTTTTATTGTTCACGGTTTTTACCTGCCCCTTTAAATAGTAATATTTACGATTAGAAGTGTATCAAAATCAGGTTATGATTTCCACCAAACAGTTCAAATAGTTTGCTGGTATGTTTATCCTTTCATTATCTAGAATGTTTTTTCTATTATTCAATAAAAAAATACCCAGCCAAGTGACTAGGTACCATCTATTTCGTACTCATGGGAGAGTAAATAATTCTATTTTGCTTCTCTTTCCAGAAGTCCATAGACTTTGTCTTCACGCATTTATTTTCTCAAGTATGTTGGTATCTAAAATTATCTCGACACCAAAAGTCTTTGGACAAGAATACTGGCTTCATCAATGGTTTGTTTTACAATTGAAGCAGCAGGTTGGTCGTTGGCTAACCGAAGCCCCTGGCCAGCCCAAAGTGACATATACTCAGGGTTGTTTGCTTTTGAAGCCGCCTGACGAATGTCCCGGGTCATCGCGTTTTGAATAGGGTAAGCAGGGATTGTACCGGAGTACTGATACATGTCAATCATAAATTTTGTTTGAATGCCTCTTGCAGCTTTGCCGGAGTAAGCACGTGTAATTTGAGTGGAGTCTTCATTTGTCGAGAGGATTTTCTGCTTGTACTTTTCGTGGGCACCGCTCTCAGGACAGGCTAAAAACGCAGTGCCCATCTGTACTGCAGAAGCTCCTAATAAAAGGCTTGCTGCAAGTCCCCGCCCATCCATGATTCCCCCCGCTGCGATGACCGGAATCGACACATGGTCAACGATCTGCGGAACAATAGCCATGGTGCCTATCAAAGCATCATGGGAGGCGTCTTTCAGAAAGGTCCCTCTATGCCCGCCTGCTTCGCTCCCCTGAGCCACAATAGCATCTACACCCCCTGCTTCCAATTGCTTGGCTTCATCAACGGTTGTTGCAGTTCCAATGACGAATATTCCATGCTGTTTCATGGTTTGAATCACGTTTGGAGATGGTATGCCAAACGTGAAACTAAATATGGGCACACGTTCCTCCAATAATACCTGTACCTGTTCCTCAAACGATTCTGCAGACTTCAAAATCAATGGATTTTGAGCAGTGCCAAGTTCGATACGATATTTATTGAGATAATCTGTCATCCGGTAGATAGCTTCTTCCGACTCTTCAAATTGCTCAGGCACAAACAAGTTTACTCCGAATGGCTGATCCGTTTGTTGCTTGATTTTTTGGATCTCGCTGCGGAGTTGTTCCGGCGTTAAGTATCCGCCTCCTAGGTTGCCTAGCCCACCAGCGTTTGAAACAGCCGCTACTAATTCAGACGTCGAAACGCCACCTGCCATCGGCGCTTGAAAAAGCGGGTATCGAATTTTTAGAGTACGCGTCAATTCAGTCTCAAACACTTTTAAATCCTCCTTTTAGTTGAAAATTTGAAGATCTATTGGTAGTTCAACAAGCAACAAAGTGGCAAGAAGACGCGATAGGCTGCTCTCCTTATTTTCAACAATTTTTTATACATGTTGTCTAGGCAAAAATGAAGCACTATGGAGGCGCTTATGACCAGACGGACTATTGTCTTGGCGTAATATATCTTTCAAGTACCAAAATAAAAAACTGGCGCCGACGGAATATCGACACCAGTTTTTACCGCACAGCTTTTCCCAATATAGTGGCTTGACTAAGGAAATGCTGAATGAGATTCAACCGATTGAATAAACGATGTTAGATTGATGCTTTTAGGCAAATTACTGATCAGTGCTATTCAATAGATTCAAGCTTCCATTGTTGATTATAATTGGATGTATACCGCCATTGCTGGATAGGAACTCCCTCTGCAGTTGATAGGCCTGTGACATCAGCTGGCTTATTGGAAATTACAGGAGTGATGCGATAGTAACCATCTCCTGTAGAGATAAAAGCAAATTTTTGTTGATCTTGGTCAGTACTAGCAGCCAGTTGGAATTTAGCGCCATGATCCAGAGAGCCATTTGTTACCTCGAGTGAACGTCCACTCTGCACATTCTTGATATTGTATTGACCGCCACCTAGATGCGTAACACTCCATTGCTGATTTTCTTCACCTGCATAGGTTGATTTAATTACATTTGCACCTTCTATCGTATGATCGGCTTCCATGACCTTGCCGTCCAAACGCACGATGAAACGATAAATACCATTAGAAACATTTCCATCAGGAATGCTTGCTTTATCTCCGCTGCCAGCTGGCCGGGTATAGAGAAGAGTTCCGAAACCAAGTTGGTCAAACGTTGATGGATATTTCAAATTCGGACCACCTTCGGTACCTTCCAGAGCCATTCGGGCAGCAATATTGGGTGCAGACAGACCTTTTCGATTGACATAGTGATTATAAATCATTGCCCAGATGGGCCGCATTTCATTACGACTGGCAGGCGATATTCCGGATTGACTATTTATCGCGCCGTTTCTACCTGATCCCCATTCATAAGTTGTAAATGGCACATCCTCGCCATTGTTGTACTTGGCAACATATTCAGCAGCACGCAGGAAACGATTGTCCGCCCATCCATAAAGGTCATCTCCCTGATTCCACGCCATTTCAGCAATTGTGGCCATTAAACCAATACCTAATTGAGTATGCGCTTGGTCCCTTCCAGACTCTTGCCATTGGGCAAGATCATCAGGATGAAGGAATGGTATCGCATTATAAATGGACCCATTTCCTGCACCATTTTTAAAATATTCAACACCGATATCATAAATATCCCGGCGGTCACAGAATATTCCGATTGCAATGGTGGCAGCCATATTGCTTAGATCCCAGTTCGCCCAGTAATTCTGTATATATGAATCATTATGACTATTCCCATATTCATTGCCAATAAGGAATCTCTCGTTCAATGGTTTGTAAAATACGGTAAGAAGCATGTTCTGCATTTGTTCCACATTAAACCCCGGATAATCTCTCATAAGTTCTGCTGCATTAGCCAACTCATATCCATAAATTCCCGCCGCTAAGTAGCGATCAGCATTGCCGGAAATCGTTTTAAGATTAGAGGACCAGGCATTCAAAATATCACGAGCTGTATCTCCATTTGCGGTGTCCCCTGTAATTTTCCAACGAAGTGCATTCTGATAAGCACGAGCTATATCATTGTAAAACACAGCTACATTTTGCCCACTTCCTCCCCTGATAATGGTAGAAGTAGCGCGTGGTTTCCATCCAGCCTGTGAAAGTGGACTGGACAGCAATTGATTCCAACCATCCAAATACGGTTGTCTGCCTTCATTAATCATTTGCTTAATTCGGTCAAAATCTTCTTTCGTATGTAATAGGCCAGGATGAGCAAATCCAGTGGATGCTGCAGCTTTAGGCAATGTTTTCTCAGTGAATTCAAACGTACTTATTACTAGGCAAAAAATAATGGATACTAATAGTATTCTTTTCAACATTTACATTCCCCTTATATTAGTGTGTTTAAAATAAATCCTCCGCTATTTTATCCTCGATCCCTCCTTTATGTAATTCTCCTTTGAGTTGGTATATATACCTGTTTTTTCTGCGCTATTATGTTTATCGGCACTTCAATGTTTGATAATAGTAATATCTTGAAAAATAGGTCTTTTTGCTTAACATTTTTCTTCATTTTCATTTCCAGTTTCATTTTCAAACCATGGAGTTATGGAGTGTAGAGGCGATTACACACACCGTTATGAGTGGGCTTGGATTTTCTTTTTTGCCTTATATTACAGTTAAAGAAACGTAAATAGAGGAAAACTTAAATTGTAAATTATTCCGAAAAGTTCGATCCTATATACTCCCATACGCTGATTAAAAAGAAAAAGTGGCTATCTCCAACAGTGAAAGCTTTCTCTGAACTTGTCATAAAGTCGATCCGTGAAACGGATAGCGATTTTATCGAAAATCAAAATGACTACCATTTGTTGGATAACTGGTATTATTGCCCTCTAGGGTTACCGATTATAATTGTGAAAAACTGGCGTAATTAAGTTGTCTTTTTTCTTTTAACGCTTCATAGTGGATCTCTTTCAATTTATCTTTTATTTAATATACTGACCCGCCTCCTGTAGAAATCTGATTACTGAGTTGTTTATTCTTCATATTAATTTGTTCTCATAGATTACTTGATTGGAACCAAAATATATCAGTCATGAAAGTATCTTTACGTATCAAGGATTGTAATGCAACTTATTAGCTGTACTTTCTGGCTCCCAACATTACAAAAATTGACACTTCTAATGAAAATAAGTAGTATAAATAGAAAGATTTATACAAAAAAGAGTCCTTTCCTCATTCCCCTCTATTCAAATTCTTGATCCTACCTATCTTATTTTAAGGAGTGAAAATGCTATGCGCGCACGAACGTTAAAAGCAAGTACAAGGAATGTAATCGGTAGCTATTACAAATGGATCGCAGCTGGTATGATTGTAACTCTCACGGGATGCTCGCTTGCATCCGCCGCTCCTTCACCCTCACTCTCATCCTCAAGTAAAACTAGTGAACCTACCTCCTCCCTGGTTACATTTCAATTGCAAGAGGCTACGATTGCTCAGATGCAGGACGCGATGAAGTCAGGAGCACTATCGAGTGTCGAGCTCACAGCCATGTACCTTAACCGGGTATATGCCTATGATTCTAGTGGCATTCAGCTGAATTCCATCCCTGTTCTGAATCCTGACGTACTAAAAGAAGCCGCTCAGGCTGATCAGCAAAGGGCACAGGGGATTAATACCGGGCCTCTGCAAGGCATCCCCTACACGGTTAAAGACAGTTACAAGGTTAAGGGACTCACTGTTGCTTCTGGATCTCCGGCTTTCAAAAACCTGATGGCAAAAGATGATGCCTTTACAGTAGAGAAGATACGCAAATCCGGTGGGGTGCTCATTGGCAAAACCAATATGCCGCCAATGGCAGCTGGTGGAATGCAAAGAGGCGTTTATGGTCGTGCCGAAAGTCCGTACAATCCAGATTATTTGGCTGCAGCCTGGTACTCTGGCTCCTCTAACGGATCTGGCGTGTCAACAGCCGCCAACCTCGCTGCCTTCGGTATGGGGGAAGAAACGGTATCCTCTGGAAGATCACCAGCATCGAACAATGGTTTAATTGCCTACACCCCATCGCGGGGCCTAATCTCCATTCGGGGGAATTGGCCGCTCTTCCCTATACGGGATGTCGTCGTTCCACATACGAGAACTATCGAGGACATGCTCCGCCTGCTTGACGTGATTGTTGTTGAGGATAAGATCACCAAGGGCGATTTTTGGCGAGAACAGAAAGCCGTTCGGCTCCCTTCTGTCAACAGTGTCCGTCCCAATTCCTATCTGGAGTTGCGAGATACGCAAGCTTTGAAAGGCAAACGTATTGGTGTTCCGAAAATCTATATCGGTAAGGACCCTGAAACCACAACTCCGATTAAATTCAGACCTTCAATACAGGCATTATGGGAAAAAGCTGTAAAGGATTTAACTGCTCTTGGAGCTGAAGTTGTGGAAGTTGACTTCCCTTTGCAAGTGAACAGCGAGAAGGACCGACCTACAGCGAAAACACCTGAAGAACGCGGTTTGATGCCGGCAAAGTGGGCTGAAAAGGAATTCGGACTGCTTAATCCTTATGTAGCTGAGGAATTCCTTAAAAGTGTGGGCGATCCGAATTTCCCCTCATGGGCTAATATCGACCCTGCAACCGTCTTTCCAAATCCGCCCGGTTCGGTTGATGCCAAACGTGGCAGAGACCTTGGTCACTATGACGTATTCATTGACACCATAAAGAAAGGCGTCACCCCTTACGAACAAATTCCTCAGTTTCAAGAAGGGCTGCGGGGGCTTGAAAATGTACGAAAAATTGATTTTGAAAATTGGATGAAGCAAAATAACCTTGATTTTATAGTTTTCCCGGCCAATTCGAATATCGGCAAAGCGGACTCCGATGTAAATGAAACATCCTATGAGGAGGCTTGGGAGAATGGCAACTATTTCTCCAATACGAATTTCCTTCTACGCGAGTACGGAATCCCGAGTGTGTCTGTGAGTATGGGTGCTATGAAAGATACCGGTATGCCCGTCAACCTGACGATGGCAGGTGCCGCATATAGCGATAACGACCTGCTTCGATACGCTTATTCCTATGAGCAAGCAACCAAAAACCGTCCTATTGCAACACGCACGCCAGCGCTTGAGGATGAAACCTTTTCCTATAACCCACAAACTGCTCTCCCACCCTCTAAACGCAAGGAAACAGAAGCTCCTGCACTTAAGTTGAATGCTTCGCTCAAGGGCGATATTCTCGCTTTGAAAGGTTCAGTCACAGATCAAAGTGAAATCGCTCAGCTCAAAGTTTATGTCAATGGCATGCGTGTCGCTATTACAGAAGATAAAGCTAATTGGTCAGCAACACTTCCAACTGCTATATATAAACAGAGTGGTGCCTCCCAAGCCGATACACTGCATATTCTTGTGCTGGCGAAGGATATTTACGGAAATACCTCTGCTCAAATCAAATCTGTCACATTACCCCAATGACGAAGGACATCATAGAACATAAATTAGCAAACTCCCTAGCTGCTTTCCCAGTATAGGGAGTTTGTCTTCAAATCCCATCATTGTTCAGCCTACAAGCTTTAGTCCAAATCATGAGTATGAAACTTACAAAAATAGCAACCAAAGTCCCTCCCCACTCTAACCATCCACTGGAATGTTTCAGCCCGATAACCCATGCAACTTCAAATAATGCCGCAATTACAACAGATAACCATGTCTTGTTCATTTTGTACTTCCTCCTTTTTGATAACGCTGCAAATGTAATATGGATCTAAGCAGCAATTAAAAAAAGCCTGAGATCATACTGCATACAGCAGTTTTTCTCCCAGGCTTTTATCCTTCCGTGACACAGTGCAACGACTGTGAGTTTTCTCTCGGACCAGCCGATATGACATCGCGGAACCCTAGAAAACATTTTTAAATTCAATTACAGTATCATTGATTTGGTCATTATGAAATCAATTTGTTCTTCAGCCCCCATATAAAAAGAGTGTGCACCCGTTTGAACAAACCCCATTTTCTTATAAAAAGCAATGGCATTTTCATTTTTTTCCCATACCCCGAGCCAGACCTTCTTTTTATTATGTCCCAGTGCAATTTCCATAGCTTTATTTAACAGATATTTACCAAGCCCATATTTTTGAAGTTTGTTTTTGATATAAATCCTCTCAACTTCGAGTGACTCATCACCCATTTTTTCGGATTGGGCATCATTTATATTTACTTTTAAAAATCCAGCAAGTTCTTCATTAAAATAGACGAAAAAGAATTCTGAAGAGACATTGGACAATTCCTTCTCTAACTGTTTCGAGTTAAATGCTCTTTCCAGATAGGCTTGCATATTTTCAGGTGAATTTTGTTCTTTAAAAGTATCGTTGAATGTTTCAATGCTTATTTCTTGGAGTGTTTGTAAATCTGCACGGCTGCATTTGATAATTTTCGCATTCATTATAAATTTATGCTCCTTCATATAAATCAATTAGTAAATTCTTTTGTTCCCTTTTTTCACAAATTCCCATTCATCGCTTATATTTTTTCTTACTCTTTGAAGTAGATTAAAAATAGTGTTTACTTCACTTTCCGAAAATCCCGCTAAGGCAACATTATCCGAATAATCATGTTCTCTTTTTATGAAAGGATAGACATTGTTCCCTTTTTCTGTTGGAAAGAGTTTATTAATTTTTTTGTTATGCTGATCCTCTTTCTTTTCAATAAACCCATTAATTACAAGTTTTTGGATAGCGCGAGATGCGGTTGTTCGATCTACTTTTATCATCTCAGCTAACTTTTCTTGAATGATTCCTGGGTTTTCACATATTCGTACAAGGTATAAATACTGTCCTTTTGTAAGGTCATATTCTTTAAATTCAATATTACTTATCGAATCTAATGCTCTGGCTATCATCCCAATTTCACGAAGTACTTCCTTCATAATGAACTCCTTTGCCCCTATTTTGTTGCAAATGCAATAAACATGGTATATATTTAATCTACCCTAACTTTGTTGCATTTGCAATATAAAATTATATTAAAGAGGTCGAGTAAAGTGAAATATGTTTTTTTTGTAATAGGTATTTTTATATTATCCCTTGGTATTTCTTTCACTATACAATCAGACCTTGGGACATCACCTTTTGATGCGCTTTTGGTAGGACTATCCACAAATGTGGGGCTTACTGTAGGAAGTTGGGAAATCATAATGGCTTTGATTTTGATCTGTTGTAATTCACTTTTAAATAGACAAAGACCAGAAGTTTTGGGGTTGTTAACAGCATTTATAACGGGGATTGGTATTGATATGTGGCTTTTTTTATTGCAGGATGTGTTAACGCCTGAACTATGGTACAGCAAAGTTGTTTGTTTTGGAATTGGTTTAATTGTTGTTGGATTAGGAACTGCAACATATTTACAGACAAACTTTGCGCCCATTCCAGTTGACCGATTAACAATAATCGTACAGGAATTAACTAGAACAAATCTATTTTTTTCAAGAACATTCATTTACCTCATATTCTTGGTCATAGCGTTAATTTTAAATGGACCCATTGGCATCGGAACTTTGTTAACTGTTGGTCTAGGGGGGCTAATACTCAATTATTTCATGCCCCTCACTGGAAAAGTATTAGATCGCATCTTAACACACTCTGGTACATCACCAAATCATGATAAAGACAAAAAGCATTCAATATAGAATGCTTTTTGTCTTTCTAATTCAACTAACCTGATCTGAAGGCGTAATATCATTACATTAATTTCGATACAGAATCTTTATTTTCAATTTTAAGTTCTCTAGAAGAATTGGTACAGTTATTTGTTTCTTAATTGGTACTTTAATTGCGTCTTATTCATTTTTATAATGTGTTTGTATTTTGAAGGTCAATTCATAAAGGAGTGTAACTTTATGTTCCACGGATTATCTGCTTTTCCACTCACACCGGTTAATGAGACAGGCATTGACGAAAAAGCATTTGTGACGCTGATTCAACGATTAGTTGCAGCTGGTGTAGACTCAATTGGTACATTAGGATCAACTGGAAATTATGCATATCTTAATCGAGAAGAACGTTTACGTGTTCTTCAACTTGCTGTCCACTCAGCCGAGGGGATTCCCGTGATGACAAGTATAAGTGCGATTCGTACCTTAGAAGTACTTCGATTAGCGGAAGATGCACAAAGAGCAGGAGCAAGTGCAGTGCTGCTAGCCCCCATCTCCTATCAAGCACTAACGAATGAAGAAGTATTTTCACTTTATGAACAGGTAACCAGTTCACTCTCCATTCCACTTTGTGTCTATGATAATCCGGGTACCTCCCATTTTCATTTCAGTGATGAATTGCACGGCCGAATTGCTGAGTTACCTAATGTTGGTTCGATTAAGATTCCCGGAGTACCTACTGATCCCGAAGCAGCCAAGACACGCATCAAAAAACTACGAGGGTCGATTCCTCCCCACGTAACTATAGGAGTAAGTGGAGATTCATTTGCAGTCACCGGCTTGAATGCAGGTTGTGAAGCATGGTTCTCAGTTCTTGGCGGATTGTTCCCAAAAGCGTGTCTAAATATGACCCGATTGGCCCAGGACGGTTTTGCTGACGAAGCAGAACGACTCTCGGCACTACTTGAACCTATTTGGACGTTATTTCATCAATATGGTAGCCTTCGTGTTGTTTCAGCAGCAGCAGAAATAAGTGGCTTGATCTCAAGTCCCAGTCTTCCTTTACCCTTACAACCATTGAATCCATCAGCTAGAGAATACTTGAAACTCATATTAAACAATCTTCAGGAATGAATTGTTTCTTTTATTATCGAAAAAAGAGCGGAATCTCAACATGTATCTAAATTCCGCTCTTTCAGCATGGAGGCGCTACTTTAACTTAGGGCTGTTTTCTTATCGAATCCGTCCAGAGTGCATCCACAGGCGGTAATTCGTTCCCTTGTGTCATATATATCCGGTCGACTCTGAGTTGCGACTTTCGAGCTAAGATCGAAAACAGATGATCACCACGGGTCAATTCCAAATCCGACAGTAAACACCAATAGTACACTTGAGCTGTGTTATACGTATGCAGTGTGCCCTGGCCCAGTTGTTCGGATAAAGGTCTCACTACGCCGTCCAGCGATAAGTAGCATGAATCGGATTGGCCGTTATGATGTCGAACCAAAATCCAAATATGGTAATTACCTGAATTCGTGATGTTTATTTTGTAATGCATCCCTGGAGCAATCTCCGGGTTCTCCCACTGCCTTCCAGGCTCAGAGACATGCATGGCGAAACCTGTTCTTCCATTGGTTTCGGCCTGTACGTGGCTCCAATCAATAGCATTACCGTCTTTACTGGACGTGAGATACGCATTTTTAGAGTTTTCCAATGCATATTCGGCTTCGATCGCAACGATGCTGTTTGATTCGATAAACATACCCGCACCAAATTCTTTTATAATATCCTTTGTACCGTCAGCATCACAGATGTCCACATAGCGTTTGTCCCCCAACATGGTCTGCGGAACATCAAAACATTTCAAGAAGATCTCATCAATGGTAGCGTAAAAATCTCTTGTGGCATAAAGAACGACGGGGAGAGGTACTTCATGCTCTCCAGTTTCGTAAAATTGATTACATAATTGTTCGATTTCATTCCAATTCACAGTAGGACTTTCCAGACCGTGATCGGTAACCAACCTATGATAATGCTGACTGGCAATCGGTCCTAAATTGCACGTTTTTTGCTCATTCGTATATATCACTAACTTGTTAATCGTGACATAAGGATCTACCATATAAATTCTTAAGGCATGTATACCGGAAGCTAGGTAGGGCAGCTCCACTCTTATCTTCTCACCGTTATTAAAAACGGATTCCTGCCAGGTGCCCAGCCACTCGTCACGAGTCTCTGATTCTACCAGAATAGGTGCTATATCATCGACTCCGATACCGAAACGAATGTTGCCTGTCGAATTTAAAGTAAGAAAACGGTGAATCTCTAAGGTAAACTGCCCAGCCTCTTTCAAAAAAATATCGTATCCTAAATATGGATGATTCTTAAGCTCTCCTCCAAGGGGTCGTAGTTCACCGTTCCAGGCCATCATCGCGGCTCCTTCATATCTTCCCATCCCCGGTATGACTACCCAACCAGACTTATCTGTCGAATCTGCACCGGGAACATTATGGTCGTAGGAGGCTGCTGGGATAGACACATACCCGTCTGCCTCTATATGTCCGTAAAACGTTTCAGGAACATTTACACCTTCCTCAACTTGCACCTTTATTGGAACAGAAGTCATATCTTTATGGTTTCGGACGGTCAGTTGTCCAGTCTTTCCAGCATGCTGATGCGGATCAATGATCGAGACAAGAATTCTTTTCTCCGTTTGGATCAATCCTTCACTTTCGGAAAGAATGATCCAATCTTCGCCTTCCATTACCTCAATCGTGAATGGAATAGTCCCGTTCCCCTGGTTTCCAATCTCAAACCATTTTTGTTTTTGACCATGGATGGAAAAGCGCAGTGTGGTTTCTTCATTCCAAAGGTCGATTCTCATGCCACCCTGAGCAATTTTCAATGCGGGCTTTCGCGCAGGATACAAGACGGTAGGCGGTGGTGGAAAGCTTTCCGGTGTGAGGACTCCATTCCACTTGCCTTCACTCATTTTTGCATTATAGAAATGAAGCATTCTTCGTTTGTAGTCCGCCATTTTTATCGAAAGCTCCACATATTGGTCAGCAGCCTGCATGTTTCCGCGCTCGTAAGAAAGCGTACTTCTGTCGGCAAAATAAAACTCATGGTTGGTATAATATGACGCGTGAATTTTCATGAGAAACATCTGGAAAAATGCAGCCCGCTCCTGGACCGGAAGGCTGTACATTATGGCATTGCCTCGACGAAAAATATCCTCCAGCCGCATTAATCTGCGCCCTGCTTCATCACCTAATACAGTTTGTGAAAACACATTGGATTGCATATGTTCGATCTTTCGTACATTAGTGACCTGTGCAAATGTTTCATATAATTCCGCAGCTTCAGGTCCGTGGTTGCCGGAAAAATTGGCGTTTATCCAAGATTCGACGAATTGGGATGCATTCTTGGTCATTCCTTCCTCTTTGCCGGCTTCCCAGCCAGATCGCAAAAAGAATTCCATATCCTGTTCAAGGGGCTTCAACCCGCCAACATTCAGAATCCACAATTTTCGAATTCCCGATTCATACGATTTTTTCAATTCATTCCCTGTATGGGCCAATGGAATTGAATTGATAAAGAGATAGCTCATCGACGTTCCTGGAGCTGCCCAGTAAGAATTGTGATAATACAAACCGTTGCCTCCACTGCGTTGACGTTCCTTCTCATTCGGGTATCGGCGCATATGCCCAAAGTTATCGTTTGCCCAAATAAGAGTCACACATTCAGGTATATCAAGACCTCGGTCATATAGCTCTAGTACTTCTTTGTACGGGATAAATGTCTGTAATGAAGCATTTTCTTTTGATTCGCCGATCACGTCCTTGAGAATTTGCTTTTGATCTTGTATGACCTTTCCTAGCAGAGAACACTTGGCTTCTGCCCGTTCTTCCCTAGTCATGGAATTGTCCTCTTCAATGGCCTGCGTATAAAATCCCGAATCATGGATTCCACGCATGCCAACCGTATAACACACTTCGTAATTTTTATTCTTCTCGACACTTTCCCGCCAATACTCCTGTAGAATCTCGCGATTTCGGCCTTCGATGGAATAATCGTATGAGGCGTCGTCATAACCCTTGGCTGCAAGCCATGGCTCCCATTCATTCTGGTTGCTGCGAAGCAACATATCGCAATGCGACGTGCCTACAACAATCCCCATTTTTTCAGCGAGTGCTCCATTTTCGGGATTCTCATTAAAATAATTCACATGCATGGCAGGCCAGATGAAATTGGCCTTCAGTCGAAGTAAAAGTTCGAAAATGGATTGATACGCGGCAGGCCCGATGGTGCCATCTTGCGTATGAATCTTGGCCCAGTCATCAAGCTCTTCCTCATCATTCAGGAAAATTCCCCGGTACTGAACCGCTGGCCAATCTGCTTTGGAGTAGTCCAAAGGCAGACAAAGTACATCGTAGGTTTTCACCGGTACATCCGCCCAGTAATACCACGGAGACACACCCATTGCCTCGCACAAGTCATAGATTCCGAAGATGGTACCGCGCCTGTCGGTTCCTATGATATATAAGACACCGTCAATGACTTCCTGAAGAAACGCTTCCCACCGATATGAGCCATCCTCCAGCGCTAGTTTTTTCAGCGATACCCCTTTTTCTTGCAGATAAGCGAGTAACGGCTCATTGTCTGTGATCGTGCCGATCACGATGCTGCTTTGATCCATTTCTTTTGCTCGCAATAGCTTACAACCGCAAACCCAATCAATATCTCGCATAAGATTGCAAAAGGCAAGATGCACCGCGCTGTTTTCCGTTTCGGAAACAAAAACAGGCACCGTGTGATTTCTTTTCAACAGTTCAAATTCATTCTGGGTTCCTTGGTGTGATTTCAAGTGTCTAACCTCCTCATGTGGTCCATTCGGAAGAAAATCTGGTAGCTAAACTATACCTGAATACCAAGCAATAATCTTTTAATATGTTGCCTAATTATCGATTTGTTATATTATATTGCTATAGGATGGAGGTTGAGCGATGATTGCTGATGTAAGTCATATGCATCCCCTATTTTCAATCGAGTATGTCGTCCATGATGCAGACCACAACATGACCAATTTTCATTATCACGATGCATATGAACTTTATTTTCTAGAAAAAGGGTACCATCAGATTTTGATCCAGGACTCCATCTATGACATTGAGCTGCATGATGTTGCACTGTTCAAACCAAATTTGTTCCATAGAAGCTACCAAAATCAAGGCTGTGCCAGAACATGTGTCTATTTCACGGAGCGTTTCTTGCGATTATATTTTACGGAGCGGGCGATAAAATCTTTATTAGGCTGCTTTAACACAAAAATCATCATCTCTTTGAACCAAGAAGTGTTTGCGAAAGTGAAAAGGCTATTGAAATCTCTGGAGAAAGAAAACGTCTCGGGTGAGAGTGATCGTATTTTTATACTTTTAGCTGAACTGTTATCACTATTAAATAATAATAAGGATTCCCAAACCGTGGAGCAGCAGTCTTCCAAGTACGCTAACTTTGGACCTATTCTGTCGTATATCAACCAAAACTATAACAAAATCACCAAAATCGAAGAAATCGCAAAGTCGTTTTACATGTCCAAATATTATTTGTGTCATCGTTTTAAAGAAGTCACGGGACTTACGGTTATTCAATATTTAAATAACATTAAGATTCAACATGCTTGCAACTTGCTGATCAATACAAAGTTAACGATACTCGAGATTGGTAACGAATGTGGCTTCAACTCGTCCATGTATTTTTGTAAGATCTTTAAACAAACGATATTCATGACACCTAGCGAATTTAGAAAGAAAGCTAGATAAGATCATCTGTTATCGTTTTAGACTAAAATTCATGACAGCTTGTGGGACGCGAATAAGCGTAATACGGGCTTATCTTCCAACGAAAAGAGGAATGTAAATTGACTAGTCTTCCCCTGCATCCGGCTTTGTCCGGAAAAACAGTTGTGGTAACCGGCGGTTCCGGCGTGTTGTGCAGCTCCATGGCCAAGGAGCTTGCCCGCCAGGGTGCCAAGGTCGCCATTTTGAACCGTACTGCTGATAAGGGCGAATTGATTGCAAAGGAAATTTGTGAAAGCGGCGGAGAATCCATCGCGGTTGCCTGCGATGTGACCGATGTCGAAAGCGTGAAGCAGGCTGAGGAGACGGTCCGCCGCCTGCTCGGTCGTGCGATATTCTAATCAATGGAGCAGGCGGCAACCACCCCAGTGCGAATACGAGTCAGGAGACGTTTCATCCTGAAGATCTGAACCAGCCGGGAATCACTACCTTTTTCGATCTCAGTGTGCCTGGCTTCCGCAATGTACTTGATTTAAATTTTATCGGGACTTTAATCCCAACACAGATTTTTTCCAAAAGCATGATCGGGCGACCCGGCGCTGTGGTCCTTAACATATCCTCCATGAGCGCTCCCAGCCCGATGACCAAGGTTCCCGCCTACAGCGCTGCCAAAGCCGCCATCAACAACTTCACCCAGTGGCTGTCCGTACATCTAGCCGAATCCGGCATTCGGGTGAATGCCATTGCCCCCGGATTTTTCCTGACAGAGCAGAACCGACAATTGCTCACCAACGAGGACGGCTCGCTTACCGAGCGCTCGGCCAAGATTATTGCCCACACCCCGATGCGCCGTTTCGGTGAACCTGAAGACCTCCTCGGAACGCTGCTTTGGCTGGTCGATGAAACCGCTTCCGGTTTTGTGACAGGTGCAGTCATTCCTATCGATGGTGGTTTCATGGCCTATTCGGGGGTATAGAATCTTCATTTTCCAGCCCTTGCCCTTCTATTTTACAATTGCGAAGCGGCAAGGGGCTTAGTGTGTCAACAACGCCCTATCTTGTATACAAGATCTCGAATTCCTATGAAAATCCTTCAATTCCAACCACCACTTGACGGTAAACAACTAAACTCATAAGCAAAAAATGAATAACACACACCAGCATTATTTCTTGATATAGTCAGCGAACTGCCGGAGGAATTCGAGAGAATGTATATCCTTTCTGAGATGATGGTGAACCAGATCATCCATTTTGCTTGTTTCCTGATTCAACATATATTCAAGCATGGTTTGGTGCTCATGCCAGATTTCCATCAGCTTCCCTGCTTGCAGCATATGCAGCTTGCGATATCTGATATAGTGAACATTTGATTGCTGAATTAGCTGCCAAAGAAATTCTCGGCCTACCAATTGGAACATAGTTTGGTGGAACTGATCGTCCAAAATGAGAAATTGATCCGTAGCATGATCTTCATCAATGACAGCCCTCTGTCTGTCCAGAATTTCGCTCAGCTTCTGTATATCGCTTAATGCAAATTGCGTAGAAAGCTCCTTCATAATCTCTTTTTCCACTGCGCTTCTCAAGTAGCTCATTTGTTCTACGGACTCCAGATCGATATAAGAGACAATGTTCCCCTTTTTGGGATAAATATCAATATAAGATTCCAGTGCAAGCTGCTTCAATACATCGCGCAGCGGAGTTCTGGACAACTGGAAGCGTTCTGACAAGGTCGTCTCGCTGAGCAGAGTACCAGGCTTTAAGATCATCGACAAAATATCATTTTTCAAAAGCTGCTTGATTTCTTCCTTTGTAAACATATCATTCCTGCCTTCACTTTATAAATCTAGACTTATTATAAAACATTTTGATGTGTTGAACCCCTCTAAAATTGTCATTGACAAGGGCAAACTTTGTACTTTATGATCAAACCGATCTTGTATACAAGATCACCAATAAAATCAGGGAGGGTATCTTTATGAACATGACCTGGAGATGGTATGGAGAAGGCAACGACAATATTACACTGGATCATATCCGGCAAATTCCGGGAGTTATGGGTATTGTCTGGTCTTTACATGATAAGGTAGCTGGTGAAGTATGGGAAATGGAACGAATTGAGAAGGTAGCTGAGCAGATCACAAGCAAGGGCTTTAGTACGGCGGTCGTAGAAAGTGTAAATGTCCACGATGATATCAAAATCGGCCTCCCATCCCGCGATCAATACATTGACATTTATATTGACACCATTCGCAAATTAGCCAAGGTGGGAGTCAAGGTGATTTGCTATAACTTTATGCCTATCTTTGACTGGACCAGAACAGAGTTGTATAAAGAACTACCTGATGGATCTAACGCTCTGTTTTATGAAAAGGCTGCCATTACCGATAATCCCCGCCAAATGGTGGATCGGATTCTCAAGGGAGCAGGGAAGTTCACGATGCCAGGCTGGGAACCGGAGCGGTTGGCGAGACTAGATGAATTGTTTGCTGCTTATGCGGAAGTCACTGAAGACAAGCTGTTTGACAATCTAAAGTATTTTCTTGAGCGCATTATCCCCGTCTGCGAGGAGGTTGACATCAAGATGGCCATTCATCCTGATGATCCGGCATGGCCCATCTTCGGGTTACCGAGAATTGTTCGGAGTCGTGAGACCATCCGGCGTATCCTGGATGCAGTGAACAGTCCATATAATGGTCTAACCTTCTGCACAGGCTCACTGGGGACTAATCTTGAGAATGATTTGCCAGCTATGATTCGGGAGTTCCATGATCGTATTCATTTTGCGCATATTCGTAATGTTAAGGTGTTCGAAAATGGCGACTTTATTGAAGTATCACACCGTGGAAAGGACGGAAGCGTCGATGTACCGGAAGTAGTTAGAGCTTATTACGAGAACGGCTATCAGGGATATGTGCGCCCAGACCATGGCAGACATCTATGGGGAGAAGAAAAGAATTGTCGGCCAGGCTACGGTTTGTATGACCGTGCACTGGGAGTTATGTACTTGCTGGGTGTCTGGGATAGTCTGGCTCAAAACAACAAGGGAGTGAATTAGATGCTCCAGCTTAACCGGAAAAGCCTTTTAGACAGGACGGCCTGGGAAGCAGCAGGTATTGAACTGCCAAAATATGATTTGGAGCTTGTAGCCCATAATACCCGAGTTAGACCGCAATGGGTGCATTTCGGCGCAGGCAATATTTTTCGGGGGTTCGTAGCCAATGCACAGCAACAGCTGCTGAATAGTTTGAAAGCGGATACAGGTATAATTGCGGCCGAAGCCTTTGATTTTGAAATGATCGACAAAGCCTATAAGCCTTACGACAATCTAACCCTACTGGTGTCGATGAGTGCAGACGGAAGATTTTGCAAGAGTGTGGTCGCAAGCATCGTTGAAGGTCTCGCAGCAGAGCAGAATCGTCCAGACGATTACCTCCGTCTGATTGAAATATTTGAAAATCCGACTCTGCAAATGGCCAGCTTCACTGTCACGGAAAAAGGATACGTCCTCACCGGGCCCGACGGTAAGTATCTGGCTGTTGTAGAGAGGGATTTAGCGAATGGTCCTGAACAGCCGGTGCATGTGATGAGCATAGCTACTTCGCTTGTCTATCAGCGTTACCTGAAGGGACAGCTTCCAATGACCTTTGTAAGCATGGATAATTGCTCCCATAACGGCGATCTGTTAAAGGATAGTATGATTACTATCGCCAAGGAGTGGACACGCAGAAGCCTGGTAGAGAAAGGATTTGTAGACTATCTGCAGAATGAGGAGAAAATAACCTTCCCGCTGACTATGATTGATAAAATCACCCCCCGCCCTTCCTTACAGGTACAGTCTGCTCTTCGGGAGCTGGGGTTGGCCGACATGGAGATGATCGTTACCACCAGGCGTACGTATACGGCCCCCTTTGTCAATGCTGAGGTTAGCGAGTATTTGGTCATTGAAGACAAGTTTACAAACGGGAGACCTGCCCTAGAGGAAGCTGGCATCATCTTCACGGATCGGGATACGGTGGACAAAGTGGAGAAGATGAAAGTGACTACCTGTCTCAATCCGCTACATACAGCGCTGGCCCTCTCCGGGTGTCTACTCGGGTATCAACTCATTGCAGATGAAATGAAGGATCACACCTTGCGTCGTCTGGTGGAAACCATCGGCTACAAGGAAGGCTTGCCTGTTGTGGTTGATCCCGGAATTATCCAACCGAAAGCATTCATTGACGAGGTATTGCAGGAACGCTTCGCCAATCCCTATATTCCGGATGCACCACAGCGGATTGCAACAGATACCTCTCAAAAGATGAGCATCCGTTTTGGGGAAACCATAAAGTCTTATGTTAGCACAGTAGGGCTTGATCCTGCCAACTTGACTGCTATTCCCTTGTCCATTGCGATTTGGTGTCGTTATTTGCTGGGGGTTGATGATCAAGGTGCTCCCTTCTCACTCAGTCCGGACCCGTTACTGGATACATTGCAGGGGTATTTGCAGAGTACGAAGCTAGGCGATCAGACCTCCGAAATTCGCTACCTCCTTGAGGATGAAAAACTGTTCGGCGTCCGATTATATGAGATTGGTCTGGGCGACAAGATTGAAGCCATGTTTCATGAAATGCTGGCAGGTCCCGGAGCAGTCCGAAGTACGATAGAGAAGTATATGAATTAGAACTTATATTAAAGCAATCCCCCTGCTACGAAACTTTGGTCAGGGGGATTTGTAATTCTCATAACGACCGCAACTTTTCCTGCCAAATGTATGAAAGATCCCTCCAATGTTTTTAATCAACCGTTCATCTGAAGGATGGACCAACCTCTAAATCAAAGTCAATTGTACGAAAGTATATAGTGCCTTCAAGATAAAACTGATGTGTATCACGTTGATAAGGAGCATGACGCATATTATTAAGAGTCTATCGATTTATTTTTACAATTTCTGTGGAATTATATATATACATTTCCAGAGTGATGGTATATTCTAGTAAAAACAATGCTCATATAAAAAAATATGACCTTATGGAGGGACAGGCCTTGAAGAGACTTTTTGCTTTAAGTTGTGCTTTCTATCTGTTAATCGGCGTCACCAGCGTCGTGCTTGGGGCATTACTGCCGACTTTGCTGCCTCACTATGGACGGGGATACAGCGATGGTGGATTACTGCTGTTCTTGCAGTTTTTCGGCTTTCTTGTCGGCGTTCTACTCACTCCCTTCATGGCTCTACATATGGGCCGCAAGTCCATGCTTGCTATTGCCTTGGGGAGTATTGTCATCGCATGTACTATCTTGGGTGTACTGCCCTCATGGAATTGGGTCATCGTAATGGCAATCTGCATTGGCTTCGGCTCAGGCATTATTGAATCATCCATCGGAGCGTTTACAATTGAGTTTACGGAGGAGCAAAAAGCCGTGGCCATGTCCAAGCTGGATGTCTATTTTGCACTTGGTGCACTGCTTATGCCTGCCATCGTTAGCCTATATATCTGGTTTGGAATATGGAATCTAACTTTTTACACCATCTCCTTTCTTACTTTTATCCTGTTGCTATTTTGGCTTACCATGCCTGTTTCAGCCTCCACTCACCTCACACAAGCAGACATCCGCACTACTGAGCGTTCAGTTGAACAAGCTCGTTACTCAGGACAGCACCGTGTATTGCTAGGAATCTTCATTATTTTCTTCTTTGTTTATATGGGTCTTGAACTGGGGCTCATGAACTTCCTACCTTCTATTCTGACAGAAACGCTACAACTTCAGGGATCTGTTGCCTCGCTAGGTGTCAGCGTGCTTTGGATTGCAATGATCATTGGTCGTATGTTCTCAGGAAAGATTGCAGAATCAGCAGGATATATTCCTTATCTGTTATGGAGTGCAATTGGAACTTTCTGTTTTCTGGTTGCCATGGTGTTTATATCCAGCCAATGGGTTACATACCTTCTCATTTTTGGTGCAGGCATATTCATGTCTGGCCTCTTCTGTATCGCGCTTGTCTACGCCAACGTAATGATTCCAGGAATGACCGAACGGACGACCAGCATTCTGATTGCGTCAGGCGGAATTGGCGGATCGGTGCTTCAATATGTTATTGGCTGGAGCATGAGCGAATGGCCGGTGGCGGCTAGCCTCTGGATTTTAGGAGGGTTTACTCTGATTTTGCTGCTGGCACTTATTCTCACGCATCTGTGGAACAATCGGGGTAGCCGAGTAGTTGATTCACTTGCCCATCAGAGCAAGGAAGGTTGACATCGCTTAGTTCTTAGGGGAGGTGAGGCCTATCGCATTTTTGCTTTTCGGGCTGATTCTGTTACTGCGGTTATCTCTCATATCTGTGAAATCGCAGAAGCACCAGATTGTGCTCCCTTGCCCATGAGGGCAAGGAAGATAAACTTCTTATTTTGGGGAGGTGAGTTCAGCCGCGTGATGCTCTAATAGGGTGGTACACTTTTATAAGATGACTTAATAAGAATGTATATTCTGATATGGAGGGGAAATATCGTGCATACGTTAACCAAAGAACGTTTCAGATATGGTAAAGGCATTACTCTGATTGACGATTCGGGCAAGGAGTATTTGGATGGCGTATCCGGCACCTTCAACTTGTCGCTCGGTTATAACCACCCTCATGTCGTCGCAAAAGTACAGGAGCAGGTCGGCAATCTTGCTCACATGTCTTCGTCTTTTACAGAGCCTTATGTCGAAGAAGTCCTAGATCATCTAATCCAGTACGCCCCGAACGGTATCGACGCTGGGTGGATGAGAGATATTACCGGCTCCACAGCGAACGAATGTGCTGTGAAACTGGCCCAGAAATATACCGGAGCTACTGATATCATCAGCTTGCATCTGTCACATCATGGACAAACCCAATTCGCAACAGGCATTTCCGGCAATGCCTTCCGCCGGAAAAACTTTCCTAACTCAACTGCAGCAAACTCTCTGCATGTGCCTGCCCCCTACTGCTATCGCTGTCCCTTTAATTCTTCACCAGACAAGTGTGGTCATCATTGTATTGACGCCATATCAGACGCCATTGAGTATGCAAGCTCTGGGTCTGTGGCCTGCATGATTATCGAACCCATTCTGGGCAACGGAGGTAATATCATCCCGCCTCCAGGATATTTCAAGCGTCTCCGTCAGCTATGCGACGAGCACGGAATGATTCTGATTGCTGACGAAGTGCAGACCGGAATTGGACGGACAGGTTACATGTTCGCAAGTGAGCTGTTTGACATCCAACCGGATATCATTACACTCGCCAAAGGTCTGGGTGGCATCGGTGTCCCGGTTGCAGCGGTCTTGATGCAGTCTCGTCTTGATGTCCTGGAGAAGCACGAGCATTCCTTTACCTCGGGCAGCAATCTGATCTCGGTCACGGCAGCCAAATCCACGCTGGAGGTTGTAACCGAACCCGGTTTTCTGGAAGCCGTCCGGTCCAAAGGAGACCTGCTTGGATCCCTGCTGACGGAGATGGCCGACAAGCATGATTGCATTGGTGAGGCTCGTGGCGTCGGACTAATGTGGGGACTGGAAATTGTAGATGAGGACGATGCCCCGAATGCAGTGAAAAGCAATGGGATTATCGATCGTGCATTTGAGGAACAGCAATTAATTCTCAGAGGTTCCCGTTACGGTTATGGCAATGTGGTCAAAGTGAGACCTTCTCTCACGGCTACAGAAGATGAGATTGTCGAAATTGTTAAACGGCTTGATGCCGTTCTTTCTACCCTTCACTAACGATCTGCCCAATAGGCAAAAGGAGGAATTATTCATGCTTGCACTAGTATACAAATCAGCTTGGGATGTCGCACTTGAGGAAAGACCGATCCCGGAGATTAAAAAGGATAACGATGTACTCGTCCGGATTCGGGCGACAGGCGTATGCGGTACGGATCTAGGTATCATTAGTGGCAAATATCATGCCGTGCCGTCCACGATCTTGGGTCACGAGTCAGCCGGGGATGTTGTCGCTGTTGGATCAGCCGTCAGTTCACTCAAGCCTGGGGACCGGGTGGTGATTGATCCAACATACTACTGCGGTCAATGTGAAATGTGCCGGACAGGAAGACAAAATCATTGTACACACAAATCCGTAACAGAGACCGGAGTCAGCGCCGACGGTACGTTCACCGATTATTATGTGACTGAGGACCGTTTTTTGTACAAGCTGAAGGATCATATCAGCTACGAAGAAGCGACGCTGACCGAACCGCTGAGCTGTATGCTAACCGGGATCAACCAGATTAACCTGCTGCCGAACTTCACCACTGTTATTATAGGCGCAGGTCCAATCGGGATTCTGTACAGCTATGCTCTTGCTTCGAAAGGAGTAACTGGTTGCCTCGTTGACATCTCGGAGGAGCGGCTCGCCATAGCGGATTCCATTGCCCCCGAACGGTGGTCCGCGCATGCCACGCTGGAAGCGGCCATTCATAAGCTGGCTCCGGAAAAAAATCAGGTGGACATGATTGTGGATACCACAGGAGTGGTCGGCACTGAGGTACTAAGCCAGCTTGCGAGCGGCGGGTATTTGATGCTGGTAGGGCTGAGAGATGGTGTAAGCTCGTTTAATCCGAAAGAGGTAGTTGACCGTAGCCTTAAAATCATCGGCTCGATTGATTCTCTGGGCACGTTCTCCACGGCACATTACCTGATTGAGCAGCAAATCATTCCTGCCAAAAAAATCATAACCCACTCGTATCCGCTTGATGATTACCATGAAGCCTTTAAGACACTTGGATGTAATATCAGCGAGCGGACCCTTCAGCCTTCGTCTCAGGCGATCAAGATTGTGCTGCAATCGAATGGCTCCGGCAACTAAATTAGCTACTAACAAGGGGGAGAATGGACATGACGAGCATTCATCATGTTACACCGACGAATCATGAATGCACAGGAGACCTATCAGCGTCCGTTCCGGTCAAAGCGGTCATTTTCGACATGGATGGGGTGTTGGTAGACAGCGAACCGATTTATTTTGAGGTTGAACGCAGCTCCTTTGCCCATTTCGGTGCACCCATGACGGAAGAAGAGCATCACACCTATGTTGGAGTGACACTCGAATCCATGTGGCGTCAAGTGCTGGACAGGCATCAACTTACTAACACATTGGAAGAGGCACTTGCCTATCACCGAAAAAATGTGATGCAGACCATAACAGCATATGAGGGCCTGATGGCGATCGACGGACTGGAACGGTGGCTGGACTGGCTACAGGAAAAAGGAATTCCGATTGCAGTAGCCTCTTCCTCTCCGCGGTCGCTGATTGATCTCATTATGGAAAAAACGGGACTTGGCCGTTACTTTGATATTCGAATCACTGGAGAAGAGGTATCCCAGGGTAAACCGGCACCAGACATCTTCCTATATGCCGCCGAACTACTTGGCATAGCCCCGGACCATTGTATTGTTATTGAGGATTCACGAAATGGTGTTCATGCAGCCAAGAGTGCTGGTATGCGCTGCATTGGTTTACACAACCCAGGCTCGGGCCAGCAGGATTTATCCAAGGCAGATCACCGTATTTCCAGCTATGATGACCTGTGGGCGCTTAAAGAGAGCTTGCCATTCGGGGAATAGTTATCTGCCAAGAGAAGGACCGTAAGATGCTGGTAGGCATAACTCCTCTATAAATATATTAAACCGCTGATCTTTAAAATGGATGAGAAGAGATATAATTATGCCCCATAGAATACACAGTAGAGTATGTCATTTAGACTACCCTGTGTGTACTCTATGGGGCGTGCTTTACATCAAATATTTTTCAACCTCATGTCTGTTGCGTAAAAAACTGAACTTAGGAAAGACAAAATCGGAGTTTTTAGAGTATGTATTTTATTGTGTCAAGTAGTAGTTTTCCGCTTTGGTCTTCCTTATCAGTCCCGGATTTAACAGCAAAATACACATCTTCCCTTTTGGGTCCATTACAATATATTTTATTATGAGACACCTACTCTTAATCATTATTTTATGTGCATATAAGCTAGTTTATCGTATCTCATATTGCTGTGCTCAGCTGTGCATTCGTTCTTCAATGATGTTCTACAGGAGGATCACTATGAAGGTCTTGGTCCCGCTCTGTAAAGTGCCAGCGAGTAAAGGTAACCTCAAAGCCCTCACGGGTTGGCGAACAGGTATATGGACCTGCCTGATTTCCAGTGGTGTAGGGAAAACGCGCCACACGAATCGTTCGCCATCCATGATTCTCCGTCCGTGCGCGAATGACCACAGCATCCTTGATGATGGAAGCGCGGAGGGTGACTTCTTCACCAACCCACTCCGGCACAGCCGCAAGCGACCAGTCAGAATACCCAGCGGTTACGACTGTGGAAAGCTGAGGAATGCCATCATTGATTTCTATCCCCGCTTTAATCCATTGCTCGGGGCCATGGTATAACAAAATACCTGCCTGATCATAAAGCTCCGTAAAGGATGCGAGTTGAAACGATACTTCCACCGCCGTGTTATTATTCCAATCCGATAATAAAGCGGACCCATCTTCAAATTCAAAACCATATAATGTCTTTTTCCAAAAATCTCTTCCCTTTTCAGGCGCAACCTTAAGGAAATCTCCTTCTTTCCGGGCATATAGAGGTGAATTGATCCAATTCCCTTCCTCCCATTCCATTCTCTTTTTAGTCATCTTTTTGTCCTCCTTTATTCAAATAAATTTGTCGTTCTAATCAAACATCAGATACCAATAGATCGCGATCTCGTCACTTTCTTTATCTAGGCCTCTGTAGACGTAGGAGTCGAATCCACCGATCACAAAACCGCAACTTTCATAGAATTTACAAGCGCGAACATTATTACTTTGTGTCTCCAGCATGATTCCTGGCATTCCGCCATCCTTCCCCCAGCGTTTAGCCTGTTCGATTAGTTCCTTACCGATACCGAAGCTTCTATATAGCTTGTCGACTTTGATATCTTCCACATATGCATACTTATTCCAATTCCTTTTCAGAACAATTTGACCTACGACTTGATTATTTACGAGCGCTAAATATATGATCTGATCGGGATTGTCGATATAATTCGAATAATCCTCAACTGTGTCTTCCTCAAACTGATCATCATCGTAGCTTTTTTTACTAATAGGCCTCTCCTTCACCGTATATTCGATTTGCTGTCCCGTTAATTGCAAAACAAGGGTAGAATCCACGATAAAGCTACCATCAATGTTTGTGCTACACTCACCGTCCTCAGCCTTCACTTCTCTGATTAAAATATTCATTTTCGTATTCGTTCTCCTACAGTTTTATAAGGTGCGAATAGAGATGTGAACACCTCCCCATCTTGAAGCAAAATCAAGTTGCATTAATGCTGCAACATCCTTCAAATCTACATCAGTTTAACGCTGTTCCGTTCTAACCATTATAACAATATTTCGCCATTTTCTGTCTAATCCCTTTACTTTATAGACCATTAAATTCTCTTTAGGATGAACAAAAAGTCTTCCGATGTTCTCTCAGATGAAAGCTTCCGTATCAAGGTATTCTAGCTGGTCTAATCCATCAAACATGTTAAACCTTCTCTCATTCCCTTTTTCGCTCATGAAGTGAGCTAGTAATAATACGGTCCAGCAGCTGCGTAAAGGTTATGCCTGCTGCAGCTGCACTCTTCGGAAGTAGGCTGTTAGCGGTCATTCCGGGTAAGGTGTTTACCTCCAAAACGTAAGGTACATCCTGGCACAAAATCATATCGATCCTTGCATACACCTTGCACTGCAGCAGCCGATAGCTGGCAAGCGCCGTCTCGCGCACACGCTGCTCAATAACGGGAGGAAGCTGGATCACCTTCTCCTCAGCACCGCTGGTCTCATATTTCGCTTTATAGTCGAACCATTCAGAATGGGCAGAGCGAATCCTGATAATCGGTAATACCTCGCCATCCACAATTGAGCAGGTAAGCTCCGTCCCTTGAATAAAAGGCTCAACCAAAATCGTCTGATCCAAAGCACAAGCCTTCTGAATAGCCGAGTGAAGCTCCTTCTCATTATGCACAAGCTGGATGCCGATGCTGGATCCTCCCATATTCGGCTTCACAATAACGGGATAACCCAACTGCTCTACCGCTTGCTGATCATAATCGCCCATTCCCTGCCAGCAGAGGCCTGCAGGCGTAAGCACCCCTGCCGACTTCAGCAGCATCTTGGACAGCTGCTTATTCATGCACAGGCTGCTTGCCAGAACACCGCTCCCTGTATAGGGAATGCCCAGTGTCTCCAGCGCTCCCTGCACCGTGCCATCCTCGCCATATTGGCCGTGCAGCGCTAACAGCGCAAAATCGATGTCTGTGTGCTGAACCTGTGCGATTAAATCCGCTGGCTGATCGATCACAATTGGAACCACCTCATAGCGGCTGCGATCCAAATGATTCAGCATCTCTTGACCTGTCTGCAGAGAAACCTCACGCTCAGTGGAAGTCCCCCCCATAATAACGCCAATCTTCATCATGACACCCCATTTTCTTAAAAAATCATAGTGCAGTTACGGATTGTTCTTATGACCACATGCCTTATGAAAGTTACGCACCTGTTGGCCTATAATCTGAATACCCCGCTCGATCTGTTCATCCGTTACTCGGGAAAAGCCAAGCCGCAAAGTATTCGTCCCTTCACCTTCCTGTATAAAAAACTTGTCTCCAGGTGTATATATAACGCCTTGATCTATGCATGCTTCAAGCAACTGGCGCGTATTTACACCTGCCGGGAAGGTAAGAAACACATGCAAGCCCCCATCGCCAGATAGTTGCGCCTCAGAGAGATGGGTATCACAGCATGCCTTCGTAAGCTCGTATTTGCGCTTATATTCCATACGTGCTCTTTTTACATATTTCTCAAAATTTCCATTGAGCAAATATTGATATAATATCGATTGGTCGATTGTTGAGGTATGAATGGTGCGCGCACGCTTAATGCTTTCCAGAGTGTCAATCAGCGCTCGATCTCCAAGCACCCAGCCTACTCGCAAGCCAGGAAACAGCACCTTGGAGAAGCTGCCAATATAGATGACTCCGTTCCCTCGCCCTGCTGTTGCTATTAATGGCGCAATATGCGCTCCTGAATAGCGCAGCTCCTCATTAAAACCATCCTCAATCACCGGAATCTGATAGCGCATCATTAAATTCATTACAGCGCTGCGCTTTGCCGGCGACATGACAATTCCTGTAGGATTGTGATAGGAAGGAGTCAAATAGGCGAGATCGAAGCTACTTGTCTGCTTCTGCAATACCGCTTCAAGCTGCTCCACATTAATACCATCCCGCTCCATTGGAATGCCGGTAATCTCAAAGCCTTGTAGCTTTAAATTTTTGATCGCTGTGTGATGGGTCGGATTTTCACAAATTACTGTACCGCGGCGCGCTGAAGGGCGAAGTGCCGACAGCACAATATCGAAGCCTTCTGTAAAACCGCTTGTAATCAGTAGATCCTTGCCGCTTATATCGACGCCCTTATTCTCCATATATCTCATCAGGTAATCGATCAGTGGTTTGTAACCCTTGGCATAGCCGTAGTTGAGCAGCACCTGCCCTTCGATTGCCATCCGATCCATAAAGGCTCGCCTTACATCTCCCAGATCAAACAGCTGCTCATCCGGTGCGATGCTTGTAAACGAGATGATTCCTCTTGGGGCGCGAATGCCCTGCTTCATCATATCAAGCTCTGCAGCCGATACAGCGTACTTGCTCATTCTTGTCTTCCAATCAATCTGCCAGGCGAAGGAGGCGTCAGCCTCTCCGTTATCCGCAACCAAAAGGTCCACCATAGCGGCCACATAGCTGCCTCTACTCGGTATTGTATACGTAAATCCATCGTCCTCCAGGCCTTCATAGGCTGCAATAACTGTATTGCGACTCACCTTTAGCACACTGCTCATTTCTCGTGTGGAGGGTAGCTTCTGATCCTTATGAAACGTCCCTTTTATAATTAAACGTTTAATATATTCTTTTACTTGTATCGCGACCGGACGGTCACCAACGAGCTTAAAATCTTGGAACATTGTTCATCGCCCTCCATCTATAATGATGGCATAGGTAACAAAAGAAAAAAAGAACCACCGCTCTGGACTTTTCATCCTTCGATGGTTCTTCCGATTTTATCTCAGCTACGTCCTCATCATATCCGTACCTCCAAATGGTTGGTTACGCAATGATCATCTTATTGACTAATCTCGAAATCCTTAATGGTTGCATCCGGTCTTAAAACTTTATTTTGATCCAGCTCAGATAACGAATCACCATTTCTAACCTTCTTTATCCAATCATAATTTGCAAGTACGCCTTTCTCCAACGCAATTACGTCAGCAAACCCTTGCCCAATGATTGTGGCAGCCTTATCAGGATCATCAAGCTGGCCATTCGCAATAACTGGTATCCGGTTTTCAATGGATCCACCGTATTCATCTGTTTGACGACTCGTATAGTCCGTAAGGAACTGATCAAGCATTATACTCCTTATAAGTGAACTCATTTCGCAAGTGACTTTCAGGATCTTATATGTCATGATGTACTATTATAGGAGGAAAGCAACCAGATGGATATTTGTTACTGTTATCACGGCAAACAAGTATGTGAACCCAGCTATTCTTGGGGGCCCGGCATCAAAGGACAATACAAAATCATGTTTATCCATGCGGGTAGAGGCGTTTACCAGATTGACGGAAAGACCTTTCATCTTCAGCAAGGCGAAGGCTTTATCGTATACGACAACATTCTTTGTTACATGGAAGCGGACCCAACTGATCCTTGGATTTATTCTTGGATAGCCTTTTCGGGTAACGGGGTTATACCTCTATTCGAGCAGGCGCACATTTCTCCCCTTCATCCCTTATTCAGGTACTCCCCATTGTTTTGGTTTGATTTTTATTTGGATGAATTTTCTGCCTGCGACGTGAACCACAGCACCAGTGAACTACGAAGACAGAGCATTTTGTTCAGGTTACTCGCCGATTGGATCGAAATGTTGGTCGCTACGAGTCAACTACTGCCCGAGGTACGGCCCAAAGACGCCTACATTCGTAAAGCGGTCGAGTTTATTCGAATGAACTATAACCAAAGAGTTTCCATTTCCGAGGTCGCACACATAGTTGGGATTGATCGTGTCTATCTGTCCGTCCTTTTCAAGGAAATTCTTAATGTTTCCCCACAACAATACCTGTTGAACCTCCGGATGGACAAAGCAGGCGATCTGCTGGACAATTCGCAGCTGTCCATCACGGAAGTCTCCTATTCTGTTGGTTATAGCGACCCGCTACTGTTCTCCAAAATGTTTAAAAAAGTGAAGGGACTTTCTCCATCACACTTTCGCGCAAGGCTTAAAAGAGACAGCTCAATGGGTCTTTCAAGTCTCGACTGATTTGTTCGTTTAATGAATCGTGTTGTTGCCATGACATTACCAGGGGACATCCCCGATATTATGCATAACTTGGTCGATCTCTTGAAGATCCGCTGCCGATAGCGGATCTGCGTGTACTGCTAGCACATTTTCCTCAATTTGACCTACACGGCTTGCACCGATTAACACCGAATCCACGCCGTTTTCGCGCAGCGCCCATGTCAACGCCATTTGCGGCAACGTTTGACCGCGGCGCTTCGCGATCGCCTCCAGCGCACGGAATTTGTTAATCCGCTCCTGAGATATGGCCTCTGGTTTCAACGTGCGCAGGCCTGTTTTAAATTCAGTTTCCAGCTTATCGATGTATTTTCCCGTCAACTGCCCGCGACCAAGCGGGCAGAAAGCCACTGTGCCGGCTCCCACTTCAGTCAGCACGTCCTGCAATCCGTTCTCAACCCATCGGTTCAGCATTGAATACATAGGCTGGTGGAGGAGCAGCGGTGTACCAAGGTTTTTAAGGATCACAGCTGCTTGCTTCGTCTCCTCCAGTCCGTAATTGGATAAACCGACGTACAGTGCTTTGCCTGATTTCACAGCATGAGCAAGCGCTCCCATCGATTCCTCTAAGGGGGTATCACCATCGGGACGATGATGGTAAAAGACATCGACATAGTCGAGTCCCATTCGCTGAAGGCTGCGATCCAGGCTTGCAAGCAGGTTTTTTCTCGATCCCCACTCACCGTACGGGCCAGGCCACATATAGTAGCCAGCTTTTGTTGAAATAAACAACTCATCCCGATAAGGTGCGAGGTCCTTTTTTAAAACGTGTCCAAAGGTTTCCTCGGCCGATCCGGGAGGTGGTCCGTAATTGTTTGCCAAATCAAAGTGCGAGACACCAAGATCAAAGGCACGTAATATCATTACACGACTATCCTCAAACGGTTTGTCCCCGCCGAAATTTTGCCACAAGCCGAGCGAAATGGCCGGGAGCCTGACACCGCTCCGTCCAATCCGCCGATATTTCATTTGTTCGTATCGATTCTCTTGTGCAATATAAGTCACCTGATTTCATCCTTTCTCATTCCTAGCAAAATACTGGCCTCTGACGTGCCCTCTTCTTATTTCTTATTTCTTATTTCTCATTTTACGCCTCCCTCAAGACATGTCATAAAGTTGAGGACCTAACCTTAGGCAGCTCAAGTATATCTAACAATTCTTATGTATTGGAATGTCACTGTGATAAAAGTACATGTCATAATGTTATTTGATAATAGGACAGCTACTAAATCTTCAATAATGAGAATTTTGCTTTATTCATCATAGTCCCTGTCTTCTCTCGTAAATCCGCGATATCATAATGTGAATGATTAGTTAGGGAATAATTGTGTGACACAACAAATGATGCCTATTTTATAACAAAGAAAAACAACCTTCCTCCAGTCCGAAGACTAAGATAAGGTTGTACTTAAAAGGAGGCTTATTGATTCTCTTTAATTACTGAGGTGTTTGGTTTGTAATTCGGTATATGTACCAGCTTTTGTAAGCCTTATATTTCCCAACTACAAAATACAGGTACTTCATGAAGACCATGAGTAATGAGATCATATTATTGACACAATCGGTAATGAAATAAAGCTCTTGTCACTTGGTTTGGACAAGAGCTTTATCTTGCGTCTTTCCTCTTTCCTCTTTCCTCTTTCCTCTTGCCTCTTTAATTTGACACAGTTTTATGGATCAATCAGCTATCACTAGCATCATTTCTCCACTATTCGCAAATAACTTGGTCGAAAAGGCAAACCCACAATATAGCGATGAAGTTCCTTAGCAGGAAAGGTTAGGAATGTATTATTGAAGTGTCACGTTGTCAACGTAAACGGCTGACTTACCGCTGCTGTTCGCCGAGGCAAGAAATTGTATGCCGATTTCCCTAACATCGTCAAGATTGGGTACAGATGCAAGGTTGAACGACAGCGTCGTACCTCCAGAAGAATTAATCTTGACAGCTTTGCCAGCATACCAAGCCCAACCTGATCCTGTCTTGGCATAAATCTTGGCATTGAGTCCGTCACCTGTAGAGTCCCAAGATGCATGTTTGACGGTCGCGCTTAGCGTTGCCTTACCACTAAGGTTGCGGCTTTGTGAGAGAAGCAGGTAGTGCTGGGAATTAGCAGACATGATAATATCTGCTTTAAGAGAATTACTGCCCTTGGATGACCACTCGTTTACGCTCCATGGACCATCGGATATATTCGAACCGGTCCAGCCCTGCGTACTACCCTCGAAGTCATATAATGTGTTTGTGCTACTGCCACCGCAAGCCGCATTCTGCCTCCACTCGGCATACGGAGCGTGCCCGGCTAGAATGCTTTTCAGATAGTTACCTCCTGCTGTGAGACTCCCGTTCGTATTGAAAATACTGGCGCCTTCTGTCTTGTCATTAATCGCCCAGTTGGCCCATGACAGGTTATTCTGGTTCATCCAGTCAAGCCATTGGTTCGTGGAATCGTAATTAATGCCGCCGTCGCCGTCCGCGTTAACAAAGCCCATCTCGGTAACAAATAGCGGGATGCCCTTACTCATTGCGTAGTTGGCTTTGTCCCGGAGCGACTGAAAATGAGTTCCAGCGTAAAAGTGCAATGTATAGGCGATATTACTAGAGGATGTAATGGGATCGTTCGCTGCCTGGTCTACATTCTGAGACCAGAATGGCGTACCAACGACAATCAGATTGTCAGAATGTTGACGAATGGCTGGAATAACTTGCTCAGCGTAACTTTTGATTGTCCCCCACGAGACTTGCGTAGGTTCGTTATAGATCTCGAAAATGACGTTATCATAGCTTCCGTATTCCTGCGCCATGCGGCTGAAGAAACTTTTAGCGGCGTTGACGTTGTTGTGCGCGTCATGTGAGTGCCAATCGATAATAACATAGATCCCCTTAGCAATTGCCGCATTGACCACGTCACGAACTTTGGATTCATCGGCCGTGTTATACGGATTTCCGCTGGGGTCCACGCCATATGCCGCTCTTACGATCTCTACTTGGAATTCATCCACCATCCGATTCACCGTGGCGGTATTCCAAAATGGACCGGACCAGTTGCTCCAGAAGAAGCTCGACCCTTTGACCATCATAGGCCGATTCGTTTTGGAGCCGTTAATCTTGTTTCCACTTGCTTTCATTTCACCGAAATAACTTACAGGGTTTGCGCAGGCAGCTGCAGAAGCGGGCGTTGCAGGTATGGCCGCTTGAAAAAGTAGCGTTAATAAACTGAACAGTAGGATCATGATTAATGGCTTAGTGAATGAATTGAACGACATTTTCATAATTCTCTTCTCCCTTTAATATGGCATGATTACGCGAAAAATTTCGGCAAGTAGCCCCGATATTCATCTGCATATCGGCCGGATTCAAGAACAGTGACAGCATTCAAACTTGTTGGCGAAAACGTTTTCGAAAATGAAATAAAAATGTTAGTGAAACCTCCTGTTCCAATAGACTCAATTAGATTCAACCATTAACATCTTCACGCTTTCCTCAGGTTAACAACATATCGCCCTACGTCTTCCGGATCACCACCTTCTTTTAAAATCATATCTATTCCAGTTTCCTCCCCTCTGACGCAATATGAGACCTTCCCTTTTGTCCATAACTCGGGAATGAAACAAGAACGAGCAGAAGTGATTCAAGGGACCTTATATTAAGCGCTTACACCATAATTAAAATACAATTTGTTTTTGTGTTTGTCAATTCTTAAAAAACTATTCCTTATACTCTCCTGTCGAGTCTCGTACAACCAGATTTGCCGGGACAATCTCCGTTGGCGGTGAATAATCGGGATTCTCAATCATTCGGATGAGATGCTCTCCTGCTTTCATTCCCATTAGCGTAATGTTCTGATTGATTGTTGTAAGCTTGGGCATGGACAGTTCCGCATAGAATGTGTTGTCAAACCCAACAACGGAAATATGATCAGGTACTCGCATTCCGATTTCGCGAATTGCTTCGATCGCACCGGTCGCCATATAGTCTGAAGAGCAGATTACGCCGGACGGTGCTTCCGGAAGCTGTAGCAGGCGCTTCATCGCCTTATATCCACCTTCAATGCTGTATTTCTCTACCTCCACATATTGGTCGTAGTAAGGAAGATCGTTCGAGCGCAGCCCCTCCTGATACCCGGAAAATCTCGTTTGACCAACCAGACATCCCAAATCCCCTGAAATAAAAGCGATGCGTTTATGTCCGAGTTCCACCAAATGCTGAACACCTAAGTAAGCACCTCTGCAATTGTCGGCTGTTACATATCCGGTTCTAGGTCCCAGCAGATCGATATCGATCATCATCGTCGGCATCTCAGCCTGAAGTAAGTCCAAAAAATTTTGATTAGTTCGATCGACACCAAACATGACAACTCCATCTACATTGCGGCTGATGCAATGCTTAGTGAAGGTATAATCGGGATTGCTAAGATTCGGTGATAGAAAGAGCAGGTCATAACCGCTATCTTCAAGAGACTTTCTTAACCCATCAAGAAGCTCCGAAATAAAAGGATTCGTGAAGAAATCCAGCAGGAACATCCCGACCGTCCAGGAACGCTTTTTCACGAGGCTTCGGGCAACCACATTCGGCTGGTAGTTCAGCAATTCAATCGCCTTGTTCACCTTATTCCTCGTTTTGCTGCTGACATCAGAATAATTATTAATCACTTTGGATACCGTTGCCACCGATACCCCTGCTTGTTTCGCCACCTCATGAATAGATGCCACTACACTCACCCCAAACCAAAATAAACGAATCTCACACTCGGTACATAACAATTTACTATATATTATACGCGATGCTCAGCCTCATAGGAAACGTTCAGTAATACCGAAAAAACATCTAGTTGATGTCCAAATAATCAATGTATGCACCCTTTAAAAAGTTTAGTTTTTTGTACAAAAAAGCTGACATCATTACGTATCAATGTCAGCTCTATAAAAATTATTATTTTCTATTAATGATCCAAGGAAGCCTTTTCCCCCTTAAATACGATCATAAAAATGACACCGCCTGTAATTACTACAGCTAGAAGTAGTAACGTCAAATTGCTGTACAAATACGCTGCAACGTCAGTAACGATCGGGAGAATAGGAAAGTTGCACCTAAGCTGTGTAAGCAGCCCGCCTACAATTGCGATACCAATCCCTTCCGCCAAAAAGCAGGAAAAATTCAAAAACCCCATACCTGAGCCTGATTCGTCAGCACTTAGCGAGCCTGCCACAATGGTTGAGATGACCGTTTTGACAAAGGATAGTCCACCAAAAATCAAAACCAATGCTCCTGAAATGATCCAGAGACTACGATCGGCAAAAAGTGAAACGATGAAAAGCCCCATCACGAGAAGCAATAACCCTGCAACCATGACAAAACGAGCTCCCTGCCTATCGACCAAAGAACCGCCAACGATCCCAAAAAGAATCACGCTAAGCGTTCCTGGAAACAGAACACCGCCTCCGATAAGGCTTGTCGACATCTGGTGTACTTCTCTCATCATGTAAGGGATCATAGACATAAATCCTGCAACGGTCCCTAGAAGTATTCCCCCTACAAATACGCCGACAATAAACCTTCTCCTCTTGAATAAAGCTGGTTCTACGAAAGGTTCCTTAGCTCTTCGAATTCTCAGCACAAATCCTATGAAAAGAATGACACTGTTGGTCAAATACCACCACTCGTAATGTGTCGTAAATAAAGTGAACGAAACAATTCCAAGAACAAAGAGCAGGCCTCCCAGAACATCAAGCCCACCTTTTTTCATAGGTTCGTCAGGCAGCGTCCGTAAGAAAAAAGGTAGTGTGACTAGCGTCATCATTGGCAGAAAAAACAGATAGGACCAATGTACATAGTCCGCGATCCAGCCTCCAAGTATAGGACCAAAACCTTCTCCCAGAGCAACGGTCGATCCAATCATTCCAAAAGCTTTTCCTTGATGCTGCTTTTCGATACTTTTGGTAACGATGACCATAATCAGTCCGGGGACGGCAGAAGCACCCGCTCCTTGGATAAATCGTGCGACAAGCAAAATCGGAAACCAGGCATGAAAAAGCAAGCCAATTAGCGATCCCCCGCTATATATCATCATGCTGATGAGAACCAGTTTTTTTACGCCGTAAATGTCCGATATTTTTCCGTAAACGGCCGTTCCTACGGCAAAAGAAAGAATGAAGCTGGAATTAACATAATTTGCAGCGGATGGCTTAATCCCAAATTGAGCGGCAATGTCGGGCAACGATACGTTGAACACCGTCTCATTCAATACGCTGAAAAATGCAAGCACGCACAGCCAAATCAAAGATTTAGGAATACGTTTCTCAATCGATTTTTCCATTATGCAAACCCCTTAAAAATGCCAGGGATTACGCAGTTTATAGGGCCAGTGATGCGTTATCCCCTTTAATTTGTGCCCTTCTTTTCACTATGTACTTCATTCTAACGCCTCCACAAAATAAAAGTAAAAATCTGTTTAATTGCAATTACCTAACCATATTATCATTAAAATAATAAAAATATCACCTGTTATTTTTGACGATAATCATTTCATGACAAGGTAAAGCAAAAACGGTTAGTTCCTGCTCGTTGGATAACAATGTTTAGCCTCTGCGCTATCTTATTAACGCAATCTCCTACTTATTTATTTTCAATGGTAGATCATCAAAAACATATATGGAGTTAAGTTGTCTATTTGGAATTCGTCGCAAAATATTCTACTACTATCTCGCGAAATTCCTGAGCAGCCCGCGAAATATACCGATTCCTGTTCCATAATAAAGCAATCTCACGTATCAATTCGTGATTCTCTACCTGGAGATATTTGAGATGTTCCTGCGAATTTTGTGCCGTGCTCGGTATGAAAGCTATCCCAATTTCGGCTTCCACAAGAGTACTAAGCCTTGCAGGTTCATCCCCCTCATACACATAGTTAGGCACAAATCCTTCCGACATGCATACAGAGTCCACTAAATCACGAGTACCATAGCCTCTTTTTACGCCGACAAACCATTCTTCCCTTAGCTCTGTCAAGGATACGCTATTTCGATCCGCAAGCCGATGCCCCTTTGGAACAGCTACAAGAATGGGGTCGATACATACGATTTTACATTCGATGTCATCGCCTTCAACAGGAGGTGAAGACAAGCAAAAATCAACTTCTCCTCTATGAAGAAGTGTAACCATTTCCTGTGTGGTCAGCATTTGTACATGAAATTGAATGTAGGGTCGTTTTCTCCGAAACTCTCGAAGAATACCTGGTAATGTGCTTGCGGTGGTCACTGCCAATTCGAGAGTTCCGTGTTCTGGGCTGGATAAGTCGCTAAGCTCCTGCTTCCCCTGTTCTAATTCAAATAAAGCCCTTTCTGCACGGTAAAGGAATCTGCTTCCGAACTCATTCAATCGCAGTTTCCTCCCTGTTCGATCGAATAAAGGGACTCCCAAATCTTCCTCCAAGCGTTGAATCGTTTTGCTGAGCGACGATTGAGTAACGTGCAGACTTCGTGCAGCTTCGGTTACATGTTCCAAACGAGCTACCGTGAGAAAATATTGCAGTTGAAGAAGTTCCATTTCGCATCCCCCATTCATTCCCTCAAATCAATGAGATTATATCATTAAATGCATTGGAATAAATAATCGATTTCAAGTACGATGACATTAATTCGCTATGGGGGGGCCAGAAATGAGTGTTCGCAGCTGGTGGTTAATGATTTCAGTTGGTCTAGGGATATTATTGAACCCATTAAATTCTTCGATGGTTTCTGTTGCAATTCCAAGTCTGCAAAATGTGTTCCAACTTGACTTTACAGGTGTTTCCTGGATTATTTTTTCTTTCTACATTGCAAGTAGCATAGCTCAACCTATCATGGGAAAGGCCAGCGATTTATTCGGCCGTAGGAAGATGTTTCTTATTGGACTTGTTGTAGCCTTCATTGCATCATTATTAGCTCCGTTGTCACCAACCTTTGGATGGCTCATCGTGTTCCGCATTGTACAATCCATCGGAACAAGTATGATGGTTGGGGTTGGAATGGCCATTGTTCGAATTCATATTACAGAGAAACAAGCGACTGCGCTGTCTGTTTTGTCCATTTTCCTATCAGGAGCAGCAGCAATTGGACCCTTTATTGGCGGGGTTTTGGTTCATTGGTGGAATTGGCCTGCCATCTTTTTCATCAATATTCCGTTTGTGGTAGCCAGCTTTCTATTGGCTTGGAGGACTATTCCTAAGGACGAATCGCCAACATCTGTTGCACGCAACATGTCCTTTCGTAAATGGTTTGATTTAATTGATGCAAGAGGGATCCTACTCTTCACATTAGGGCTGGTTGCCCTGCTCGTCGGATTACTCTCGGCAAAATCATCTGGGCATATCTCGTTAGAAAACGTTATTGTCGGGTTAATAGGCCTCGTTGCGCTGGGGGCATTCGTACGATATGAGTTAAAAGCGACGTCACCCTTTATTCCTTTACGCACGTTTGCCAAATATCCTGCGTTGACTTGGGTTAATGTCGAATTCATGTTCGTTAACGTACTCTATTACTCGCTTTTTTTCGGGCTTCCGTCCTACTTGCAAGTGGTAAGGCATGTAAGCGAGTTCCAAACAGGGATTCTCATGCTAAGCTTAGGCTTGTGCTCGCTAGCTGCTTCTCCAATAGCAGGACGATGGATTGATAAATCAGGACCCAGACCGGCATTACTGGTATCGGCAATCCTGATGACATTGGGATCTGTGTGGCTTGTAACATTAAATCCAACTTCTCCGGTGATCAGCGTGTGTTTGGCTTTGGCTGCATTCGGTATTAGCAACGGACTGAACAATGTAGGTATGCAAGCAGCCTTGTTCCAAAGTTCTCCAAAAGAAATAATCGGTGTAGCATCCGGATTATTTAATACATCAAGATATCTGGGAACCATTTTCTCTTCATTGTTGATAGGTATCGTAATGGGAGGTAAGTTCAGCTTCGAGGGATTTCAAGTGCTTGGGATTGTCCTTACGGTAATTGCATTGACTTTGGTATTCATGAGTCGGCGACGCCTGGATTCAGGACAATTGCGAGAGTCATAGGTTCACCGTTTCTTCAAATAAACCCCTCTACTCTTTATTTAACGTTAATTTTTCAACGAAAGAGAAAGGAATTTAGTTAAAAAACAGCCGAGCAATCGGCTGTTTTTGGTAGCGATTGGTAGGTGACAATAATTCCAGTTCACAGCCCTAATCCAGCTTTCAAATCCCTTTATGCAAAGGTAAATTAGCTTGTCTCATCAGGACAGTATTTGCGCTCGATGATGTGCTTGATGCATTACGGTAAAACGCAGCGAAGCCCTGTTCGCAGTAAAAATATTAAAAAATAGTTGGCACCATTCCCCCATCCATACGGATTGGAGAACCCTTAAATGCAGACGCATATGGGCTACATACAAATGCGGCTAATCTACCAATTTCAATAGGTCTAATAAATCGCTGTATTTCGGATTGAGGCAGGTTTGCGGCCATAAATTGTTTCTCTTTTTCTGAAAAAGTCATATTTTCATTGGCGTAAATCCCCTCAATGATTTGATGTACATTTTCAGAAAGTGTTGGTCCTGGCATGATTGTATTAACGGTAACTTCTGTACTTCTTGTTAATTTAGACAAGCTTTTTGACAATGATAGCAGCATGGATTTGGTCATACAATATTGAGGCATTTGTCCTGAAGGCATAATTGCTTCTTCACTCGCAATGAAAACAATGCGTCCATAATCGTTTTTCAACATTTTAGATAAGTAAAATTTAGCTAATCCATTTGCAGCAAGGACATTAGTACGGAAGTATTTTTCCCACACTTCATCGTCAACGTCCTCATACTGCATAATTTCGTAAATACCCATATTGTTAACCAAAATATCAACTTCGGGGTATTTTTCAAATAATGCTTTTCTTTGCTCTTTATCCACAATATCGGCCGTAGCATTTTGGGGAGAGGTAGTTGGGAACTTTGACTTTATTTTATTTACTGTTTGTTCTACCTCATCATAATTCCGTCCATTAATAAGTACATTCACACCTTCTTTGGCAAGTTCAATCGCTATTGCTTTACCTATACCTTTCGTTGATCCTGTAATTAAAGCAGTTTTATTGTTTAAACCCATATCCATCATACATTTCTCCTTTTTCTCTACTTCCAAACTATGTTAAGATCAGCCTTTTAAAGAGTCCTGATTATATTACCTTGCCTGGATTGTTCAGTAACTAGCATATTGCGCCAAAATTCTTGTTTCACACGCCAATTGATAAAACTCAATAAAACTAGCTCTCTGAACAATTGGCTAGTCTGGAATCTATTAATGAATAGACGGTCTTCCGAGCTGTCCTTCTGATATTGAGTTTGCAGCTAAATGTTTAGTACGCCAATTTAAAGGAGTGTCACCTTCCCAAAGGCGGAAAGCCCGATAGAACGAGTTCTGGTCTTCATATCCAATCAAGAAAGCCACTTCTTTAATATCAAGCGATGGGTCTGCCAAGTACTTTCGTGCCTGCTCATGTCTAGCTTGTGTCAGCAGATGCTTAAAGTTCGTGTTTTGGTCAGTGAGCCGGCGCTGCAACGTGCGATCGCTCATGTTGAGTTCCTTCGCGATAGCCTCAATATCAGGGCGTCCTCCTGTGAGGCTCCGTTTTATAATCCATTTGACCATTTCGGTAATGGAGCAGTTGCGTTGCTGTTCAGCCAGAGATCGGTCTAGGACGGGAGTAAGAATCTCCAGCAATTCTTCGTTGTACGAAACAAAAAGGAGGTCCAGATCTCTTCGATGTAGCGTCATTCGATTACATTTTGCATCAATCCGGATACGGCAACCGAAGTAAGCTTCAAGAGCTTGTACATCGCCCATTGATTGCGAAAATTCCACAAGCTGTGCCGTCAAAGGTTGACCAGTGCCCCGGCGCCCAAGCTCTAGAAGACATGCCAGCGTAATACCGATCAGCATCGGTGGACCAGGCTGCTCGGTATACAGCCATTCCAGTTCGATTGTACAGTGCTCGCCCTCTTCAGTGATACGTAAGGTTTCAGGGGGACATAATTGTTTGTACCGAGCCATTCGATTTAGAGCGTCTCGGTAGTTACGAGCGTGGTAAGTCGCTAAGACGGTCGGTGGGTACTTCGCTGTTTCAAAGACGGTTGCAAGCTTGATGATTCCTTTGGCAGTGTCACCAATGAGATCGGAATAAGCCTGCCAGATCGCGAAATATTGGGCTGGGGTGACTACTGGTTCTGTCATAATGTTAAGCGGCAGCCGTGCTTTATGAGCTACGTCGTGAGCAGAAATTCCCAATTCGTGTAATCCCGTCCAAAATCCTGGCGGAATTTTAATATGGTCAGAGGTATGAGTCTTCTTCATACATATAGACCTCCTTTATTTACTTACATTATTCAAACTCTATAACCATTCCAGTATAGTGAATTTTGTTAACATATGCTTACTAAATGTTTGATCAAAATAAATAAAAAAGCAACCGATATGTCGGTTGCTTTTGAGTCATTTTCACTTCGATAATTGCAGTTTCCTATATTTCTACCAGCAGAAACTGTATCTAAAAACCTGTAGTATACTGTTTCGGGATCGTTGTTTCTTTTTTCAAGTTTGTTGCAGCCTCAAGAGCCCAATAAGGGTTTCTTAACATTCCTCTCCCGACAGCCACAAGATCTGCGTCCTCATTTCCTACTACAGCGTTTGCCAGGATCGGATCATCGAGTCTTCCGACTGCAATGACTGGAACTTCGAGTGCTTGTCTGATTTCTCGAGCAAGTGTCACTTGGTATGCTGCGTGACTGCCTGGTCTACCCCACGCAGCGATAGGTCCTTCCCCGCCTGAAGAAATATCAAAAATATCTACTCCTGCTTGTTGATATTCTTTGGCAAAAGAAATGCTTTCTTGAATGTCGTATCCTCCTTCTACGTATTCTTTAGCGGAAATGCGCATGATAAGCGGCATGTCTTCCGGCATCTCTGCCTTGGCTGCCTGAATAATTTCCCGACCAAACTTTGTAAGGTCTTTCCCGTATTCATCATCTCTTTGGTTGGTAAGAGGAGAGTGAAATTGATGGATTAAGTATCCGTGAGCTCCATGTAATTCAATGGCATCAACTCCGGCCTTCACAGCACGTGCTACAGCACCGCGGAACTTCTCCACCATTTCTTTAACTTCTTGTGTTGAAAGAGCTCTAGGTAATTTAGATTTCTCATCAAATGGAATAGCGGACGGAGCAACAGGCACCTCAGCATCTTCTGCTTTACGTCCAGCATGAGCAATTTGGATACCTACTTTTGCTCCATAACTATGGCAGGCATCTACAATTCTTTTCAATGCAGGAATTTGCTCATCAGACCACAATCCCAGGTCGAAATCAGAAATCCGTCCATCCGGTTCTACATCGGTCATTTCAATTATAATAAATCCAGTTCCACCAATTGCACGACTTACGTAGTGCATGAAATGCCAATCGGTAGCTATACCATCTTTCTTTTCAACAGAGTATTGACACATTGGAGGCATGACAACCCGGTTCTTTAATTCCAAGCCTTTAAATTTATAAGCACTAAATAAATCTTTCATTAAGAAAGACCCCTTTCTAGGTTTTATAGTGAACACTATACTAAATGCATGCACATGCATATAATACAGCATGCATTTTTTATTTGTCAACTATCGTTTAAACTATGCGTTTACGTAATAAAGGCCCAGAGATTATATTCTCTAGACCTAGGATTAAATCTTGCTCTATTCAAGCATTAACTTTCGTATTAAGTTTTAATTTATATGAAAGGATTATATTTTTTCAATAAGTGATTGTAATTTTTGCTTCAACTCATCTTTTGAAAGGACTGACTCCAGAATCTGGTTGAAGGTTTCGAGCGCTCTATCAAATTTCTTTTCACCAAAATCGGTCATGCTTGTATAGATTCCCCGACGATCATCTTCACATATATGTCTTTGCAAAGCTCCGCAGCTTTTTGCTTCCATTCTGACTACCAGTCTAGATAAAGCACTTTGGCTTAACCCAACCATCTCTTGTAAATGCTGCAATCTCAATTTCTTTTCCTCAGTTTGAGATAAGAAATACAGAACCAAAAATTCATTTAAGGATAAACTATAGTTTTCTTGAAGTGCACGTTCCAATTCATCGTTTATGTTCGATTGGAGTTTAGTAAGGGACAGCCAAATATTTAAAAGTTCGATAGTATTGTTGTTATGCATTTCGACTCATCCGTTCTATTCTGAAGTATAAATTACACACATTATAGGAGTCACCATAGGGAATAATTAATTCTATCAGGGTTACTCGAAATGGTCAAAACAACACAAAAACACCTTTCAAATCAGCTTCCATGCTTAGGAATGCATCTTCTGAAGGTGTTTTGTTTTGAAATTGATTTTAATTTACAAATTATTTATGGTCAGATACTTTTCTACGCATTCCAGCCAGTCCTATCAAACCAAGCAAGCCAAGCCAACCCCAATCCATGTCGTTGTCATTATCTACGGCGTTTGCTCGTACACTGTTAGCGTTATAAGTTGGATTGTTACTTTGATAAGGGTTTTGAGCTGGGTCATTGGCTGCATTTACATTTGCACTTTGTGCTAAAGAAGGGGTGGCTAAAGCTGCAAATAAGCATATGGAAGTTACAGCTGTGACTATTTGTTTTTTCATAAACAGGAATCCTCCCTAAAAGTGTGATGCATATAATTTCTCCAAAAAACCGTTCCTTATTCCATTGTGATTTACAAATTTATGTGGATACTTTTAATCATTAATTGGAACTATAAGATTGATGTAAAAAATATTAAAGGAGCGGTTATAATGGGAATATTAAGTGGGAATCCAAAAAATGAACCTATGCATTATGGCGAAATTTCCGGTGTTTGGCAATATTCATTGGCCGCGAAAGGAACTCTGTCTTTCTACCAAGCATTCCTGAATCATGCAGGAGATAAGGATTTGAAAAAAATATTGGATGCACTCATTGATCAAGCAAGACTTGAAATTAAGGAGTGTGATAAGCTCCTTACTGACAATGGGATTGCCCCAGCGCCAACCTTACCAGAAAGACCTCCAGTGAAACTTGAAGATATTCCTGTAGGTGCGCGGTTTACTGACCCGGAGATCGCCGCTAAAATTGCGTCTGATACATCATTGGGATTGGTGGCTTGTAGTCAAGTGATGGGTCAATCCATCAGAGAGGATATAGGAGCCTTGTTTGCAAAGTATCATCTTACTAAAACTGCTTTAGGAGTTAGGATTCTTCAAATGTCTAAAGAAAAAGGATGGTTAATTCCACCTCCTCTCCAAGTGAAAAGACCCGAAACTGTTGAAGTGTAAAACAGACTAAAATTTCTGCTGGCTATATTCAGGGTAGATTAAACAAGAACCCCCTTTGTCCTCATTATGAGGATAAAGGGGGTTCTTTCACGAGCCATATCCGCCTGCCCATGCTCTCAAATTATTTCATTCCAGAATCTGTGAGAGACTCTGCGTTTCTTTCAAATCGATCTTCGAATCACGCTTTTGGTCGCTGCTGCCTCAAAAATGGTTTCGATCAGCACCAGTACACGGTGCACTTCTTCGCTTTTGATCGCAAGCTCGGCTTTTCCTTCGATGGTGGAGACAAAATTTTCGTAAAAGCTTTCTGCTGCAGCAGGTATTTTCTCAATCGGGAACTTAAGGGTGGATTCCTCAGATGGCGGTGCCATCGTTTTCGTTAACCCTTGACCTGCTTGAATCGGTTTGGGTTCCACGTGAGCGACATCTGGATTTCGGGTGACAATCTCTCCGCTCAAATCCCAATCCTTGATCACTGCGGTTCCTTCATTTCCTTTAATATACCAACGCGGCAACTTTACGTAATTCGTTGTACCTACTTCAATGACCGCTGTAAGACCGTCCTTGAACTCAATCAAGCTGGTAAAGCCGTCATCCACTTCTGTCCCCAGAATATAACTTAAGGTAGCAGTCACGCTTTCGATTTGGCTGTCCGTAATCTGAAGAAGCTGGTCCAACAGATGCACTCCCCAATCCAACAGCATTCCTCCACCATACGCCTTTAATTGCCGCCAGTCTCCTGGAATGCCGTTAGCTCCCTGAACCCGCGATTCCAGGTGGAAAAGATCGCCAACGGTCTTCTTACTGATTATATCTTTGACAATCCGGAAGTCTTCATCCCATCTGCGATTCTGATGTACTGTAAACAGACGATTTTCTTGCTTGGCCACCTCGACAATATCTAAGAAATCTGCGCTTGTTATCGTAACTGGCTTTTCACAAATGACATGTTTGCCAGCTTGCAGTGCTTGGATCGCGATTTCTTTATGAACGTCATTAGGCGTTGCTATTAATACAATATCTACATCCTGATCGCCGAGAACAGCCTCTAGACTGGCATATGTTTTATAGCCGGCTGCTGCAGCCAATTCCATCCGATAATCAACAATATCATATACACCGCCAATGGCAAGCTGCTCAATAGGTTCAATTAATTGAACATGGTAGCTTCCCATACCTCCATAACCAATAATAACTACATTGTATTTCCGATTGTCCATTTTCATTTTCCTTCCACTCCTAAATTGAGCCACCACCTATCAAACGGTTGCTCACGGATCGAATTCAATTGTAAATCGGTTATTGCCAAGCAGGTCATCCGTAAGATGTTACCCTGCATACGCTTTCATTATAAAGCAAATCTTCCCCCAAAAAAAGGGGATATTATGATCTAGGTGGTTAAGGAAGTTGTATGTAACAACGAGCCATCTGAATCAAACAATTTACGTACATGCGACACTTTCAAAAAGTCATGCAATCCTATTTCTTGAAGCATATTTATTAAGTTGTCTCGCATGGAACCGGCCATCCTTGCTGCAAATTTTGCTTTTCACAAGCTTCCTCATATGACTCTTGATCCTTCAAAGATATTATGGCAGTTCGAAAATGTTTCCCGAAGACTTTAATTTGAAATCATGAATCTGTAATTCGTTTTTAGAATGTTGCTTCCTCCTTACGAGGGGTGTTTTTCACACCCCCACATGGGTTTACCAATAAATGTCCATCCTTATTGTGGCTGTAAGTTTGCGTAGCTCAGCTCTTTCTATCTTCTTTGGTAATCAAAGAGCTGTAGGCGGGAATCTTCACCGTATCTTTCTTTACTTTCACATCCTTTGAGCTGGAGAAGACTACTTTCCTCTTCTGCTTATCCCGATCTTTCATCTGGAGAGTAACCGACTCTCCTGACAGGTTATGATATATATACAATGTTTCTTTGCCTGAGGAACGTTTGTATGCCGCCACGTTGGCAGAACCTGCTTGGAACGGTTCTAGATTGTCGCTGCGAAGAGCCTCATGTTCTTCCCTCAGGCGGATAAGCGTACGGTAGCTTGCCAGCAGGGAATCATTGTCCCGCAACTGCGCTTCCACCGATACTTCGCCTTTGTTGTATTTGGGCTCCTCCCACTTCGTTTGACCGAGACCTTCTCCCTTGTACCAGCGCATAGGCTCCCGAAGAAACTCATCGGGCTTCTCTCCCTTCATGCCGATCTCCTCCCCGTAATAGAGAAATGGCTGACCCGGCAGCGTCAAAAGAATGGATGCAGCCAGTTTGGCTTTTCGCACATCCCCGCCCAGCTCGCTCATAACACGGGTCTGGTCATGATTGCTTAGGAACGGAGCATCGAGTGCCGCCCTATTGTATGATTTGTACAGCTTTAGCGTTTTCTCTGCGAATGTTGCGATACCCTGATCCTGGCCGCTTTTCACGGAGTTCAAAATCGTTCCGCCCAGATCAAAATTAAACAGAGAGTGGAGCGATTCGTAATAAGGAGCTATTGTCTCCGGTTTATCCCATACTTCTCCTGCCAGATATACATTTGGATTTATCTTTTCCATCTCGGAACGGAACTCATTCCACCACGCAATGTTTTTATCTGCGCCATCCTTCGTTTGCCCTTTAAAAATATGCATCGCCGCATCAAGCCGGAATCCGTCTGCACCCTGCTGTAGCCAATACTTGCCCACTTTGATCATTTCCTTGCGGACTTCGGGATTGTCAAAGTTCAGATCCGGCATCCCCGACCAGAAGGTACCGTAGAAATACCCTTCGCCATTCGGATTCTTATGCCATACCTGCTGGCCCCATGATCCCTTCTCATCCAGATTTGTATTCTCATCTGCCCATACGTAATAGTCATGGTATTTGCTTTGCGGGTTGGCGCTGGCCTCCTTGAACCAAGGGTGCTCGCTGCTCGAATGATTGATAACAAGGTCGATGATCACCTTGACACCCTTTCTTTTCGCTTCTTTCGTCAAGGTGCGGAAATCATTCAGATTCCCGTACTGCGGGTCCACCTGATAGTAATCAGTTACATCATATTTATGGTAGCTTGGAGACGGATTCAGTGGCATGAGCCAGAGACCGCTGACCTGCAAATCCTTGCCCGAACGGGGATTGCCATCGTTTAAGTAATCAAGCTTTTGTGTAATACCCTTTAAATCACCATGTCCGTCCCCATTCGAATCATAAAAAGAATTAATATAAATTTCGTAAAACACGCCGCTTCCAGCAGAATTCGGAGGCTTATGCCCGTTCATATCCTGCTCGGCCATTGCACCTGAGGTGAACATCGTGAGCATAGGCACCGTTAACAGGATCGTGGACCATTTTCTTAAGCGTTGGTTACGAGTCAAAACATATCAGCTCCTTTAATTGTTATGGGTGCGCCTTCATTATAAAGAAAAAACACCCAAAAAAAGGGGATATTATTATCTATTATAGTGGAAAATATCGATTTTATTGTCTGATGTCGTTATCGAACAAACTGCCTGGGTTAGAGGATCTGTTGGTGATCCTTAACCCAGGCAGTTTGCTTGAAAGTCTATTTTTACCCTTTTACAGCGGATCCTACCGTCATCGCCCGCTCTACTTGTTCACTCAAGAACAGATAGACGAGTACCATCGGTAAGGAGGCAATAGTCATAACAGCACCCATCGCTCCCCAATCTGTACTATAAGAGCCTTGGAAGAAAAGCAAGCCTAGTGGCAATGTCTTCATATTTTCATCAGAAATGAGAATATAGGCCAAAGTGAATTCATTCCAGTTGTTCAAAAACTGAAAAATGGCTACAGTCGCAATTGCAGGTAATGCAAGGGGTACAATGATTTTCAGGAACAGTCTATAAATATTAGCTCCATCCATGCATGCTGCCTCTTCAATCTCCTTAGGGATTCCTGTAAGGAATCCATAGAAAATCATGGACGAGAAAGGAAGGCCAATTGCGATATAAGGAAGAATAAGAGCTCCATACGTATTCGTTAGATTAAAATCGCGAACCAGAATCGCCAGCGGTATCATGATAACCTGAAGTGGCATAAACATTCCTATGGTCATATAAGTCCGAACGGTAGAACGAAATCTCCACCTCATACGAGCCACTGCAAAGGCAAACATCAGAGCCAGTAAAAGGATAAACAGAGTCGAAATCGTTGATACGACCAGACTGTTTAGAAAGTAACGGGGAATATTAAATTGTGTCCAGGCATTGATGTAATTTTCGTATCGAAAATGCGTTGGCAGTCCAAATGGGTTAGAGACGAAGATCTCATCGTTGTTCTTTAACGAATAGGATACCATCCAAAACAACGGGTAGACCGAAACAATTAGATACAACCACAGTGGTATCTGCAGGGCAGCATGTCTGAACTTGCTCAAAGCGGTTTTACTCATTTCGTTCTCCTTTTCAATACACGCCTTATCAGGCGGTTTGTCCGCGGTCGAACAGCTTATTGATAACTACAGTTGCCAATAGCGAGATTAATACAAGTAGCACGGATACAGCACACGCATAACCATAGTTGCTCTCCATAAAAGCATAGCGATAAATCATGAATGTCAGTGTATAGTTTGTAGTACCGGGCCCACCATTTGTCATAATCAGCATCTGCACAAACGCCCCTATTCCAGAGGTTATCGCGATAATGAAGCAAAATTTGTACGTTTCTCTCATTAAAGGAAGCGTAACATGCAGATGCGCTTTCCATTTGCTGCAACCGTCAATCGTGGCAGCCTCAAAGTAGTCTTCGGGTATTGACTTAACACCCGCATATAACAACGAGAATTGGTATCCCATAAACTGCCAAGCATTAACAAAGGCGATGGCAATAATGGATGTTGTTGGGGAGCTCAACCAATTTTGCTGATACGGAATGTTCAAGAGATCAAACAGTCGGTTGATTAATCCGTTGGTTGGATCATAAATTGCAATCCACAGCTGGCATACCACGGTTACCGATAGGACAACTGGGATAAAATAAGCGGTTTTCAGTATTTTCCGCCCGCGTGTACGTGGGTCCGCACAGATTAGTGCCAATATCGTTCCCAGTCCGATCTGAAAGACTGCCAGTACAATTGCAAAGATCAATCCGTTCTTAAGCGAAGTAGCAAGTAGAGGATCAGAGAACAACTCCCGGTAATTATTCAATCCTGAAAAGGTCAGCGTACTCAGGCCATCCCAATCATAAAAGCTGCGAAGAACGGTTTGCAGAACGGGATATATCAGTATCACGCTATACAGTATCAAAGCAGGGAGGAGAAACAGTGCGAGCGCTGATTTGTTCCCCAGATATTTATTCATGTCTTGCTTCCACCCCTTATCTTTGGAACAGCACCCCCCAGCGCCTTATGCCGCCAAGGGTTGCCGTTCCCTGAATTCTCAGTTTTCTTTATTCAATGTGTTATTCAGATTGTTTACAAAATCGTTTTCTGAAAAGTTGTCTACCATCATATTCTGAGTATTGTCATTAATCGTGTTCTGAATTTTTGTATTACTCAGAAGTTGAGCATATTCCTGCGCATTTGGTAACAACTCTTTAACAACTCGCTGCATCATTGCTGGAACATTGGAGGCCATTGGTTTATCAACTTTCACTGGAACAATTGGACTTCCAAGTTGGGAGTATCTGTACTCTGCTGATTTTGAGGCAAGGAATGCCGCTACCTTTACGGCTGTTTCCTTATTTTTGCTATTCGCTGATACTGCGTAACCTTGTGGAGAACCTGAGCCGTCAATAAAATATTTGGAATTCTCGTAGGTTGCTTCATCCTTTGCAGGCCAGTACATCCAGTCGACTTGATCGCCCAGCTTTTCCTGGGAGCTGTAAATTTCCCATTGTCCATTTACGAACATGGCAGCTTTGCCCTGATAAAATAGGGACGATGCCTGATCATAATTGGTGTTCGTGGCGTTGGCATCGAACAATCCGGCTCTTTGCAGTTGCTTCATCTGCTGTGCCGCTGTTACGAATGCTTCTGGCAATGCTTTTACACCCTTCTCCTCAAGTGCTCCGAATCCACGTGGTTGCTCTCTTGTAACCAGCCCATTATAAAAAGCGGTCGTAATCCATTTTTCTTTAGCAAAGATTGACATCGGTACATAACCAGCAGCTTTCAACTTCTTAGCTGCATCGGCCATCTGGTCAATCGTCTTAAGTGGTGTCTTGATTCCTACCTTCTCAAAAATTGACTTGTTGTAATAGATCATTTGGAATTCAATACCAGTCTCGGGATAAGCATACACATGATTATCAGGAGCTACCAAACGCGATTCCACACCTGGGTTAAGATTCTTTTTGAATTCGGCAGTTGTGTCATAGTTGTCCAGCACCTCGACATTTTTTGATTTTGCAAAGGTTTGCAGGACAGGCCAATCAGCTAAATAAATATCCGGCATGTTGCCCGTTGCTGCATAAGTTTTAAGCTTCTGTCCCCCGTCCTGCACGGCAGGATCTAGTTCAATTTCTACATCTGGCATCTTCTTCTTGAGCTCTTCCACCGCATAATCGAACGGCTTTATGGTATCGTCATCGAAATGCTGCGCATACACCTTCAATTTAATCGTTCCGTCCCCTGATCCGTTATTGGAAGAGGCTGAGTTGTCTTCACCACAAGCGACCAATCCGACGGACATGGTGAGCACTAGCAAGGCTGCACTCCAAATTCTGAGATTTTTTTTCATTTGTTTTTCCCCCTCATGAAGAGTCTTTGATGATTACGCTTTCATTTGCTTGACTACAGTATACCGCTGCCTCTTTTCTTCTTTAAGGAATAAAACGGGTATTATCAGTAAAAAACGGGACAAATAGAGCAGCGGCCCTCCATATAGGAAAACCGCCAGGCTTAAATCGATGTGTTCTGCCTCACAAGGCAGATGCTACCTCTTTTTGAGTTGTTCATATTCTGTGGGTGTCATACCAAAGCGTTTCTTGAAACATTTGCTGAAATAATTAGGGTCACTGTATCCTACACTTTCGGCGATTTCTGACAGCTTCCGATTTCCTTTCAGCAAAAGCTCCTTAGCCTTCTTCATTCGGATGTGTGTAATATGATCCACTATGGAAAAGCCAGACTCCTTGCGAAATACGCGGCGCAGGTAGCTGGGATCGACGAATACTCCGCACGAAACCTGCTCAGCAGACAGCTCTGAGTCTGCATAATGTTCCTCAATATAGTTGATCGCTGCCGCAAATAAATTGGAAGCCTTCGTCGGACGCATATTCTCCATCAGTTGGATCAGCTTGCGGTATAGGGCGAGCATCCAACCTTCAGCAGCCTCCCAGGAATCTAACTCCCGCAGCCGTTCGTAAGGAGAATTGTCTCCTCCGTTTTCCCATAGCTGGTCATAAGGAATGCCTCGTTCACTGGCAAAGGAAAGGGCTAAAGATACGATTCCCATAAGCATCGCATCTGCGTATTCGTCTCCCCAGTTATATTTACTAAGCTGACGGATTGCCTTGCGGACCTCCTCTAGCGTTTCACTGTCTTTCATTCGGAGGTCAAGCACAACCGCATCGCGTAGATGGCCCAAATCAGGCATACCTGCTCTGCTATGCAACGCTTCGCCGCCCTGTCCCCTTAACTCTGCGCTTTCGCTCTCCTGTGGAAGCACTGGTAATTTCGGCTTAATACGCTCCAACATTGAAAGCATTTCTTCGGCATTGAACGGTTTCAGCAAATAATCCTGCACTCCAGTTCGAACGGCCTTCTGTAGATATTCAAACTCGTTATGCCCGGATATGAATACAATTACGATTCGTTCGAACTTGACTTTCAATCTCTGGGCTAATTCAATTCCGTCAATAAATGGCATATTGATATCAACGAGGGCAAGATGCGGCTGATGCCGCTCGGCTTCCTGAAGCGCTTCCCGCCCGTTCCTTGCTTCGCAGCAAACTCGAAAGCCGTGACTTTCCCAGTCTATCTTAATTCGCAGAAAGTCTCGGAACAGCGGCTCATCATCAACAATCATCACTTTATACATCTTGGTGTTCACTCCCCTTTGGCAGCGTTGGTAGCGACAGGTCAACAATGGTTCCTTCTCCGAGAACACTCTGCACGGATATCCCGTACTCCTCGCCAAAATACAGGCTCAGCCGTTGCTGAACACTGTAGGTACCGATTGATCGTATTCCTTCTTTCGGTAAATGTCTGGACATAATGTTCTGAACTTGAACTTCGTTCATTCCCACACCGTTGTCCTCTACCCGGACGATCACCCTATCGTTCTGTTTAAAAGCGAAAATACGGATAAAACCTTTGGTTCCTTTCTTTTTAAGACCATGGTAAATCGAATTCTCGACAAGTGGTTGGAGCGAGAGTTTCGGAATCGGTGTACCCGCAAGCTCTGAAGGGATATCCACTTCATAGCGGAACACATCGGGATAACGGATTTGCAGAATTGTCAGGTAATCATCCGTAATCTGAGCTTCCTTCTCTAAAATAATGAGTTCCCGTCCCTTATTCAGCACCATTCGATAAAAATCTGCCAGCGCCTTCGTAGTATCTCTAGCCTCATCATTACGATCCAACTCATTCAGTGCATAAATGGTATCTAAAGTGTTGTACAGAAAATGCGGTTTTATTTGAGCGGTCATCAGTGCAAGTTCATATTCACGCTTGCGGTTTTGTTCCTGCCTAACTTCATCCAGCAACTCCCTAATCCGTCTTATCATAAAGTTAAAAGCTTCAGCAATGGTACCGATTTCATCTTCTGTTCGGACTGTCGCAACCGATTGTAAATCGCCGGTTACTACTTTTCGCATGGCTCTAGTCAGTTGTTCGAGCGGGCTAACGACCATTTTGGACAGAAAGCTAGCACCGAGCCAGGAAAAAGCAAGACAGAATACGCCGATTAAGAGTGAAAGCCTTACATTTTGCCGGACATCAGCTGTAAGCAGGCTAAGAGAAACAATATTGACTAGCTTCCAACCCATTCGGTTATAATCATTGACTGTTACGAGATTGCCACCGTCCTCAAATGAACATGTTTTTGGGGACACATTAGATCCACAGCCTTGGATGGCCTCCGCCAACTGTGAACTCACTGGCTTCATCAGCATCCCATTGTCTTCTGCCACAGCCACACGCATCTCGTTATCTAAAAAATAATAAGATTTGTTCGTATCGGGATCGCTGGAACGAAAATAATCAGACAAACCTTCTTCCTTTACCAAAAGAAAAAGCGTTCCATAGGGGTCGCCGGTGTCTATATTAATGACCATCTTTCCCAGCGTCAAAACCGGTGAGTTTGGATCTGGTGTTAGGAAATCTCTTTTCTCCATATCAAACCAGAGTGCCTGTCCATAACTTTCAGATTCCCTTACCCGTTTGAGCATGCTATCGACTTTGGTATCGTCCCCACTTTCGGTATAAGAAGCGAAAATTGTCCCTTCAGTATCAATAAATACCGCCGCATCCACCTCGCGAAAGATAGACAAGTCAATAGATAGGCGGCTTTGCATCAGGTTTCCAAATTGAACACGATCCACAGCAGTATCAGGTCTAGCGCCGTATGAATCATACATGCGGTTAATATTCGTGACCATAATATTGGCCGCTGTTTCCACACTACTGAATATGTAGTCGGTCCGGGACAGGATAAGCTGCGATTCGTCCACTACGTTGCTGGTAGTTTGCTCTATCAATGAACGGCTGAAAAGTTGATTGGACACAAGTCCAAGAATGAGCAGAGAAATAATGATTAGCGGGAGAAATACCGCTATAACCTTGCTTTTAAAGCGAAGGCGACCAAACCACTTACGAGCTAGGGACAGAATATTCAAATAAACCCCCTCCGTCATCAAAGAATATTCATCATGTTAACACAACTAATCTGAACAGTAGTAGAACTAAAATATTGTTAAAAAAATTCAACGCTCCATCTTGAAAGTGGCAAAAGGATATGTTAGGATAAAGTCGATTTTTAGTAAAATTATTAACTAAAAAGGTGTGAGCTCTTTGGCAACCATTAAAGACATTGCCCGCGAAGCGGGTGTGTCTGCCGCAACCGTTTCAAGGGTTTTAAATAACGATCTGTCACTGTCCGTGAGTCCAGACACCAAAAACAGAATTTTTTTAATTGCTGAACAGCTTGGGTATAAGCCTTCCCGGCTGAGGCAGTTAAAGCGGAATACGGAACGTGCCGGGAAAACGGTCGCCCTCCTGCTGTGGTGTTCCATTGAGGAGGAAAGGGACGATCCGTATTACGCCTCAATCCGCCGTGGAATCGAACTGCGCTGTGAAGAGCTTGGCCTGACATTGGGGCAGACGCTGAGAGGCCGCTCATCTCTCGGCACCTTGCAGAAGGCGGACGGTCTGATTGTCGTAGGAGGCGTTGATCCTGAAGAGGTGTCCAAGCTGTATCCAGACAAGAACACCATTGTCCTTGTTGACCAGTACCATGAGCAGCTAGAATACGATTCCGTACGACTCCATTTCCGGCAAGCGGTTGATCAGGCACTCGGACATTTGCTCGAGCTTGGCCACCGACAAATCGGATTTATCGGCGGCAAGAGCGACGGAGAGCGAAGGGCCCATTATTTTGAACGATTTATGCGGGAACGAGGATTGTACAATCCTCAATTCGTCCGGGTAGGCGCCTGGAGTACAGCGGATGGATATCTCATGATGAATGAGCTCCTAGCCGAGCAGGAACGACCAACAGCCTGCTTCGCTGCAAGCGATCCGCTCGCCATCGGTGCTCTCCGCGCCCTTCATGGACATGGAGTCAAGGTACCAGAAGATATGGCTGTTGTCGGCTTCGACGACATTGAGATGGCGGCCTTCGTTCAGCCTCCGCTAACTACAGTGCGTGCCTATCCCGAACAGATGGGAAAGGCTGCTGTGCAGCTGCTCTCTGAACGGTTTGAGGGACGTGAACCACCTGCGTACAACGTGATCGGGACTAAGCTTGTCATACGGGAAAGCTCATGCTTAAACAGTAAAATCAATTCTTAAGAGTCATTTGTCATTGATAAGTATCCTTACGTAAAACAATCGAGATGATAACCCCTAAGGAGTGAATATCATGAACATTCATGTTAACGAGGCGCTTGGTTTGTTTCACCTGCAGTCCAAGGATTGCAGCTATATTATCCAACTTGCAGAAGGATATCCTGCACATGTCTATTGGGGAGCTCAACTTCATCATGACCAAAGTCTTGCAAGTATATTGGAGCTTAGAGAGCGCTGCTCCTTCTCCCCCACTCCCGATTCTTCCAGTCGTACGCTTTCTTTGGATACGCTTCCACAGGAATATCCACAGTATGGAACAAGCGACTTCCGTCAGCCGGCTTATCAAGTTACGCTTGCGGATGGAACTCGGACTACGGAGCTAAAATATAGTGGTTACCGTATTGAACCGGGTAAACCCAAGCTCGAAGGACTTCCTTCCGTTTATACCGAATCGGATGATGAAGCAACAACTCTCTTGTTGTTCCTCGAGGATCAACATTCAGGCCTCAAGGCTACACTGCTTTATACTGTGTTTGCGAACCACAGCGCAATTGCTAGGTCTACTCTTTTTGAACATAAGGGAAGCGCTGTCATGAATATTGAGCATGCGATGAGCGCCTCTGTCGACTTCGCCGATTCCAATTACCAAGCTCTCTATTTATCTGGTGCCTGGGTTCGGGAAAGACATATCCAGCGCCGCGATCTTGGGCCCGGCGCCATTCGCTTGGAAAGCCGACGGGGCTCCAGCAGTCACCAAATGAATCCTTTTCTGGCACTGCTTCGTCCTGATGCAACTGAAGATCGTGGGGATGTGTACGGCTTCAGTCTAATTTACAGCAGCAACTTCGTCGCACAGGCGGAAGTAGAGCAATTTAATCAGACTCGTGTAAGTATCGGAATCAATCCTTTTGACTTCTCCTGGCGGCTTGAACCGGGTCAGTTATTCCAGACCCCTGAAGCCGTGCTGGTCTTTTCCGAAGAAGGTCTTGGGGGCATGTCGCGCACCTATCACCGACTCTACCGCACACGTCTGTGCCGGGGAACTTATCGCGACAAGGAACGCCCGATTCTCGTGAACAATTGGGAAGCCACATATTTTGACTTCGACGCCGATAAAATTGAGGCGATTGCCAAAGAAGCGGGACCTCTTGGAATTGAGCTATTTGTCCTTGATGACGGTTGGTTTGGCAATCGTGACAACGATAACAGTTCGCTTGGAGACTGGTTCGAAGACCGCCGCAAGCTACCTTGTGGTCTTACCGACTTGGCCAAACGAGTTAATGAACAAGGATTACAGTTTGGCTTATGGGTTGAGCCGGAAATGGTATCACCTGATAGTGAACTGTACCGCACCCATCCCGACTGGTGCCTGCATGCAGAAGGTCGACGGCGGACGGAAGGTCGATCCCAATTGGTGCTTGATCTCTCCCGCAAAGAAGTATGCGATTACTTGTACGAGACGCTTAGCTCAGTATTCTCGATCGCTCCAATTACTTATGTCAAGTGGGACATGAATCGTAATATGACGGAGATCGCTTCGGCTACCGCTACTAGCGAACGTCAAAAGGAAACTGCGCACCGTTATATGCTCGGACTATATGATCTGCTGGAACGCCTGACCTCACGGTTCCCGGATATCTTGTTTGAAAGCTGTTCCGGCGGAGGCGGACGATTCGATCCAGGGATGCTCTACTATATGCCGCAGACATGGACCAGTGATGACACTGATGCTATCGAAAGATTGGCGATCCAGTACGGCACCAGCATCGTGTATCCGGCCAGTACTATGGGGGCCCACGTATCGAACGTGCCGAACCACCAGGTGGGACGAAACACTTCCCTCGCCATACGTGGCGACGTGGCAATGAGCGGGAATTTTGGCTACGAACTTGACCTTACTGCATTTACAAATGAAGAAAAAGAGCTCGCTGCCAGACAAATTGCCCAGTATAAAGAAATCCGTTCCCTTGTACAGCAGGGAGATATGTATCGACTTCTTAGTCCGTTTGAAGGCCGAGGCGATACTGCCTGGATGTTTGTTAGCGAGGACCAGTCCGAAGCTTTTGTCGCTTACTTCCGTGTGCTGGCTGAGCCAAATGGACCTATCCGGCGACTAACGCTAAAAGGACTTGACCCAGCCAAAAAGTATATAATCGAAACCGGTGCGACCGGCAATACTTCAGATTCTATTAATACCTCGGCTGAAGATGGCGTTTCCCCTTTCCGTGTAGCGTTTGACGGCGAAATTTTTGGAGGTGACCGCTTAATGAAAATTGGGCTTGTTGTCTCGGATCTTACTGGGGATTTTGCCAGTTCTACCTTCCGCCTTAAAGCGATCTCCTGCTAATCAAAATGAAGGGATTTTCTTCAATATCGCAATAGGAAATAAAAAGAGAAACGGATTCGTTCTACAACGAATCCGTTTCTCTTTATTCAGACATCTCAGTTCATAACAGTCCTTGATTTTCCTTTTCCATATCATACTATGCAATTTTAACCTGCTAGAGTCTGACTTCAATTTCTTATTATCTAGTATTCTAAAGATGTATGGTTCAGTACGGGAGGCATTGAAAGTACACTACTCGGTAGTTCCATCAAACTTGCTATTTCATAAGTGGGTTGAATGCCGGACGTATTTGTTTTTCCGGAAGGGTTGAACCAGCAAGTGTCAATTCCGTACTTATTCCCTCCTTGAATGTCCGAGGTTAAAGAATCGCCCACCATTAGGACCTTACTTTTATCTGAAATAGCTAGCTTGGTAAATGCGTAATCAAAAATTTCGGCCTGCGGCTTTTGGTAACCCACTTCTTCTGAAATAATTATCTGCTCAAACACATGATGCAGCGGGGAAAGCTGAATTCTGGAGGTTTGGACCTCTTTTATTCCATTCGTAATGATCGCCAAACGACACTCAGATAGTACGTCACATAATTCAACCGCTCCGTCCATCAAAAAAGCTCCTTCACCCAAATAACGTAAATAAGCAGCACTAAAGGCGTCGGGATTGAAGTCTAGCTTATGAACAGTAAACAATCGTTTAAATCTTTCCACCCGCAGCTGTGCCGAGGTAATAAGTCCTTCCTCTGCCTCTCGCCACAACGAACTGTTGATCTCATCATAGCTAGATTTATACTCAGTGGCCCCTTGCGGCAATCCAAATTGGGCAAACGTATTATGTAGCGCATGACTCTCTGCCATTTTAAAATCAAACAGCGTATCATCAACATCAAATAAAATAATTTCGTATTTCATAACGACCCCCAACCTCCATGTCATAACTTTGCTATATGGTTAAGTTCCATGAACTATAGACTTGTCCCAAATAGGATATAGAAAAACGGAAATAGACTATCAATACAGTATGATCTCCCGGTAATTATACAGAACCTCATTGATTCGTCAAGTCATGGAACACGCCATAATTGAATCAAACTTGCTGATCCTTGCTATTGTGCTCCAAATATCAAAAAAGTCGACTCCTTATAATAGGAATCGACCGTTTTAAAATCCTAGTGATTTTCATTAATCCATTCGGTTAATGTTTGATCAAAATAATGAGGTTCTTCAAACATCGGATTATGCCCACTATGTTCAAAAACCACCTTTTTTACGTTCGTATAGCTATCATCGACCCGATCCCATAATGAAACAGGTGCGACTAAGTAATCAGATCTCCCAAGACCAATAAACACGGGCTTATCGACATCCGCCAAGGACTGTATCAAATCCATCTTTCCGAAGGCTTCTCCCCATAAATAATCAATGATAGGCATGTTTGTGTGCACATCATTCCACATATAAGCTGCATCATAGGTATAATCATAAAAGCTTTGTGCTCCCATACGTATACACATGTGAACAAATCTTCTGTCGGGCTCTCTTTTGATATCATTCTCTAATAAAGCAATTTCCTTTTCAAAACGGTCCTTTCTTTCTGGACTGGCCGTTTCATAAAAGAATGAAAAGCTTTGCCGCTGTCTTTCTTGGCTGTTCGTAGGTGCTGAATTTAATAGCACCACTTTTTCAACATAGCCTGGGAATTGTTTAGCATATTCCAAAGCCATAAAAGCATGCCCGGAATGTCCTAATATAATAAATGTATCTAAATGAAGGCAACGTCTTGCTGTTTCTAAATCATTAATGACTTTATCCAAAGTATAGTCTTCTGGTTTTAAAGCACGAGTCGGTTTTGCAAACCCTCTATGATCTAAGAAAATAAACCGAAACTTTTTATATAAATGGTCTGAAAATAAGCGAGGATAATATACACTACTGCCGATCACCAATATCGGCTTTCCGTTACCTCTTATAGTATATTTCAGCTCAAATCCATCACTAATAACCGTTTGATAAGTGCTCATCTCCATCGTCTCCTTTTCTTCTTTAAATCACTCCCTTTCCGTTGTTTAAATCCCTTGTATTCTCCATAGATCGTTCCAGCACTATAACTCACCTCTGAAAGTCTGTTTATTTTATGAGAAAAGTTTAACATGATTTTTTCTAAAACAAAACCGAATTTGGATCTTCTCAATCTTGTCGTCAAGTCGGAGATACAAAGTGGCAAAAGGAAATTACCCGTAAACTTCAAGCCTTAAGTGTCCTCCAGCAGCAGCACTATACAAGGGAACAACCAGAATATTGTAGTGCTTTTAACCAAAGGCATGCCATGAGCCTTTCATATGAATGATAAATGAATCGGATATACAAAAAAAACACAGCCATTAAGGCTGTGCTCTTTTTTTGTGCTTGGCAACGTCCTACTCTCCCAGGACCCTGCGGTCCAAGTACCATCGGCGCTGGAGGGCTTAACGGTCGTGTTCGGGATGGGTACGTGTGGAACCCCTCCGCTATCGCTACCAAACATGAATTTACACCCTAAATTCTTTTTCAGGAATCAGCATCGCCAAATGCTGTGTGTTTGTTCGTGTAACTTCAGCTACTTGAGCTGACGATATACTGAACTTACACCCTGAAAACTGGATCCGAAACTCATTGCGTCTTATCTTTAGGATAAGCCCTCGACCGATTAGTATTGGTCAGCTCCATGCATTACTGCACTTCCACCCCCAACCTATCTACCTCGTCGTCTTCAAGGGGTCTTAC
>NZ_JBREVE010000015.1:0-107534 GCF_052921365.1 Paenibacillus sp. T2-29 | reverse complement strand
CGATAGCGGAGGGGTTCCACACGTACCCATCCCGAACACGACCGTTAAGCCCTCCAGCGCCGATGGTACTTGGACCGCAGGGTCCTGGGAGAGTAGGACGTTGCCAAGCAAATAATAGTATGACTCTGCATAGTCGTACTCAGGTCGTCGAGAAAGCTTCGACGGCTTTTTTTATTTTCCCATCATTCAACATAACGTCCTATAAGTATATAATGCGTATATGCAAATTTGTGATAGTTACGAAAAAAGGCTTTTCCATGACTTTTAAAGGTCAAGGAACAGCCTTTTATAACTTAATTTAGTAGACATTTCGGAGGGGAATTTCATCTTGAGCCGATCTGTCGATTACAGCGAAACAAAGCACTGTTCCCATTGGTCGGTAATGGATGCTTTGTCAAGCTGTTCTCCAATGAGTGTGACATATCCCTGGCTCACCGGAAGTGCGGTGGGTTGCCATTCCAAGTGACTTCCTGAGAATTGCAGAAGCATTGTGCCCTCATACGGGAGCACACAATAACCTTTCGCTCGAAGAAGCGAGGAACCTAGCCCGGTCAGGAAGTCTTCTAATCGTTGCTTTTCTAATGGCCGAGGAGAATATTGATGCAGTGTTAAACTCTCCAGACGGGAAAAGGAAGGGGGACGGTTGCGATCGTGACTGTGGTTATGAGGATGTGCAGAGATCACTTTGAATGCGGTATTTTTGAAGGTACTGCTAGGTCTTTCATTATCTTTGGTGGGAATTGGGATAGGCGATGCTTCTGCATCATTGGGCTGTACCTGTGCAGATGTATGCTGAAATACTTGTACAGGTTTCGGGTCAAGCATTACGGAGGTCAGGACAGGTTCCAGCAGTGGTCCAAGGTCAACGCGGCTGTATTCAGTAGTTTGTAGCTTAGCTGTATTGTTGAGCTTGCGGATGTTCTTGACGACCTTAGCCACTTCACGGCTACTTGCGACATCCGTTTTGTTCACCACAATGAAGTCGGCGGAGCGAAGCTGTCCATGCAGAGTCCGAACCAGCTCCTTGTCTGCAGTAAAGCGGCTGTTGTATTCATGGAACAGCACAGCATCCACCACACTAATGCTGTGAACCAGATACAGCCGATCTGCCAGCAGTGGAGAGCGAAGTTCCTCCAACACTTGCTCGGGGTTAGCTACTCCGGTGGTCTCCATGAAGATCACATCCGGCTTTTGGATGAGTAGGGTATGCAGTGCGCCAGCCAGCTCATTTCTTTTGCTGCAACAAATGCAGCCCTCTAGGAGTCCTTCCACTGTTACGTCAGGCATTTCCTCTGAAATAATAGCGCTGTCTACATCATATTCGCCCATTTCGTTCATTAAAACAGCAGCACGAAGGGGAATCTGGCGAGTATGGGCTAACAGCCGCAAAAGTAGCGTTGTTTTGCCGCTTCCAAGAAAACCACTGATTAATATAATAGGAACCTTGTTCATCATTTTTCCTCCTTGGTGGGTTTAGTTCGCTGCATTCAAGCGATCATAGGTTGCTACCGAGTCTGCCTGGGTATAGACATACGGAGATTCTGGCTGCTTGACAGTCGTTATTTTATTGGATTGAATTTCAAGTACGGGTGTATTGCCCTTTTGCGTTGCATGCAGTGTTCCTTCAATAGTCACCCAGGTATCCTTGTCAAAGGATGGAGGGTTCTGGGATTGGACGATAATCCCGAATGGCATAGCATCAGCAGTACAGCACATAACGAGGAATCTTCCTACTGCAAATAGACCTTTACCCGGTAGGTTGTCGTCCTTATAGACAAAGCCAGTCACCTGTACTTTTTTTCCTTGAAAAGCGTGCTTATACAGTTCGATCGCTCCTATAGTTTCGGAGAAAATCTCCGGATGGATCTGTATAACGGGTTGCTGATACAGGCGTTTCGCCAGCTCGGCGAATTCTACATTGTACTTATCAGGCGGAACGAATAGCTTATCCAGCGCTTCCTGACTCCATTTTCCCCCTGGAGGGGGCGAAGTTGGGGCAGAAGATGCGGTTGATAATATGGAGGAGGCCGGTGTTTTCGTGGTCTGTATATCTGTTTTTCGTCGGATATCCGGGTTGGGATATGTGAAGGACATGCCTTTCTTGGCTGCCATATCACTACCAAGTGCCTGATTGGGTAGCAGAGAACCGAACAGTAGCGGAATGAGCAGCATTCCATATACGAGTGTTTTTTTGAACCAGCTTTGCGGCAACGGATGCTCGCAATCACACATATCCTCACCGTCCCGCTCCCCGACGATTCCGTGCCATGCCATCGCCAAAGCGATGAACAAGAGGGGCACAGGGCAGAGCAGAAGCAGCTTTTGCATTTGTGGGGCCAAGTAGTAATGAAGTGCATTCGTACGGCTTAATGTGATGATGTACACAGCTAATCCGATCAAGAGCAAGGAGCGCATGCCATATTGCCAGCGGATGCTAAAGGTTGAATTCACGTTTGTATTCACCTCCCAAATAACCATTCAGCAGATATAGAGCCCACCAGAACGAGCGAAACAATGAGCAAGCCCAAGATGGCGACAAATTTGGTGCGGAAGGTGCTTAGCAGCATGAGCGTGCCTTTAAAATCCAACATCGGGCCGAGTACAAGAAAGGATGCCAGCGGACCTAGTGTGAAGGTATGCGAAAAAGCAGTAGCTACAAAGGCATCGGAGGTGGAACACAGCGACAGCACGTAGGCAAAACCCATCATAAAGGTGTACGAGCCGGCCGTGCCGTCGCTTAACGAAAGCATTTCATCACGTGGAATGAAGGTTTGGATGCAGGCTGTCAATAATGCCCCGATAATGAGATATTTACTCATGTCCAAAAACTCGTCGCCAGCATGTACAAAAAAGCCCCGCCATGTGCGATTATGCCGATGAGTCTGATTGTTCTGTTTTTGCTGGTTAAAAGAGAGCAACGAACGTTTGAGCGGATGCACTCGAACAAAGGCATATACGATCAATCCGATGGTCGCGGAAACGACAAAGGCCAAACTCATTCGAACGACAGTGACCTCAGGGTGGGAAGGGAAAGCCATTATCGTGGCAGCCAGTACTACGGGATTGATAATAGGTCCGCTTAAGATAAAAGTGATACCCATATAGGCAGGCATTCCCTTGAGCATTAATTGGCGAACGACAGGGATCATGCCGCACTCACAGATGGGAAACAGCATACCTAGCAAGGAGGCGAGCAGGACACCCGGCACAGGATGCGCAGGCGCTATTTTACGAATCCATGTCTCCGGTACAAGCCACTGCAAAAGGGATGAGATAAGTACACCGATCAGGAGAAACGGAACAGCCTCCAGAAAAATACCCATAAATACCGTCTTTAATGACTGCAGCTGCCCCATACCTAACAAACGAAGCCACTGAGGAGATAGCGTAATAAGCACAGGGATGAGAAAGGTAAACGGAATCATAAAAGGCAGCATCTTTAACAGCGTACTGTTTTTCATTCCACATCTCCTTGGGAATAAGGATTCTTATCTACATCCTATGCCTGTGTTGGGACAATCATGCCGCAGGATTATGCTTGAATCACCTCCTATATTGACAATTCAAAGCGTGGTCATATATATTTATGTTTATTAATAGTAATTATTACGATTAAAAATTGACAAATGATTGCAAGAAGGAAAATTTTACGGTACGATCCATATTAAATGTTGTAAAGACAAGGAGGATTATATGATACCGATTGTTGTTTTATCCGGATTTTTGGGCAGCGGTAAAACAACTCTTCTTCAGCATGCGCTGGCTTACTACAAGGAGCAGGACCTCAAGCCAGCTATTTTGATGAATGAGTTGGGCGATGTTAATCTGGATGGCAGTTTGGTGAACGGCCAAGCACCCATGAAAGAAATGCTCAGTGGCTGTATATGCTGTACCATTCGCGGGGATTTGGGCGTCGAGCTAATGAATCTTGCCGAGGAATATAAGCCGGACGTGATTATTGTAGAATGTACCGGAGTGGCTAATCCGATGGAGATTGTAGATGCAGTGACAGATGCTTCCATATATTCTTCTATGATTTTACAATCTGTTATCACGGTCATGGACGCGCGTCAATTTCTGGATTTTTCTTCAGGTAGCGAGAGAAGCAAGTCGCTTCGTTTGATGCAGGATCAGCTTCGGTGCGCTTCCAAACTGATTATTAACAAGACCGATTTATTGGCTGCGGGAGAGTTGCAGAAAGTACAGGCCCTTGTAAAAGAATTAAATCCATATGCTCTGACTGTGAGCACGCAACGGAGTGACGTGAACGCGGGTACTTTTTTCTCCCTTCAAGGAGAGGACCGCATGGACGAGGAAAAACATCTACACACTTATGATCATGATGAACATACAGACCATCACCATCATGACCACCCTGATCCCGAGTACCATGATCACGACCATGACCATGACCATGACCACGAACATGGGGAGCATTATCATTCCTACGACCATGTAGTTGTTCACACGCATTTCTTTGGACAACCTGTACCACGCTCCGAGTTTGAACAGTTGTTCCGCAGTTTGCCTGCTGAAATTTACCGGGCCAAAGGAATTGTGCGGTTTCTGGAATCAGAGGGTCAGATGATGTTCCAGTTTGCCTATCGGGAGCTGGAAATCATTCCGATCCGCCCGCAAAAGCCAGTGAACGATGTTGCGGTTATCATGGGTGAGAATTTCTCTGCTTCCGAGATTGAGGAACGATTGAGAAAGCTGGAAGCGGCCGAAAAGCCATTGACTAGTTTATGACTTCGGGAACGGGCAGCGTTTATCCATCAAGACCTAATCCATCAAAACATAATTCTCATGCTCACCTAGCTGGGAAGCCTGCTTGGGGATTTACAACAATTCTGCTGCTGCTGACTGCCGGGCTGGTGCTGTCGGTTACACTCGCGGTCATGCTGGGTCCTGTGGCTGTCGCACCGGGGACGGTATGGCGAATTGCACTGTCCCATCTTCTCTGGCTGGATCAATGGATACCCGTGACATGGACCAAGCCGGAGCAATATATCGTCTGGGAAATCCGTTTTCCGCGCGTGTTGCTTGGTGTTGTCGTAGGAGCAGGACTTGCTGTTACTGGGGCCGCTATACAGGCATTAATTCGTAATTCGTTAGCGGATCCCTATATTTTAGGAGTCTCGTCCGGGGCTTCGGTGACAGCTACGTTGGTGATTGTGTTTGGAGCTTTCGGATTTTTGGGACGACTTGCGCTGCCTTTATCTGCTTTTATAGGCTCGTTAGCTGCGATGCTCATGGTGTTCGCGTTGGCCCGTGTGGCCGGGCGCATATCGACGACCCGTTTACTGCTGGCAGGGGTGGCAGTGTCCATGATGCTGTCGGCTGTGACTAGCTTTATCGTTACGATGGCCCCGAATGAAAAAGGCATCCGTGACGCGATGTATTGGATGATGGGAAGTCTGGCAGGCGCTCAATGGGACACGCTTTTCATTCCAAGCCTCATTGTAGTAGCTGGAACGGCTGTTCTCCTGACCCGATACCGGTCGCTGAATGCTGTGCTAACGGGTGAAGAGGCCGCCGTAACGCTCGGTGTGAACGTACAGGCGTTCCGCGTATTACTGGTTGTCGTGGCTTCCCTTCTAACCGGGGCAGTTGTATCGGTCAGTGGCTCGATTGGCTTTGTCGGGCTTATGATTCCGCACATTGTTAGGCTGATGGTAGGATCGGATCATCGACGTGTCCTGCCTGTCAGCCTGCTTCTGGGAGCTATTTTTGTCGTGTGGGCAGACGTATGTGCCCGGCTCGTGCTAGCTCCACAGGAGTTGCCGATTGGTATTGTGACGGCTGTGTGCGGAGGACCCTTCTTTGTATGGCTGCTGCGGCGCAGTTCCTACTCGTTTGGAGGCGAAAAATGAATATAGAAGTCGAATATGTGACCTTCAGTATTCACGATAAACGGCTGATCGACGGCATCTGTCTCCAGGTAAAAGCAGGGGAGCTGGTTGGACTGATCGGTCCGAATGGCAGCGGCAAATCGACGTTGCTTAAAAACATGTATCGTGTGCTAAAGCCTGACAGTGGTTTGGTTACGCTGGATGGCCGGGATATACTGCGGATGAAGTACAAAGAGACGGCACGACAAATGGCAGTGGTGAGTCAGGATGCGCCTCAAACGTTTGATTTTTCAGTACGGGACATCGTCTTGATGGGCCGCCATCCGCATAAGAAACTGCTGGAATCAGACACCGTCGTCGATCATGAGCTGGTTGAGCAGGCGCTGGAGCGGGTAGGGATGAAAGCTCAGGCGGATCAGGGCTTTGCTACCTTGTCCGGCGGTGAAAAGCAACGGGTATTGATTGCTAGAGCCTTGGCCGGACAGGCGAAATTTCTCATTTTGGATGAGCCGACGAATCATCTGGATATCCGGTATCAGCTGCAAATTCTCGATTTGGTCAAAACACTTCAGATAACTACACTAGCTGCGCTTCATGATTTGAATTTGGCGGCATTTTATTGTGATCGAATATATGTATTAAAAGAAGGCAAAGTGGTAGCTTCCGGCATAACGGAGGATGTGTTTCAGCCAGACCTGCTGCGCAGTGTATTCGGGGTGGAGACAGAAATCTGTATTCATCCAAAAACCAGGAAGCCGAATATTACCTTTTTACCGGATTCTCTCAGGAGAGGAGACCATCTATGACGTTAACAGAAAAAAAAGGCGATACAATGAGGTAAGATAAACTGCGAATGAAAGAGGAGACGGTACATATGAAAAAATATAGCAAACCCGCGTTACCGTTGGTTATGCTTGCTTTGGTGATGGTGCTGTTGTTGTCAGCCTGCGCAGCAGGAAACACGGCTCAAACAAGCGATCCATCCGCAAACGGGCAGCAACCTGCCGTATCGCAATCGGCGACCAAGGAGACGTCGGTAGAGCTTGAGAATATGGGTGTTAAAATGGTATTTCCCGAGGCGCCCAAACGCGCGGTTACACTGAACCAGCACGCGACAGAGGTTATGCTGGCTCTTGGGCTGGAATCCTCTATGGTAGGAACTGCGTATTTGGATGATCAGATTTTACCGAAATATAAGGCTCAATATGACAAAATACCCGTGCTAGCCAAACAATATCCGTCCAAAGAGGTGTTTATGGCCGCTGCACCGGATTTTGCCTATGCAGGCTGGAAGAGTGCCTTTAATGATAAAAATCTGGGTTCCCGTGAGGAGCTAGCCAAACAAGGGGTGCTGACCTATGTACAGGAGTCCTCCAATAAGCCCGGTCCCATGTTAGAAGATGTATATCAGGATATACTAAAATATATATTAATTTATTCTAATAGTTAAATACTCCCAAATGATATCGATAATATATGATAATTTCTATTATAAGGAAGGATTATACTTTTAACTTTCTTTTCTAAGTTTATATTAGAAGATACAATATTGATAAAAGCTTTATCCTGCACTAATGTAATGATGTCGTTATTATTGTTATAGGTTTTTCCCCTTAAAGCTATTATTTCGTCGTACATAGGCTCACATGATAAGTCAGTTATATTTAATTTTAGGATGTCTTGAGATTCATCCGAATAGTTTATTAAAATCTCAGCTTGGGTATTTCCCCACTCAGAGCAGCCAAGAAAAGCTAATTTATGTCCTTTATCTATATCAACTTTTATTTTTTGACTATCACAAGAAATATTGTCATAAAAACCATTGAAATTTGGCAATTTAAAATTGTAATCTTTTATAGTAATAATAGAAGAAGGAGGATCATCAAATAGAAAAAATTCATTCAAGCCAGTTAAATCTGCATTTATGCGGTTAGAATTTTTCAAAACAAACCCTTTATTGTTATAGTAGCTTGAAATCTCAAGAGGAAAATATTTAATTTTTTCGTTATGAATATTATATGAAATTAGCTTTTCTTCAACATTATTATTCTGACTTTGTTCGTTTAATACTGAATAAAGATTATTTAGAATCGAATTTTCAAATTCAGAAATCGCATGAATCCTTTCGCATATTTTGTATATTTGCTTATTTATTTGATTTGTATATATAGACTTAGCAATGGAATTTAGCACCATTTCCCAATGTAATGCTGCCTCATTCATTCGATAACATATATTATCTAACTCGTTTATTTTTTCAGACTTTTTATAAAAAGCTAATAAAATACTAAATCTTAATCTACCTAATATTAATTCATTTATCGTATCATAAATAACTGGCAGACTGAGAAGTTTAGTGTCTGGTTTATCGCTTTTAATTAAATGCAAAAGATCATTTGCAAATATTTTAATATCATTAAATTGTTTTTGTTTAAGAATGTATGATTCTTTACTTAAAAAAGGATGTAATTCAAAAAAATGTTTTTCTTTTTTTGAATTGCGAAATGATAAAATACCAATAATATCGCTTGCTTGCTCGGTTACATCGAAAGGAATAGATACATCTTTTAATTGAAAGTATGGATCAGCGATTATTAGATTTTTCCGATCAAAATCTATACCGGTAGCAATGCAAAAATGATTATTGTGTTCTTTCATATATAATGGGTCAAATACATTGTAATAACTGTCTATTTTCACAAGAATAGGCATACCTAGTTTTAATTGTTTTTGGACATGTTCATAAAGTTCAGAAGGCTTATTGATATGCACAAAGTTAATGTCCACTCCGTGATATTCTGAAAGATTTTTAATTAAATCGTTTTGAAAAGTAATATTAGTGAACAATTCAGAAGGAGTAGAATGTTGACTCCGTTCTTCATAACAAAAACCCCAACTATTTATATACATGAGTTCATAATTATTTTTATTCCATGCTGAAATAGTAAATACTATATCATCTATACAAGTTGGATAACGATTTTTATTTTTTGAAATGATTCGTTTTAATATCAGGTCTATTTTTATCATAATTATTCTCCATTGTAATATATAATTATTAATCAATTAATATCCTATATCAAAAAAGTTAAAAATAGTAAATGGAATAGCGAAGTTGTAAGAAGGGGAACTCTACATTAAAATGTTAACTTTCCTTTATAATATAAGTGCAGCTGACTAAATCATAATTTCTATATACTTTAAAACCAAAGTCTAGAAACTTTATAATTAAATCACTTATTCACTTACAATTTATAGGGAAAAATTAAATATAGGCAAAGCGTTCTTAAAAAAATATATTTCTAGAGATATATTTTTTTAAGGGATGCACTAACCATAATTGATTTAATGCTTTATTTTTGGAATAATGTGCGTACACCTTTGGCATAAAGTAGGGTGGTTACTGTTTTTTTAACATGTTTACTTACTATTCTACAACGTTTACAACTTGCTGCTTCTACTCCTTTTACTACTAATGAAATGTTTTGTAGATTTATAGAATTTGAAGTGGGTTCGTTACCTGCCTTCTTTAATTCAATGCTAGCGATGTTGGTTGTTGATCCGGCGAAAGGCATTCTCCAATTTGGAATCGGTTACTTCGGCGATGTCCCGGGTTTTAAGGAAAAATCCTCGGAGCAGACTATTGGCGTTCTCGTGTGAGCCCCGTCGCCATGACGAATAGAGATCAGCGAAATAATTAAGGCGCCCCCAGTGAATCTTTTCGAGCGCTTCTTGGCACGCAAATTCCTTCTCACGATCCACTGTGCCGTTTAGAAGCCCTACCGCTACTATGCTATACTTTCCGGCATACTGCGTTCGACGATGCTAAGATGTGTATCACCCATGGTTGGATTCTCCTATGCGAATGTGTTGTGGTGACTCTAATCCACACGAATCAGGCCGCGAGCCATTTTTTCAGTTAGAGCGTGTTGCATTTCATTTTACAATTCTTCGCGGTTAATTGTAAAATGAAATGCTTAACATACAAAATTTCACTTTTGTAAATGGGTATTATTGTAATTTTAATTCAAAAAAAATCAAAATTCAAGTAAAAAGGAGATTATAACAAATTGCTTAGCAAAAGAATAATTCCGAGCTTTGTAATGAAATAATCAAATGCATTTTATTACCTCGATGTAATTCTTAATGCTTAAATGATTTATGGTATAAGAAACAAGTATAAAAAGCACTTTACTAGAGTATAATAAAGCGATTTCATTTTCTAAAAAATTAAATACTTGTTTATTTATAGCACAGAATCTCTAATATTCAAACTTAAATCTAAAATCCGCATGTCAATTCAAAGTAATAATCAGCAAATAAAAAGCTCGGTATTACATGTTTAAATAGTAATTTAGAGACATTATATAATTATTATTATAACAATTTTTCAGAGGTGTCTTTCTTGTCTGTTAAACATATGAGATCAAAATCTTTGAATTTTGTCATTCTTCATATTTATTTGTAATCATAGTTACTTGAAAATTGTTTGCTAACAAGTTTGCATAAACCGTATTATATAAATGCTTTTATGACTCAACTATTCTTTTTTCTCTTAAATTTGTAAATATTTAAAAGTACCTGATAATACGAAAAAGCTGTCGAGAAACCCCGTCATTTTGAGAGAGGCCACTGAAAAAGTCTCCGCAATAAAATCCGAGCAAAAAACAAGCCTCTAGAATCGCTTCTAAGGCTCGTTTCGCGTTCCGGGAATCATATTTGACCCCCTAAAAATGTTGAATTTCTAAAAAACAAGTAGTTTTTCAGTGGCCTCATTTTGAGACATGGTTTTCTTTTTTTACATCATAATGCTCTGGTCTCTGGAAAAACAGGGGGGCCACCCCTGCTTCTCCAGGCGACCAGGTGGATCGCCATCTTCTTCATGTTCTGTACGGCTACCGTCATAAGGGCTTGTTCCCTGACGTTTGGAAGACCGTGCAAACGGCAATAGCGAAACCCATGGAGATCTTTGGCATCTACGAAGCTTCGCTCAATCGTCTCTTTTCGTTTGAGGTACAGCTTTTTATCGGATGGGCTCAGCCGGTTGCTCCGTACCCACTCTTTGCTGTCTTCCCAGACATGCCGAATCACCACTTTGCGGTGGTTTCGAGACTGGTACACTGGCTCAGCAGTGGGCAATGCTGGCACTGAGCTGGGTCAGAGGCATACTACCGGTATCCCTTACGTTCCGTCGTTCGGTAGGGCAGTTCTTGTTTGGGCGGGTATCTACACACATTGCGTTTGGCATTGTATTTAAACTTCCATTTCGGAAACAGTCCTTGTCTGGGATAGAATCTTCGGTGAGCAATCACGGCAAAAATCTTTCGGTTTTGTAAACCTCGACAAATCGGCGTAGTTAAATAGCCTGAGTCTAGCGCTACGGCTTCTACTTGAAAACCAAAACGTTCTCTTTGGCGATCCAAACGGGACAAATAGAGGACGGAATCAGGTACATTTCCCGGTGTCACATGCACAACGCTTTTTTCCGTGGTTTCTCCGGTCATCCTTCACCGCTTCGTTGAGCTCGTCCATATAGTCTTTGGTATTCTGCAATACTTGCTCTTTGGTGTACTGATGTTTGTTGGCATTGGCCTTCAGGTGGGTGGAATCGGTCATGAGAACACGCCCGCCCACCATTCGGTGAGAGATCGCCTGCAGCACAATTTCATCAAAAATATCTTGAAAGATGGTGGTGTCTTTAAAGCGTGTACGGCGATTCCAGCTAATCGTCGATTGGTCCGGAACTTTATCGGTTAAGCCCAGCCCCAGAAACCAACGATAAGCTAGGTTCGTCTGAATTTCTTGCTTGAGTTGCCGTTCTGAGCGAATACCATAGAAATAACCGAGAAAGATCATTTTAAACAATACGGTAGGATCAATGGCAGGACGCATATTGTCCGCACAATACAGCGGGCTTACCTTCTCCTGAATATATGTATCCACTTTGCGAAGCAAATGATCTTGAGGCACTAGTTCTTCCAGGGAAACCAATTCAAAGGATTGTTGTTTGTCTCGATGAGATCGCAGCATACCAACACTGTCCGCTCTATACAATAGTTACCTATATTATACAACATTAACGTGGTGTCGTTTTAAATAAAATTAACATAAAAGAAGCTGTCAAGACTTTCTCGACAGCCCGAAGTAAATATATTTATAAATATCTTCACTTATTTGTTAAGTAATATGTTGACATTTCGTTATTGTATTTAGTAATATAATACAGAAAGTAAGTTTTACAATTTTTTCAATTAATTAAACCATTTTATCTCGTAATTCTATCTCTCTTCTAAGCTTTTTTAGTTGATAAATTGAAAACGTTTTATAAACAAGGAGGAACAATATCCATGGTTATACAAGTAAATCAATTAAGTAAGACATATCAGGTAGTTGAAAAAGAAACTGGTTTAAAGGGAAGTATTAAGTCATTTTTTAAACCTATCACGAAAACTCTTAAGGCTGTTACAGATGTTTCCTTTTCTGTGGATAAAGGAGAAATGGTGGGATTTATAGGTCCTAATGGTGCAGGCAAATCTACTGTGATAAAAATGATGACTGGAATCTTATATCCAACTGACGGTGATATTAGAATCTTAGACCGTCAGCCATGGAAAGAAAGACGAAAGTTAAGCTACGATATTGGTACAGTATTTGGACAAAAATCACAACTGTGGTTCCATCTTCCACCAAATGACACTTTTGAATTGCTAGCTACAATTTATGACATGGATAAAAATACATTTACACTTCAAAGAGATATGGTAATTGAACTTTTTGAATTACAGCATTTTTTAAAAACTCCGGTTAGAAAGTTAAGTTTAGGACAAAGAATGAAGTGTGAAATTGCAGCTGCGTTAATACATAATCCAAAATTAATTTTTCTTGATGAGCCTACTATTGGACTTGATGTTGTCTCTAAACAACAAATCCGTAATGCTCTAAAAAAAGTGAATATTGAATCAAAAACAACTATTTTTATAACTTCTCATGATTCGGGTGATATTGAATCTTTATGTGAAAGAGTGATTGTGTTAGACCATGGAAAAATTATTTTTGATGATAAGCTTAATGTGTTAAAAAATAAATACATGTCTGAAAGAGTACTTAAGATACAGTTCCAAGAAGAAATCACAAACTGCTTTATTCCTAACGGAATTCATTATAAGGTACTTGATCCTTTTAGTGTTGAAATAAGTATTGATACCAATAAAGTTGTAGTAGCCGATGTAATCCAGAAATTTTTAGAACAAAATAATGTCGTTGATATAGTGATAAATGAATTGCCTATGGATGAATTGATTAGAACCATTTTTAAACAAATGAATCATCAAAGGAAATTGGTGAGCCAATGAGAACAAAAAAATATTTTTCAATATTGTCTACTAGTCTACAAAGTAATCTTGTATATGCTAAGGAAGTTTTAATAAGAAGCTTATTCATTGTTGTAATGTTATACATATTTATCGAGTTATGGGGAACAGTTTATGGGGACAGTAACTCTATAAACGGAATGACATTAAAACAGGTGATTTGGTATCTTCTTATTTCAGAAACAATTATGCTAAGCAAAATTTCTATTGCTAAAACTCTTTCTCTAGAGGTAAAAGAGGGCACATGGGCTTACTCACTCACAAAACCATATAATTACTTGTTATATCATTTATTTAATGGTTTGGGAAATAATATTCTATTAGTAATAATAAATTTTTTTGTTGGGTTTGTAATCGTTTACTTATTAGTTGGGACTCCGCCTAAGGGTCTATACGTACTTATACCTGTGGCTTTATCCACTTTACTAGCATTTCTCATAGATTTCGCCATTGGGTGTATATTAGGTATGCTTTCATTTTATACGGAAGACGTTTCTGGTTATGTATTGGTTTATCAAAAATTATTACTAGTTTTTGGTGGTTTACTTATACCATTAGAGTTTTTTCCAGATTGGTTAAAAAATATTGCTGATATGTTGCCTTTTAGAGCTATTTTGTATATGCCGGCAAATTTATTTGTTAATTATAGCTTTGATATATTTTTTTCTTATATAACTCAACAACTAGGATGGCTAGTAGTCTTTGTAATTATTTTGTATTGTTTAGAGAAAAGTGTTTTAAAGAAGACTGTAGTAAATGGAGGATGATAATAATTGAAGACTTTATTTCTTGAAACCAAGTTTCTTATACAAATGTGGAAGTATAGTCTGGCATCTGCTCTTCAGTATAAATCAAGTTTTATAGCACAAATTGTTGGAATGCTTCTAAATGACTTCATTTACTTAGTATATTGGTTCATTTTCTTTAATAAATTTCATTCAATTAGCGACTATGATTTTAGTGACATGTTAATCCAATTTTCTGTAGTAACTTCAGCTTTTGGAATAGCATTCTCGCTATTTGGAAATACATTCTCACTTTCACAAGTAATTAATCAAGGTTCTCTTGATCATTACTTAACTTTACCTAAAAATGCACTTTTACACATTATTGCAGCCAATTTTTCAATTGTTGCGCTAGGAGATTTACTATGTGGTAGTATCGTATTTTTTGCTGTTGGGAATGGCAATTTCTCTAGCATATTATTGTGGATATGTTGCTCTTTGTTGGTAGCAATCATTTTTATTATGTTCAATGTATTTTTGGGGACCTTGTCTTTTTGGCTAGGCAATTCTAATGGGTTCTCAAGCATAATTAATGAGATTTTAGTAACATTCTCATTATATCCGAACAATATTTTTAAAGGATTTGTAAAAATATTAACGGTAACTATTATACCTTCAACTTTCATAGGAGTGGTGCCTGTACAAATTATAGCCGATGGAAATATAAAAGCTTTGCTAATTCTTTTAGGCTATACAGTATTCATAACTAGTATAGCACTAATTTCATTTTACTTAGGCTTAAAAAGATACTCTTCATCCAACATGATAAGCATTAAAGGTTGATAAAATAGGAGGCGAAGCTATGAGTACAGATGTTGCAGTTGTAGGAGTTTCTGGTAGATTCCCTGGTGCAGATAATGTACAGGAATTTTGGTCTAATATCAAGGCGGGAAAAGATACTATTAGTAGAAATGGCAATAATAATGAAACAATTTATGCACGTGGAATAATAAAAGATGCCTATCACTTTGATGCAAATTTTTTTGGTCTATCTGATTCCGAAACAAAAATATTAGACCCCCAACACCGTTTATTCCTTGAATGTGTATGGGAAGCAATAGAGGATGCTGGATACAATTTGGATACTTATCAAGGTGTAATTTCATTATTTGCTTCTTGTGCACCAAGCACTTATCAAGTTGAAGGAAAGAATATGTCTGAAGTTGAAAAAATGAAAATAATGCTATCTAATGCACCAGATTTTTTATCAACTCGAGTATCCTATCTTCTTAATTTAAGAGGAGAAAGCATGGTTGTTCAAACAGCCTGCTCTTCATCTTTGACTGCTGTACACCTTGCCTGCAAAAGCTTAGAGAATGGGTACTCTGATATGGCTCTGGCGGGGGGAGTAAACCTTTTACTTCCACAAGATAGCCCTTATGTTTATCAAGAAGGAATGATATATTCCTCGGATGGTTACTGCAGACCTTTTGATCAAACGTCGAATGGTACTGTTGAAAGTAATGCATTAGGTGTAGTGCTTTTAAAAAGATTAGAAGATGCAATTAATGATGGAGATCATATTTATTGCGTAATTAAAAGTACAGCTATAAATAATGATGGAAACACGAAGCTTGGTTTCACTGCTCCTAGTATAGAAGGACAAGTAGAGGTAATCTCAACAGCTCTTGCAGTTTCACAAATACCTGCTGAATCAATTGGCTATATTGAGACACATGGTACAGGGACAAAATTAGGTGATGCAGTAGAAATTGACGCTTTAAAGAAATCATTTAAAATGTTCACGGATAGAAAAGAATTCTGTGCACTTGGAGCAGTAAAAGGAAATATTGGGCATACAATTAGAGCTTCTGGAATCATTGGACTAATTAAGACAATGTTTGTAGTTAAAGAGGGGGTTATTCCACCTATTGCTCATTTTGAAAATTTAAATCAAGATATCAATTTAAATAATACTCCTTTTTATATTCCTGATACGCAAAAAAAATGGCCTGAAATTTATTCAATCAGAAGAGCAATCGTTAGTTCTTTCGGATTTGGAGGAACAAATGTAAGTGTTATAGTTGAAGAACCACCAGTGCTTAAAAGTACTGAGTATCCGGTTACTCAACAATTAATTATTCTTTCAGCCAGAAGTAAGTATGATTTACAAGTTTTAAAACAAAACTTAAGGGAATTTATTAAGGAAAACCCTAATCTTCGATTAGATCAAATTGCGTATACTTTAAGTATAGGACGCAGAGTTTTTAGTAATAGATGGGCCATTGTGGTGAATTCTATTGAACAATTGATTGGTATATTAGGAAATGAAAATGACACCTACCAACCTTATTTTGATAATGAGACGTTTGACCTTACTACATACTCCTCAAGTATCGATAAATTGAAAGCAATGTCTGATTTATGGGTTCAAAGTGGATACGTAAAATGGGGACCTATAGATAAGGGGAATAAAATCTATAGAGCATCATTACCAACATATCCTTTTAATAGAAAATATTATTGTTTGAATGACAATGAACATTTTTCAGAATCATTGAATGAAAAACTCGTTAGTACTTCTTCCGAAAGCGAGTTACTAAACAAAGATAATACTAAAATAATCAGTTATAAAGAAATAGAGAGTATAGTGGAGTCTGAATTTAAAAAGTTCTCTACTATAGAAGACTTTAATGAAAATTTAGATTTTTATAGTCTTGGTATAGATTCGTTAAGCTTCATTGATGTCATTTTTAGTTGTGAAACTGCATTAGGAATTGATATTACTGTAGATCAGGCTTTCAATGCACAATCAGCAAAGCTTTTCGCTAAAATGTGCTATAAATTATATCTTGACAAAATAGAGCAATTTGAAACAATTGAATACGATATTGAAATAAGTGAAGAGCTAGCTACAATCACTATTCAAACGAAAGAATATATTAAATCTGGATTACCAAATGGAGCTCTCAATATCCGCTTGGCGAAAGGAGCAAAATAGAATGAATATCAAAGTATCATATAAGGGCATAGTAATGGAATTTGATAGTCCACCATCTAGTGAAGAAATTATTGAACGCTATACTATATTAAATAACATGAACGATTATGATATGAATGCAGCTAAAGATAATTTTTCTGAGATTTCTGAATCACAAAAATCTCTATGGTTAGCTTCACAGATCGGCAATCAACCTAATGTAAACCTAATTTCTTTTGGTATCCATTTTAAAGGGAATCTAATAGTTGAATATTTTAAAGAAGCTATTCAGAAAGTAATAGAAGGGCAACCAACTCTTAAGAGTTCATTTTACTTAGATGAAGATGGTTATGTTAAGCAGCTATTAAATTCCAAATTAGAGATTCACATAAAAGAAATTGATCTTTCAAAACAATTATCAAATAACTATGATAATTCAATAAATAACTACTTAAGACAACAATGTGATAAACCATTTAACCTTCGCACAGACTTATTACTTAGAGTTAGCTTATTAAAATTTAGTGATTCATATTATTTAGGTCTTTTTACAGCTCATCATATTATATTTGATGGTGCATCTGTAGGGATTTTTGTGAAACAATTTTCTCAATATTATATGGATCTTTGTTTAAACAATAAGATTATTCCAATATCTACTGCGGGATATGCAGACTATGTAAAGAAGGAACGTAATGAATTTAAAAATAATGATCTTGACGAATTGGATAATTTTTGGTTGGAAAATTATGCAGGTGTCTCTCTATCCCTTGATTTACATAACGTGAAAAAAAATAAAGATATAGGATTTGATTGTAGTTCAGAAATTTTGCACTTAGATAATGAATTCACAAAATTATTACGGCAGATGAGTACCCAATTAGGTGTCTCTCCATTTATCACATTATTGACTGCTCTAAATATTTTACTATATCGGTATACTAGTCAAGAAGAAATTATAGTCGGTACTCCGATATCTACAAGAAGTAAAGAATTCAAAGATGTAATTGGTTGCTTTATAAATATGTTAGCGCTTAAGCCAAGTTTATGGGGAGATCCAAGTATAAAAGAATTGCTTTTGAGAGTAAAACATTTTGTTTCCTCCACCTTCCAGAGAAGTAATTATCCTTTCTCTAGGTTAGTAGAGCTCTTAAAACCACAAAGAACAAACCATCATCCAATATTTCAAGTTGTATTAAGTTACCAAAAGAATCCGTTTTCCAAATTGGATATTCCAGAGTTGTCATTAGAATCTTTTAATTTTTCAGATCAAGCTTCTCCATACGATTTACTGTTGGAGGTAGTGGATAATTCAGATACCATTGATATTCGTTTTCAATATAGAAATGAATTATACAACGAAGACAGCATAAAAAATATGATAAGCCACTATCGTCTCATCTTACAAGCTTTGTTAGAAGATACCACTCAGAGTATCAGTGACATTAACTTATTGTCCAGCGAAGAAGAAAAAAAAATTCTGACACTTTTCAACAATACTGTCGAAGCTCCACAGGCTCTAACAATTATAGAACTGTTTGAAAAATCAGTAGAAAAAAACCCGGATTTGATTGCTATTGAGCAATGCGGATCAAGTCTTACCTATAAAGAACTTAATCAAAAATCTAACCAGCTTGCTAGGATTATCAGAAATAAAGGCATACAACCAAACGATGTTGTTGGAATAATGGTGAGTAGATCAATTGATATGATAGTGTCAATACTCGCAATTCTTAAATCTGGAGGTGCCTATCTCCCTATTGATCCTCAATATCCAAAAAAGAGAATTGAGTATATTCTTAACAATAGTAATACGAAATTAATACTTACAGAAGGTAATATGGAAAATGATTTGAAAGCTTATAAAGAGATTTTAGTAATTGAGAAGCAAAACTTACAAAAAGAAGATAATTCTAATATTAGAAGAATCAACGAGCCAAAGGATTTAGCCTACCTTATTTACACATCTGGCTCTACAGGGAATCCGAAAGGAGTAATGGTAGAACACAGTTCAATTCTAAACTTTTTTTGTGGAATATATGATGCTATTGATTTTAAAGATTGCAAAAAAACTTTATCAGTAACAACGATCTCATTTGATATTCATGTATTGGAGATTTTATTTCCTTTGGTAAATGGAATGTCAATTGTAGTAGCTAATGAAACTGAACAATTCGATATGAACTTACTAGCAAAATTAATTCTCGACAATTCAATAGAAGTTATACAGTTAACACCGTCAAGAATGCGCCACCTATTATCAGTTGAAAATATTACAGCGTATTTAGAAAAATTAAAAATTATGTTAGTTGGAGGCGAAGTTTTATCATCTGATCTATTGAGCTTAATAAAAAGTTCGTTTAATGGAATGATATTTAATATGTATGGTCCCACAGAAACAACAGTTTGGTCATGTGTCGCAGACTTAACTCATACAAATGAAGTAACGATTGGGAGGCCGATCGCTAATACTCAAATAATTATTACAAATAATGATGGGATTATTCAGCCTATTGGTATACCAGGAGAGATTTGTATAAGCGGTAAAGGAACTGCTCGAGGCTATTATAATGATCCTAAATTAACAGAAGAGAAATTCATCCTAAATAATGCAATTACCACTGAAAGAATATATCGAACGGGTGATGTGGGGCGTTATCTATGGAATGGAAATATCCAATATATAAATCGACTAGATAACCAAGTTAAAATACGTAGTTATAGGATAGAACTAGGCGAAATTGAAAATGTGTTATCCCAACACAACGCGGTAAAACAATGTAAAGTTATTGTTGAAAAGAATGAAGACGGAGAAGATATACTTATAGCATTTATTATTGTGAATCTATCATATATCAGAACTGTAATGTTAGATAATTTTGCTGTTTCAGAATTATCTAATTACCTTAATGATTTTTTGCCTTACTATATGATTCCTTATAAATTCATAGTTTTGGAATATTTTCCTGAAACACCCAATGGAAAGATAGACGTTAATAAATTTCCAAGAATCAATGAAATAGAAACTGATCAACAACTTCAATATGTTCCACCTAGAAATCTCGATGAACAATCTGTTGCTTCTGCATTTGAAGAGATACTAGCTATAAAAATGATCGGGGTTTATGATAACTTTTTTTCTTTAGGGGGAGATTCAATGAAAGCTATACAATTAATTGCAAAACTAATTGAAGATGGTTATGAAGTTGAGGTTAAGGACTTATTTAAAAATCAGACAGTACAGTCACTTTCTAAATGTATAAAAAAATCCGTATCTCCTTTCAGAGATGAAGTTTCAATGACTTCTGCGCAAGAAGAATTACTCAAATACATGACTGATTAACTATGGGGGTACTATGCTGAATAAATGGAACTTTATAATTCACGAAGAATACAGCGATAAACATTTAATTTATACATTTCTCGCCTTATCAATACGTTATCCTTCTTTACGATATTATTTCAAAAAAAAAGAAAGTAAATGGAAGCAATTCGTTGCTAGAAAAATAGATGCTGCAGAAATTAGTATCTTATATAGTAATAATCAACTTAGTAATGATGATTTATACAAGGAAATATTAATAACTAAACCTCCTTTATTTAAAATCGCTATTGAATTCAAGGAAAATGTAACAATAGTCACTCTATTTATTCATTCCTTGATTTCAACTACGATAGATCGACAACAATTTACTAAAGACTTTTTCAATTTATATGAAAGTAAGTATCCCATTTGGAAAAAAGAAGATTTTCCAATGTTAAAACAAGTACCTGAGCCTATCATATCCAACTTACCTTTTGAAATAGAGGATGCTTACCCTTTGAGCTCAATGCAGTTAGGAATGATCGCAAGCACATTATCCAGTAAACAAAAAAACAATTTTAGAAGAGTTACTCCTTACGCTTTCATTGATAATCAATTTGATCTTAATCTTTTTAAGAGAGCCTTATTATTAATGCAACAAAAACATGAAATGTTAAGAGTAACATATATTAAGCGTTACATTTGTCAGGCAATATTAAGAAATGCTTATCTTAATATTTATTACAAAAATATTGCTTCATTTAGTAAAGCTGAACAAAAAAAAATAATAAATAAGCATATATTGCAAGAAGAAGGACTTAACAAAAAAAAAATAAAATTGTTTAACATTAGTTTATTTAAACTGGAAAATAATCTTTATCAGCTACTTATCTTTAATCATATGAGTATTATGGACGGTTGGAGTATGTCTCTTTTCAGAGATGAACTGTTCTCAACTTATTCATTACTTCATAAAGATTGCAATACATCTTTAAAAAAGCTTGAATGTTCATATAAGGACTTTATAAAAAGACAACAAAAAACTTTGAAAGACCGAAATGCATCTCTTTTTTGGGCAAATAAGATTAAAAAAGTAAGTTCTCCTATACTTGTAAGTTTAGATGGGGATGATTACTGCGATAACTACTCTGAATGGATTGATTTATCTTTAATAAGTCGCATGGAAAAAATATCTAAGTTGATTAAGGTTAGTATGAAAGATATATTTTTAACTGGATTTATGTTTGTACTTCATAATTTCTTCCATAGAAATAAAGTTACAATAGGATTATTGACTAATTGCAGACCCGCAATAATTGATGCAGAAAAAGTAATTGGTTGTTTTATTAATATAGTACCTTTGTCTATAGATTTTTCTAAAGCTACCGATTTTTTTGATGCTATATTAATGGTTAAGAATAAGTCTATAGAATTAAAGCAATATGATAATTATCCCGTAGGGAAAATATGCTCAATTGTTTTTTCTTATGTAAATTTAAAAGATTTAGAAGATATATCAACTCATGTGAAATTTGTTAGTTCTCCTATTGAATCTGAGCTAGAAAAAGAGAACGATTTTTCAGTTACTATTAAAAATGTGAATTCTGACTGTTTAATAAATATAGAATGTAGCAAAAATCGATATACAAAGTCAACATTAGAATTAATATCTCAAGTATTCATTTTTGTTTTACAAAATATTTGTAATTGTTCTTCTATAGATTTAGTTATTAACATGCTTGAGCAAAATAAGAATTATGCTGAACTAATACAAATTCAAGAATTGGAGTGGAAAAATGCTTGAAATATTAAAAAATTTAACAAAAGAAATTCGAGACAATTATAACACTTTAGGAATCGTTAATGTTGGCTCTTCATCTAGGTTTTATAAAGACATACTGTCAGATTATGATTTAGAGGTAGTAGTAAAAAATGAGTTTTATATTGACTTACCAAGTAATCAAAGATTACTTCGGAAAAAAATTGAAAATGATTCAATAGAAGTAGAATTATTAATGATTCCAGAAAGTGATTTTGACAAAAAAGTATATTCCCCTTTAGATATAGATCATTGGCCTTATGAAACATGTAAAATATTATATGATCCATTTGATTACTTGAAAAATAAAATAGTTCAAATTACAACTATGGATATTTTGAAAAGAGATGAGAGATTAAAACTGCACTATTTTGAGTTTATTTTTTCTGCAAATAAGGCCAAGAAAGCAATTCAACGTTGTAATTTATTAAATGCTCATGTTTCCATATCTCAAATGATCTTAAGCCTAATAAAAATTCTTTTTTTAATTAACTATCATTGGCCACCTGCTGTGCATTGGTTATCACAAAATTTTAGAATATTAACAGATTTGCCTCCTACCATTAAAATAGCAGTATTATTGGTGATGGAAAAATTAACATTTGACCACATAGAAATTCTGATTAATGAAGTTGATAAATATCTGATTAAGAAGAATATTGATTTTATATTTGATAAGGAACACTTAGTAAGTGAAGTTGGATCGCCTTTATTTAGATGTGTGCGAGCTGAATATAGCATAATGTAAAGGAGATGAAATTTTTGATAGATAATATGAAAAACAGCAGTCTGTGGATCAAATTCATGGATAAAAACCATCAAATGAAATCGTTTCTACCAGCTAATTTCGATAATAACTTTCGAACAAGAAATATTCAGACTATAAATTTGTTAGAACCCAATCAATTATTCAGTGAAACATTATTATTAAGTATATTTGGTTTAGCATTTAGTTATTTTTCGGAGAATGATAATATCTGGTTTTTAAGTAATATGAGTAATCAAAAAGTTTTTTTTCCGATTAAGATAAGTAAAAACATCAATTTTGATGTTAATTTAAATAAATACCTAGATGTGATAGGAAAAAGTATAATTGATAATCATACATCTGCTATAAGTATATCTAATCTGTGTGAAGCAATTCAAGTTACTGATAATAGTCTTCTTTTAATAAATGAAGCAAATTTTACTTTAGAAGAAATTGATCAATTAACTAATAAATTCAACTTTATTATTGATAATAAATCTAAAAATGAACCTACTAGATTAATTTTTAATTCAAATGTTTATGATTTAGGACTCATAAATAACTTCATTGAGAGCTTCACCACTTTATTTGAAAATATTTGCACTCTTAGTTTCACCGATTTATTGAGCACAAAATTAAAAGACCTTGATTTTTGCTCCAAGCGACAAAAAAATAAAGTTTTATTCGATTATAATTACTCTTACACTAATAGAGATATTAATACAAATATAGCAAATCTTTTTGAAAAGCAAGTAAAAAAAAATGGGAATAGAATGTGTATTTATGATGGAGAGAAAAGCATATCTTACATTGACTTGAATAATCAATCAAATAAATTGGCACGATATATTGTAAGATTAAGTCTTAATAATAAGTTTATTGCAGTTTATATGGAAAGATCCATAAATTGTATCCTATCAATTCTAGCAATTATAAAATCAGGAGGTTCATATATACCTTTGGAACCAGAATATTCTAATTCCAGATTAGAATACATGCTAGATGATATAAAACCAGAAGTTATTATCACGAGCTCTAAATACAAAAAAAAATTATATGAGAAGGGTTTGGAAAAAAATATAATATGTATTGATAGTTTTTGGGAAGAAATAACTATAGAAGATAATAGTAATTTATCGTTAAAAATTGCGCATAATGATATTGCTTATATAAATTATACTTCAGGATCTACAGGAAATCCCAAGGGAGTTATGATACCACACAAAGGGGTAATTCGATTAGTTATAGATCCTAACTATATCGATATTAATAAAGAAGATTGTTTCTTACATGCTTCTCCTCTTTCTTTTGATGCTGCAACTTTTGAAATTTGGGGAGCATTATTAAATGGATCTGCAATAGCAATCGTAGATAAAAACACATTACTTTCTTCTAAACTAATAGAACAGCAAATTACTAAATATAAAATTAACAATGTTTTTTTTACAACAGCTTTTTTTAATAAATTAGTAGATAATAATCCCGTAATATTTTCAAGTCTTAAAAATGTTATTGTAGGTGGAGATATTGTAAGCGTAAAACATTTTAAAAGAGTAATTGAAAAATATAAAAATACTAATTTTATTCATGCTTATGGACCAACAGAAAACACAACTTTCTCAACTTATTATCATATTCAACACTTATCATCAGATGCTAAAACAATTCCTATCGGAAAACCTATTAATGGATCTAATGTATATATATTAAAAAATGGAAAAATTGTTCCTCCAGGAGTGATAGGAGAAATTTATGTTGGGGGTCAAGGACTTGCAAAAGGATATTTAAACCAACAAGAAAAAACTGATGAAGTTTTTAGAAAGATTGCCTTGGACTATAGGGTTGAAGCTAGTGTTTATAAAACGGGAGATTTGGGGAGATGGTTATTGGATGGCAATATAGAGTTTTATGGAAGAATTGATAAACAAATTAAAATAAGAGGTTTTAGAATAGAACCGGGTGAAATTGAGCATATATTAATGAAGTTTGAGGGTGTAAAAGAAACTACCGTGATAGCTTATAAAGAAAAAAATGACGATAAAGGATTAATTGTTTTTTTCACAGCCACTAAAGTGATCGATCCAAATTTAATAAGGAATTATTTGCAAGAAAGATTACCTTACCAAATTATACCGAGTGCATTTATTCAAATTGAATCAATACCTCTTACAGACAATGCAAAAATCGATGAAAAAAAATTACTAAAAGAATATCAAATTCAAAAGTTTAAAGAAACTATTGAGTTTGATAATATTACAAACTTAGTTTGTTCTAAAATCAAGAAAATTTGGTGTGAACTATTAAAAATTGAAAATGTTTCTATCGATAGCAATTTTTTTGAGGTTGGTGGAAATTCATTGCTTCTAATGGACCTACATAGTCATCTTCACTCACAGTTTAATTGTGAAATTTCTATTGCAGATTTATTTCAATATCCTACAATTAAGCAGTTATCGAGTTATATGGAAAGTGAAAAACAAAATGCACATTTGAAAAACAAAATTTTATCTAGAGCAAGCAGAATAATACAAAAAAATTGAAATTAGGGGGAATTACTTTGAATTCAAATGAAGTATTTAATGGTATACAAAAAATTATAAAAAATATCATTTTTGAGGTGGCGGATATTTCGCCTTCTACAAATTTAATCGACCTTGGAATTACTTCCATACTATTTATAGAGATAATTGTGAGTATTGAACTGAAATTTGATATTGAATTTGATGATGAAGATTTATTGTTTGATAATTTTATAGATGTTAACTCTCTCTTTGAGTATGTGGTTGAGAGAAAAGTGTGTACGTTATAAATTTAAATAATTATATGTAGGAGGAGTTAGAAATGAACAATATATCTTCAATTTTATCCGCAGACGCTAAATTTTTTTCCCCGAATGATAATAAGTTACTTAATAGATACTTTAATAAACTTAAGAAAAAAAACTATAATGAAAAATTTAATGGATATCTACCTGACTGGGATATATCTATTCGTAAAATTTATAATATTATTTCAGAATTATACAATCATTATGATGAAGTCATTGTCTTTGCTTTTGACGCTATTTCTTATCAATACTATATGCAAGAAGTTAATCATTATTCATTAGATTTTTCGGGTTACAAAGTTAGCATGTTATCTTCAGTTTTTCCTTCAACCTCATCAACTTCCTGGGGGTCTATATTAACAGGCACTAAACCCTCTGAGCATGGTATATATGGCACCTCATTTCTTTTAGAAAATTATAATAAAAATTACATATGGCATAGAAATGTTCTAAGTCATAAAGGTGAGAGAAAGATATTAGGTAGTAAAGACAAGTTCAAACTGGTTGCCACTGATAGACCAACTCTCTTTGAGTTGCTGAGTGATAAAGGAGTAGTCAGTTATAGTTTGGGAACTAACTTTCAAGGAGAATTTAAACCATTACTAAATGATTTGTACAAAGGATCAATAAGAATTCGAATAAAAAACGATTATTTAAGCTTTACTGAAAAACCGAATGAAATGTTAGATTACTTTTTTTGCCAAAATGAGGAACTATTAAAAATTAATGAATGTGAAAAATTGCTAATTTGGAATTATATAGATACAGATTACTTTATTCATGTTAACGGTTATGATGTTTTGACAAATTCAATTAATTGGAAAAGAGTATTCGATTTTTGGGAGAAACATAGCAAAAAGAATAGGGCTTTTCTATTTATTTCTGACCATGGTCAAATTCAACAAAAAAATATTAAAATAAATATATTTGATGTTTCAAATGAAAATGAAGATTTAGCATATGATACTGCCGGGGCAGGTAGAGTTATCTATGCTTATCCCAAAGTAGGGAAGGAAGAACAAGTTAAGCTATGGCTTGAAAAACTTATGAAAGACAATGGCTACGTTATAAGCAAAAAAGATCTAGTAGAATTAAATTTATTAGATGAGAATGCGAATTGTATAGAAAGAATGGGAGATATCATAGCTATCGCAAGAAATGCTTCTTTCCCATCAACAGGGTATAGCTATTTATTTGAACATGGTGCATTTGAGCAAGATGAAATGTATGTTCCAATAACCATTAAATTAGGCGAAGAGGTGTAAAATATGAATTTAAATTACCCAATGAAACTAGATGAAAATCACATGAATAATATCAAAAAAATGTATGGGTCATTAATAGAAAATAGAATCATCGAAATAGAAGAAGAGTTGGAGCAAACTATTCATGTCCTTTCAGATGATACTACTAATTTAGCCTCTCATATCCCAGAAAAATTTATTAAACCAGCTAACATAGTTAATATTCCTAAAGTCGAAAAGGAAGTATTAAATGCGTTTCCTAGTTATGATTTTTCAACTCCTATTAAAACTTCTTCATATTATAAAGCATATTTCAATTATTTTTTTCATAATGATTTATATGGGAAGTATGATGCGGAAGATAACGTTATCCTTAGCACCGGGGCATTAGATCAAGATGAATTTCAGTTACCTCCTTCTATGAAGTATTTCGTTGAGTTTCCTTTAGCAAAAAATTGGTATGGTTATTCACATAGTTTAGGACGAGAGTCTGCAAGAATTGCGATATCAGATTTAGAAAATGAAAAATTAAAAATGAATGCATTTAATTATAAAAATATTGCTTTAATAACTGGAGTAACAGCTGGCTTATATCATTTGCTTTCTTTTCTTAAAGAAAAACATGGTGAAATTGAAGTATTAACACATTTACCAACGTATATTCCATTTGCTACAGCATGTGAAAAAGTGGCAAATACTAAATTTGTAGATATGCTTGATGATAAATACTTCAATTCAAATAAGATTATAGAAGCTATCACTGAAAAAACACGTGTGATTCTTATACTAGCTGATATGAATCCGTTAGGAAAGGGAATGAATATCGCAGAGTTAAACAAGTTATCTTCTTACTGTGATGAGAAGAACATTTACTTAATTTTTGATCAAGCCGGCGCTAAGTATCCCGAATTAAATATAGCTGGCCTTGAAAATCACAAAAAGCTTATTCGAATGGAAAGTATGTCAAAAAAAATATCCGTTCCAGGTATGAAGTTAGGATATATAGTAGCAGAAGAAAACCTGATTGAAGAATATTATGAAAAAGCGTCTACCTGCTATGGAGGACCTGCATCATTTTTTTATCTCCTACAAGAATGTGAAGCTAGGTTTAATCTATACCGGTTGAAAGGTATCCAAAGGATTACTCAATCACAGTTAAAAGATTTCGATGAAAATTATGAATTGTCTATTGAATGGTTACAAACTTTGTACGACGATTATAATGTTAACGTAGATTATTTTGATAATAAAATACAACTTCATAGAAATTATGTAGTAAATAAATTGATGAAATACACACCAACCCTAATCTCAGAAGTCATTGTACCTGATACTGGAATAAATATTTTTGTGAAAATAAATAGTAGACTAAGCAGCTATGATTTCTTTCTAGAATTACTTAAAAACAAAAAGGTTGCAGTTTTCCCGGGCATATGTTCAGGAGTAAATCAAAGCTGTTGGATTAGAATAACAATTGGAGTGAAAAGATCATTCTTAGAATATGGAATAACTCAACTAATTAGTTTTTTAAAAGAACAATTTGTAATTTCTTTGTATGAAAAAGATCCTAGTTTAAAATATATTCTACACGATATTGGTAGATATACTGAATTTAAGGATATAAACTTCCATACTCATTTATATGATGTATTGGAAAAAGCTTTCTTTCTAAGAAAAAAGAATCTCAAATATCATTTGAAAGATGATTTATTGGTAGATTTATGCCTTTGTCATGATGCAGGGAAAGTTGCTAGCGTAATTACTTCAAGAATAGCCAATATAGTAAAGATTCAAGAGTGTTATGATCCAATACCAGCCAATTTGTTAAATGAATATCGTGATGATGAATTGCTATATTTGAAGGACGATTTATTAATGGGACAACGTTTTGAAAAGAGTTATTTTTTGAATAAGTATAATTTTCTCAACTATTTTAATGAGGTTATTGATTGGGAGTCTAACACTACACAAAAAGATACATTGTTTACCAATTATATACTTGTGATGTGTATTGAAGAATATCCTGATCAAGAATGTAGATACCAAAAAATTATGAATATATTGAACAAGGGCATTCTTCAAATCAATTTATTAAATCTAGAGCAGGAAATTGACCCCTATGTTATCCTTTTAGATATTTCTGACAAGCTTGCCGACTTTAAAATAGAAAAAGTTTTCTTATTTGATAATTTGAAAAGAAAGTTAGATATGAAAAAGAAATATGTAATATGGAGATACTTAATAACTGACCAATATAGACTCGAATTAATAAATGAAGAATATGAACAAGCAGTGGCTTTAGGAGAGTTTATGATGAATCTAGATAAGGTGATAACATGAAAATAAGCTCTTTACTCATTGATTTTTACGGTACTCTAGTTGAAGATGATGATCAAATAGTAAATGATATTTGTAATGAGATCCAAAACGCCTCAGAAATACAGGTATCTTCTGTTGAAGTTAGAAAAGAATGGTGTGAGCAATTCTATAATTTAACTGATAAACATTATGGAAAGTATTTTAGAAAGCAGAGAGAATTAAGCTATATTTCATTAAACAATACTATTCAATTGTATAAATCTTCTTGTCTTACAAATGATTTAATCCAGCGACAGTATAATTATCTTTCTAAACCTCGAATCTTTCTTGATTCGAAAAGTTTTTTTAGGGATTGTAAACTACCAGTTTACATAGTTTCAAATATTGATAATGATAATATAAATGAAGCTATCAAATTCCATGATATTCATGTTTCAGGAGTATTGAGTAGTGAAGATGCTCGTTCCTACAAACCAAGACCGGAATTATTTAAAAAGGCGTTAAAAGAATTCAATTTGCGTCCTGAAGAAGTAGTATATATAGGAGATTCCTTAAGAAGTGATGTAATGGGTTCTCACAAGGCTGGTTTAAAATGTATATGGTTGAACAGAAAAAATTCAATAAATCTTTTTGTAAAACCAAACTACACCATAAACAACCTTAGTATCCTTACAGAAGTTTTGGAGGGCTGAAATGGCAATGAGTATAAATTGTTATTGACAGTTTCCACATTTCACGGAAAAAGATAAGTCTCAGATAACCGCCAATCTAAATTTTATTAAAATGTTAGATGAAATTGGTTTTAAAGGTTCTTTAGTATATTTTCACCACACTACTTTAGATCCATGGGCTATGTCGCAAGCTTTTATAAACTCCACTGATACACATGTCCTTATAGTAGCTTTACAGCCGTACACAATGTTGCCTACAACAGTAGCAACGATTATTCATACCATTGCGCGTATTTATAATCGTCAAAGACATAGTGTCACCTGAATCAAAAACAAGGATGTCGACCAGGAATAGACAATCGGGTGATCCTCAACGCGACGCATGGGACGCCCGTACGGGGCACCTTGGGAGATATACCAGACTATTATCCCTCTTGGTCCTTGGTGTACACCGGTTTTGCCGCTGACAAATTGCCGGCATCTGGGAGATGGTTTTGGAACATGTTTTGATTGAATCCGACTTTGAGAGAGTAATGATAGATGCGACCATTGTTCGTGCCCATCAGCATGGAGCCGGGGTAAAAGGGGGCAGTTTTTTCAGGCTATAAGAAGATCCCGAGGGGGACTGACCACTAAAATTCATGCCGCCGTGGATACTTTAGGAACCTTGCGCTTAGAGTTGACGGCTGACAACGTCCTAGTTTACCTTGGTAAAACTTTTGTAGATATCATCAAAAATATTTTTTGCCGTCACACTTTTAATCAAAGACGTCAGATAATCATTGGCAGCCGTAAAGGGCTTGTCTTCTCTGCTGTTAAAGACAAACATCTTGTGACATAAATATCATCCTCGACTATGGAGATACTTCACTGGCGGATAAAGAGAAGCTGCTCCTGAGCAAACCTGCGCTGGCTGGTGTGGAAGCGATCAAAAACAAACGGTTTATAGTGCTGCCATTGTCCGCGGCGGCTGAAGGCGTGCGTGCACCAATTGCACTGAAAACCTTGGCTGCAGGCTTATACCCGGACAAAATGAAGTAAACAAACAAAAGAGTTGCCAAAACATTGACGAACCTTGCCTAAACTGTTAAACTTGCTAATGCGTAAAGGTTACGTTTATCAAACGCTTATTTTTTTATTACCAAATCGTAATAATTACGGTAGATGGTTTAATGATCATAAACGACCTGGAGAATCTGCGCAAATGATGATCGCTCAGATGGCTCCAGGCTTTTTAAAGGAAAAGGAGATTTGCGTCATGTTATTGGCCTCATTGGAACAGGTCACATTTGGCTACGGGGATGTTCCTAACTTGGTGGATGCCAATGTTGAAATTTTTTCCGGAGAATTTGTGGCTATCACTGGACCGAATGGTGCTTCCAAATCGACGATGCTCAAGTTGCTGCTCGGTTTACTTCAGCCTTGGAAGGGCAAAGTGTTTATGTCCAACCGTACAGGTGAAGGCAAAAAGCTCGTCGTCGGATTTGTATCCCAACAAATTGCTGCCTTCAATGGCGGATTTCCAAGTACGATTTTGGAATTTGTCCGTTCAGGAAGATATACTCATGGCTCTTGGCTGCGCCGTATGCGGTCTGAGGATCATGATCTGACGGAGCAGGCGCTTCGTCAGGTAGGCATGTGGGATTTGCGTCACCGTAAAATCGGCGAATTGTCCGGTGGACAGAAGCAGCGTATTTGTGTGGCAAGAGCGCTCGCTCAGGAATCGGATTTGCTCATTTTGGATGAGCCCACGACCGGAATGGATCAGGAAAGCCGTCATCATTTCTACGATCTGATGAATCAGCAGGTTAAGGAATATGGAAGAACCGTGGTCATGGTAACCCATGGACTATCGGAAGTGCAACATTATCTGGATCGTATTATTGAGCTTGAAAGGAAGGAAGATGGCGGATGGAAATGCTGCACTACGACTTCATGCAGCGGGCATTTTGTGCCGGTGGGGTAATTGCACTGCTGGCCTCGGTGCTTGGAGTATACCTGATGCTGCGGCGTCAGGCTCTCATGGCGGACATGCTATCGCATGTATCGCTGGCAGGAGTGGCAGCGGGTGCCTATTTAGGCATTAACCCGACGATAACCGGATTTATTGTTGCCGTGATCGGCGCGATTATCGTTGAATACGTTCGCAGGTCTTACAAAACATATAGTGAGATTTCTGTGGCTATTATTATGGTAGGAGGCCTCTCGACGGCTGTTATTTTAATGAATCTGAATCAGAGCATCAACAAAGGGTTCTCCGCTTATTTGTTTGGTTCGGTGGTAGCGGTCAATCAGACAGAGCTGATGTTGATGATCGTAGTGGCTGTGATCGGAGGTATTTTCTTTTTCGTATTCCGGCGTCCTTTGTATCAGATTACCTTTGATGAAGAAACAGCGAAGACCAATGGTCTTCCTGTCAAGGCCATCTCATTTGCGTTTAGTATTTTAACAGGAATGATTGTAGCCGCTGCAATGCCGATTGTCGGTGTGCTGCTTGTCTCCTCACTAATCGTGCTACCTGCTGCACTGGCGATTCGAATTGCACCGAGCTTCGCGGCAGCCATCTGGATATCTATGGTCACCGCATTGATCGGTGTATTTATGGGTTTAACCGCATCGTATGAACTAAGTACGCCCCCAGGGGGGACGATTGCTATGGTGCTATTATTATTCCTGATCGTAGGAGCTAGTATTCAAAAGCTGGTCCGTAAGCTTGGCAAGCAACAGGCTTCCCGACGTAAGAATACGGCAGGTCAGTGAGCTTATAAAAAACTAAAACATAAGGAGTTATGAATATGAATACATGGTTCAAAAAATCATTTGTATTGTCCACGGGGCTAGCACTTATTTTGGCCGGTTGCGGAGCTAAATCTGATAATGCAGCCACGAATGCATCCCAAACCGAACCTAATACGGCACAAACAGCGGACAGTGGTAAAAAACTGAATGTGGTCACCACTTTTTACCCAATGTATGAATTTACCAAGCAAGTTGCCGGAGATCATGCTAACGTAACTGCGTTGATTCCTGCCGGTGCTGAGCCGCATGACTGGGAGCCAAGCGCCAAGGATATGGCACAGGTTAAGGATGCTGATGTATTTGTTTATAACGGGATCGTCGAAGGTTGGGCAGAACAGGCTTTGAGCAGCGCATCGAATGATAAGCGTGTAGTAGTGGAAGCAAGCAAAGGGTTGAACTTGATGGAAGGATCTGCTGAAGAGGAAGAAGGAGAAGAAGCACACGCAGAGGAAGGCCATGATCACGATCATGTGCTGGACCCTCATGTATGGCTTGATCCGGTCTTAGCTCAAAAAGAAGTAGAAGCTATAGAAGCAGGGCTTGTAAAAGCCGATCCTGCAAACAAAGCAGACTATGAGAAAAACGCTGATGCTTATATCGCTAAGCTGAAAGAACTGGATAACGAGTTCAAAACGGGTCTGAAAGATGTAAAACGTAAAGACTTTATTACGCAGCATGCTGCTTTTAGCTATTTGGCGAAGCAATATGGTCTGACCCAAGTACCCATTGCTGGTTTATCTCCAGAGCAAGAGCCTACACCGGACAAATTGGCAGGTATTATCAAGTTTGCTAAAGAAAATAATGTAAAGACAATTTTCTTTGAAACATTGGTTGATCCGAAGGTTGCCGAGACCGTAGCTACGGAAATTGGTTCGAAAACGGATGTGCTGAATCCGCTTGAAGGGTTGACAGATGAAGACAAGCAGAAGAATCTAGATTACCTGGGTGTAATGAAAAACAACCTGGAGGCTTTGAAAAAAGCTCTGAATGAATAAGTAAACTTTAAATAAATAGTTCGAAAAAGACGTCTGCATAAATAGCAGCGTCTTTTTTTATGACTATCGGCACTTTAGTTACTGGTGATTCTCGTGTCTACTGACTAAGTTCAACATTGCCATTCATAAAAATAATGATAAAATATAGTTGAGCATATCAACTATTAACCCTAATCAACTATATTACAAAGAAGGTAAATGAAATGAGTGACAATTGTATACGGGTATTAGGAGCGAGGGAACGAAATCTAAAAAATATAGATGTGGTGATCTCCAAAAAAGAAATTACGGTTTTTACGGGTGTATCTGGCTCAGGGAAATCATCTTTGGTATTCGATACAATAGCGGCAGAATCACAACGGCAATTAAATGAAACCTATACAAGTTTTATTCGTCACCGTATGCCGCATTATGGAAAACCAGATGTGGATACCATTGAAAATTTATCAGTCGCTTTTATTATCAATCAAAAACGGTTGGGTGGTAACGCAAGGTCAACAGTAGGGACCGTTACAGATATTTATTCTCTATTACGACTGTTATTTTCACGAATCGGAACTCCGTTTGTGGGGTACTCTGATGTGTTCTCATTCAATAATCTGGCGGGTATGTGCAGCCAATGTCAAGGTTTGGGAAAGGTTGAAACAATTGATATCGAACGACTGTTAGATAAAAACAAATCCTTAAACGAGGGCGCAGTCTGTTTTCCCACCTTTGAACCTGGGGGTTGGCGATTAACACGCTATATTCATTCAGGTTTTTTTGATAATGACAAAAAAATTAAGGATTATTCCGAAGCTGAGTTGGAAATGCTTCTCTACGCTGATGGTATAAAAGTGAAAAATCCCTCACCTGAATGGCATAAAACCTCGTTGTATGAGGGGCTGATTCCGCGCATTGAGCGGAGTTTTCTAAAAAAAGAAGAAGGAGAAAAGACAAGATATAGTAAACAAATTGAGCGTTTTGTTACCAAACAGACTTGTTCACACTGCAACGGGACACGCCTGAGTGACAAGGTCCTGTCTTGTAAAGTGAATGGGAAAAATATCGCTGAATGTGCTGAAATGCAGGTGAGTGAACTTTTAGAGTTTATTGAGACCATTCATACTCCGGTGTCCGTCACAATCGTTTCTGAGTTAGCCAATCGGCTGCAGCAGATGGTATCGATTGGATTAGGCTATTTAAGTCTAAATAGAGAAACATCTACTCTTTCAGGTGGGGAGTCGCAAAGAATTAAAATGGTCTGTCAACTGGGAAGTAGCCTGACTGACCTTACTTATATTTTCGACGAACCAAGCATAGGTCTACATCCCCATGACATAAGCAAAATAAATGACCTCATGAAACTTTTGCGAGACAAAGGCAACACCGTGCTTATTGTGGAACATGACCCCGATCTGATAAAGATTGCAGATCATATAATCGACATGGGACCGAGTGCAGGAATTTATGGCGGTGAAATTGTATATCAGGGAGATTTACAGGGATTAAAGGAATCGGGTACACTGACTGGAAAATATTTATCACACCAGCCTGAGTATAAACTCAATACACGCACCCCAAAAGGCTGGCTTTCCATCGAAAATGCAACGTTACATAATCTGAAAAATATTTCGGTTCAAATACCCAAAGGAGTAATGACAGTTGTAACTGGTGTCGCTGGTTCAGGAAAAAGTACGCTTATCAATCAAGTATTACCTCAATTTTATCCTAAAACTGTATTCATTGATCAAAAAGGGATACAAGCATCAAAGCGTTCAAATATAGCCACCTTTATGGGGATCTTTGATAGGATCAGAAAGTTATTTGCAAAAAAGAACGGTGTTAGTGCCTCCCTGTTCAGCTTCAATTCCCAAGGGGCTTGTCCTGTTTGTAAAGGCTTGGGTGTTACATACACAGACTTAGCTTTTATGGATACAATTGTTACCGTGTGCGAGGAATGCCAAGGGGATCGTTTTACCGATGAAGTGCTCCAATACAAGCTAAGAGGCAAAAATATTAGTGAAGTTCTTAAAATGACCGTAGCAGAAGCTTTGGAATTTTTTCAGGAAAAAGAAATTAGCAGGGTATTAAACATGCTTTCAGATGTTGGAATCACTTATATTCCTTTGGGACAACCACTAAACACTTTATCAGGCGGGGAATTACAGAGGATAAAGCTTGCTTCTGAGCTTGAAAATGACGGGCAAATTTATGTTCTGGACGAACCTTCAACTGGCCTGCATATGGCGGATATAAAACAGTTAATTGGTGTAATGAATCGCCTAGTGGAACAAAATTCAACCCTTATTGTAATCGAACATAATTTAGACATTATTTGTCAGGCTGATTGGATTATCGACTTAGGTCCTTTTGCCGGGCAAAATGGTGGTGAAATCATATTTACAGGCTTACCAGAAGATTTAGTTAAATGCAGACATTCACTTACAGGAAGTTACCTGAAGGAATATATCGGGCGCACATAGGAGGAAAAGCAATGCCAACAAAAGATTTAGAAGATCGTTATGTCCCTTTTCAATGTATGATTTTAGCATACTCTAACCGGTTCAGCGTAGAAGGTGTATCAACGGCACAATACTATATACTGGATACTTTGAATAAGCAAGGTCCAAAAACCACAAAGGAACTTGCTGAAATGAAAGGTATTACACAGTCGGGGATCTCTAAATTGACAAAACGCCTACTGGAGAAAAAGTATATAAATCAGGAAAGGCAAACCAATGACCGCCGCTCTTATAACATTGTACTTACCAGTGAGGGAAAAGCGTTTCTTAGCCGTGTTGACGATTTCGGGAATGAAATCATGAATTTAATTGAAGAAGCATTAACAGCAGATGAAGTACAGTCCTTTTCAATGATGTGCAAGAAAATTACGAGCTTATACGCTGAGAAGCTGTAGGATAGCCCGCAGCTTTTCAACCCGGCTTATATAGGGCTAAGGGTTTAAAAGATACTAGTACTTTGTAATCTTCATACTATAGAGATGATTTACGTCATTGCGAAACGTTTTTATTGAAATTAATGCTGTAGTAGCTAGTTTCAAATTCCTTTTATAATTCAATGGTAGCGTTTTTCTTTTTACAGATTCTTTCTATTAATATAACTAGTTTTTTCACCGATATTGAAGTTTGGGCGTGCATTTCATAAGACAACGGATTGGAGAGGTTAACTTGGCAACAGTTATAATAGTGGATGATTCTTTATTTATGCGTTCTGTGCTTAAGGATATTCTGTTGGATTTAGGTCACTCTGTTATTGCAGAAGCGGAAAATGGGTATGATGCGGTTTTGAAATATGCACATTTTCGACCCGATTTAATTACGATGGATATTAATATGCCTAAAATGGATGGGCTTGAGGCTGTTAAAAAGATTGTAGAGCTTGATCCTAAAGCCAACATCTTAATGTGTTCTGCTTTGGGTCAGCAGGAAGCCATTATACAAGCATTTAAGGCAGGAGCAAAAGATTTTATTGTTAAGCCATTTGAGATGGAAAGGGTCGTGAATGCAGTCACAAAAATGCTGGATAATTAATGAATCAAGCTTTTAATACATAATATTGAACATGTTGAGCGGGAGTTCCATACTTATTTTTTCACGAATATGGAGATGAATAGGATGAGCAATCGAGTATTGTCTCAAAAAGTATTTATAGATGAACTGATCGCTACGATCAAGAGTGGGGGGCTTGTTCCTGTAAATTATGAACACCTCATCAGTGAACAAAGAAAAAAAATGGATGCTCTAAACAATGAACTCACCGTTCGTATTGAGGCATTAGAGACAGATTTGATCTCCGCTTCGACATTTTCCATTCCGTTTGCCAATGGTGAAATTATGTTTCTTGCTCGTTATATTGTACTCATTGGGGATTATACCGAGGGTTACTTTGTGTTTTATCGAGCAGAAGACTGCGAAAGTCCAGAAGAATATCAATTTTTAACAAGCTCTTATCAACTTCCACATGTATTACTCGAATTATCTCACACTTTAAAAGAACATGGTATTAATGAGCCGCATGATATTCTGACTTATTGGAATGGCCCTGTGTATCCGCTGAAAGATTTGAGTAAAGAGGATATTAAGCTGTCCACCTATGAGTTTTAAATCCCTTGAGAGAGGCCACTCCCTCAGGGGATTTTTTTTACATTGATAATCAAACGCATGTTCGCATATAATACAAACAAACGTTCTGATGAGGAGTGAAGGATGATGCTGGAGAAATATGTGGGACAGATCGTGGAAATCGTGTATATGGACCGAAAGGGCAAACTGTCTCATCGGCAGATAGAGGTGCATCGTGTGCAGAATGGCTTGATCCGGGCCACCTGTTTGCAAACTGGTCAGCCACGTGTTTTTCGATTAGATCATGTATTGGCATGGCATCCGGTAACCAGAACAGCATAGGAGGGGCTTACGATGGGAAAAAAGCTTGAAGGAAACGGCATATGGGAAAGTTCGCGTATGATTTTGCCTGAGCATCGGGAGGCATATTTAAGACTGATGAAGGAGCAGGGAAGACGCGGCAAGCCAACACTGGACGATCAGGAAATACAGCAGATTGAACAGGCCATTATCGTATCCTATAACGAACGGAAGCCAATTACGCTAAGAGTGTTCAATCCGTTTGATGATGAGGAATTGTGCGGACTGGTGACAGTGATTAACACAAGTCGGCGAGAAGTGAAGCTATCTCGCGGGGAAGAGGATTTTAGCTGGATTAAGTTGGAGGAAATTATCGAGGCTGATATCTAAAATGATCTGGCCACGGGACTTTTTTACATTGATTCTGTCATTTTTTATAATTAAGATTGTTGCTTTGTGGTTCTAGATTTACAATAAAAATGTAACTGCAAAGGGGGAGTTCATTTTGAAAATAAGTAAACATAGTGCTGAACATTATATATGGGGAGATCAATGTGATGGTTGGCGCTTGGTGAAAAATGATGATTTGAGCATTATTCATGAGCGCATGCCGGGAAATACACATGAAGTCAGACATTATCATCATCATGCGCGCCAATTTTTCTTTATTTTATCAGGTGCAGCGGTACTTGAAGTGGATGGTGAACGAGTCCAATTAGGATCTCAGGAAGGGTGTGAGGTTCCTCCTATGGTGCCTCATCAAATGTTTAATGAAACGAATGAGGATGTTGAATTTTTAGTTATCTCTCAGCCTGCCAGCAGAGGCGACCGGGTTCTGACCGAAAACTAATATTAGGGGACAGCCCATCCAAAACGGTATTTTGGGCAAACAACGTTAGAGTATAAAAAAACCAGCCTAGCACATCTCAAGTGCCCGACTGGTTTTTTTCATTAATAGATGTCCGTTGCATCTGTAGGGAGAGCTTTTATGTGATAGAGATAGTTAGTAACACGTTGATCGTCCTGAATCGGGTATTTATAACCATAATGGTTCGCCACTTTCTGGGCAACTTCTCTGAATAAATTACCCATGATAAAAAGAGACTGCCACATATGTTCATAGTCTGCATCCGCAAACGTTTGGATGTAGGCCGTCCAATGATCAGGCTCAAGGTGCTTCTCCAAGTATTTTCCCTGCTTCCCTGGATCTGCCGTGAAGTCGGATTGTATACCCATATGCCATTCCAACATCAAGTGAAGTGCATCTCTTACAGGTCGATCTAACATGAATTTGGCATAGGGAAGCTCATGCCGCCATAGTCCTTTAGCCACATAAGTACTGACCCACCAGAACTCATTGCAGGAATCTGCATAGGTTTGGGCGGTTGGAGGGACTGTCTTATAATCTTGAAGATTTGGCGGTGGAAAAGGCTTCACCAGTCCGTCTTTATCCAGGAGCAGTACACTTAAGCTGTCTCGGGGCCAATTGGCGATGTTAGCCACAGGGCAGAGGGTAAGATCTATGCGATTGCCATCCGTAAATAACATAAGAAAAGCAAAGTGATCACGGGACGTCACAGTAGGCTCCGCATGTTCATCGGGCGTCTGCATAATGATCAATTCTCCAAAGTGGTGAATCCAGCCACGTTCCTGAATAAAGCTGTCCATGGAAGATACGAGAAAGACGATGTCATAATCCTGAAAAATATCTCGTGGAGCATGTGGATTGGCGCGTGAACCATTCATAATCACGGCACGTACCCGTTCGTCCTCTTGAGCAAATTGGAGAATGGTATGCAGCATCTCTTGTTCACTTCTCACTATAGTCGTCTCCACAAGCGGTATCGAAAGGAAAAAAACGTAGACAAGACAGCAGTAGAAATAAAGGCCACCAGTTCAAGGATCATCAAGAAAAACGACCTCCTGTAAGTTCTTTTATCTGGGAAAAGTATCCTATCCTTACAATAGCCTATCCATGGAAGCCATTCAACTGTATGGGAGAGGTATGTTCATCACCGAATGTACACTTGACCGAATTGTATAGGCAATTCAAAAGGTTTGGATCAATATCCATCAGCCATATATCATAATTTTATTTATAAGGAAGCAAACAGCGGGCAAATTGTTCAGAATTTGTTCAGTGACGACATTGTATAATCCAAGAAGCAATCATAGATTTATTTCAATAGGAGGAAAGGTATGCATTTTTGCAAGTCTACTAAACGATTCACATATGCATTGACAGCAGTATCACTAATCTTCTCATCGGCCATCTCGGTGGCAGATGCTGGTGCGGCACCAACCGCACAACCCAAATTAATCCAAGACGGAACATGGAGCAAGTCTGACACTTGGATGGATGCTCCAGAAAACTATGTTGGCAGGTCTTCGGACACAGTGTTAGGATATTACCGATCAGCGATTCAGTTTAACATGCCTGAGCTGACAGACAAGGTTGTAACGAAGGCAACCTTGCGAATTCATATCTCTTCCATCGGCTATAGCTATAACTTGAATCCTTTTTTGACCGTGTATGGATCGACTGCCGATGTTTGGAGCAACGAAGCTTTTCCACTGAACCCGACGGATCAGCCTTTGAATACGAAAACAGGCTCAGACCTTCAAGTAGGCTGGGTTGATTTTGATGTTACCCATTTTGTACAACAACAGACGGATGATATTGTCTCCTTTGCATTGCTTGCCAATGAAGAAGGGAACCCTGGAGACTATTCGGAAATTACATATTCAGCCGATGACAACGGCGTAGATATTCCCCAGTTGATATTGGAAACAGCAGCCCTGCCCGCTGTATCCAAAATGCCTGAGGTAGCTGCTGTAACTACTGAGGAAGATATCCCGACATCCAATATAACCATTACACCAAACCCGCAAGATTCAACGGTAGTGACACATTATCAAGTTACGAACATTATCGGGGGCAAGCTGTATCATAGTGATGGGGTAACGGAGACTCCTGATGGAACTTTTATCACGGCAGCAGAAGCCAGCGATGGCGTGAGGTTTGTGCCTATGGCAAACGCCAACAATGCAGCGGGAGACACCTTCTCTTTCGATGTAAAGGCGGCTCAGAGTGCAACGGGGGATGGACTAAGCGATGCTACTAGGGCTGTTGTCCATGTTACGGAAGTAAACGATGCTCCGACAGCTCAAGACCAAACGCTATCCTCCATTTCAGAAGACTCAGGAGAGCGGACCATCCCTTTTGCAGAACTGCTTGCGCATGCGTCTGCTGGTCCGAATGAGAATGGTCAACATCTAACGATATCCTCAGTCAGCAGCATTGCAGGAGGGGCTGTACGTTTGGATGGAACCAATGTGATTTTTACACCTCAGCCGGATTTCAATGGAACCGCTAGCTTCTCTTTTACCGTCACCGATGATGGAACATCGGACGGCGTCTCAGTCCCGCAGTCGGTGGTCAAGCAAGCCTTCTTTGGGGTCAATTCTGTCGCTGATGTCCCTAATGTGACAGATGCTTTGACAGAGGAAGACAAGCAAAGCTTTGACGGACTGATCCTTACTCGTAATCAAGTGGATGGAACTGACGTGTCGTACTTTAGAATCTCAAACATTATTGGTGGAACCCTCTATAAAAACGATGGGGTAATGGAAATCCGAGATGGTCAATTCATTTCTGTAGCGGATGGCGAAGCAGGGCTTAAATTTATGCCAAATCTTTATGCTAACTCTCCATCAGGTGATCATTTCAGCTTCGACGTACAATCATCGCTAGATATGGCTGGAACAGGGGTCAGCGAGCCGAACCAAGCCAGAATCACTGTAAGTGAGGTAAACAACAGTCCGATAGCTGTGAATGATACACTGCCATCGTTATCGGCAAATGCAGGAGCACAATCTATCGCTGTTGATGAACTCTTAGCGAACGACACGGCAGGCCCTGTGAATGAGAGCTTACAACATCTTAGCATCGCATCGGTAGAAAATACGCAAGGTGGGACGGTAGTTCTAGACGGATCGGTTGTGTTATTCACTCCGAATTTAGACTACCAGGGCCCGGCAAGTTTTGATTATACTGTGATTGATAACGGCACAACCAACGGAGCATTAGATGTGAAGAACTCGACAGCTACCGCTTCATTCTCTATCAACTCAGTACCAACGCCAGATCCAACACCAACGCCAGACCCGGTGCCAACACCAGATCCGGTGCCAACGCCAGACCCGGTGCCAACACCAGATCCAGTGCCAACGCCAGATCCAGTACCAACGCCAGATCCGGTACAAACAGATGACAATTACACAGAATTGCGTGCTTCTATCAAAAATAGAAAAATGCTAGTAGGGGATACAGAACGGGTTATAGCAAACGTTGTAAAATCAGATTCGTCAGAGATTGATGTCAGTGAAAAAGCAACTTGGACTTCCAGCAATACGAATGTCGCTACGGTTAATCAGGGAGAGATTAGAGCACTTTCAGAAGGGAACACGGTAATTTCCGCCACATACAGCGGATATAGCTTTAATGTTCCAATTACCGTAACAGCTGTTACTGCTCCCGCACCCAATAATGCTGGCAGTGATTCCAGTAGTTCCAGCGGTAGCGGGTCTGGCCATCGAAACAGTGACCATTCTAGCGATGATTCCAGCAGCAATACGGCAACATCAGCTGTATCATCTTCATCGGTAACTGTATCTAAAGAACCAGTAGCTGTACCTGAAGAACTGGTGACTGAACCAACTGTTCCTGTGCAAGACATATTCAACAGTAACGTAGTGGTTGCAGACAACAAAGTACTGCAGAATATAAAATCTAAAGCAGAATCTGCTTTAAATTCTTCTACTAATGTTAAACCGTCAGACCTACAAGGACATTGGGCAGAAAAGACGATCGACATGTTTTCAAAGCTGGGTATCGTAAATGGATATAAGGATGGCAGTTTCAGACCTGATGGTGAAATTACCCGTGCAGAGTTTTCTACTATCATCTCTAGAATCTTCGATATTAGTGGTGGAAACCAGCCTGTGGTTTTGAACGATATTGGGGATCACTGGGCGCAGGATGCCATAACAAAACTGACCACAGCAGGAGTATTAAATGGTTATGAGGACGGTACATTTAGACCAGACCAAACGATCGTTCGTCAAGAAATGGCTGCCATTTTGGCGCGGATCTTGGATTTAGACCGATTGAAAAAGGACACCTCGAATGAAAAAAGCTTCACCGACCTGTCCACTTCTTTTGCGGCTGATACGATTAAACAATTAGCACAAGCTGGTGTGCTTTCGGGTATAAGTACGAGTCAGTTTGGACCTAAGTATCATGCGTCACGTGCTGAAGCCTTGACTGCGATTTATAATGCACTTAGTTTGAACAGCGAAATTAAAACCGTATTGGAAAGTTTGGAGCAGTAATCTGGAATGATGTAGAGGCGAGCCTATGTGGCTCGTCTTTTTGGTTGAGAAGCAACGTGACAACTGTTATGTTGTACAACAATCCATCAACCTATAGTTGATGAGCTTTAAGACTTGGTACCTACGGCAAGCATATGCGGGCTCTACCGATCACGGATTCCTGCTCTTCAACCTGCTGTGCTATATCCAGCAAACGTCTGCGATGGGAGGGAATCGCCCATTTTTCTTCAAATCCGGGTGCAATCCAGACGGGGCCTTCCACACCCAAAACACGAGGCTCCTGCAATCCAGCCGCCTGCCAGTCTGCACGCAAGGCATCCGGTGTATGAAAGTAGGAGCGTGTGATAAAAGAGGGATAAGCCGCCGGTCGTACATGCTGACCATCTGTTAACTCCTGTCTGACCATATCCATGAATGCATCTTCCTCTAAAATGGTATTGCACTCGCCGTACACCGATAGCCCCCACAGTAACGAGCCAAACCTGGAAATAGCCGAAGTAATCAGCGTTCCCCCCTTTTTTAAGACACGCGCTGCTTCTTGCAGGGCTTTTACTCGTTCCTTCTGTTCTGTTAAATGATATAAAGGTCCCATCAATAGCACGATGTCCGCGCTTTCATCTTTACGATCAATATTTCTGGCATCTGCGGTTTCCAGCTTGCTGATAATGGGTTTATTCAGTTGCTGCTGACGAGCAAATTCAATGGCTTGCGAAGAAAGATCAAATAGATGAACTTCATATCCCAGTTCTGCCAGCCACGAAGAGTAGACCCCTATACCGCCGCCGATATCATAAATAACATGAGTGGACTTGCTGAGATAACGGGAAATGATTTCTTTTGATCTTTCCAGCTCTATTTTTCCGATGCCTCGCTCTAATCTGCCTATTTCTGCACCGCCATCATAATAAGCCAGAATTTCATGCGTATCTTTTTCGAACATAGTGCATCTCACCTCATATGATTGGAATAATATAACAATAGCACTAGCATCAAGAACAAGTCTACCGTACCTTTGAAGAGGTATCCACTTTGACCAACTATGAACTTAGGATACCTATTAAAAGCCAATTTGGGGTCCGGGTTGGCTTTTGCTAAGCAGTAAAGCTCATCATCCACGATTTGAACCCCACAAATATAAATTGCATATATTATCAAGCAAGTTGATCCATAAGATATGAGTTTGAGAGGGGAAGAATACGTGATCATACATGTATACGCATTATGCTGGAACGAAGAAAAGATGCTCCCGTTTTTTTTTAAGCACTATGATAATATAGCCGACCAATATTACATTTTCGATAATGACTCGACTGATAATTCTATATCCATGTTAAAGGCACATCCCAAAGTAAATATGAATAGATTTGAGATCGAAGGTAATTCGGTCGTGAGATCAGCACAAGATCTATTCAACCAATGTTGGAAAGAAAGCAGGAATAAGGCAGACTGGATTATTATCTGTGACGTAGATGAACATTTTTATCACCCTAACCTTAGAACATATTTGCAGGAATGTACTTCGAAAGGGATAACATTGATTGTCCCTAATGGTTATGAAATGGTTTCTGATTTTTTTCCTAATAGCCAGCAACCATTATATGAAACGGTAAGGAATGGTGTAAGAAGTCAAACGTACGATAAGCCTCAAATATTTAATCCAAGTGCGATTCAAGAAATAAATTTTAGCCCTGGTAGGCATACTGCTGAACCTGCTGGGAATGTAATAAAACCATCTAATAATGAAGTGCTATTGTTACATTATAAATACTTGGGATTTGACTATCTGAATTCACGTTTCTCAGCCTTGAAACAAGGGCTACGGGAAGGGGATACCACTAATCGATGGGGATTTCACTATTTGTGGGATGAAAATCAAAAAATGGAACAATTTAAGGATTTAAAAAATAGATCTGTAAGAGTGTTGTAGCATGAGCTGTTGTCGCAAGTGACATTTGTAAGTAACTATTATAACCTTCGCTGTTTCTGTGTAAACGTGCTTGCAAGAGAGTATAGTTTATTTGAAATTGATCTACAAGGATAAAGGCACTTTTTTCTCAGGGTGCCTTTATCCTTTTTTATGGTTGGAAAAGAAATTGGTGAATCAGCTTGCTTAATGCTCGGTCACTGCCTTTTAATGTACCCAGAATTAAAAACGGCTTGAATAAGTAAATATCTATTTTAATTTTAATAGGTAAACAAACAATCATATGTAACAAGTTATTAATATGATACATGGAGCTACATTAATCCCTATTCTGTTCTATATAGATTGAACTTTAAAAAATATAGTAGATAAAGGTCTAAATATATTTTTTAGTTCAATATATATAGTATTTTTATATAATATGGATTTGTAGTTAATAAATAGAAAAGGAGAGATGAACTTAATGGCTGTATTATCAACTGGACCTATTGAGAATAGTCCTGTTAGTGGGATCAGGCCTATTCAGCAGGTTACCGTTAAAATAATTAACCGTGATTTGGTCAATTCTTCAACTATTTTAATTCAGGGCTACATTTTAAATGGTTTACGAACATTGTATGTACTAGAACAAATAGCTTTAGCCCCCAATGCAGTTGTTACGAGAAATTATCTAGCGAACTTCGACGCATATGAATTCGTTTTTACCACAAGCGGTTTAGCAGAAGAAAGTACTGATATTTCAGTTTGGGGAAAAAACGCGAGCGGTACAATCATTGATGTTCAGCGTATTGTTGCGGATGAGCAACTAGGGTCTTAAAACTCAACATATGTATAGAGATAGAACCACAATCGCAGCAAATGGTTGAGACATAAAATAGAGGGAACAGGGTCTTGAGAAAGATCGTTGTTCACAAAAAAAAATTTGCTTTTTACTAGAGAGGAGGGAGTACCTAAATGGCAGTATTATCAACTGGACCCATTGCAAACGATCCTGTTCTAGGAGTCAGACCCACCCAACTGGTCACTGTAAAAATAGATAACCGTGATTCTGTAAATTCTTCTACTGTTTTAATTGAGGGTTTTATTTTAAACGGTAGCAGAACATTATATGTACAACAACTAGTGGCAGTGGGGCCCAATGTGGTTTTAACTAGGAATTTCTTTGCAGGTTTCGACGCATTTGAATTCGTGTTTACCACAAGCGGGCCAGCAGAGGATGAAACTCAAATTTCTGTTTGGGGTAAAGATGCATTGGGGCAATTAGTACCTGCGCATCGGTTAGTATCTGATGAACTTTTAGGAACCGATCAAGGCGTCCAAGGACCTCAAGGTGTCCAAGGACCTCAAGGTGTTCAAGGGCCTCAGGGTGCTCAAGGACCTCAAGGTGTTCAAGGCGTCCAAGGTGTCCAAGGACCTCAAGGTGTTCAAGGGCCTCAGGGTGCTCAAGGACCTCAAGGTGTTCAAGGCGTTCAAGGCGACCAAGGACCTCAGGGAGTCCAAGGCGATCAAGGACCTCAAGGAGTTCAAGGAGCCCAAGGCGACCAAGGACCTCAAGGCGTCCAAGGCGACCAAGGACCTCAGGGAGTTCAAGGAGCCCAAGGCGACCAAGGACCTCAAGGCGTCCAAGGCGACCAAGGACCTCAGGGTGTTCAGGGAGCCCAAGGTGTCCAAGGCGACCAAGGACCTCAAGGCGTCCAAGGCGATCAAGGACCTCAAGGCGTTCAAGGAGCCCAAGGTGACCAAGGACCTCAGGGTGTTCAAGGCGTTCAAGGTGACCAAGGACCTCAGGGTGTTCAAGGGCCTCAGGGTGCTCAAGGACCTCAAGGTGTTCAAGGCGTTCAAGGCGACCAAGGACCTCAGGGAGTCCAAGGCGATCAAGGACCTCAAGGAGTTCAAGGAGCCCAAGGCGACCAAGGACCTCAAGGCGTCCAAGGCGACCAAGGACCTCAGGGAGTTCAAGGAGCCCAAGGTGACCAAGGACCTCAGGGAGTTCAAGGAGCCCAAGGTGACCAAGGACCTCAGGGAGTTCAAGGCGTCCAAGGCGACCAAGGACCTCAAGGAGCTCAAGGCGACCAAGGACCTCAAGGAGCTCAAGGCGACCAAGGACCTCAGGGAGCCCAAGGCGATCAAGGACCTCAAGGCGTTCAAGGAGCCCAAGGTGACCAAGGACCTCAGGGAGTTCAAGGAGCCCAAGGTGACCAAGGACCTCAGGGAGTTCAAGGCGTCCAAGGCGACCAAGGACCTCAAGGAGCTCAAGGCGACCAAGGACCTCAGGGAGTTCAAGGAGCCCAAGGCGATCAAGGACCTCAGGGAGTTCAAGGAGCCCAAGGCGACCAAGGACCTCAGGGTGTTCAAGGAGCCCAAGGCGACCAAGGACCTCAAGGAGCCCAAGGCGACCAAGGACCTCAAGGCGTTCAAGGAGCCCAAGGTGACCAAGGACCTCAGGGCGTTCAAGGTGACCAAGGAGCTCAAGGAGCTCAAGGCGACCAAGGACCTCAGGGTGTTCAAGGAGCCCAAGGCGACCAAGGACCTCAGGGAGCCCAAGGCGATCAAGGACCTCAAGGCGTTCAAGGCGACCAAGGACCTCAAGGCGTTCAAGGTGACCAAGGCCCTCAGGGAGCTCAAGGCGTTCAAGGCGACCAAGGACCTCAAGGCGTTCAAGGCGACCAAGGCGACCAAGGACCTCAAGGCGTTCAAGGTGACCAAGGCCCTCAGGGAGCTCAAGGCGTTCAAGGCGACCAAGGACCTCAAGGAGTTCAGGGAGCCCAAGGCGATCAAGGCCCTCAAGGCGTTCAAGGCGACCAAGGACCTCAGGGAGTTCAAGGCGTCCAAGGCGACCAAGGACCTCAGGGAGTTCAAGGCGTCCAAGGCGACCAAGGCCCTCAAGGCGTTCAAGGTGTCCAAGGCGATCAAGGACCTCAGGGAGTTCAAGGCGTCCAAGGCGACCAAGGACCTCAAGGCGTTCAAGGAGCCCAAGGCGACCAAGGACCTCAGGGAGTTCAGGGCGTCCAAGGCGACCAAGGACCTCAGGGAGTTCAAGGCGTTCAAGGTGACCAAGGCCCTCAGGGTGTTCAAGGCGTCCAAGGCGACCAAGGCCCTCAAGGAGTTCAAGGCGTCCAAGGCGACCAAGGCCCTCAGGGAGCTCAAGGCGTTCAAGGCGACCAAGGACCTCAAGGAGTTCAGGGAGCCCAAGGCGATCAAGGCCCTCAAGGCGTTCAAGGCGACCAAGGCCCTCAGGGAGTTCAAGGCGACCAAGGCGACCAAGGCCCTCAAGGAGTTCAGGGAGCCCAAGGCGACCAAGGACCACAGGGTGTTCAGGGAGCCCAAGGCGACCAAGGACCTCAGGGTGTTCAGGGAGCCCAAGGTGACCAAGGCCCTCAAGGCGTTCAAGGAGCCCAAGGTGACCAAGGCCCTCAAGGCGTTCAAGGTGTCCAAGGCGACCAAGGACCTCAAGGCGTTCAGGGAGCCCAAGGCGATCAAGGCCCTCAAGGCGTTCAAGGAGCCCAAGGCGACCAAGGCCCTCAAGGAGTTCAGGGAGCCCAAGGCGACCAAGGACCACAGGGTGTTCAAGGAGCCCAAGGTGACCAAGGACCTCAGGGAGTTCAAGGCGTCCAAGGCGACCAAGGCCCTCAGGGTGTTCAGGGAGCTCAAGGCGACCAAGGACCTCAGGGTGTTCAGGGCGTCCAAGGTGCTCAAGGCCCTCTAGGTCCACAAGGTGTTCAAGGCCCTCTAGGTGCTCAAGGCCCTCTAGGTCCACAAGGTGCTGAAGGCCCTCTAGGTGCTCAAGGCCCTCAAGGAGTTCAAGGCGTCCAAGGCGACCAAGGTCCTCTAGGTGCTCAAGGCCCTCAAGGCGACCAAGGTCCTCTAGGTGCTCAAGGCCCTCAAGGCGACCAAGGCCCTCAAGGGGTTCAAGGCGTCCAAGGCGACCAAGGACCTCAAGGAGTTCAAGGCGTCCAAGGCGACCAAGGTCCTCAAGGAGTTCAAGGCGTCCAAGGCGACCAAGGTCCTCAAGGAGTTCAAGGCGTCCAAGGCGACCAAGGCCCTCAGGGAATTCAAGGAGCCCAAGGCGACCAAGGTCCTCTAGGTGCTCAAGGCCCTCAAGGCGACCAAGGCCCTCAAGGGGTTCAAGGCGTCCAAGGCGACCAAGGTCCTCAAGGAGTTCAAGGCGTCCAAGGCGATCAAGGACCTCAGGGAGTTCAAGGAGACCAAGGCATTTTGTAAGCTTAAGGTCAAGGTATATTTAGAGGACTCAAAAGTTATTTATAACTTTTGGGTCCTTTTTTTGTTTTAAGTTAATATTTTGCAGTTCTGCTGTAAAAAAAAAACCTTTGTCGAAGCTCCATGGAAATAATTCCAAGAGACTTCGACAAAGGCATTGGAAAATAATTGTTGGCCAATATTCTATTCAGCATTGTTGTAATTTAGGGCAACACAACCACTTTCTCTTTACAGGACGCAACAAATTTTGCATATTGAATACAAGTTTCTAATGAATCATTTGGCTCCATAGGCCACCATCGTATGGCTCCCCTGGGAGCTTTGGAGGCATAGGTTTCGATTTCTGATGGAATTCGACCTACAACCACAATTTCGATCTCCCTAAAGTTGTTTTCAATGCCCTTTTGGAGTGTCTTATTTAATTGCGTATGCTCTATTTCAGGGCAGGAATGGGGGATAGGGAACAATATCGAGAATCTTGAGGTATCTTCTTGAATAACGTGAGCAGATTTCCGGGCAGGATCATCTGTAGAAGTCTCCCATATACGACGATAAGGCAATAGCTGTGGTAAATCGAATTCTTTCAATCTCATTTGAATCCTTTGAAAATTAGATCTATATAGTTCCCCTACAAGAATCTGAATCTGCTTATTTCTGAGGAATGTAGTGTTATTTCCTTGTTCGTTACGATATTGGATATATATCAAATCGGGGATGTTTACAAATTTAGTGCAAAGAAACGTCCGGACCAGCATATCGTAATCATCTGCTACCAGTAGTTCATTGCGATGGCCTCCGATCAGATGATAACAGTCCCTCGTCCACGCACGTGGATGATTGGGTAAACCGACCAGATGACGAATGGTTTTGCCATTAATGGTCGTATGTTTTTGTACATTTTGCCATCTGTTCATATCATGCAGCCAGACTCGATAATGAATACTGTAACCAAAGCCACAATCCCAGCCGTACCAATGCGCATGATTGCTCCCTGCATACACCTCAGCACAATCCCCATAAACAAAGCCACAGTCAGGATTTTGTTGAAATGCTTTGACGATTTTCTCTAGGCAGTCAGGAGTTAGCTCATCATCATGATCAACTTCTACTAAAATTTCCCCTGTACATAGACCGGCTGCAAACCTTTTGATAGCCCCTATATAACCATTGCGGGAATCTTGGCGGTATCTTCGCACACGGTGATCCTCTAAAGGTAGTAAATACTCCTTGTATGTCTCATCTTCATCACCGGAATCATCCACGATTACCCATTCCCAGTTCTTGTAGGTCTGCTTTAATAAAGATTGATAAGGTCGTTGAATTTTTTCTTTTGATCTGTAACTGGCAGTAAACACGGATATTAAAGGTGTGTTTGAAGAGAAATGTGTTGGAGGAATCGTTCTATTCTCCGGAAGAGGATCTGTTGCCCTAAGCCAGCAGAAAAATAAATGCATAGGTTGAATTTCGTCTGGTGATTGGAAGTGTAACCAGCGTTTTTTTTCGTGACCAGGTAACGCTTTTAGTGCTGAAAATTCTCCCCACTCTTCTCCGAGCGAGACGTAAACCCGAGGTTTTTGGAGGCTATTGTCTATAAGTGGTTGATCAGCCTCATACAAGTTTATTGTAATGTGATTCTCTTCCAATCTATCTATCAATTCTTTTACATGATCCTTTAAAACCTTCTTCGATACAAATAAATGAGCTGTCAGTAGCGGAGTGAAATTCAATGACATGATCATTCCCCTTTACCAGTTTCGAACACCAACGAGAGGGAGGTGCCGATTCAGATGTTAGTATTGTTTTTATTGAAACATCCATTTTCCCGGCATCATTTTATTTTTCAGCAATATATATGTATATGTATGTGTATGTGTTCGGGGATGTGAGGAAAATGCCAGCCCATGTGAACATAGCAAATTAAATCGTTTGAAACCTCCGGCGTAGACACCTAAGCATAAAGGAAAGGTGGAGTAAGCGTGCAATGCCCATTAGTAAGTGTAGTTATACCTGCATATAATCGGCCGCATACACTAAAAATCGCCATCGACAGTGTATTGGAACAAACTTATCCGAACATCGAAATCATTATCTGTGATGACAGTACAACGAATGAAGTACAAGAAATGCTTGATTCTTATTTAGATTCTTTTCCCCAAATTAAATATTATAAAAATGATAAAAATCTTTTTCTCGAAAATTGGCATAAATGTTTTGATTTGGCGTCAGGCGAATATATCAATTATTTGATGGATGACGACATGTTTCAAAAAGAAAAAATAGCAAGGATGATCTATTTTTTTGAAAATTTCGAAAACATCACACTGGTTACCTCGTATCGGCAAACCATGGATGAATCAGGGACTATTCTCCCACCGCTCTATGCAACGGAAAGGCTGTACGAGGAAACAAGGATCATGGACGGAAGAATGTTGGCAAACGTTGCATTAACTCGTTGTTTAAATGTGATTGGGGAACCTACAACAGTGTTTTTCAAAAAAGCAGATCTTATCGAACGGTTTGGGGTTTATAAAGGAAAACAGTATTCTCTTCTTAATGATTTAGCTTCCTGGTTGAACTTACTATCCAAAGGAAAAGCAGTTTATATTCCTGAAGCACTAAGCTATTTCCGAATACATCCCAATCAAAATAATCAGACGCTTGGTCAAAATGCGTTCACGGAATGGTTAGATATTATGATTGCCTCAAGAGACGATGGATTTCTTGATACTGATGATTTGTTTAAAACTGCACTTCATGCTTATCAGGAACGTATAAGGGGTCGTCCACAATTTGTTGCAGATATCGAGCGAATTGAAATGATATTAAAAACATTGGAATCCTAGTCTGCTCATCCCATATGCGAAGGAGGCTGGCTCATGTTCGATATTCCCTTTTTACGACCTAATTTAGTAAAAAAGGAACGATTTATTTCCAATTTTAAGAAAATAGAAGAGACCCGGATTTACTCCAATTATGGTCCCTTAAATAACCTGTTTGAAGAGCGGGTCATTGCGCAAATGTTTGATGGAATCGGTTCGGCTGTGACCGTTCATAACGCTACTATTGGCTTGATTTTGGCGATCGCCCAAAGCAAGCGACCACAGGGCAAATATGCAGTTATGCCAAGTTTTACTTTTGCGGCCACCCCACTTGCTGCTGAGTGGTGTGGGTTAGAACCCTACTTCCTTGACATTGAACCGGAGAATTGGCAAATGAATAGGGAGCAGTTAGAGCAGACAGTCAAGCTGCTGGGAGATGAGATTGCGGTAATCGTTCCATATGCCACTTTCGGTACAGCCATTGATTTATCCGTATATAATAAGCTGCAGGAGCAGGGAATTCCGGTAGTCATTGATGCTGCTGCCAGCTTTGGAACGATAACGCCCGAGGAAGCCACCCATTTTGGCAAAGGTTTTGGAGGGGCCGTAGTATTCAGCTTTCATGCCACCAAATCTTTTGGTATCGGAGAGGGTGGATTGGTATACAGTCTGGACCAAGATCTCATTAAGCGAATTCGTCAGGCAGGGAATTTCGGTTTCTCCAGCAGCAGGGAGTCTGTCACCCAAGGTCTTAACAGTAAGATATCCGAGTATACCGCTGCTATCGCTTTAGCCACCCTCGATCATTTTAAGACTGTACGGGAGAACAGAAGGACGATCTACGAATATTATCTTCAAGAACTGCTTCAAGCAGACTTATTAGAACGAGGATGGTCTATACAAAAAACGCAAGGATCAGTTGTCCATCAATTTATCCCTCTCCTTAGTCCGGATTCACACACGAATCAAGAGGTCGTTAAGTTATTAGCCTCTAATTCAATAGAAGCCAGAACCTATTTTTCTCCGGCGTGCCATCAGCAGAAGCAGTTCCAAAGCTATACGCGGTCTACTCTTCGTGTTACCGAACATATTGCCAAACATATTGTCAGCCTGCCCTTGTGGGAAGAACTGGACGAGATTATTGTTCGAAGAATTGTAAACGTTCTAGGAAGCCTGGGAAAAGAGACAACCGGATGAGGAAAATCGTGATTTGGGGATCAGGCGGACATGCAAGGGAAATCAACTGGTTATGTGAAGAGCTAGGAGTGAAAGTGGCAGGTTTTTTGGACGAACGACCTGAGATGAAAGGGCAGATCGTAAATGGCGCTCCTGTACTGGGGACGTTGAATGACATTGAAGCGTTAAAATATGAGGTGGAGCTGATCTGTGCGGGGGTGGGTGACCCGGCATTAAAGAAGCGATTCGTTAATAATACAATTCAATTGGGATTTCGTATCGCAGCTCCGCTAATACATCCCCGTATTCGTTTGTCTCGAAGAAACACCATTGGAGAAGGAAGCATGGTCTTTGAAGGGGCTGTCCTGTCGGACAATATTAAGATCGGACAGCATGTAATTATCAATCGGAGTGTTAACGTGAGTCATGATGCGGTTATTGGCGATTATGTAACCATAGCCCCGGGTGTGAATCTGGCAGGCAATGTAACCATAGATGAGGGTGCCTATATCGGCATTGGTGCCTCGGTACGGGAGAAACGTCACATTGGTTGTTGGTCTATGATCGGTGGTGGGGCCTTTGTTAAAGAGGATATACCTGAATTTTCCATGGCTGCAGGTGTACCAGCAGTCGTTAAAAAACAACTTGATATGTTCTGATCTTCCTTCCTTTAAAATAGAGCGTAATCAAATTTGCAGCAATATGCTTGGCAATAAAGTGATTTACCTGTCAAAAGGCTGTACCGGAAAAGGTTCTTATGACCTGACCCCGGCACGGCCTTATTATATTTTAAGCTAGACGATATATTCGTGTTACATATGGATAAAATTAAAATTTATTTTTGATTATTTTTGTATTTTATATTTTCAAATTAAAACAAAAGTGTTATAGTCTCCATAAACAAAAAAATATCCACCTTAATAAAACAATTCAAAACCAAAACAGAACTTGGAGGTCTTTTTCCTATGGTACAAAGTCTATGGAATTCTTCACAAGCATCTGAGCAGAAAAGCACGCTGGAACAACTCGTATACCGTTCTAACCTGATTGGCACAGATAGGAGCGTGTGCAACTGGGGAGGCGGCAATACTTCGGCCAAAACAACGATAGAGGATTTCCGCGGGCGTGAAGTGGAAGTGATGTACGTTAAGGGTAGCGGTTCCGATCTTGCAACAATGAAAGCGCATAACTTCACAGGACTTCGTATGGAGGATATCCGTCCTTTGTTTGAGCGGGAAGATATATCTGACGAGGATATGGTTGCTTATCTGGCGAATTGTATGATTGATGCCAAGCATCCGCGTGCCTCGATTGAGACGCTATTGCATGCTTTTTTGCCTTTTAAGCATGTCGATCATACACATCCGGACGCGATTATCAGCTTATGCTGTGCGCATAACGGCAAGGAAATCGCTAAGGAAATTTTCGGTGATCGTTTTGTATGGGTACCCTATATCCGTCCCGGCTTTAAGCTGTCGAAAATGATTGCCCAAGGGGTACTCGATCATCCACAAGCTGAGTTGGTATTGATGGAAAAGCATGGCCTGGTTACGTGGGGAGACACATCCGAAGCGGCTTATGCCAAAACGATCGAAATCATCCAAGAAGCAGAAAGCTATATTAAAGCTCACCAAGAGGAAAAGCAGGGGTTTGGAGGCGCAAAATATAAAGCGCTTACTTCAGAGGAGCGCCGCAGCATAGTGTCCCAGGTCATGCCATCCGTCCGGGGTGCAGTCAGTGATGAGAAAAAGATGATCCTCACCTTTGATGACGCGGAGGATGTGTTGGAGTTTGTGAACGGCCTGGATTCTAGTGCTTTATCCCAGGTTGGAGCAGCATGCCCGGATCATCTGGTTCATACCAAAATGAAACCGCTCTATGTAGATTGGACACCGGATATAGAGAATGTTGAGGGGCTGAAAGTTAAGCTTGCCGAGGGTATAGCAGCCTATAAAGAGCAGTACCAAGCTTATTTCGAGCGTAATCGACATGAAGGAGACGTGAGATTTGAAGCAGCGCCGCGTGTAATCTTGATTCCGGGTGTAGGGATGATCAACACAGGCAAAAGCTGGAGTAATGCACAGGTAAGTGGTGCCTTGTATCATCGTGCTATTGCTGTCATGCGAGGAGCAACGGCGTTAGGGGAGTTTGTTTCGCTCAGTGAAAATGAATCTTACAACGTGGAATACTGGCCGCTGGAGCTTTACAAGCTGTCACTGGCGCCAGCAGAAGCGGAATTTTCACGCAAAATTGCGTTCATTACAGGCGGTGCAGGCGGAATCGGCAGTGCAACTGCACGGCGTTTGGTAGATGAAGGTGCGCATGTCGTATTGGCAGACCTCAATCTGGAAGGTGCGCAAAAAATAGCCGCAGACATAAACAGCAGTTACGGTGAAAACCGTGCCATCGCCGTAAAAATGGATGTGACGCAGGAAGATCAGATTCAGGCTGCCTATGCCGAAACGGCGCTAACCTATGGTGGTGTAGATGTTATCGTAAACAATGCAGGTCTTGCTACATCCAGTCCATTTGATGAAACATCATTAAAGGAATGGAATTTAAACGTGAACGTGCTGGGAACAGGCTATTTTCTGGTCGCACGCGAAGCGTTCAAGCTGATGAAGGAACAGACGCTTGGCGGCAGCATGGTGTTCGTCGGCTCCAAAAACTCGGTCTATGCAGGTAAAAATGTAACGGCCTACAGCTCGGTCAAGGCGCTGGAGGCGCATCTGGCCCGTTGTATTGCCGCAGAAGGCGGGGAATACGGTATCCGCGTAAACACCATTTTGCCAGATGCAATTTTGCAAGGCTCGGCGATCTGGAACTCCAATTGGCGCAATGAGCGCGCCGCCGCCTATGGTATTGATCCAGACCAACTGGAGGAGCATTACCGCAAGCGAACGACGCTGCTGGTCAATATCTATCCGCAGGATATCGCGGAGGGCATAGCCTTTTTCGCCTCATCCAAGGCGGAAAAAACGACAGGCTGTATGATGACCATCGACGGCGGTGTACCCGCAGCCTTTACGCGCTAGGAAGCCAATGAAGGCAGTCCAATAGAACACTTAGGATCATAGCGAACTAATTTAATGTACTAATTTACTGCAATAATCCAGGCCACAAGCCCATAGTACGAAGAGGTTTTTAATTAATTTCAAACACGTAAATAAGTTGTGTTAACTTATTTACGCGCGAATGCCTTTATATACACGCTAACACTTTAAAATAAAAGTGACTTTATGGGTGGTCAGCAGCGGAGCGGATGGAAACGTTCTGAAGAAGCGTAGCGTTCGCCTTTATCCCCGGATTTTCACCTTTAATATGTTCTATAAGATAAAAAAAATCTGGGGATAACAGCGATCGGAAGAATGATCCAGACGCGAAGCGGCCTCCCCCCCATAACTCACTTACTTTTCAAGGAGGAACCACGATGAGTGACAAAGCGTACGCCTTATTTGAGGAGCAGCAACAACAACGGGGTATTGACCTGGAGCAAGTAAAGACCAAGCTGAAAGCGCTAAGCATAGAAACACCGTCCTGGGGATATGGCGACTCAGGTACACGTTTTAAAGTCTTTCAGAAAACGGGCGTGCCGCGTGATCCGTTCGAAAAGCTGGAGGATGCCGCACAGGTTCATGCCTTGACAGGCTTGTGTCCGTCCGTTGCCATTCACATCCCGTGGGATAAAGTAGACAATTACGGTAAGCTTCGCAGTCATGCCGAAAGTCTTGGCCTGCAGATTGGGGCCGTAAATCCCAATCTGTTTCAAGACGAGGACTACATGCTCGGTAGTGTTACGAATGTAGACCCGGCAATCCGCCGCAAGGCTATCAACCATTTGCTGGAATGCGTGGATATTGCAAAGGAAACGGGCTCCAACGATTTTAGCTTATGGTTCGCAGACGGAACGAATTATCCCGGTCAGGGGGACATTCGCAAACGCAAAAATTGGATGCTGGAGGCACTCAGCGAAATGTATAAGGCGCTCACGCCAGACATGCGCATGCTGATTGAATACAAGGCGTTTGAGCCGGCCTTTTACCATACGGATATTGCCGATTGGGGCATGGCGTACCATTACGCGACCAAGTTAGGGCCGCAGGCACAGGTGCTGGTGGATACAGGGCATCATCTGCCGGGGGCCAACGTGGAGCATATTGTTGCGTTTTTAATGGATGAGAAACGACTGGGCGGCTTTCATTTTAACAGTTATAAATATGCGGATGATGATTTGATCGTGGGTTCTGCCAATCCGTATGAGCTGTTTTTAATCTTTTACCAAATTTTGAACGCAGCTCAGGATGTTGATGCAGATATCCGCCATACCGTTGATAAAATTGCTTATTTGATCGACCAGTCGCACAATATCGAACCCAAAATTCCGGCCATGATTCGCTCGGTACTGAATGTGCAGACTCAATATGCGAAGGCACTCTTGATTAATCATGCAGAGGTGGAGGAAGCGTCGAGCCGTCAGGATGTGCTGGGTGCGGAGGATGCGGTACGCCAAGCATTTGAGTTTGATGTGGCCCCGTTGCTTAAAGCGATCCGTGAAGAGCAAGGATTACCTGCAGATCCAATGAAAGCCTACTTGGCGTCTGAGTATGGTACGCAGATTTTGCAAAGAGGCAAGGGTGGTGCGGGCTGGTGAGCATCCTCGCTTATGATTTGGGGGCAAGCAGCGGCAGGGTTCTGCTCGGAAAATTGACAGATTCACGTATCGTGGTGGAAGAAATCCACCGCTTTTCCAATGATCCGGTCAAGGTTGGGGAGCGTCTGCACTGGGATATATTGCGTCTCTATCACGAGGTTCAGCAAGGATTGCTCAAAGCCAAGCATATGGGAATGAATCCATCCAGCCTGGCGATTGACTCCTGGGCGGTCGATTTTGGACTGATTGGAGAAACCGGAGAATTGCTGGGCAACCCTTATCATTATCGGGATTGGCAGACCCATGGAGTAATGGAAAAAGTACAGGAACAACTGGTAAAAGAGTTTATTTTCCAGCGTACAGGCATTCAGTTTTTGACGTTTAATACGATTTATCAGCTGGCTGCTATGCGAAATGCAAGATCACCCTTGCTAGAGCAGGCGGAACATTTCCTGATGATCCCTGATTTGCTGCGGTATTTTCTGACAGGTGAAATGTATCATGAGTTTTCGAATGCAACCAGCACGCAATTGTATCATCCGTTACAGCAAAAATGGGATGATGAGCTTTTGTCCGGAATCAACATTCCCCGCTCTTGGTTTGGAGAGGTACTGGAGCCGGGAAGTGTTGCAGGTACAATCCGTTCATCGGTCATGACGGATCTGGGCATTGGAGCGATTCCTGTGATTGCAGTAGCAGAGCATGACACAGGATCAGCAGTGGCGGCCGTGCCTGCGCTGGAGCAGTCCTTTGCGTACTTGAGCTGCGGAACATGGTCCCTGATGGGAACGGAGACCGCACAGCCAGTAATCAATGATGATACGCTTCGATTTAATTTTACAAATGAAGGCGGCGTGGGCCGGACTTACAGGTTGCTAAAAAATATCATGGGACTGTGGATACTACAGGAGGCGCGCAGAGAGTGGGAGCGGCAGGGAAACTCCTATTCCTTTCCTGAATTGGTTCATATGGCAGAACAGGCTCCAGCGTTCACTTGTTTGATTGACCCGGATGATGAACTGTTTTTGCATGCCGGAGATATGAAAACACGCATACGCCAATACTGCCGCAATACCGGGCAGCCATTGCCGGAAACGCCGGGCGAAATTACACGCTGTATTCTGGAAAGTCTGGCGTTAAAGTATCGTTACATTTTGGAGCTTACAGAACGAGTGTCAGGACAGCGTTTTAATGGCTTGCATATGGTCGGCGGTGGGATTCAAAATCGCTTGCTGTGCCAATGGACGGCCAACTCGATTCAAAAACCCGTATGGGCGGGCCCCGCAGAAGCGAGCGCAATCGGCAATCTTGCGGTACAATGGATGACACAGGGAAAGTTCGCCGATATATGGGAAGCACGCCGGGTGATTGCGGATTCGATTACCGTAGAGGAATATGAACCTGCCGAGTCAGAAGCGTGGGAGGATGCCTACGGGCAGTTCCGGCGGGTGACAGGACTTTTTGTACATTAAAGATGTGGAGTGAGATTGTCATGCTGGTCGCAGAAAGATATGAGATGATTGTGCAGCTCGTGAATGAAAGAGGAAGCATACGGGTGTCCGAATTGAGTGAGCTATGTAAAGTAACGGAAGAAACGATTCGCCGCGATCTGGATCGTCTGGAGCAGGCGGGACGACTGCGCCGTTCACATGGGGGAGCGGTTAGTGTCAAAAACGAGCAGCCTGAAACGCCCTATGCGGTACGGGAAATTATGAACGCAGAGGAAAAGCGTCGGATTGCTGAGGAAGCGGTCAAGCAGATTCAGCCACATGATCGCATTTTGCTGGATGCCAGTACGACTGCCTGGTATATGGCGTCTAGTCTGCCGGATATTCCTTTAACGATACTGACGAATTCGATTCGGGTAGCTACAGAGCTGGCAGGTAAGGAAAAAATCGAGGTTATTTCGACGGGAGGTCAGCTGCTTCAACGTTCACTATCGTTCGTAGGCCCGCTCGCAGAGCGTTCATTAGAAACCTATTATGTAGATAAGCTGTTTTTTTCCAGTCAAGGAGTTCATCTGGATCGTGGCATTAGTGAATCGAATGAGCTGCAAGCTCGTTTGAAGCAGAAAATGGTCAGCATTGCAGATCGCGTGATTTTACTGGCAGATGCGAGCAAATTCGGGCAGCAGGCGTTTACACATGTGGTGAACTTGTCGCAAGTGTCCGAAATTATCACAGATTCGCGGTTGTCGGACCCGATTCGCAGTCAGCTCGCAGAGCTGTCCATCCCGGTTACGATTGTGTAAGCATGTAGTTTCCGGGGTGAGGTCGCTCTACGGTTCATTTGATCTTACGATCGCTGTTGCAGCGGGATTATTTGGATAATGTAAAACCTTTATTCAGGCAAGAATTCCGCTGCAAGCTATGCTTATGATGAAAGTTTTCCTTTGGAAAACGGACGGAAGGGGTGTGTCGTATGAAGGTATCTTTATTTATTACCTGCCTGAGTGATGCCATTTATCCCAAGGTAGGGGAAGCGATGGCCCGCTTGCTTGCCAGATATGGTGTCGAGCTGGAATTTCCCAAGGTGCAGACATGCTGCGGGCAGCCGTCCTACAACAGCGGCTATTGGGATGAAACAAGGGCTGCTGCAAAAACGATTTTGAAAGCGTTTAATGACAGTGATTTTGTCGTAGCTCCTTCCGGTTCTTGCACATTTATGATTCATCATTACCCGGAGTTGTTTAAGGGTGAGCCTGAGTGGCTGGATTCGGCACGGAGGCTGGAGCAAAAGACGTATGAGTTTACACAATTTATGGTACAGGTGCTTGGCGTGACCGATGTGGGCGCGTCTTTTCCTCATACGGTAACCTACCACCCGTCTTGTCATGGAACACGTTTGCTCGGCGTAAAAGAGGAACCGATGAAGCTGCTTGGCAGCGTAAAGGGTTTGCAATTAGTGCCGCTTCCTTTTGCTGAGGACTGCTGTGGGTTTGGTGGTACTTTTGCGGTAAAAATGCCCGATATTTCGGGAGCGATGGTGACTGAAAAAGTGGACCATATCAGGGAGACGGAAGCTGAGGTGCTGGTCGGACTGGACATGGCCTGCTTGATGAACATCGCTGGAAATCTCAGATATCGGGAAGAGCCAGTTCGGGTAATGCATCTGGCAGAGCTGCTGTATGAAGGGGTGAAGCACGCATGACCGCTGTACATACCCATTCTATGAAGCAAAAGGTCAAAGAACGTGCAGAGCTGGCTCTAAATGACGATTTTCTACGGAATGCAGTTCGTTTCACTACCGAGCGACTGCGCAACGGTAAACGGGTAGCTTCTGTGCAGCATGGAAATTGGGAGGAATGGCGTGAGCGGGGGCGCCAAATTCGGCTTCATACCATTGCCCATCTGGACTATTACTTAAATCTATTTGTAGAAAATGCCCGTGCCAACGGGGTGCATATCCATTTTGCCGACACAGCTGTGGATGCTGTACGCATTACACTGGACATTGCTGCGCATAATCAAGCACGTTCTGTCGTCAAATCCAAGTCGATGGTGTCGGAGGAGCTGCATTTGAATCAGGCGCTGGAAGGTGCGGATATCGAGACGATTGAAAGTGATCTCGGTGAGTACATTATTCAACTGGCAGGAGAGGCGCCATCTCATATCGTAATCCCTGCGATTCACAAAAACCGTTATCAGATTGCCGAGCTGCTGTCCAAAGAAGCGGGGGAGGAGTTGTCCGCAGATACGACGATTTTGGCGGGCTTTGTCCGCAAAAAGCTGCGTGAAAAGTTTCTAGATGCGGATATTGGCATGACAGGCTGCAATTTTGCCATTGCTGAGACGGGTTCCATGGTCCTGTTCGAAAATGAAGGCAACGCTCGTATGGTTTCCACTCTGCCCAAAACGCAAATCACACTGATGGGTATGGAGCGAATTATTCCATCCTGGACAGATTTGGAGGTGATGGCTACATTGCTGCCACGCTCCGCTACCGGACAAAAGCTGACTATGTATATGTCGGGGATTTCAGGACCCCGGCGCAGCCAGGATGCCGATGGACCGGAGGAAATGCACATTATCATCGTAGATAACGGGCGTTCGCTTCAGCTAGGCAATCCCGAATTTCAGGAGCTGTTAAATTGTATTCGCTGCGGTGCTTGTCTGAACGCTTGTCCGGTGTACCGACACATTGGGGGACACGCGTATGGCGGGACATACAGTGGTCCTATTGGTGCAGTGCTTACGCCTGCCCTTCACGGCAACATCGAAGAGTGGAACGATATAGCGAGTGCGTCCAGCTTGTGTGGGGCGTGTTATGAAGCCTGTCCGGTCAAAATACCACTGCATGATATGCTGGTTTATTTGCGTAGACGCAAGGTGGAGGCGGGAAAAGGGGATAATCTAGAGACGGCAGCGATGAAAGGTTTTGCGTCAGTAGTTTCCAGCTCAAAGCGATTCGCTGCGGCGATCCGACTCGGACAGATCGCACAGAAAGCGGTCGTTCGTAAGGGAGAAATTACTCTTAAGCTTGGCCCCTTAAAAGGCTGGAATACGTACCGTGTGGCCCCTAGTCTGGCAAAAAAATCCTTCCGTCAGCACTGGAACACACTGGCGCATGAGCTGGAGCAGGAACGCAAGGTCATGCATCCGGACATTCTCAGCCGAATGGAGACGATCTTGGCGGATAGAAGAAAAGGAGGGATGCAGCATGAATGAACAGCGTAATCCTTCTGCGCAAGCAAAAGCGGAGCATGAGGCGTGGCTTCATCAAATGCAATCAGAATCCCGTGTCAAGCAGGCACGCTTTATGGAGGGCATTGCGGCGCGCCTCAAGCGTCCGCGGCAGACGGAGCCACCGATGCAGCCGTTTCGCGGCGCACCAGCGTTTTGGCACGAATTCGAATGGAGTGCGGAGCAGCGCATCGAGGAGTTCACCGCCAACTTTACAAGTGTTGGCGGACATGTCGTGCGTCTGCCGGATCTGAAGGAGACGGCAGACTGGATCGCGCACAAGGCGCGCGAACTGGGAGCGGTCTATATCGTCCGGCAGAATGAGCCGGACCTGGATGCGCTCCAGTTGGAAGCAGTGCTGCCGGAAATCCGACTGTCGGTGTGGAACACCGATCCAGCCGAAGACTGGAAGGCACGCGCCGCGGAGGCCGATATCGGCATGGTCATAGCCGATGAGGCCGCCGCCTATACCGGCTCGGTAGCAGTGCTATCCTCGCCGGAGAAGGGGCGCTCGGTCAGTCTGCTGCCGACCGTGCTGATCATTCTCCTGCCCGTGGAGCGTCTGCGAACACGACTGGGCGAGATTTTAAGCCGCTTTGACGAAGCAGGGCGCGAGCAATTGCCCGCAGGCATTCATTTTATTACTGGACCGAGCCGCTCGTCCGATATTGAAAATGACTTGACGATCGGCGTACACGGACCGGGTATCGTTTATACGTTGTTGATTGGTTAGCGTTACACTGCCCGTCTAACGGGCGCGATAGAGCGGAAAACGGGTTTCAAAATCCGTTTGTCTGCGACTGCTCCTAACCGAAATGCGGCCATTGTGCAGCTCAGTAATGCTTTTGGTAATGGCAAGACCCAGCCCGGTGCCTCCGGTTTCCTTGGAGCGTGATTTGTCCACTCGATAAAACCGTTCAAACAGATGCGGGACATCTTCCTGTGGAATCGGGGCACCGTAGTTGGTGCAGATCACTATCGCTTCATCGCCTTCACGTCCGATGGTGATATCGAAACGTTTGCCATCCTTTCCATATCGAATCGCGTTGGAAAATAAATTTTCATACAGGCGTACCAGCTCGTCCGTGTCGGCCAATATCCGCACAGGCTCAACGATTCGGACACGATAAGACATGTCCGCCTGTTCCAGTGAGGGTACAAATTCCTCAGCAAGTTGAGTGAGCAATTTGCCGAGGTCTACAGGCTTCAGCTCCAGAGGCAGGCTACCACCGCTCACACGCGTGTACTCAAACAATTCGTCGATCAGCTTTTTCAGCGTCAGCGATTTTTCATAAGCAATGTTTACATAGTAGCGCAGCTCAATTTCGTCCCGGTAGCGGTCGGTTTCAATATACTCCAAAAAGCCAATCACAGATGTTAGCGGGGTGCGAAGATCGTGGGATACGCCAGTGATCAGGTCGTTTTTGGCCTTGGCGGAAGCCCGTTCTTCTTCTAGTGAGAGACGGAGCTTGTCTGCCATGGTATTCATATTTTTCGCCAAGGTTGCCAGCTCATCCGCTGAAGATACCGGAATCGAATAGGATAGATTTCCGTCCGCGAATTTCTGCATCCCTTTCGTAATCTCGCGTAGATAGCCAATCGTATTTTTGGTAAAAAGGAAAAAGAAATAAATATATAAAGGCAGCCCGCTCACCAGCATGATCAGTGAGGAACCAATATGATTTACGGTCCAGCGGATCAGCCGGGTGCCGAAAAATGAACGGGAGGGATTCAGCCATAACAGCAAAGACGCTCCATAATAAAACACCATTAAAATCAGTCCAGTTAAAGTGAAGGCAGCAAGGCTAAGAGCTGCCAGCTTCCATCCCAGCGTATCATATCGTTTTGCCTTCAAGACGCAAGTCCTCCATTAATCGAATTTTTCCATTTTATAGCCGATGCCCCACACTGTTTTCAGGTATTTGGGCTTTCTCGGATCAGTCTCAATTTTCTCGCGAATTTTACGCACATGAACCATTAGCGTGTTGTTGGATTCCAGATATTGCTCCTTCCAGACCTTCTCATAAATCTGCTCCATGCTCAGCACTTGCCCCCGGTGTCGAGCCAAAAGCTCAACAATGGCGAATTCACGCGGAGTCAGCTTTACGCATTCTCCAGCGAGAGTGACTTCATGCGTAACAGTGTTAATGGAGAGTTCATCCAGTACCATTTCATGCTCCAATACAGAAGAGGAATGGGTATACTTCCGTACTCTACGTAGCTGGGATTTGATGCGTGCCACTAGCTCTAGCGGGCTGAACGGCTTGGTGACATAATCATCGGCCCCAACGCTAAGCCCTGTAATTTTGTCCATATCTTGTCCCTTCGCAGACAACATAATGATCGGAAAATGTTCGGTTTCCCTGATTTTCATGCAGGCTTCAATCCCGTCCATGTTGGGCATCATCACATCCAGCACCATCACATCTATCTGTTCCCGATTAACCTGCTCCAGCGCTTCCAGTCCGTCCCGTGCCATGAGCAAGCGATATCCTTCATTTTCTAAATATATTTGCATGAGCTTAATTATTTCAGGTTCATCGTCTACTAATAAAATGGTTCCGTTATGCATGGCCCGCGCACCCTTTCTGTTCTTTCCAGCAGTATACAATATGGGCGTATTATATACCTTTTTGGCGGTGGAGGCTATGGACACTCTTCTCAGGTCGTTTGCCGGGTATCATCAGCCTTTGAATAGTAACGTTTCGGGCGAAGACATACGCTCTTCTTGCTTGAAGTTCCTTTTTCCTGTACCCGGTAGCTGACCGAACAAAATCCACGCACATGGCAGGAAGCGGGCGATGAACGACACGACGAGCCAAGAGCAAAGAAGTGCACAGAAAAAACCTCCAGCGTACCACACATGAATAAGCTGCGGCGAACCGATGTGTGGTGAAAACTGCCGATACAGGAGCAGGAAAAACGGATGGATGAGATACACCCCAAAGGACAGGGTACCCAGACGTTCCAGCTTGCGAATGACAATGGAATGTTGTCTCCTATACATGAGAAAGGAAATCTGTAACCATACCAGCGTACTAGACAGGCTGTACATATTATACATAAGTTCAAAAACCAGCGAATTGTATGAAGTTCCGTACATTCTATTTTCATACCACATATAGACATGAATGATGGCTGAAATCAGCCATAAAGCCCAAATTGCAATCCAGGTCAGCACGCTGACAAAGCTTCGTTCCCCTTTACGCATCAGAAACCAAGTTCGGAGCTGGGGATAATAGTAACCGAGAGCAGCGCCCATCATGTAACAGGCCACATAGGACAGCGCCCAGCTGCCTTTATTTTGAACCTGAAAGAGAAATTTATTGCTAATTATAAATGCCCACTGTACCAGCAGCCCAATGACAATAGACCATTGCGGAAATTGCCGATAATGCTGAAACAGCCACAATACGCATGGAAATGCAAGATAGAATTGCATCATGATAAAAATATAATATAAATGGGTGTAGGCTTTGCCTGTGACCAGCTTCAGAGCAAAACTTTCCGCTAGTGTAGTTATACTCCATGGTTCGTTACTGCCAGCCATAAGGGACAGGATGAAATAAAAGAGAGAGAACATGACATAAGGTACGAGAATATACAACAATCTCTGCTTATAAAAGCGGCTCAAAAGCTGTCGTCCCATTGGACGATCCTTATAGTTGTAGAACAGTACCATGCTGCTAAGCGCGATAAATACAGGGGTACCATACTTCATCAACACATTGAGCGCATTATATACAACATAAAGGCTGGAATGTGTAAGTTGAACCGTTGCATAAGAAGTGGCATGTACCATTAAGACGGCTAAAATCGCCATGGCTCTGACCAACTGTAATTCGGGAATTTTCTCTTTGGTCGTAGGCTTCATAAGCTTCATTTCCTTTCAGTAGTGAACAGTATCTTGTTGAACTCTTTCTATTAAAAGATAAAGTTCTTAACAATCTGAAAGGGAGTGGCTTAAGAATCGCTTATGAACTTCTTAACTTTTGTTAAGAATTAAGAAAAAGAACTTCCATAGGCTCAAAATGAGCAGCATGGAAGTTCTTTTAGTACTCATGTCCATTCGTTATTTGCAACGTTTGATAGGTGCGCGTCTGATTTGTCCACGAATGGCACCGTTCGGATGACGGATCGTGTGGACATTGACGTAGGCGTTGCCCTCTCTGATTTGGCATACCAAATCATTAATGGTTCTGCCTCTGAGCGGACCAGTAAGATCAATTGCACGCAGCACGCCGGTAACGACGCCTCTTCTTACGGTAATCCCAAACTTCGAAGGGCCAAACAGGGTAGCGACAACAGGTCCGTTTTCACCTCTTCGTCCCAGATGAATGTGCGCTTCAGTTACTCGTGAAATATTGCGGACCGTCAGTTCAAAGCTTAATTGCTGGCTCGCTGGACGGTAACGAAATTCCGCAGTTCCTGTCGCATTTGTTCTGACAGGAGGCACTTCATTAGCCCCCCTCAACGTGGCTCTAAACTTATTAGACATTACGTCCCTCCTTTCCCAGTGTTGGTTTAGTGTATTCACAGAACCAGAGAAAGGGCTGTACATTTGCCTATTCATCAGAAGTTGTGTGTGTTTACGGGTTCTGCTCAAAGGAACTATATCTCTTCAAATTCCACTTGATTTAGTTGGGCTACAATTACTATTGTAAGAGGTACGCAGAAAACGGATCCTGTTGTTTATTCGGCTACGTCAACTTTTTATTTGCATAAGAATTACATAGGTACAACCGTGCAACCATTGGTAGAATTTTATGTATGCGCTTACATTGAATATTCTTTGCTTCTTACAATTAAAAATCTGGAGGAGGAATGAAGAATGAAGTGGAAAAAAGGATTGACTGGTATGCTTTTAGCAGCTTTTTTATGTGGTGCGCCAGGGGTGGGTATAGCTACTCCGGCACATGCATCCAATGGCGAGTACAAGTTTGATTTTGGCGGAGGTACGGTCGAAACGGGTTATACCGGAGTGAGCGCTTCGCTGTCCTATGACTCAGCACGTGGCTATGGCTTTCGTACCCCTGAGAATATGCGTAATGTCAGTGCATCAGGAACTGGGGTGGCAAGTGATGCGGCACAATTCCTGACTACAGGTACGAAAAGCGAGAATACTTTTGACGTCGATCTTCCTTCAGGTTTATATGAGGTGTCGGTTACTTTAGGTAATACTTCCCGTTCGAGTGTTGCGGCCGAAGGGGTGTATCAGGTCATAAATATGACGGGGAATGGGGCCAAGGATCGCTTTCAAATTCCAGTGACAGACGGACAGTTAAATCTACTGATTACTGAAGGCAAAGAGGGCGCGGTCTTCACACTTAGTGCAATGGAAATCAAGCAATTGTCTAGCAATCCAGCTACGAATCGCACGATTTATATCGGTGGGGATTCTACGGTATGTAACTATTATCCGCTAGATAGCAGCGTGCAGGCAGGATGGGGTCAACTGCTGCCAGAGTTTGTAAACACGAATACTTTTCAAATTCGCAATATGGCGTCAGGGGGCCAAATTGCTAGAGGATTCCATCAGGACGGTCAGTTGGAGGCTATCGTTCAATATATCAAGCCAGGGGATTATTTTATTCTCCAATTAGGCATTAATGACACCAATCCAAAGCATAACGAAAGCGAAGCGGAGTTTAAGGATTGGATGCGAGATATGATCCGGCAGGTGAAGGCTAAGGGGGCGACGGTAATTCTGTCAACACCGCAAGGACGAGCCACTGACTTTAATGCTAACAATGTACACAACGCAGAAAACAGATGGTATAGAAGCGCTATTTTGGCGCTGGCTCAAGAGGAACAAACGCCTTTAGTCGATCTGAATGTGCTCAGTTCAGCTTATTTCACTTCTATTGGCAAAGAAGCTACGCTGGCTTTGTATATGAACGGTGATACACTACATCCAAACTTTGCAGGAGCAAGGCAACTGGCGCGATTAGTAGCACACGATTTAAAAAGACAGGGTCTGAGTGGATTCTAAATTTCAATGCTGGTTTTACCTCTGTTTCTTACATTTGTAGGAACAGGGGTTTTTGGCTTATGTTCAGGGTGCTATAATAATGGAAAAAAGCAATAGTAATTCGGAGGAATTAGAACATGCAGCCTTTCACTGCCCGTGTGCTTCAGATTATATTGCTGATCCCTGAGGGAAAAGTAATGACTTACGGTCAAATTGCGGCAGAGGCCGGAAGCCCAAGAGGTGCTAGACAGGTGGTGCGAATTTTGCATACACTGAGCCAAAAACATCGACTTCCATGGCATAGAGTAGTCAACCGCTTGGGAGAGATTGCTTTGCAGGAGGATGAGTCCGCCTCCCTGCAGCGCCTGTACTTGGAAGAGGAGGGCATACAGTTTAATGCAAACGGACGTATCCCGCTGGATCAATATCTTTATCATCCGCAGACGGAGACGGAAGAATAGGCGAGGAACACTAGTCTAAATCCTCGCCAAAAAGAGACGGGACAAATCATAGTTTTGATTTGTCCCGTCTCTTTTTAAACTGGCGTATCATGTAGATTAATGAAGAATGGCGTTCATATATAGCACTAGATTTCCCAGTAAGCTTATCCAATCAGATGCTGCTGGTCACGCTGGGCAAGGTGAAAAGAAATACTGTTCATCAGCGGTATATCATTATTTTTTCGGGCTTCCCGAATGAGTTGTTTCTTTTTTTGTTCTGATTCGCGTAAAAAGCGAGTCATCCACAAATCAGATGGTTCGTTAGTAGTTGTCATGCGAGATTCTTTTATCATCTATTAACCCTCCTAGTGAGCGGCTGTTATTCTTTCTCTATTATATGTTCCAAACCTTAATAGATGCTGTTGGTTTCCTTAAAATTAGCTGAAATTTAGGTAAAGTTCAGGTAAAAACAGCTTAAATCTATGTCTGGTGGGACGTAAAGTAGTTTACAACGAGTAATCTGACAGTAAAGGTTACAAAAATGTATTGTTTTGACACCTTGTACCAACATAAACCTGAAAGTACAATTAGAATGCGAGGAATTCGTGGAAATTTATGTCGAAAAGAATGGAAAAGATTCGAAAGATGCACCGAAAGGGGAGAGATTCACTTATGAAGCAAAAAGCGGCTGCCGTGCTGCTTGTATTGTCCTTTTCTACAGGCTTGGTTACCACTGCACAGGCTGACAGTTCATCAGGAAGCATTTCAGCAAATGTGTCAGTTAATTCATCTGCTGCGGCTACGGCGAAGACATCATCCGTAACGGGACAGGCTCTACCTCCATTAACGCTCAAGCAGGCAGTGGAATGGGCACAGACGAACAGCTACAATACGCGTACCGCAGAGCGGGATGTAGAGCGTCGCAGACTTGAACTGAAAAATGCAGAAAAGGAGCTGGGCAATTCACCTATCGATTATATAGACAATGAGTATGTTGATAATGAAACGTCCTGGAGGAATTACAGTTCTTCGACACTATCCTATCTAGCTAGCAAAAAGCAGGCGCAATATGCCAAAGACCAGATTTATTTTAATGTAATGAAAAGCTACCAAAGTGTGTTTGTAGCAGAGAATCAGGTGAAAAATGATCTGGAGGCGCTGGAAATCGCCCAAGCGGAGGAAAAGATTGCCCTTGCCAAATTTGCGCGTGGCAAGCTATCTGAATATGCGAAAAACGAGAGCACACAGGCCAGGGTCCAGGCGGAACAAGCGGTCGAACAGGGAAAAATTGCATTGCAAAAATCCAGAGATGCACTCAACTTCCTCATGGGACAGCCTAACGGGACAGCCTATGAAATGGTGGATCGACCTGTGTACAAAGAACCGAAGAAGCTGGATATCGAATTACATATACAACAGCTGACAGACATGAATCCAAATTTGTGGAAGCTGGAGGATAGTATCAAAACTTCGGAACTTAATGTAAGATATTTTGATTTTAACAACGGCGCCGGTGCTTACGATCTAGCTAAAATGGATGTCGATACAGCTAAAGAGGAGCTTGCCAAAGGTCAAAAGGATTTTGCCGAATCACTCCGCAATTTGTATGCCACGGTTAAGGAAAACCAAAAGAAATACATACAGTTGGAGGAAAGTTTGCGCACGGCAAAAGAAGCCTTGGAATTATCACGCAAAAAGTGGGCCAGAGGTCTGGTTATCGAGATGGAATTGAAAAACAACCAGTTGAAAGTGAACCAGATTGAACGACAAATGGAAGAGCTGGCGATCGAGTTGGATCAAAATGAGTATACGTTGAACAAGCCATGGAGCACATAGGGAGGAAAAGGCGTTGGCAGAAACGGTTTTAAATGATGCTTTAATCAAGCTACGGAGAAAACGGAGAAAAAAGTGGATCTGGACTGCGATTGTTTTACTGGTTGTAGGCGGAGGCGGAGCAGCAGTATATCTGAATATGCCGAAAGAGCAGGCAGCACCTGTAGTTCAGGACGAGACGTTTAAAGTAGAGCGCGGCGATGTGAGCGAGAAGCTGGACACGTCCGGTACCGTGCAAGCATCCAAGGAAGTGAAGCTGAACTTCACAAGTGCAGGCGATAACAAGCTGGCTGCGGTGAACGTGAAAGCCGGGGACAAGGTCAAAAAAGGGCAAGTGCTGGCGCTTCTGGACAGTTCAGAAATTAAAATGCAAATTCAAAGTGCGTCTGATTCTTTAGAGATATCCAAAGCCAAGTTGGCTGAATTGGAGAAGGGTCCGAAGGCGGAGGATATTGAAATTCAGAAAACAAATGTACTTCGGGCCAAAATGGCTGTCGATACAGCGCAGGAATCATTTGAGCTGGAAGAGGCCGAAAGTCAGAAGAAGGCTTCCCAAAAGCAGTTGGAGCAAGCGCGGAAGGCATATGAAGACCAAAAGTTTTTACATGATGCCGGGGCTGTATCCAACAGTGAATTGGAGCAGGCAGAGCAAGCATTGGATAAAGCACAAACGGACTATGATAATCTAGATTTACAGTTCCGCAAGATTATATCGCAAAAACGTCGTACCATTTCAGAGGCTGAAATCGGCTACCGTGCCGCATTGGCTGAGCTTCGCAAGACTCAGGTTCCGGCTGATGCATCGAGTATTCAGTCCTCACGGATAGAGGTGCGAAGACTGGCGACTGAGCTAGAGCAGAAAAAAAATGAACTGAACAAGCTTCAGGTCACGGCACCGTGGGACGGAGTGATCTTGAAGGTAAACGGGGATGTGGGAACCAGTCCGACGGCTCCATTTATTGTCATGAATAACTCGGATTCCAACGATCTTAAGGTAGTTGTGAAGGTAAGTCAGAATGACATTGTCAAGGTAAAAAAGGGGCTTTCCGCTGTGTTGTCAACCAATGCATATCCGGGTGAATCGTTTCCAGGGAAAGTGCAATTCGTCTCACCGGAAGCTTCTACAGATGAAGGGATGACGACGTATCTGATGGAACTGTCTGTTCACGACCCGAAAGGCAAGCTTAAAACAGGCATGATTATGAATGTGGCCGTTATTTTGGGAGTACACAAAAATGTACTGTTCGTTCCTGCGACTGCCCTGAGATCCGAAGGAGGACAGGACGGCGTGTATGTATCCGCTAATAACGCTGCGAATCCGGGGGCACGCACATTCAAACCCGTAGAACTTGGATTTTACACGCCAGACCGTGTAGAGATTAAGTCCGGTGTTAAGGAGGGTGACACGATTATTGTGCCTGCCCCTGAACCTCCGCCAGATCCTTCCGCAATGGGCGGCATGCAGGGAGGCTTTTAAACGGGCATGAGATATGTTATTCAGATTGAGGGTTTGAAAAAAGTGTACCATGTCGGAGATCAGGAAATTCATGCTCTGCGTGAAGTTCAACTTGATATTGCTGACGGTGATTTTGTTGCGATTATGGGACCGTCTGGATCAGGCAAGTCCACGATGATGAATGTTATCGGCTGTCTGGATTTACCTACGTCAGGACAATTTTATTTGGACGGATATTCGATCTTAGATGCCCGCGAGGATGAACTGGCTATTATACGTAATCAGAAAATCGGATTTGTATTTCAGAAATTCCATTTACTTCCACGATCCACAGCTCTGGAAAACGTGGAACTGCCTATGATCTATGCGGGGGTTTCTGCCAAGGAGCGTCGTTTGCGGGCTATGGATGCCCTCACAAGCGTAGGTCTAGGCGATCGGATGAACAACAGGCCAAATGAATTGTCAGGCGGTCAGCAGCAACGGGTATCCATTGCGCGGGCACTTGTGAACAATCCGGTTATTCTCTTAGCGGATGAACCGACAGGAGCTTTGGACTCCAAAACAAGTGTGGAAATCATGGGGATTTTTCAGCGTCTGAACGATCAGGGGAAAACGGTTGTACTGGTTACTCATGATCAAGAGGTTGCTGAATACGCCAAGCGTCTGATTCATTTTCGAGATGGGCGGATTGAAAAGGATCAGCCTGTTGAGGAACGAAGAATGGCGGCAGAGGAAGTGAAGGCATGAAGTTTCAGGAAATTATTCGTGTGTCGCTCAATAGTTTGCGAACCAATATGCTGCGATCCTTGCTGACCATGGTGGGTATTATTATCGGAGTAGCCGCTGTGATTGCGATTGTAGCCATCGGTAAAGGATCAACCGCTACAATTACATCGCAGATCAATAGTATGGGAAATAATCTGCTGATGATCTATCCTTATGCTCCATATGATGGGTCAAGTTCCATGTCGTTCAACCAGACGAAAGGAATATCTTTGGAGGATATTGAGGCACTAGAGCAGCAAAAAGCAGTAGCCGAGGTGGCGCCAAGTGCGATGACCAATGCAGATATTACATGGAGTCGCAATAAGGTCAGCGGGCAAATCGAGGGGACCTCGCTGGGATTTGTTCATGTGAGAAAGTTGTCGCTCGCTCAGGGCAGATCGTTTACCCACTATGAAGTGGATAAACGATTGAATGTGGCTGTATTGGGGAGTGATGCGGCCCGTAATATTTTTGGCCCGGATGCTTCCAAAGCGGTAGGTGAGATCATTATGATCAAACAACTGCCCTTTAAGGTGGTTGGTGTGCTGGCTAATTCCAATTCAAATATGAATAATAGCGGACAGCAGGTCTATGTGCCAATCACAACGGGGATGGAACGACTAGGTAATATGAGCATTCAGCAGGTGAATGCCTCTGCAACAACGGAGGAGAAGATTGATCAGGCAAGTGCTCAAATTCGGCAGGTGCTGCGTGTCAGACATGAGCTAAAGCCATCAGAGGGCGATGATTTTCAAATTATGACCCAGACGGAAATCCTAAAAACAGTGTCCGGGGTTGACCGGGTTATGAATATGCTACTGATCGGCGTGGCTGCAATTGCGCTCGGCGTTGGTGGTGTTGGCATTATGAATATTATGCTGGTGTCTGTCACGGAGCGTACGAGGGAGATCGGAATTCGCAAAGCGATTGGTGCGCAACGCAGTGATATTATGCTGCAGTTTGTGGCTGAGGCTGTTTTTCTCAGTCTAATGGGTGGACTGGTCGGCGTTATGGTGGGTCTTGGGGGTGCAAAGCTGCTTGAGAAATTCGTCCAAATGCCGATTGTGTATTCGATAGAGCCAGTACTGTACTCTTTTCTGTGCTGCATGGGAGTCGGAGTGCTGTTCGGAGTATATCCGGCGCGCAAAGCCTCGAAGCTGCGTCCGATTGATGCTTTAAGATACGAATAAGAAAGCGGGTGCTTTGCCTTACTCGAAAGAGGGGGGGATAAAGCGCCCGTTTTTTGTATGGAATAAGTGTTTTAAATGATAAAAAAACATGAATAACCACTTTAATTTTATATATGTGATGTTTTATATGCTTTTTTAGGTTGATTTATTATTATATATGACGTATTATATTCAATATCAGATCGCAAGCAAAAAAGGAGGGGCGTTCATCATCGACCTTACGGCAAGACAAGTAGAAATTTTAAACATCGTACAAAAGCATGCCCCGATTACGGGTGACCAGATTGCGGAAATGCTTAATCTCAGTAAGGCGACCATTCGGACCGACCTATCCAAATTGGGCATTTTGAATTACATAGATGCTAAGCCCAAGGTCGGTTATTTTGTTGGAAAGCGGGGTACGCCGAACCGGGAGGAAAAATTCCGGCTTTTGCAAATGAAGGTCGGTGATCTTCACGGGGTTCCAGTCATCGTACGTGAAACAACCACAATTCAGGAAGCTGTCGTAGCTCTGTTTTTGGAAAATGTGAGCAATTTGATCGTCACCGATGAAGATGGAGATTTGGCAGGGGTGGCTTCCCGCAAGGATTTACTCAAGGTCACGTTAGGCAATCCCAATGCAGCAACCATTCCTGTCAGTCTTGTGATGACCCGACAGGCGAATGTGGTCACTGTTTCCCCAGAGGATACCGTACTAGAGGCAGCACGCAAAATTATTGCCCGTCAAATCGACAGTCTGCCTGTCGTCGTCCCTTCGGATTCTGACAAACCAGGAGAACACTGGAAAGTCGTGGGACGTATTACAAAGACAAATATTATTAAAATGTTGCTCGATATGGTAGCAGAGGATTAATGGGAGGAATCGAATGGTTCAGGCGAGCAGTCATTTTATAGCGATCTGTTCAGACTCGATTGGTGAGACGGCAGAAGCTGTCGTGCAGGCGACCATGCGCCAATTTGAGTTGCCAGACACAGAGATCAAAAGATTTATGAATGTGAGGGATGAAGACGAGCTGAGTCGGGTAATGGAGGAAGTTGCCGAGCGTAAAGGCTTTGTAGCTTATACGCTGGTACAGCCAGAATTGAGAGAGGCGATGAAAGAGGAGGCTGTTCGGCTGAATGTGCGGGCTGTCGATATTATGGGACCGATGATGCAGGCGTTTGCCGATACGTTTCATAACGATCCCAAAGAGAAGCCTGGCCTACTGCACCGACTGGACGACAACTATTTTCGGCGTGTAGAGGCACTGGATTTTGCGGTTCAATACGATGATGGCAAAGATGTGAGCGCTATTCTCAAAGCAGATATAGTATTGCTTGGGGTGTCTCGTATTTCCAAAACTCCTTTATCCATGTTTCTCGCACATAAAGGTTATAAAACAGTCAACATACCGGTTGTACCGGAGCTGACACCACCTGTTCAGTTGAAGGATGTTCAGCGTGGCCGAGTGTTCGGATTGACGATCCAGCCGGAGCTATTGTTGAAAATACGCAGTGAACGACTGAAGGTAATGGGGCTTCCGAATAATGTGCAGTATGCTACAGCGACGAGGGTAGAAGAGGAAATCGCGTATGCGCAGTCTTTGTTTAAAGAGCTGAATTGTCCAGTCATTGATGTTACAGATAAAGCAATTGAAGAGACAGCGGGCTTGATTGTTAGAATGCTATAAAGCGAAGCAACTTAGAAGCAGCGTTTATAAAGAAAATATGAATCACGGGATACAGGAGTGTAAATATAAGATGGCAGCAAAGCTGCCGTGAAATATTATTTGCCTGTGGGTAACAATTATTTTTAGGAGAGGTGGAGGGATAGGTATGGAGAGTCAAATGGCATTGGAATTCGTTCGGGTAACAGAGGCAGCGGCACTGCAATCGGCACAATGGACAGGGCGTGGAGATAAGAATAGTGCGGACGAGGCGGCAACAGTAGCCATTCGTACTCATTTTAATGCGGTATCCATGGACGGCACGGTCGTGATTGGTGAAGGCGAAATGGATGAGGCTCCCATGCTGTATATCGGGGAGAGAGTAGGCAATCGCAGAGGGCCGGCCATGGATATTGCTGTTGATCCTCTCGAAGGGACTGAAACGGTGGCGAACGGTTTGAATAACGCACTGTCGGTCATTGCTGCTGCACCTCGTGGTAGTCTACTACACGCTCCGGATATGTACATGCAAAAATTAGCTGTTGGTCCGGCATTGGCTGGAAAGCTGTCACTAGAAGACACGATTCCGACTACATTGTCAAAAGCAGCGCGCATACTGGGGAAATCCTTGTCCGATCTTACGGTGTCGATTCTGGATCGTTCACGGCATGCCGGGATTATCCAGCTTCTGCGGGAAAGCGGCGTTCGGATCAAGCTGCTTGGTCATGGGGATGTGATGGGCGCAATTGAAACCTGCCTGGATAGCGGTGTAGATTTGCATATCGGCTCTGGCGGTGCTCCTGAGGGTGTATTGGCCGCGGCCGCGCTGAAATGCATGGGCGGAGAAATACAAGGCCGTCTGCTTCCTCATGGAGAAGAAGAGATTGCACGTTGCAAACGCATGGGTATTACTGATCCAGGGGCGTTGCTGTCGATGGAGGACATGGTCGGACGCCAAGGCGTGATGTTTGTCGCTACAGGCGTTACGCCTGGTGAGTGGTTGCAGGGGGTTCGTTCTCTGCCTGGTCACAGAGCTGAAACCCATTCAGTTGTAATGCATTCAGATACAAAAACGATTCGTTTCGTGCGAAGTATTCATCATACAGCTGATTCTTCCGGTACGCTTGCAGCCGCGGCATCCTCTTGAAATTTGAAGTCAAGACTTCCTTCACTGGTGAATTCAATCATAATAAATTTATAAAACAGCAAGTCTCTGACTAAAGGGAGACTTGCTGTTACTGTTTTTTGGGGATAAAAGAGTAAAAGCAAGGATATAAATTTCAAAAAAACAGGCACTTTTGAAGTGAAATTGAAACGTTTCGATTAGGGCTTGAAAAGAAAAAACATAGCTTTGGAAGAGAAAAAATCAATTCGAACTAATTTTTTTAGACGAAGAGTCAAAAAAAATTATGCATAATATAGTTTTTTGGAACTATATAAAAACCCTGTTTATTAAAAATTTAAAGAGTTATTAATTTAGGTTTGTGTGTGGTTGTTTTAAATCAGTTCCATTATATAGGAGGTTGAAGGGAGGTGCGGAAAAAGTCGGAATTTGTCGGATGATATCAGGTTGAATTTGTTACATTTATGTTAATGGCATGTAAAGATAAAATTGTTATAGGATAAGGGGTTTAGGCGTAATTGTAAATCATAATGATTTTAGTTTTACAATGTTCGTGAAAATGTGAAATTATGTTTTAAGCCAAATTTGCAGATCATGATGGGCAGATAATGAGCGAAAAAGTAAAATTGTTGCTTTTGTAGTCTGGAAACAAATAGCATAATATGGATTTTGGTTTATTTTTATGAAGTCTAGTAATTTAGCACTTTTGTCCCATGTCAAGCCGTTTTAAAGTTTGTATATTTAAAAAAGCTAGAAAGTGTTGGAAGAAAAAAAGATATATAAGGATTTATTGTAAAATTATTACTTCATAGAGGATGGAGGAATTCATATGACGACTCGATCACAATCTTGGTTTGCGAAAACAGAGGTCCAACCAACTGCGAAGCTCCAACTATTTTGCTTCCCCTACGCCGGCGGCGGTGCTTACATATTTAACTCTTGGAAGTCCAGGCTCGCACCTGATATTACTGTGTTGCCAATACAACTCCCAGGACGTGAGGCCCGCTCCATTGAAGCTCCAATGGAAACCCTTCAAGACATCGTTCAATCGCTGGTTCCCGCTATGGCTCCATACATGAATAAGCCTTTTGCCTTTTTTGGACATAGCATGGGGGCACTGATTGCATTTGAAACAGCACGGCAGTTGTACAGCAAAACAGGAAAACTACCTGTGCATATCATCGTATCTGGCAAATCCGCCCCTCATATTCCATACTCCAAAAAACGACTCCATGATTTAGCAGATGATTCTTTCACCGAAGAGCTCCGTTTGATGCAGGGCACCCCCGAAGAGGTGCTGCAAAATGCAGAATTGATGCAAATTATTATGCCTCGTCTGCGTGCAGATTTTAAGGTATGTGAAACTTATGTTTATCAGCCGGGAAATCCACTGGCATGCCCGATGACGGTTCTAGGGGGAACGAAGGATTTTGAGGTTAGCACAGACTCACTACGTGCCTGGCAGCAGCATACGATGTCACCTATGGATGTCCGGATGTTCGAAGGCAATCACTTTTTCATCCATGAACAAGAGCAAGAGGTTATGAGTGCAGTCGAGGACATTCTTTCCGCATCCTCGCCGATGGCCCACACTGCGGCAGCTCATACAGCTTGCAACACAAGCACTCCACAACCACGATTCAGGCAGAGTTGACTGTCCCACACATCACGATGCACTTTGCTATCACCATCTCAGCAATAACCGATAAAACAACCCACCATGATGCATTTCCCAACATAGATTAAAATCCAACTTTACTGTACAGGCACTCATTCATTTCAGACACAGAGTTTACTTCAACGACGTCCATCGCCAATCTAAATAGTTCGCACTGCATAAAGTGTGGGCAATGAAAAAGAGGGATGCCCTTGTTTCGAGCAAATTCTGCTTTTAGGAGACTTACACGTTATATAAAACCGTATAACCTTTGGGTTTTTATAACCGTAATTTCTTCTTTGTGTTTAGCAGCTATTGACATTATTTTGGGTAAGGCCATAGAGCAAATGGCACAGGGCACATTCTCCTCCACCCAGAACATGATCTATCTAGTTGTTGGTATGACGGTCATTGGAATGCCTTGTAAGTTTGTGATGAGGTACGCTTCAGCACGATTTAGTGTTAGTGCACTGCGTGACTTGAGAGGTGATCTCGTACATAAGTTTTATGATTTACCTGTTTCTAGCGTGGAGAGGAAGTTCACCGGAGATCTGGTATCCCGTCTAACAAACAATACGGCGCTATTGCAGAACTTTTTTATCCAGCAATTTGCTAATCTGTTTTATTTGCCACTTGTGTTTACAGCATCATTAACGTTGCTTTTACTGACAAGCTGGAAACTGGTTTTGGCAAGTCTTGCGCTTATGCCTGTGGGAATGATTATCACCTCACTGATGAGCAAGCCAATTGAGAAATACTCCAAGGAGCTTCAGGAGAAAATTGCTCATTTGAATGCGGTGGGACAGGATGCAATCGGAGGACTTCCTATCGTCAAGGCATTCAATATGCAGGCTGTGCTGTTGAAGAAGTATTTGGTGATTACGGAGGAGGTCATCCGGCGTGGGCTGCGGCTGGAAAAACGCTATGCGTTCATCACCCCAGTAGGTGTGATGATGCTGGCAACACCAATTATTTTGGTCATAGTGTGCGGGGGATATCTGATTCAACAAGGTGAGCTGAATGCTGGAGGCATTGTCCTTTTTTTATATCTGATTTCGTTCATCTTGCAGCCTGTCGCCATGCTGCCGACAATCATTTCACAAATGAAGGAAGCAGAGGGAGCTGCGAAGCATTTGTTTGAGGTGCTGGATTGGCCGGATGAACGGCAAGACGGGAAAATCACTACAATAAGCCAAAATCTCAAGGAAGACGATGCAGAAAGCAAGGACGACATTGCTGTAGTCAGCTTTGAGCATTTGACCTTTGGCTACAACGAAGGGAACACGGTGCTGAAGGATATTAGCTTTCAGGTAGGACAAGGTGAAACGGTAGCGATTGTTGGGGCAAGCGGTGGCGGTAAAAGCACAATTTTCAAGCTGCTATGCGGATTTAATGAACCTGGAGAACATGCTGGAACCGTTCAATTGTTTGGCAAGAATTTGACAGATTGGAACCTAACAAGCCTACGTAGCCATATCTCGATGGTATCTCAGGAACCGTCGCTTTTTCCGGCCACCATTGCAGAAAATATCGGATATGGCCGTCTGGAGGCGACTCGGAAAGAAATTGTCGAGGCGGCGAAAGCGGCACATGCGCATGACTTTATTGTTCAGCTACCAGAGGGATATGAAACTCTGTTGAGCGAGCGGGGAGGCGGATTGTCCGGGGGACAAAGACAGCGTATTTCTATAGCAAGAGCATTGCTGAAAAATGCTCCGCTGCTTTTACTGGACGAGCCGACTTCAGCACTTGATAGCCAGTCGGAGGCTCAGGTACAGATTGCAATGAATGCAGCCATGCAAGACCGGACGGTACTGGTCATAGCTCATCGACTGTCAACTGTACGCCAGGCGAACCGCATTATCGTACTTGATCAGGGGAGCATTGTGGAATCAGGTACACATGAGGAATTACTAGGCCGTGATGGTGTGTACCGAAAGCTGTATTTGCAAAATTTTGAAGGACAGCAAACGGAGGAAGACGGGTATTCACTGCCTGAGGAAAGGAGTGAGCGTCGTGACCTTCAAGCAGGGGTTTTATGAATTTAAGCAATTGATGTCCCTGATGAAGCCGCATCGAAAATGGTATTTTACGGGGTTGGTTGGCAACAGTCTAACCAATGCCAGCATCACAATTTTGCTTTCTTTTGTGGTGCATAATCTGCTGAATTTTGCGGTTAATGGCGATGTACAGGAGCTATATCGAGCGGTCTATCTGGTCAGCGGGACATTTTTGGCATTAAGTCTTATTTCCCCTGTGTGCAGCTATATGTATAAACGCTGTGTCAAGCTTGCGATTGCCGATGTACGAATGAAGCTATTCGGCCATGTTGTCAAGCTATCGTATGAAAAAGCCGAAAAATATCATTCGGGTAATCTTGTATCCCGCATGACGAACGATGTGCAAGCGCTGGAGCAGGCTTATACCGTTCATATTCGCTCGATTATACTGGAAACTTCGCTTTTCTTAGGCTCATTAGTCATTCTGATGGTGCTGGATTGGCGATTTGGGGCTATGGCGGTTTTACTTGGTTTGGCTTCAGCCTGGATAAATGCTCATTTCGCGAAGAAAATGCGACACACGAGCGAAGAACTACAGGGACGGATGAGCAGATTTACAGAACGATTGAGTGATTTGCTTTCCGGATTACAGACGGTGAAATTGTTTGGGCTCAGGGCAAAGGTAGGCGGACTTTGCAACGATGCAAGCGAAGACATAAATCGCATTAGTATCCGACAGGGACGTCATATGGGCTTGCAGGATATGTGCAATTTTGTCATTGAATTTATTACATTGGGCGGTGTGCTTGTTGCCGGATTGATCCTGGTTTCGCAGAAGCAAATGGAACTTGGAGTTTTGGGACAGATTGTGCAGCTGCAAACGGGTATTTCAACGGTGTTTTTGGAACTGGGGGCGGCTGTATCCCTGTTACAAAACTCTTTGGCAGGCTTGGCGCGTATCCGCGAAATCTTGAATGAGTCGAAGGAAGAGGAACAGTTCCCTGCGGCGAAGCAGAAGGGATCAGTAACCGGGCTTATCGATCTGGAGGTATCAGCTTCATCCGCCCGTGAACCTAAGGAATCTTATGGCGGTGTCGAGACTGTGGGTTCAGACCTCGCCATTGAACAGACTGCGGCTGCGCTGGAACTGCATAACATTACCTTTGGCTATCAGCCAGACCGTCCAACGCTGCGAGGATTGAACTTGGTTGTGCCAGAAGGGCAGGTAACCGCGATTGTCGGTCCGAGTGGGGGTGGAAAAAGCACAGTGATGAAGCTGTTACTGGGATTTTACCCACCGGATGAAGGAGTTCTGCGAGTTCGCGGCCGCTTGGCAGAAGAATTTCGGTTGGATGAGGTTAGGGAATTGATGGCCTATGTACCACAGGAGGCTACACTGTTCCATGGTACAGTAGCGGATAATATCCGTTTTGGCTCACCGGATGCCACCGATGAGGAAGTAAAGGTTGCGGCCAAAACAGCCTATGCCAGCGGCTTCATAGCTGAGCTTCCGGAGGGTTATGACACGATTGTCGGTGAACGCGGAACCAATTTGTCCGGCGGACAAAGACAGCGGATTGCGATTGCCCGTGCTCTGCTCAAAAATGCACCGATTTTGCTGCTGGATGAAGCGACCTCAGCCCTGGATGCAGAGTCGGAATACGAAGTTCAGCAGGGCTTAGATGAGCTGATGAAGGATCGCACCACATTAGTTATTGCCCATCGATTGTCTACGATTGAACGGGCGGATACGATCTGTGTCCTTGCCGATGGCGAGCTCAAAGAACAGGGAACTCATGACCAGCTCCTTGCTGAGGGAGGTCATTATGCGGAGCTGTACGAGCTTCAGTTTCGAAAGCATCCCGAGGAACAAACCGCATAAATATGCGAATTTTCTTTTTACCAAATATCTATTTTGCGAGGAGAGAGACGGATGACACAGCAAGATGTTCAATTGTTTTCCTTAAGCCAGCCACAGCAACGTATTTGGTACACGGAGCTTTTGTATCCTCATCGGAACACTTCAACCATTATTGCTACTGTAAAAATCAGAGGAACTGTTCGTATAGATGCATTGCAGCAAGCAATGAACCGGGTGATTGCCCAAAACGATTCTTTCCGTATCAAAATCACTGCTCAGGATGGAATCCCATATCAATATGTAGAGCCGTTTACAGCGGAAAGTATTGAAACGCTTCAAGTAACCCTGGAAGAAGCGAGTGAATGGTTAAAGCGCCATAATCCACAGCCGTTCTCATTGTTGAATTCGCAGCTGTACCGATTTGTTATTTTGCAGTTAGGGGCAGAAGAAACCTGGTTTAATTTTAAAATGCATCATATTATTTCGGACGGCGTGTCCATGAATCAGGCCATTAATGAAATCACTGGACATTATATGGATATTGTGCACGGTACAGGACAGGATGCATCAACCAAAGGCAATCCTTATCTGGATTTTATTCAGGTAGAGCAAAGCTATGAGCAATCTGATCGCTATCAAAAGGACAAGACGTATTGGACGGAAAAGTTTGCTGATTTGCCAGAGACCACAGGTTTAAAATCATATAACCCGCTGACACTGAGCACAGCTGCACGCCGGGAGAGTTTTATACTGGAACATGGATTGTATCGTGGTGTTACGGCTTTTTGCGAGGAACATAAAATCAGTATTTTCACGTTCTTCCTAGCCGCTCTGTATATTTATTTGCATAAAGTGACGGGTGAGCAGGACTTAACTGTAGGAACACTCTATGCCAACCGTACGTCTAAGAAAGAAAAGGATACCATCGGCATGTTCGTCAGCACCGTGGCTACGCGTCTGCTGGTCGAACCGGAATCCGAACTGCTGGCCTTCTTACAGGGTGTAGGGAAGGAGCAGGCGTCCATTTTGCGGCATCAGCGTTACCCGTACAACAAAATTATTCAAGATTTACGTGAACAGCAAAGCAGTATGGACATCCAGCGTCTGTTTGGGGCATCCATTCAGTACCGTACATTGAGTTTCTCTCGTTTTGATGAAGCGATTCAGCAGGTGGATAACGATTTCTGCGGAGATACAGTGAATGACTTCGATATTCACATGGTTGAAATGCTGGATGACGATAGACTCGTATTATACCTGGATTATCGTACCGAGCTGTTTAGTGAGCAGGAAATTGCTCGAATTATTCGACAATTTTTGAGTGTGGCGGAGCATATGGTACAGGGTCCACACAAGCGAATACAGGAATTGTCGCTGATCAGTGAGGAAGAACGGGCGGAAATCGTCGACGTATTCAATGCTACAGCAGTGGAATATCCACACGAAGCAGGCATTCATGAGCTGTTTGAGGAACAGGCGGCACGTACACCGAATCAGACAGCAGTTGTGTCTGGCAATGCCCATTTAACTTATGGCGAATTGAATGTAAAAGCCAATCGACTGGCTCACACGCTGCGCGGGCACGGTGTAACTGCCGAGCGAACTGTAGGTATCGTTGCAGAGCGTTCCGCAGATATGATCGTCGGTATGCTTGCGATTCTCAAAGCAGGCGGCGCATATGTGCCAATTGACCCTGATTATCCGGCTGAACGTGTGCGCTACCTGCTGGAAGATTCGGGAGCGGAGTTGCTGCTGGTCCAGCATGCGGAACAGCAGCCGGAGGATTACACCGGAATTGTGCTGGATCTGAGTGATGCCGCTGTGTACGGAGCAGAGAATAACCAAGGCGTAAATAATGGGTATGGGGAACAAGACGAAGCTTATCATGCGGATTATACCTATTATATGAATAGGAAAAATGAGAATTTAAAACAATCATCTTCGCCTGTCACAGATAGCACTGCTGGAGTACAGGCACAAACATTTGGTAATCGACTAGCCTATCTTATGTACACCTCAGGGACAACAGGCCAGCCCAAAGGGGTAATGGTAGAACATCGCAATGTTGTGCGTTTGGTGAAAAATACAAACTATGCGCAATTGGGTGCTGACACGCGCATTCTGCAAACTGGTGCCGTTGTCTTTGACGCGTCCACCTTCGAAATTTGGGGTGCGCTGTTGAATGGAGGACAGCTTGTACTGGTAAGTCAGGATGTTATTTTGGACGCTCCGAAGCTCAAGGAAGCTGTCCGCAGCCATGGTATTACGACAATGTGGCTAACTGCGCCACTCTTTAACCAGCTATCCCAGCAGGATCTGGAGTTGTTCGAGGGGGTACAAGAACTGCTGGTCGGCGGTGATGTGTTATCCGTACCGCACATTAACCGGGTGCTGGAGGCTCATCCGTCCCTACGGATTATCAATGGCTATGGCCCAACGGAAAATACAACTTTTTCTACAACTCATGCAATTGCTGGCGTGCAATCGGAAGCGGTGCCGATCGGGCGTCCGATCTACAACTCCACAGCGTATGTTGTAGACCGTTCCATGCAGCTTCAGCCTGTAGGGGCATGGGGTGAGCTAATCGTCGGCGGCGACGGGGTGGCACGTGGCTACCGGAATCGTCCTGATTTAACGGCTGAAAAGTTCATAGACAGTCCTTTCCGCAGCGGTGAGCGCTGCTACCGTACAGGCGATTTGGTGCGCTGGAATGAGGACGGAACGCTGGAATACAAAGGACGGATCGACGCACAAGTGAAAATCCGTGGCTACCGGATTGAGCTAGGCGAGGTGGAAGCGCAGCTATTGAAGCTGGAGGCAGTGCAAGAAGCTGTCGTCATTGCACGTGAGGATGAGCAGGGACAAAAACAGCTCTGCGCATATGTGGTCACCCTTGCGGATATCACAGCAAGTGAGCTGCGAAGCGACTTGAGTCAGGAATTGCCGGGTTACATGGTGCCGTCGTATTTTGTACAGCTGGAACAATTGCCGTTGACACCGAATGGCAAAGTGGATCGGCGTGCATTGCCGCAGCCGGAGGGAAGCGTGGATTCCGGCGAGGATTATGTAGCCGCTCGTAATGAGGTAGAGCGGACATTAGTATCGGTATGGCAATCTGTACTGGGTATCGAACAGATTGGTGTTCTGGATAACTTTTTTCATTTGGGTGGCGACTCGATTAAGGCCATCCAGGTGTCTTCAAGACTGCTGCAAAATGGTTACAAGCTGGAAATGAGGGAGCTGTTCCAGTATCCAACGATTGCTGAGCTGAATGGACGAGTGCAGCGGGTGACCCGCGTGTCCGATCAAGGAGAAGTCAGAGGAAACGTGGCATTGACACCGATTCAGCATTGGTTTATTGAACAGCAGCCATCCCATCCTGAACACTACAACCAGGCTCTGATGCTACACCGTGAGGATCGTTTGGACGAAACGGCGCTTCATCAGACATTGCAACGCATTGTCGAGCATCATGATGCTTTGCGCATCGTATTCCGCCAGAATGCAGACGGTGGTTATGAAGCATGGAACCGTGGCGTGCAAGAAGGAGAGCTGTATAGCCTCGAAGTGATGGATTATACCACGGAGTCTGACTTTGCTCATTTGCTGGAGAACAAAGCCAGCGAAATCCAAAGCAGCATCCGTCTAGATGAAGGTCCTCTGGTGAAGCTGGGTCTGTTCCGTTGCACCGATGGAGACCATTTGCTGGTGGCGATCCACCATTTGGTGGTCGACGGCGTGTCATGGCGTATTTTGCTGGAGGATCTGGCATCCGGCTATGAGCAGGCTTTACGGGACGAGTCTGTCCGCTTGCCGAATAAGACGGATTCCTTCCGCCTGTGGGCAGATCAACTGGCAGCTTATGCGAACAGCGCCGCGTTGGAGAAGGAACGTGCGTATTGGGAGCAGATGGAGCGAACTGGTGCTGCTCAAGAGGCATTGCCTAAGGATTACACTCGTAAATCTCAGGCCAAGCCACAGCTTCGTGATGATCGAACACTGACCGTAGCGTGGACGGTCGAAGAAACGGAACAATTCTTGAAACAAGCTCATCGGGCCTACAATACAGAAGCAAACGACCTGCTGCTGACAGCTTTGGGCATTGCCATTCAGGAGTGGGCAGGCATCCGTCAGGTGCTTGTAAATCTGGAGGGTCACGGACGGGAAGCCATTTTGCCAGATATTGATATTACGCGCACAGTCGGTTGGTTTACCAGTCAATTCCCAGTTGTCCTGGATATGGGCGAGGACCGGAATGTGGGACAGCGTGTCAAGAACGTCAAGGAAGGACTACGCCGTCTGCCGCATAAAGGGATTGGATACGGGATTTTGAGATATCTTGCTGACAGAGCAGGAGAAGCCGCTTTTGTTGCCGAGCCGGAAATCAGCTTTAACTATCTCGGACAATTTGATCAGGATCTGAAAAATAATGCTTTCCGCATGTCTCCTTATTCCATCGGAGCTTCCATGTGTGACACGTTGACCAAGCGATATGCGCTGGATATTAACGGCATGATCACGGACGGTACCCTGGAGCTGACGATCAGCTACAGCAACAAAATGTTCATGAAAAAATCAATCAAAAAGCTGGCTGATCTGCTGCAGGAGAGCTTGCGTAAGGTGTTGGATCACTGTGTGGCCAAAGAGTTGCCGGAGCTGACCCCAAGCGACTTGTCCTTCCGAGGACTGACGGCCGGAGAGCTGAATCATATTGTAGAGCAGACGGCTGCTGCGGGGGAACTGGAAAACATTTATTCGTTAACACCTATGCAAAAAGGCATTCTGTTCCACGGCTTCATGGAGCCGCAATCCGGGGCGTATTTTGAGCAGGCGACATTTGATCTACAAGGCAGCTTTCAAGTGGAGGCTTTTGCCGAAAGCCTCAATCAACTGGTGGATCGCCATCAAATATTCAGAACGAATTTTTATAGCGGCTGGAATGAGCAGCCTTTACAGGCAGTGTATCGCCACAAACCTGCCGGGTTCCGTTTTGAAGATATACGCTTGATGGGACAAGAAGAGCAGGACGCATACATTGCTGATTTTGCTGAGCGCGACAAAGCCGAAGGCTTTCATTTCAGCTCAGGCGAGCTGATGCGGGTGTCTATTTTACGTACAGGCGAGGAGTCGTACCGCTTTGTGTGGAGCTTCCATCATATTTTGATGGACGGTTGGTGCTTGTTCCTGGTTGTAGGGGAAGCATTTAATACGTACTTTGCCATCCTCGAAGACCGCAAGCCGGAGCTTGTCCCGGTAACACCATACAGCGAATACATTGAATGGCTGGATCGGCAGGACAAGACGGAGGCTGAACGGTTCTGGCGCGATTATTTTGCGGGCTTTGAGCAGCAGACGGTATTGCCGCAGGTCAAACAGCTGGACGGTCACGCTAAAGCATATGAAGCGGACAAGCTTTCGTTTACACTGGGCCGTGAAGTGACGGAGCGGATGAACAAGCTGGTTAAGCAGAAGCAAGTGACGGTCAACACACTTTTGCAAGCAGCGTGGGGCGTTGTGCTACAGCGGTATAACAACAGCCGGGATGTGGTATTTGGCAGTGTCGTATCTGGTAGATCAGCAGATATTCCGGGCATAGACAAAATGATTGGGTTGTTCATTAATACGGTTCCTGTACGGATTCACAGTGAGAAAGATATGACATTTGCTGGGCTGATGAAGCAGATCCAGGAGCAGGCACTGGCTTCCCGTGCCTACGAAACCTATCCGTTGTATGACATTCAGGCCCTGACCGAGCAGAAACAGGACTTGGTAAACCATATTATCGTGTTTGAAAACTACCCGGTAGAACAGCGCATGGAGCAGATGGGTAGCCGTGGCGCGAATGGCTTTACGATTGCCAATGCTTCCATGTCAGAGCAAACGAACTATGATTTCAGCATTACGGTTGTGCCGGGTGATGAAATCCATGTGCATTTGGAGTACAACGCGAAGGTGTTGGAACGTGCAGCTGTAGAGCAAATCCGTGAGCATTTGCTGCATATGATTGAAGAAGCGATTCACAGACCAGATGCACGGGTAGATGAGCTTGAATTGGTGACTGCTGCGGAAAAAGCAAAAATCATCGATGGTTTTGGATCAGTAGGCGTAGCTGCGTGGACTGATGAAAAAGAATCTAATTTGTTGTTCCACGCCTATGTGGAAGAACAGGCACAGCTTGTGCCGGATCACGTGGCCGTTGTATACGAGGAACGGCAGTTTACGTACCGCGAGCTGAACGAGCGTGGAAACCAGCTTGCTCGCAGATTGCGGAATGAGGGCATTGGACGCGAGTCCATTGTGGGTATTTTGAGCGAACGCTCGGTGGACATGCTGGTCGGCGTATTGGCGGTCTGGAAAGCAGGAGGCGCATATGTGCCGCTGGATGCGGATTATCCGTCCGAACGGATTCACTTTATGCTCGAGGACAGTGGTGCGACGGTGCTGCTGACCCAAACCGGTTTGCAGGAGCGTGCACAAGCATGGCTCAACTTGGATGGAGAGCAGACGGAGGGCGAACTGGAAACAGCAGCTGGCGCTGAAACGATGGAAAGAGACAGCCTGAGTGAAGGCGTAAGCTTGAAATTGGATTCGAAGTCTGACAACGAAGAAGCATCCGAACCGGCAACAGGGCTGCGTCTGCGTACTGTATTGGCATTGGACGATGAGTCGCTGTACACCGGGGGTGTCACGGATATCGAACCGATCAATGAACCGCACGATCTGGCGTATGTAATCTACACGTCGGGTACAACCGGACGTCCGAAGGGCGTCATGATCGAACATCGCAGCTTGGTGAATACGGCTGCGGCGTATCGCCGGGATTACCGTCTGAACCAGTTCCCAGTACGACTGCTGCAACTGGCCAGCTTTTCCTTCGACGTGTTCGTCGGCGATATTGCACGGACGCTTTATAACGGGGGGACGATGGTCGTCTGTCCGAAAGATGATCGCATTGATCCAAGCCGTCTGTACGGATGGATTCGCGATTACCAAATCACGGTGTTCGAATCGACTCCGGCCTTGATCGTACCGTTTATGCAGCATGTGCATGAACAGGGGCTGGACATGAGCAGCATGGAACTGCTGATCACCAGCTCGGATAGCTGCAGCGTGACGGACTACCGGGTGCTGCAAGAACGGTTTGGCGCAGATATCCGCATCATCAACAGCTACGGCGTCACGGAAGCGGCGATTGACTCCAGCTTCTACGACGAAGAGCTGTCGAAGCTGCCAAGCAGCGGCCATGTGCCGATTGGTCAAGCGTGGCTGAACGCACGCTTCTACATCGTGGACAGCCAGCTGAATCCGGTGCCGATCGGTGTACTGGGTGAGCTGTGCATTGGCGGTGCTGGCGTGGCACGGGGGTACCTGAACCGTGCGGACCTGACCGCCGAGAAATTCGTAGCGAACCCTTACGTACCGGGGGAACGTTTGTATCGCACAGGCGATTTGGCGCGGTGGATGCCGGACGGTAATGTGGACTTTATCGGCCGGATGGACTACCAGGTCAAAATCCGGGGATACCGGATTGAGCTGGGCGAGATTGAAACGGCGATCCAGCGGGTACCAGGTGTGCGCCAAGCCGTAGTCATCGACCGGACGGACGAGCGTGGACACAAGTATTTGTGTGGATACATCACGGGAGAAGCCGAGCTGCGGATGGAGGAAGTACAGACCGAGCTGGAAGCCGGACTGCCAGCACACATGGTGCCTGCACGTCTGATGCGGATGGAGGCAATCCCGCTGACCAGCAACGGCAAAATCGACCGCAAGGCCTTGCCGGAGCCGGAAGGCAGCATCTATACGGGAGCAGCCTATGTGGCCCCGCGTACCCAGGTGGAGCAAGTACTGGCTGCGGTATGGGCTGGGGTACTGGGCGTGGAAGCCGTAGGCACGCAGGATAACTTCTTCGAGCTGGGTGGCGATTCGATCAAAGCCTTGCAAGTCTCGTCCCGATTGCTGCAAGCAGGTTATCGATTGAACATGAAGGATCTCTTCAGTAATCCGACCGTAGCGGCACTCAGTCCTTTGCTTCGTACAGATGGCAAGATGGCCAGTCAGGAAGAGGCAGTAGGCCCGGTGGAACTGACACCTATTCAGCGATGGTTCTTCGAGCAGCAGCCGGCTGACCTGCACCACAGCAACCAGGCGATGATGCTGTACCGAGCTGGGCGCTTTGACGTCGACGCGCTGCGCCGTACGATGGACCGTATGGTCCAGCATCATGACGCATTGCGCACGGTATTCCGTGAGACGGAGCAGGGCTATGTTGCTTGGAACCGCAGTGTAGCAGAAGGCGAGCTATACACGCTGGACATTGTAGATTTCAGCGCAGTGGAAGACGAATCCACCGCTGTTGAAGCCAAGGCGAGTGAAATTCAAGCGAGCATTCATTTGAGTGAGGGTCCACTTGTGAAGCTTGGTCTGTTCCACTGCGCTGAGGGCGACCATTTATTAATCGTCATTCATCATTTGGTTGTGGACGGTGTATCGTGGCGTATTTTACTGGAAGATTTGGCATCCGGTTATGAGCAGGCTGTTGCAGGTCAAACCGGCACAGCGATCCGACTGCCGCATAAAACAGATTCATTCCAGGTATGGGCCAAACAGCTGTCAGCCTATGCCAGCAGTGCGACGATGGAGCGGGAGCTTGCTTACTGGCAGCATATCGAACAAGCAGAAGCTAGCCTTGCGAAGCCTTTGCCGAAGGATTTTGCAAATGACAATGCGCTGCTTGGAGACAGTGAGGTTGTGACGGTCCGCTGGACGAAGCAGGAAACCGAGCAGCTGCTCAAACAAGCTCATCGCGCGTACAACACGGAAATGAATGACCTGTTGCTGGCTGCGCTCGGAAAAGCAGTCTATGACTGGTCTGGTTCCGAACGGGTGCTGGTCAATCTGGAGGGCCATGGACGGGAAGCCATTGTACCGGATGTGGATATTACGCGCACGGTCGGCTGGTTTACGAGCCAGTTCCCGGTTGTACTGGATGGAAGTTTGGGACAAGGGGGACATACCGCTCGTCTGATCAAAAGGATCAAGGAAGGGCTGCGCCATATTCCGCAAAAAGGCATCGGCTATGGTATTTTACGATACCTGTCGGATATGAATATGCTGGAGAAAGCAGGCGTACAGTTACAGGCTCAGCCTGAGATCAGTTTTAACTATTTGGGCCAATTCGATCAGGATTATAAAAGCAATGATCTGGAGCCTTCCACCTATTCTATCGGTGTGCCTGTCAGCACGAACGCGACTATGGATTTTGCGCTGGATATCAATGGAGTAATCGAAGATGGCGAGTTGATATTCACGATTCGCTACGGCACAACACAATTCCGTCATGAAACGATTGAACGGCTTGGAGAGCTGTTGGCATCCGGCTTGCGTGAGGTGATTCATCACTGTGTTGCCCAAGAAAGAACGATGCTAACCCCAAGTGATGTCCTGTTAAACCATGTAACGCTGGATGAGCTGGAGCAATTGGTGGAAGATACGCGAGATCTGGGCGAGCTGGAAAATGTGTATGCCTTGACGCCGATGCAAAAGGGGATGCTCTTTTACAGCTTGATGGATGAGAATTCGGCGGCTTATTTTGAGCAGGCCACCTTTGAGTTGAACGGGCGTTTTGATGTGGTTACTTTCGGTAAAAGTTTTGATCTGCTCGTGCAGCGTCATGAGGCATTGCGGACGAACTTTATCAGTTCATGGAAGGACGAGCCTGTACAGGTCGTTTTCCGCAACCGTAGCGGACAATTATATTATGAAGACCTGCGCGGACTGGAAAAAGAGGAACGAGCAGCTCGTGTTGAAGCTTTTGTCATCGAAGATAAAGCAAAAGGATTCCATCTGGCAGAGGATGCACTCATTCGTGTTTCCATTTTGCAAACCGGGGATGAAACGTACCACTTTGTTTGGAGCTTCCATCACATTTTGATGGATGGCTGGTGCTTGTCCTTTATGACACAGGAGGTATTCGGTAGCTATCTGGCACTGCGCGCGGGTCATGAGCCAGCACTGGAGCCAGTCACGCCGTTCAGCCGATTTATCGAATGGCTGGAGCGTCAGGACCGTGAGGCAGCCTTGCAATACTGGAGTGGGTATCTGGCGGACTACGAGCAGCAAATTACGCTTCCACAGCAAAAAACACAGTCAAAATCTTTACAATCCGGGGAGTATGTCGCTGAAGATCTGGAATGTAACTTCCAGCCAGAGCTGGTTGCTCAGATCGAACGGGTGGCGAAGCAAAATCAGGTCACGATCAACACACTGATTCAGACCGTATGGGGCGTTCTGTTGCAAAAATATAACAACAGTACGGATGTCGTGTTCGGTAGCGTTGTGTCCGGTCGTCCAGGGGATATTCCAGGCGTGGAGCACATGATCGGGCTGTTCATTAATACCATTCCAGTGCGTGTGCAGTCTGAACAAGGCGAAACCTTTGTCGAGCTGATGAAACGAACCCAGCAGCAGGCGCTGGCTTCCAATGCCTACGATGCATTTCCGCTGTATGAAATTCAGGCGCTGACCGAGCAGAAACAGGATTTAATCAATCATATTATGATATTTGAAAATTATCCGGTGGGACAGCAGGTAGAACAGTTAGGTAGCGAGGGACAGGATAAATTTACGATTTCGAACGTGGTGGCTACAGAGGAAACCAACTACGATCTGAACGTAGCTGTTATGCCGGGAGAAGGCATCAAGATTCGCTTTATGTATAACGCGCTCAGCTTTGATCAAGCAGGTATTGAGCGTCTGCATGGGCATTTAGCACGTCTACTGGAGCAAATTTCGCTCAACCCGCATGTTCGGGTTGAAGAGCTGGAATTAGTCACAGCAGCGGAAAAGCAGCAGATTACAGGAGCGTTTAATGCGACGGCTTCAGCATATCCAAGCCATCAGACGATCCAAAAGCTGTTTGAGGAGCAGGCTGAACGCACACCAGATCATGTAGCTGTCGTTTGGGAGCATCAATCCTTAACCTATCGTGAACTGAACGAGAGAGCCAACCGTCTTGCACGCACCTTGCGCACAGAAGGAGTAGAATCGAATCAGCCGGTAGGCATTCTGGCGCAGCGTTCGCTGGACATGATCGTAGGCATCTATGCGATCCTCAAGGCTGGCGGAGCTTATGTACCAATCGATCCGGAATATCCGGCCGATCGCATCCGCTTTATGCTGGAGGATTCGGGAGCGAAACTCATGCTGACGTCATCGCACCTGGCCGAGCAAGCATCGCTGAGTTTCGACGGCCAGGTGCTGGTGTTGGAACGCAACGACATCTACCACGAAGATAGCTCCAACTTGGAGCCGTTGTCGGGGCCACATCATGTCGCTTATGTGATCTACACCTCCGGTTCCACTGGAAAACCGAAAGGTGTAATGGTGGAGCATCACTCCGTGCTGAACCGGATTTTGTGGATGCATGATCGCTACGGCTTGAGTGCGGAGGATACAATTCTGCAAAAAACCACCTTTACCTTCGACGTGTCAGTGTGGGAGCTGTTCTGGTGGTCAATGGTTGGCTCGAAGGTGAGCTTGCTGTCAGTCGGCGGGGAAAAGAACCCGGAAGACATCGTTGACACGATTGCCCGTGATGGCGTGACCACGATGCACTTTGTACCTGCTATGCTGCATGCGTTCCTGGAGTACGTGGAGCAACAGCCACGGGAAGTGATGCAAGCGAAGCTGGGCACGCTGCGCCATGTCTTTGCCAGTGGTGAAGCCTTACCACCGCAGCATGTGGCGAGGTTCCAACGTCTCGTGTCGAGCCTAGCAGGAGCGAAGCTGATCAACCTGTACGGCCCGACGGAAGCGACGGTGGACGTATCGTACTTCGATTGCGAGCCGGATGAGGAATATACGGTTATTCCCATCGGGAAACCGATTCAAAATATTCGTCTGTACATCGTGAAGGAAGGCAAAGAGCAATTGCAGCCGATTGGGGTTGCGGGTGAGCTGTGCATCGGCGGTGTCGGCGTAGCCCGTGGTTACCTGAATCGGCCGGAGCTGACGGCCGAGAAATTTGTAGCCGATCCGTTTGCTGGTGGGGAAGCAGGCTATGAGCGGATGTACCGCACAGGCGATTTGGCGAGATGGTTGCCAGACGGGAACATCGAATATTTGGGACGGATTGACCATCAGGTAAAAATCCGGGGTTATCGAATCGAACTGGGCGAGGTGGAAACGCAACTGCTCCAGGTGGAATCGGTACGAGAAGCCGTGGTCATGGCTCGTGCGGATGAAACGGGCCAAAACCAAATGGTGGCCTACTATGTTGCGGGGCAAGAACTCAGTGCCAGTGAGCTGAGAAGTGAGCTGGGCCGAGAACTGCCAAGCTACATGGTACCATCCTACTTTGTACAGCTGGAGCAGATGCCACTGAGTCCAAACGGCAAAATTGACCGCAAGGCTCTGCCGGTACCCGAAGGCAGTCTGCAAAGCGGAGCGGAGTATGTAGAGCCGCGCACTGGAGCCGAACGGGCACTCGTAGCAATCTGGCAGTCCGTTCTGAACGTACAAACGGTCGGTATTTTAGACAACTTCTTTGATCTGGGCGGCGACTCCATCAAGGCGATTCAATTCTCTTCCCGACTGCTTCAAGCCGGGTACAAGATGGATATGAAGGACTTGTTCAAATTTCCAAATGTGAAGGAGCTGGCTCCGCATCTTCGGTTAGCGGACAAGCAAACGACCGAGCAAGGCGAGGTCACGGGGAAAGTGGCGCTAACGCCGACCCAATACTGGCTTGCAGAACAAGGGCAAGTGCATGCGTATCCATTTAACCAGGCGGTTATGCTGCATCTGAAGCAGGGCTTTGACGAATCCGCTCTACGTCAGGCGCTCATGAAGCTAACTGAGCACCATGATGCACTACGGATGGTGTTCAGAAAGACGGAGCAAGGCTATGAAGCATGGAACCGTGGAGTACATGAGGGCGAACTGTATCATCTGGATGTATTGAACTTTAGAGATGTCACTGATGAAGCCTTGCTTAGTGCGACGATTGAGGCGAAAGTCAGCGAAATTCAAAGCAGTATTTATGTGCATGAAGGCCCGTTATTTAAAGCTGGTTTGTTCCACTGTGCGGATGGGGATCATTTGCTCATAGCCATCCACTATTTGGTGGCAGACGGGGTATCGTGGCGCATTTTGTTGGAGGATTTAGCCACAGTCTATGAGAAAGCCGTCCATCAAGAAGTGCTTCAGTTACCGGATAAAACGGACTCGTTCCGTTCCTGGTCTCAAAGACTGTACACCTATGCGAATAGTGCAGCACTGGAAGGCGAACGCGCCTATTGGGAGCATCTGAACGCATCCGCTTTGGCTGACCAGGTACGCTTGCCTGAGGATCAAGCACAGGATGGCAAATTTATCTTGGCTGACACGGGTAAAATGGTCGTTAAGCTTTCGGAAGAAGAGACAGAACGGCTATTGAAGCAAGCGCACCGCGCATATAACACGGAAGTGAACGATCTGCTGCTGACAGCTTTGAGCATGATGCTGTACACATGGACCGGTCATGAACGTAGCCTGATCAATTTGGAAGGTTATGAACGTGAGGGCATTTTACCAGATACGGACCTTTCTCGTACGATAGGTTGCTTTACGGTTCAATATCCAATATGGCTGAACATCGGCAGTGATTCTACTTTATCGGGACGCATCAAACAGGTCAAAGAGAGTCTGCGTGATATTCCGAATAAGGGAATTGGCTACGGAATCTGGAGATATTTGAGTGAATCCGGCCAAGCCACGGATCAGCAAGCAGATGCACTGAATCTCGGTCAACATCAAGCTTTTGCCGAGCCACAGGTAAGTTTTAGCTATCACGGACAGTTTGATCAGGAGTTGCAAAACAGTGATATCCGTATGTCACCTTACTCGATTGGATCGGTCGTTAGTGATCAGCTGGAGATGAAATACGATTTCATTGTGGACGCGAGTGTAACCAACGGTATCCTGAAACTGGCTATTCGATATAACAGCAAGGTCTTCCGTGAGGACACCATCCAAATGCTGGCTAACCTGCTAAAAGCCAATCTGCTTGAAATTATCGAGCACTGTGTTGCAAGGGAGCAGACCGAATTGACTCCAAGCGATGTACTGTTTAAAGGTCTGACCCTAGAGCAATTAGATACGATTAAGGAGCAGACAAAGACGGTTGGAGAATTGGAAAACGTGTACCCGCTAACGCCAATGCAAAAGGGTATGCTGTTCCATAGTTTGATGAATACACAAACCGAAGTGTATTTTGAACAGTTGACGTTTGATCTTGAAGGAGAGTTTGAACCGAGCATGTTTGAGGAAAGCGTGAAGCTGCTCGTAAGCCGTCATGCAATTTTCCGTACTAATTTCTACAGTGGCTGGCATGGTCAACCGTTGCAGGTTGTCTATCGTCATAAAAATGCGAGCTTCCGTTATGAAGATGCCAGAGGGCGTGAACACACTGTAGCTGAATTTGTGACTCAGGACAAAGCTCGAGGCTTTGATTTAGGCAAGGATGCGCTGATGCGTATAGCTGTCTTCCGTACAGGGGATTGCTCATACCGATTTGTATGGAGCTTCCATCATATCCTGATGGACGGCTGGTGTCTGTCACTTGTCATGGAAGAAGTGCTAAGTGCGTATTCGTCTTTGATGAAGAACAGGCAGCCGGAACTACCACCTGTTAGACCATATAGCCGTTACATTGAATGGCTGGAACAGCAGAAAGCGCAGGAAGCGGCTCGCTATTGGAGCGACTATTTGGCGGGTTATGAGCAACAGACCTTGTTGCTTGGTGAGAAAGCGCAGGCTTCTGTAACAGTGCAGAATGAGGATGCAGACGGAAGTGACGGGCGTTCGGATACAGGCTATGTTTTGGAGAAGGTGACCTTTGGGTTAGGTAAAGAGCGGAGTACCGCATTGAAGCGTATTGCAAAGCAACAGAAAGTAACAATTAATACGATTTTACAGAGTGCGTGGGGTGTTATTTTACAGAAATACAATAATAATCAGGATGTCGTGTTTGGTAGTGTGGTATCCGGGCGTCCGGCAGAAGTCGCAGGCGTGGAGAGCATGATCGGTTTGTTCATTAATACAATTCCGGTACGCATTTACAGTGAGCGGAATGCAACATTTGCTGAAATATTAAAGCGTACACAGGAACAGGCTTTGACCTCCAGTCCATATAACACGTTTCCGCTCTACGATATTCAGGCGCTGACTGAACAAAAACAAGACCTGATTAATCATATTATGGTCTTTGAAAACTATCCGATCGGGCAAAAGATATCTCAGGTGATTGATTCCGGCGAAGCAGACGCACATACAGGCTTATCTATAGCCAATGTGGCAATTGCAGAGCAAACCAACTACGATTTTAACCTGATTGTCGTGCCTGACGAGGATATCACGATCCTGCTGGAATACAATGAACTGGTATATAACCGGTCCGAAATGCAGCGCATCAAGGGTCATATCGAGCATGTCATTAGGCAAATTGTGGAGAATCCGAATATCCGTGTGAGTGAGTTGGAATTGATAACATCGGAAGAACAAGCGCAGATTATTCAGGTTTGGGGCGATACTGCAACAGCTTATCCACAGGATCAGACGTTAAGTGCGGTGTTCGAGGAACAGGTGGCACAGACACCGGATCAGGTAGCATTAATGTTTGGAAATCAGAGTCTGACTTATCGGGAGCTGAATGAACGAGCCAACTCATTGGCACGCATACTTCAAGCACAGGGTGTAGGACCTGATAAGCTGGTCGGCCTGATGGTGCATCGCTCAGTGGAAATGATCGTAGGTCTGCTGGCCGTTCTAAAAGCAGGCGGTGCATATGTGCCAATTGATCCCGAATTTCCGTCATCTCGTATTCAATACATGCTGGAAGATAGCGAGGCCACAGTGCTTCTGACCAGTCGTGATCTGTTGGAAGAGCACCATTGCAACGCCAATGCAATATTTATTGAGGATGCAGAATTGTATCAGGGAGAAAGCAGCAACCTGGAGGCGATTGCCCGCCCAGAGCATTTGGCTTACGTCATCTATACCTCTGGTTCAACTGGAAATCCGAAAGGGGTTATGCTCCAGCATCGCTCAGTACTCAACTTTATTACAGGTATGCGCGAAGCAATTGACTTTGAAACGAGTCAAACCATTTTGTCACTGACGACCATTTCATTCGATATTTTTGTCTTGGAAACCATCCTGCCTCTGCTGGGTGGCATGACGGTTGTGCTTGGCGACCGCCAGCATCAGGTGAATCCTCAGGCACTTGGTGAGTTGATTACTCATCATCATATTGAGATGTTGCAAATGACACCATCGCGGGTGCAAATGCTACTGGGTCATGAAACAGGTTCCCAAGCACTGCAAAGCGTGAAGGCAATTATGGTCGGGGGTGAAGCCCTACCGTCCAAGCTGTTGGGAGATCTGCAAAAGATAAACGGTCCTCGCATTTACAATATGTACGGACCTACAGAAACGACAGTTTGGTCGACTGTACAGGAACTGACCCATGCTCATCAAATTAATATCGGACGTCCTATCGCGAATACCCAAATATATATCATGAACGCGGATGGGGGATTGCAGCCAATCGGTGTGCCGGGCGAATTATGTATTGCAGGGCAAGGATTAGCCCGTGGTTATTGGAAACGCGAAGAACTAACGGCCGAGAAATTTGTAGAGAACCCGTTTGCCGGAGGCAAAGCAGGCTATGAATGGATGTACCGCACCGGCGATTTGGCGAGATGGATGCCGGACGGCAACATTGAATATCTGGGCCGGATCGATCATCAGGTGAAAATCAGGGGTTATCGGATTGAGCTGGGCGAGGTCGAATCGCAGCTGCTCCAGGTGGAATCGGTACGCGAAGCCGTGGTCGTGGCCCGTATGGACGAAATGGGCCAAAACCACATGGTGGCCTACTATGTCGCGGGACAAGTAGTCGAGGCCAGCGAGCTAAGAAGTGAGCTGGGACGGGAGCTGCCAGGCTACATGGTGCCATCGTACTTTGTACAACTGGAACAGCTGCCACTGACACCGAATGGCAAAATCGATCGCAAGGCCTTACCTGCACCAGAGGGCGGCCTGCAAACCGGGGCCGATTATGCAGAGCCGCGCACTATGCAAGAACGCGCTCTGGTAGCGGTCTGGGAGTCGGTACTGGGGCTGCAGACGGTCGGTATTCTGGACAATTTCTTCGACCTGGGCGGTGATTCGATCAAGGCGATCCAAATCGCGTCCCGTGCGTTCCAGGCTGGCTATAAGCTGGACATGAAGGATTTGTTCCAGTATCCAACCGTTGAAGCCCTGGCACCGCATATGCACGAGGTCCGTCGTATGGCAGATCAGGAAGAAGTCAGCGGGGAAACGGCGCTACTTCCGATCCAGCATTGGTTCTTTGCCCAGGAGCGCGAGCGTCCACAGCACTTTAATCAAGCGGTCATGCTCTATCGCGCGGAGGGCTTTGAGGAGACGGCGATTCGTCAAGTCATGGATCAACTCGTGAAGCATCATGATGCGCTGCGTACGGTATTCCATCAGACTTCCGCTGGTTATATAGCTTGGACTCGTCATGTTGAGGAAGGCACGCTGTATACGCTAGAAACGGTGGACTACCGTGAACAGCCCGCTGATGCGGAAGCGCTAGAAGCGAAGGCAACGGAAATCCAAAGCAGCATGGACCTGTCCGCAGGACCTTTGGTGAAACTCGGATGGTTCCGCACAGCGGAGGGCGACCATCTGCTGATCGCCATTCACCACTTGGTGGTGGACGGGGTGTCGTGGCGGATTCTGTTTGAAGATTTCTCGACAGGCTACGAGCAGGCGATCCAGGGCGAGCCTGTACGATTACCATATAAAACAGATTCCTTCCAAACATGGGCACGGGAGTTATCCTCTTATGCTAACCGTCCTGAGGCTGCATCGGATGAAGTCTATTGGAAACAGCTGGAACAGGTCAAAGCTGAAGCTGCACCACTGCCTAAGGATTTTGCCTACGAGGACTCCGTGAATGCAGACAGCGAAGTGCTAACGGTGGAGTGGACTGAAGCTGAAACCCAGCAACTGCTGAAGCAGGCCCATCGCGCCTATAACACCGAGGTCAATGATTTGCTGCTGACCGCGCTGGGACTGGCGGTGCACAACTGGACAGGCGCAGGCCATGTACTGGTGAATCTGGAGGGCCATGGCCGGGAAGCGATCCTGCCAGAGGTGGATATTACGCGTACGATCGGCTGGTTTACGAGCTTGTATCCGGTGCTGCTGGATACAGGTGCAAACCTGACGCTGGCTCAGCGGATTAAAGAAACGAAGGAAGGATTGCGCCGGATTCCGCATAAAGGCCTGACCTATGGCACTTGGCGTTACCTGTCCTCTGCGTTGCCTGCAGATGAAGTGGGCACGATCGCAGCCGAGCCGGAAATCAGCTTTAACTATTTGGGGCAGGTCGATCAGGATCTGCAAAACAGTGGAATCACGTTGTCCTCCTACCGTGCAGGAGAAACAGAGGATGCCCATTCACCGTTACTGTACACGCTGGATTTGAACGCGATGATCTCAGAAGGCAAGCTGCGCTTGACGATCGCTTACAGCCGTAAGCAGTATCGTAAAGAAACGCTGGAACGGGTGGCGAGCCTGCTGCAATCTGCTTTGCAAGAGGTCATTGCGCATTGCGTCGCTCAGGAGCATCTAGAACTGACGCCAAGTGATGTATCCTTCAAAGGTCTGACGACTGGAGAACTGGAACAGATTGCGGAACAGGCGGCACGTATTGGTGAGCTGGAAAATGTATACGCACTGACGCCGATGCAGAAGGGCATGCTCTTTTACAATCTGATGGATTCGCAATCGGGAGCATATTTTGAACAGGCCTCCTTTGATCTGCGAGGACATTTTAATATCGCTGCCTTTGCGGCCAGTCTGGATGTCTTGGTACAGCGGCATACGGTACTACGCACGAACTTCTACAGCGGCTGGAAAGATGAACCGCTTCAGGTTGTGTACCGGAATAAGCGCAGTGAATTGTATGTTGAGGACCTACGGGATATGGAGGAAGAGAAGCAAAACGAGTACATCCTCGAATTTACGCGCCAAGACAAGCAAAGAGGCTTTGATCTGGCGCAGGATGCTTTGATGCGTGTCGCTGTTTTTCGCACAGGTGAGGATTCGTACCGTTTTGTATGGAGCTTCCATCATATTGTGATGGACGGCTGGTGCTTGTCGCTGGTGACCAACGAAGTGTTTGCGAGTTATTTTGCGATACTGGCTCATAAACAGCCCGAACTGGCCCCTGTAACGCCGTACAGTCAATATATCGAATGGCTGGAGCAGCAGGACCGTCAGGCCGCATCAAGCTACTGGAGCAAGGTTCTGGAAGGATACGAGGAGCAGTCCCGCTTGCCACAGGCAAAAATCCAAGGTAAGACGGGGTATCAGGCGGAGCGTCTGGATTTTGATTTGGGCGCGGAGCTAACGGCAGGTATTCAGCGAGTAGCCAAGCGTTATCAGGTCACCATCAATACGTTGATGCAAACCGTTTGGGGCCTTTTGCTGCAAAAATATAATGGCACCGATGATGTCGTGTTTGGCAGTGTGGTATCTGGACGTCCGGCAGACATTCCGAATGTGGAGCATATCATTGGTCTGTTTATCAATACCATTCCGGTGCGTATCCACAGTCAGGTGGACAGCGTATTCTCCGACGTGATGAAGCACATCCAGGAGCAATCGATTGCTTCCCATGTGTATGATACGTATCCGTTGTATGAAATTCAGGGGTTGTCGGAGCTTAAGCAAGATTTGATTCATCATATTCTTATTTTTGAGAACTATCCGGTAGAGGAGCAGATAGAGCAATTAGGTAGTAGTGAGGCGTCCAGCTTCACGATCACAGGAGCCGAGTCTGTCGAGCAGACCAACTATGACTTTAACGTGGTAGTGCTGCCGGGGAATACCATTCACATGAGCTTTGGCTATAATGCCTTGGCCTTTGAACGGGAAAGTGTCGAGCAAATTCGAGGTCATCTGGTGCAGTTGCTGGAACAGGTGATAGCCAATCCGAACATTCGCGTACATGAACTGGACATGGTTACGATGCAGGAGCGTAAGCAGATCGTTGAGGTATGGGGAAATACAGCGGTAGCCTATCCAAGTAAACAAACGATTCACGGCTTGTTCGAAGTGCAAACTGCACAGACACCGGAGCAGACAGCCTTGTTCTTTGAAGGAGAGCAGCTGACTTATCGCGAGCTGAATGAACGCGCCAATCGATTGGCTCGTACCTTGCGCAGTCAAGGCGTGACGAAGGATCGGCTGGTGGGTCTGATGACCGAGCGGTCGGTGGACATGCTTGTGGGCATCTTCGGGATTTTAAAAGCCGGAGGCGCCTATGTTCCTATCGATCCAACCTATCCGGAGGAACGTATCCGCTATATGCTGGATGACTCGGGAGCGAAGCTGCTATTGACACAAAGTCATCTGATGGACAAAGCAGTTATCGATGGTCAAGTACTGGTATTGGATGGAGCGCAGGAGGTGTACCACGAGGATGGTTCCAACCTGGAGCCGCTGTCTGGTCCGAACGATCTGGCGTATGTAATCTATACGTCGGGTACAACCGGACAGCCGAAGGGCGTGATGCTGGAGCACCACGGGCTGTGCAATCTGAAAACGTATTTTGATCAGACGCTCAAGATTAGTACGTCGGATCATGCGTTGCTGTTCGCCAGCTATTCGTTTGATGCAGCTTGCTGGGAAATCTTCCAGGCGCTGTTCTGCGGGGCTACGTTATACGTGCCAACAACAGAGACGATTTTGAACTACGAACGGTTTGAGCAATATATGGCGGATCACCGGATTACCGTGGCTGCTTTGCCGCCGACTTATGCGGTGTATCTGGAGCCGGGGCGGATGCCACACCTGCGTATTCTGTTCACTGCGGGTTCAGCCTCTTCCACCGAACTGGTATACAAGTGGAAGGATCAGGTGGCGTACTACAATGGCTATGGTCCAACCGAAAACTCGGTGGCAACATCCATCTGGCCGGTATCCGAGGATGAAAGGGCAGGACAACTCATTTCCATCGGACGTCCTGTGCCGAATCACCGGGTATACATGGTGGATATCCATGGACATTTGGCGCCGGTCGGCGTAGCAGGTGAACTGTGCGTGTCCGGTCCGGGTCTGGCGCGTGGTTATCTGGATCGTCCAGAGCTGACAGCGGAGAAATTTGTAGCGAACCCGTTTGCGGCGGGTGAAGCCGGCTATGAACGAATGTACCGTACGGGGGACTTGGCGAGATGGATGCCAGACGGCAATATTGAATATTTGGGCCGGATCGACCATCAGGTGAAAATCCGGGGCTACCGGATCGAACTGGGCGAAGTCGAGGCACAAATCTTGAAAGTGGAAGACGTGCAAGAGGTCATCGTACTGGCCCAAGCGGACGAGCAGGGGCAAAACCAACTGGTGGCGTACTATGTCGCTGAAAGAGACGTAAGCGCTGGGGAGCTGCGCAGCTTCCTGGGTGAGGAGCTGCCAAACTACATGGTGCCTTCGTATTTCATTCAGTTGGAGCAGATGCCGCTGACACCCAACGGTAAAATCGACCGTAAGGCCCTGCCGGCACCGGAAGGCAGTCTGCAAAGCGGAGCGGATTATGTAGAGCCGCGCACAGCGCTGGAGCAGACGTTGGCTTCGATTTGGCAGTCTGTATTAGGAACGAAGAACATCGGGATTTTGAATAATTTCTTTGATCTGGGCGGCGATTCGATCAAAGCAATCCAGGTATCCTCCCGCTTGCTGCAAGCGGGCTACAAGCTGGACATGAAGGATTTGTTCCAATATCCGTCCATTTCGCTGCTGAGTGGTCATGTACACCCAGTCAGCCGTACGGCCGATCAGGGCGAGGTTTCGGGCAGCGTCAAGCTGACCCCGATCCAGCAGTGGTTCTTTGGACTATCGTCGGCAGAGCCGCACTATTTTAACCAGTCGGTAATGCTGCATCGAGCAGAAGGCTTTGATATAGATGCATTGCATCGCACGGTGACCCAGGTGACGGAGCATCATGATGCGCTGCGTATGGTCTTCCGTCAGACCGAACAGGGCTATGAAGCGTGGAATCGCGGTGTGAACGAAGGCGAGCTGTACAGTCTGGACGTTGTAGATTTGACAGGCGTCGAAGATACGGCAGATGTGATGATGGCGATTGAGATGAAAGCCAATGCCATCCAAAGCTCCATTCGTCTGGATGAAGGACCGCTGGTGAAGCTGGGAATTTTCCGCTGCACAGATGGAGATCACTTATTGATTGCGATTCACCATCTGGTCGTAGACGGCATTTCATGGCGGATTGTGTTTGAAGATTTTACCACAGGATATGAGCAGGCCGTTCGGGGAGAAGCGATTCGCTTGCCGTATAAAACGGATTCGTTCTCCACTTGGGCAGAGCGGTTGTCTCAATATGCGAACAGTCCGGCCATTGACAACGAACGCGAATACTGGCAGCGTCTTGCTCACATGGAAGTTGCATCGCTGCCTAAGGATCGAGACAAAGCGGCAGGACAGCCTTTTTGGGTCAGAGATAGTGAGACGGTGACCGTGGCTTGGAGCGAACAGGAAACCCGGCTGCTGCTTCAGGAATCACATCGTGCGTACAACACAGAGGTCAATGATCTGCTGTTAACCGCACTCGGCAGCGCATTGTACAACTGGAGCGGGCAGAAGCGTGTGCTGGTCAATCTGGAGGGGCATGGCCGGGAAGCTATTGTTCCAGATGTGGATATTACACGTACTGTGGGCTGGTTTACAAGTCAGTATCCGGTGCTGCTGGATGTCGATGGAAAGGCGGAAGTAGGGCAGCGCATCAAGCGGGTCAAAGAGGACCTGCGTCATGTGCCGCATAAGGGCATTGGCTACGGTATTTTGAAGTATATGTCTTCGGATAATGCCGATCCTTCCTTGAATCTGCAGCCTGAGATCAGCTTTAACTATTTGGGACAATTTGATCAGGATTTGGAACAGAGTGACATCGTGCTGTCTTCGCATACGGACGGAGAGCCGATGAGTGGTTATACCGTGCTGGAGCAGCCGCTGAATGTGAACGGCATGATTACAGCAGGCGTGCTGACCTTGGAAATTCGCTATGACAGCCAAGTATATCATCAGCAAAATGTAGAGAAGTTTGCCCGGCTGCTACGGGAAAGCTTGCAGGAAGTAATCAAGCATTGTGCCTCCCAAGAGCGGAGCAAACTAACGCCAAGCGATGTTTTGTTCAAAGGCTTGTCGTTGGAACAACTGGAGCAATTGACGGAGCAAACGGCTTCTGTGGGCGAACTGGAAAATGTGTATGCTCTTTCTCCCATGCAGAAAGGGATGCTGTTCCATAGCTTGATGGAGCCAGACTCAGGTGCATACTTCCAGCAAGCCTCGTTTGATCAAAAAGGCAGCTTTGATGTTGCTATTTTCCGCAAGAGCCTGGATCTGCTGACACAGCGCCATGAAGCGCTGCGGACGAATTTCCATCGGTTTGAGACCGGACACGGTCAGGAGCCATTGCAACTGGTGTTCCGTCACAAAGATAGCGATCTGTCCTTCAAGGATGTACGCGGAATGCAGCAAGCAGACCAACAGGCATATATCCAGGCGTTGAAGCAGGAGGACCAGGATCGGGGCTTTGATCTTGGTACGGATGCACTGATGCGCGTACAGGTATTGCAGACCGATGAAGAAACGTATCACTGGGTCTGGAGCTTCCATCACATTATCATGGACGGCTGGTGCTTATCGCTCGTTACCGGGGAAGTGTTTGGTACGTACTTTGCGCTGCTGGAGCAGAAACAGCCGGAGCTTGCTCCAATCACACCGTATGGCCAATATATCGAATGGCTGGAGCGTCAGGATGAACGTGCGGCAAAAGAGTATTGGAGCAACTATTTGGCAGGCTTTGAACAGCAGACGTTGCTGCCTGGATCGGATACTGCATCGAAAGATCAAGTGGCAGACAGCAGAGATAACACTGTATCCACTACAGCAAGTACAACCAGCGAATATGTTTGCGAAAAAATAACGGTGGAGCTGGATCCAACATGGAGCGAAGCCATGTACCGGATTGCAAAGCAGCAGCAGGTCACGATTAATACGCTGATGCAGAGCGTGTGGGGCGTTATTTTGCAGAAATATAATAACAATGAAGATGTTGTATTCGGCAGTGTCGTATCTGGACGTCCGACGGATATTGCGGGTGTAGAAAATATGATCGGTTTGTTCATTAATACGATTCCGGTTCGGATTCAAAGTGAACGGAATGCCACGTTTGTGGACATCATGCGGAACACGCAGGAGCAAGCGCTGGCTTCGGGAGTATATGACAGCTTCCCGCTATATGAAATTCAGGCGCTGACCGAGCAGAAGCAGCATCTGATTAATCACATTATGGTATTTGAGAATTACCCGGTAGAGGAGCAGGTCGAGCAGCTAGGCGAAGTTCGTCCGTCTGCATTTGACATTACGAATGTAGAGGTTGTTGAGCAGACGAACTATGATCTGGACTTGATTGTGATGCCGGATGAAACCTTCCGCATCATATTCAGATACAACGCGAATGTGTACGATCGGTCTACGATCGAGCGGATGCAGGGACATGTACTGCATGTCATCGAGCAAATCGTGAACAATCCGCATATCCGTGTGAATGAGCTGGAATTGGTGACACCGGAA
>NZ_JBREVE010000014.1:0-110704 GCF_052921365.1 Paenibacillus sp. T2-29 | reverse complement strand
GCGATAGCGGAGGGGTTCCACACGTACCCATCCCGAACACGACCGTTAAGCCCTCCAGCGCCGATGGTACTTGGACCGCAGGGTCCTGGGAGAGTAGGACGCCGCCAAGCACAAAAAAGAGCACAGCCTTAATGGCTGTGTTTTTTTGTATATCCGATTCATTTATCATTCATATGAAAGGCTCATGGCATGCCTTTGGTTAAAAGCACTACAATATTCTGGTTGTTCCTTGTATAGTGCTGCCTGACGTGCTGCTTCAACTGACATCCAGCACTGTGCGATGTTAATCTATTTCAACCTGTTCTGCCTGGAGGGCACTTAAGGCTTGAAGTTTACGGGTAATTTCCTTTTGCCACTTTGTATCTCCGACTTGTACGGCAAGATTGAGAAGATCCAAATAATCATCGATATGCAGGGAGGTTTTACTAAAAGCTTCTTTCACTGCGGTCCTGCCTCCTTTAAAGTCTATGTGTATTATCTTTTAATAATGATAATCATTATCAAACTATGATCTTATTCATATTATGCCTGTCTTCTAGATAAATTGCAAGTTATGATATGAATGAATTTTGAAGCACGCAAATGAGGGCTTAAAAAAACAAACCCTTCTCCTTAAGTTCACGCATTGTTCACGTCTTTTCTATGGAACATAATGAAAAGAACAAGCGGGCATTGAGTGTCCACCGACTAGGAGGATAAATTGCGCAATGCTTCAACCAGAGGAGGAATAGGAACATGAGCAGAATAAAGATGAAAGCGTTTGCTGTTGTGGCGGCGGGCGCCTTGGCATTGACGCTGGCAGCTTGTAATAACGGACAGAGCGCAGGTCCGGGAAATTCAGGGGAAAAGGGTGGAGGCAATGTAACGAAGGATGTGACGATTACTTTTCAAAACATCAATCCTGATCCGAGCACCCCTTCGTACAAAATGATTAAGCAGATTGTAAGTCAATACGAGCAGGATCATCCTCATGTCAAAATTGAATTGGATTCGTTAAATACAGATCAGCAAAAGCTCAAGCTAAAAACACAAGCAGCAGCGAAGGAAGTACCGGATATTACGATTGTAAATCCGGCTGCACAGATGAAGCCATTTGTAGATGCCGGGCTATTGGCACCATTAAATGATGTAGCTGATAAAGAGGGGTTAAAAGATACGTTTCAGGATGGCCTTCTTAATTACTATAGCTTCGATGATAAACTTTATGCTTTTCCGGATGGTAACAATATAGAAGTGGTCTTTTTCAACAAAGAGCTGTTCGAGCAGGCGGGAATTCAAAAGTTGCCGACTACCTTTGATGAGCTGATTACGACGGTCAAGACACTAAAAGCGAAGGGAATTACTCCAATTGCTATTGGGGAAAAGGATTCATGGACCGGTTCCCTCCTTTTTATGAATATTCTGTTGCGTACGAATGAAGGACCAAACTTCCTCAATGATGTGCTGGATGGCAAAAAGACGTTTAACGACCCGGCTTTTGTGGAAGCTGTGGATGCGTTCCAGGAATTGGTGCAGGCTGGGGCTTTCCCGGATGGAGCCACATCTATTGACTATAATGCAGGCGGTAATATTTTTAAAACAGGAAAAGCTGCGATGTATATCATGGGCACTTGGGAAACAGGTTCTATTGATGCTTCCCCGGTAGCGGGTAAGGTCGGAGCGTTTCAGTTCCCTACGGTGAATGGCAAAGGGAATGTAAATGAGTATGTCATCGCGCCAGGTAGCGCGTTTGCGGTATCTGCGAATAGTGAACATTTACAGGAGACGAAGGACTTTCTGCACTATTTTATTACAGAGATGCCCAAGATTCAGTTTGATCTGAAAAATGCAATTGGCAGTGGTCAGAAAATGAAAGGCGATCTGAAGGAAGCGGGTTATTCCGAACTAGCCATTAGTCTCAATGAGCTGTTCAAAAATGTAAAAGGAGGAGACCTCGCTTTTGATAATACGATGAATCCGGCTATTGCGCAGGCGCATCTAAGTAGCATTCAAAACCTGTTTGTGCAACAAGAAGACTCTGCGCAAGTTGCGAAGGAACACCAGAACACTTTTGAAGCCAATAAATAAGTGAGGATTTTGCAAAATCCTGAAGTAGCGGACTCTAGGGGAGGGAGCGAAGGTACTCTTCCCTGATTCGCAATCACATATGGTTAAGCATCCCCAGAAGATACTCCGAATCAACACAAAGGAGATTAGAGCATGAATGTACTGAAGGTGCCGGCACGCACAATTGCCGTTTTCGTGCTGCCCTGCCTGTTGCTGTATACCTGTATGGTATTTGTTCCGATTCTGGTATCTGTGTATTGCGGGTTGCTAGATTGGAACGGAATTGCAGAGGCGAAGTTTGTGGGGCTAGCTAATTTCAAACGAATTTTTACAGCCGATCCAGTGTTCTGGCCGTCCGTGAAGCGGACGATGATGTTCGCTGTATTTTCCATGCTGGAAATTCCACTCTGTCTGCTGCTGGCGATTTTACTCAATCGTTATGTGCGTAAGGCAAATACATTGGTAACGATGTATTTTCTGCCGGTCATTCTATCGGTGGTCATTATCGGGCAGTTGTGGAAAACGATCTATAATCCGGCCTCGATGGGTGGGATGCTGAACGGTATTTTGATGGCGGTCGGGCTGGAAAGCTGGACACGCTCTTGGCTGACGGAACCACAGATAGCGATGTATGCTCTATATTTTGTATCGTTGTGGCAATATTTTGGCTACCATTTGCTTATCCAGTTTACCGGTGTACAAAATATACCCAATGAGCTGTATGAAGCAGCTAAAATTGATGGGGCAGAAGGATTCAAAGCAGACCGTTACATTACGTTGCCACTCATTGTGCCTATTTTCAAAATATCTATTGTATTAGCCTTTATCGGGTCCTTGCAATCGTTTGATTTGATCTGGGTGATGACGGGTGGAGGACCGGCCCATGCGACGGATACAGTATCCACGTATATGTACAATATGTCCTTTTTATCTATGAAATACGGGTATGGCAGTGCATTGGCTTCGTTTCTCGTAGTAATCTGCTTGTCATTTACAATTGTGATAAATTTTGTTTTCAAACGGATCGAAAATAAGGTAAGCTAAAGGAGATGGGACTGTTGAACGCCTTGAAAAAAACGGGAGTCTTCTCCCTGTTGGCTGTCTTAGTGGTCACGCAGCTGTATCCACTCTTTTGGTTGTTGACCTATTCGTTGAAGACGAATGAAGAGATATTAAGTTCAAGCTTCTTTGCACTCCCTCAAGTGCCCCAGTGGCACAACTATCAGGAAGCCTATGAATCGGGGAGCTACTTGCGTTATTTAGGAAACAGTGTGCTGGTGACTGGGGTTACGATGATGTTCGTCATTGTATTAAGCTCGATGACTGCTTATGCAATTACACGTTTTCGCTGGCGTTTCGGGGCTGTTGTACTGACGTTGTTTTTGGTCGGGATGATGATCCCCATGCAAGCTACACTGCTACCGCTGATGGTGATGTTTAAAAACGTCCATATTCTGAATACGTATTTCTCGCTGATTTTACCCTACATTGCTTTTCAGACACCGATTGCGGTCTTCATCCTATCCGGCTTTATGCGGTCCATTCCCCACGAAATTGAAGAATCCGCCTACATTGACGGAGCGAGCATTTATCGTATCTTCCGCAGTGTAATCTTACCCATCTCGATTCCGCCTATCATGACAGTGTGTATTTTAACTTTCATTAATATCTGGAATGAATACATTATGGCTGCCACCTTTATCTCGTCCGAAAAGCTAAAAACTCTCCCTTTCGGCGTTTATACGTTTGTCAGCCAGTATTCTGTGAACTACGGCAATATTGGTGCTTTTCTAGTTATGGGAGCCTTACCGGTCATTATTATTTATTTTGCCCTGTCCGAAAAAATCACCAAGGGCATGGTTGCAGGAGCGGTTAAAGGATAGGCGGCCGATGCGAAAGGAGCGCACGGAGGTATGATGCGCCGTTTTCAATCCATTCAATACCGCTTGTTTGTTCTGTTCCTATTGAGCATGTCCAGCATTGTGCTGGCGGTCAGTCTATTATTTTACAACCGTACTACAGTGCAGTTCCATGATAAGATCAGCGAGCTTGCACGTAAAAATGTATCTCAGACAGCAGGACTGTTCGAATTGCTGCTCGACAGCTATAACAGTCTTTCCAAGTCGATCAGCAACAATATGGATTTGGTTCGTCTGCTGACGACAGATCATAGTGATTTACCTGCTGTCAATTACATCAACGAACGTACGATTACAAATATCCTTGGAGCCATCTACTATTCGCGGGAGGATCTAATCGGCATTCATGTCATCACAGACACAGGCAAGGTATACAATTATGGCAATTATATGAATGTCATTGATACTCATTACGAGCATACGGAATGGTACAGGGAAATTCGAAGATCGGCGGGCAAAATTGCATGGCTGGGTGTTTATCCTCACTCTGTCATCGACCAAGTGGAAACCAGACCTGTGTTTGCATTCGGACGGCAGCTCTATGATCTGGATGAACACAAGCCGATTGGTATTGTTCTGTTTGAGGCTGAACCACGTTCAGTATTGTCCGCTCTCCACAATTTGCGGCTGAGCACTAATAGTCAGGTATATCTGTTGGGCCATGAAAATCGAATTGTATCGGCTACTTCTTCTGATCCGCCACCAGATTTGCGAAATCTACAGCAACAGGTCCCGGAGGAGGATGTAATTGTAGATCGGAATAATGAGAGAGTTGTAATCGCTTCCAAACTTCCGTTTGCCGATTGGTCGGTGATTAGTGCGACACCCAGTGAGGATCTGAACGTAGAACTGGCGCAAAATCAAAGATACTTATTTATCGTGGCACCTATACTCATTATGGTGTCAGCGCTAATTGCGTCCATCGTCTCTAGGAGCATCTCCCATCCGCTCAAACGAGTTATTCGGGAAATGAAACGGGTAGAGACAGGCAATTTTCGTCACACGGTAAACATCGAATCCTATGAAGAAATCAACCAGTTGGCTACTTCTTTCAACCATATGGTAAGACAGATTGCAGAACTGATTGAGTTAGTGCGTATATCATCGGTCAGCGAAAAAAATGCGGAGCTGCACGCTCTACAGACGCAGGTTAATCCACATTTTCTGTACAATACGCTGGATATGATCTATTGGATGCTGGATGAAAAGGGACAGGATCAGCTCGGTGAGGTGGTTCTCTCCTTATCCCATATGTTCCGTTACAGCAGTCACTGGGAAGAGGGAGCCGATGTAAGTCTTCGAGAAGAGGTAGAGCAAGTCGGCCACTACCTCACCATTATCCAAGCTCGGCTGGAGGGCAGGGTATCTGTTGACGTCAACATTGAGGAACAATGGCTGGATATCCGTTTGCCCAAAATGACCTTACAGCCGTTAATTGAAAATGCGGTGAAACACGGGCTGGAGCCTCTTCATGCAGATACAGGTGGCAAACTGCTCGTCAGAGCGGAGGAGTATGGCGGTGTATTGAGTCTGCATATCATAGACAATGGTGTAGGGATGGAATATGAACGATGGGAGGTGGTCCAGGTCGCTTTGGCAGAACCCGGCAAACAGGCGGGCAGCGGGCAGGCGGGAGGCATCGGCCTGCAAAACCTAAATTTACGGCTACGGCACATGTTCGGAGAAGAGTACGGCCTACGGATATCCAGCACACCAGGGGCCGGAACGACAGTCACTGTAAGTGTGCCTCTGCCACAGAAGGAGGAGAAACATGAATATTCTGATAGCTGACGATGAAAATATGATTCGACAGGGGATTCGGCGTACTATTGGCCAAGCTCTACCAACCTGCGGCATTCATCTCGCTGCTTCCACCGAGGAAGCAGCAGGCATTCTGGCGGAGCATCCTGTGGATATTGTATTGACTGATATCCTGATGCCCGGTATGGATGGTCTGGAGTTCATGCGTATTTCCAAGCGAAAGCATCCTCATCTGCAGTGGGTTGTCATTTCGGCCCATTCCGACTTCCAATATGCGCAAAGAGCAGTAAAGCTGGGTGCCAAAGACTACCTGTTAAAGCCAATCGGCAAAAAGAAGCTACTGGAATGCATTGAAATGTTAGCAGCCGAAGCGCTCGTGGCCTCGCAACAGGCGAACGAGGGCAGGCTTCTTAAATCCAATATGGTTTATTTACGTGAAGCTGTTTTCCAACGTTATGCACTCGGATTGGATACGGGGAAGCTGGATATACAGCCTTTCGTCGAAAATTATCCAGAATTCCATCTTTTTATGGTTCGCATGGAACCTGATCACAAGCAGACACATTTGGAGCATTTTATGATTGAAAATGTACTGTCCGAGCTCATTGAGGCTGGAGGCAGCGGTTTTGTCGTCAGTCTAGACCGCCATAGTCTGCTGGGGATTGCAAGGCTAAGGGATGAAGCAGAGGCTGCACGGTTAGAGATGTTGCTTGAATCCCATTTGAAGCGTTATGTCAGAGTGCCTCTGCAAATTACACGTTCAGGTGTCCACCACAATTTCTCATCCATACCTGAAGAGGTGGCACGACTAAGACGAACGCCAGAAGAGATTGCAGCCGCAGCAGCGGATACAGGAGAATGTCTCCGCAAGGGCATGCATACAGTTGATGTAGCATTGCAGTATATTCGGGCTCACTTTACAGAGGAGCTGTCACTGGAAAAAGTGGCCTCAATCGTATTTTTAAATCCGGTGTATTTCAGCCAGCTATTCAAGCAAAAGACGGGACAAGGCTATAAGGATTACGTCATTTCCTTGCGTATGGAAGAGGCGAAGCGGCTGCTAAATGATCCTCATCTGCGGCTGGCTGATATTTCCGAGCGGATCGGCTATCAAGATATGAGGCATTTTACACAGGTATTTCGGCGCAAATGTGGAATGACTCCGACCGAGTATCGGCATCAGGAAGTCAAGTAAGGCGATATCAACGACTGAATGAAGGAAGTTTATCCAGCATCAGACTGTTTCAGGAGTAGAGCGGTAGGGCATCTACTCGGAAACAGTCTTTTTTGTGTTTTCAGCTTGTAGCAGTTCAACCAATTTGCGAGCTGCATTGGATAAGTAACGATCCTTGCGCCATACGACGGCAGGCCGTGTGAAGGGGAACGGCTCCTTGATGGAGAGTGTGCGAAATCTGTCCCCGTATTCTTGTCCCAAGCCAGCGTCTGGAATGATGGTAATTCCCATGCCTGTGGAAACGAGCGAGAGAATGGTCGATATTTCAGGACAGTCCAGTATGACGCGCGGAACAAGATGGTGTTCCTGAAATTTGCGTATGACGGTTTCGTATAGTCCGTGTCCTTCTGTTCGGCGTCCCAACAAGAGGTCATAGCTGGCAGCTTCCTGTAACGTAATTTCCCCACTGGGATGACGATCTGCCCATTCAGACGGAAGTACGGCAACAAAGGAGACGCCCTCCAACTCAATTGAATGGTACGATTTGTCATCTACCGGAAGCAGCAACAGGGCCAGATCCACTTTATTTTGGTGCAGCAGCTCTTCCAGATGATGTGTGTCTCCGTGTCCTATTTTAATGTATACCTCTGGATAATCCTGATGAAAGTGACTGAGTTGTTCAGTAATCAGAGACATACAGGCGGATGACGTGCCTATGGCAAGTGTGCCGGTTACTCTGTTTTCAAACTCCCCAATTTCTCTACAGGTGTCCTCCATTTCAGCCAATAATCGTTTGGCGCGTGTATACAGTGTATATCCGGCCTCGGTAACTTCCCACTTTTTTCCTTCACGGTAAATCAGCTTTACACCAAGCTCGCCCTCCATATTTTTGAGTTGTTGACTCAGTGGAGGCTGGGCCATGTTGAGCGTTCTGGCAGCCTTGGTGATTTGCCCTTCCTCCACGATGACACAGAAGTAATGCAGATGCTTCATGTCCATTGGGATTCCTCCTCATTTCTAAACACCGCTTCGATTTGAATACTTTTAAAATATGCATTACATATATTATATATATTTTTCGTGTGCAGGGAACGGGCGTATAATTTTTGACAGTAATGCATGGGTGAATATAAAACGATGGGATGGAAGGAGGGGACATATGAAGAAAATCATTGTAGGAATATCGGGAGCGACAGGGTCAATCTTTGGTATCCGTATATTGCAACAATTACGGGAGGCTGGAGTCCAAAGCCATCTGGTGCTATCCCCGTGGGCTATTGCCAACATTCCCTATGAGACAGGCTACACGGTGAAGGAAGTGGAGGCAATGGCGGATGCAGTCTACTCGTATAAGGATCAGGCCGCACGTATTTCTAGCGGCTCCTTCCGGGTAGATGGTATGGTCGTCGCTCCTTGCAGTATGAAGACTCTTGCCTCTATTCGTATCGGTATGGCGGACAACCTGCTTACCCGATCAGCGGATGTGATACTGAAGGAGCGAAAGAAGCTGCTGCTCATGACCAGAGAAACACCATTAAGCAGTATCCATCTGGAAAATATGCTGGAGCTGTCACGTATGGGCGTGATGATCCTGCCGCCGATGCCTGCCTTTTATAATCATCCTGCAAGTATCGAGGAATTAGTGGATCATATTGTTTTTCGCGCATTGGATCAGTTCGGTATTGTCACAACCGCAGCCAAACGCTGGGATGGGATGAAGCAGAATGACTCCAGGCTGCACCAGAATTGAGAAATCGAAAGACGAAGGAGAATGAATGATGGCTTATAAAGACTTTCGCGATTTTCTACACACCTTGGAAAAGGAGGGACAATTACTCACGATCAGCGATGAGGTAAAGCCGGAGCCGGACCTCGCAGCAGCTAACAGAGCATTAAACAATCTTGGAGATAAGACGCCTGCTCTCTTTTTCAACAACATCTATGGATATACGGATGCTCGTATTGCAATGAATGTGATGGGCTCCTGGCCCAATCATGCCCTCATGATGGGAATGCCCAAAAATACGCCGCTCAAGGAGCAGTTTTTTGAATTTGCCAGACGCTATGAACAATTTCCGGTGCCCGTGAAGCGGGAAGAAGCCGCTCCTTTTCATGAAGTCGAGATTACGGAGAATATTAATTTGTTTGATATTTTGCCGTTGTTTCGTTTGAATCAGGGGGACGGAGGGTTTTATTTGGATAAAGCAATTCTAATTTCACGCGATCTGGATGACCCGGACACCTACGGCAAGCAAAATGTCGGCTTATACCGGATGCAGGTGAAAGGCAAGAACCGTTTGGGCATCCAGCCTGTACCACAGCATGATATTGCGATCCATATCCGTCAGGCTGAGGAGCGTGGCGAAAATCTGAAGGTGGCTATTGCCCTCGGATGTGAGCCTGTGATTACAACGGCTGCTTCTACGCCGCTGCTGTACGATCAATCCGAATATGAGATGGCGGGCGCCATTCAGGGTGAGCCTTATCGTGTGGTCAAAGCGAAGGATGCAGATCTGGATCTGCCTTGGGGAGCCGAGGTCATTTTGGAAGGCGAAGTGTTAGCAGGTGAACGTGAGTATGAAGGTCCATTCGGTGAATTCACAGGTCACTATTCCGGCGGTCGCGCGATGCCAGTCATTCAGATTAATCGTGTATATCACCGCAAACAGCCTATCTTTGAGCATCTGTACATCGGGATGCCTTGGACGGAAACGGATTATATGATCGGTGTGAATACAAGTGTACCGTTGTTTCAGCAGCTTAAGGATGCTTTTCCTAATGAAATCGTAGCTGTTAATGCCATGTATACGCATGGGCTGGTCGCTATTATTTCCACGAAAACCCGGTATGGCGGCTTTGCGAAGGCTGTGGGAATGCGTGCGTTAACGACTCCGCATGGATTGGGGTATTGCAAGCTGGTGATTGTGGTGGACGAGGAGGTCGATCCGTTCAATCTGCCGCAAGTCATGTGGGCTTTATCCACCAAGCTTCATCCAAAGCATGATGCTGTCATTGTTCCTGGCTTGTCTATTTTACCACTTGACCCCGGCTCTGATCCGGCAGGTATGACGCACAAAATGATACTGGATGCGACGACACCTGTAGCACCGGATATTAGAGGCCATTACTCGCAGCCGCTCGATTCCCCGCTGGGTGTAGCGGAATGGGAGAAAAAGTTGAGCCAAATGCTTCGCTAAATATTTTTAAAAACAAAGAAAGATTAAAGGAGTGCTGACAGATGCATATTTGTCCCCGTTGTGAGTCCAATCGTTCAGAAGTCGTTTCCCATTCGCCGGTTAAAGGTGCCTGGGAGGTTTTGTTGTGCCCTGTATGCCTGTTCACATGGCGAACCTCAGAACCGGATAGCATTACTGATCCAGCAAAGTATAAATCGGCGTTCAAGGTAAACCCCCAAGATATTCCGGATGCTGCTCATGTTCCTCCTATTCCAGAGCGGATATAGGGTCGTTCGTAAGTAGCCGTAAATTATGGTATTTTGAAGTTATAGGCCAAATGTAAAGGGGATTATACTTCATGCAGACGCCAAGGATCGGTAAGGAGCTGTTCACGCTGCTGAACGGCAAGGAGTTGGAGCACAAGCAACAAGAAGCAATGATGCTGTTGACGGTTACAGAAGATCAGTGGCCGCACATAGCAATGATTAGCGTGGGTGAGATTGTAGCGCTGGACGAGGAAAATTTACGTCTGGCACTGTGGCCGGGTACGACCACGACTGGCAACATGATCCGTACGGGGAAGGCGACGCTTGCAGTGTTCACCGGCGGGCAGGCGCATTATGTGCGGTTGTCGCTGGAACATCTGCCCGCTTTGCGTGAAGCCAAGCATGTGCGTGAGCGATTTGCGGCACGGGTTTTCGCAGCTAGAGAAGATTCGGCTCAATATGCGGATATCTTGACAGGTGTCACAATTCGCCTCAAGGAGCCGGAATCGGTGATCCATCGCTGGAAAGAGACGGTGGCAGAGTTGTTGGTATAAAGCTATCTGAGTATGACAAATCATCTTTGTAATTACCAAGTTTACCGTTAAAATAGATGCAAGGGAATAAGCGCTTACAAGGAGTCAGGTTGAGCTTGTTGGAACAGGAATTAGAGCGTGAGGGGAAGCTTGTTTCTTTTGAAGGAAAATAGGAGGGATGAAAATGTCTCGTTTTGACAAGGTAGATCAGCTATTGCAACGATTCTTAGCAAATGGGCCGGCAGGGTGTGGTTGTGCCATTGCACAAAATGGTCAAGTGTTGTATGAAGGGTATCATGGATATGCTGATCTGGAAGCCCAAAGACCAATCACTGAGGATACAGTGTATCGCTTGTTTTCCATGACAAAAGTCGTTGTCTGTGCGGCTGCACTTATGCTGTACGAACGTGGGCAATTTTTGTTGAATGAGCCTTTATATGAATATCTTCCCGAATTTCGTAATGCGCATGTATTCAAAACCGCTCCTAACGGATACACCTACGTGGATAAGGCAGAAAAACCCATTTTAATTAAGCATATATTCAATATGAGTATAGGTCTTCCTTACGCTTCCGAGTCTTCAGAAACAGGAAAAGCTATGCAGAAGGCCATTGCAGGATTAAAGGAGAAGCAGGGGAAATATGACCTACGCGCAGAAATTAAAGCGCTTTCTGAAGTTCCGCTTGCATTTGAACCAGGAACACGATGGTTATACGGATATGGCCATGATCTTGTTGCTGGTCTTATTGAAGTCATTTCAGGTAAATCATTAGGGCAATTTTTGAAGGATGAAATCTTTGATCCGCTTGGAATGAACAATACAGGTTACCGTTATCGTGGAGATATTGAATCGCGGATGGCTTCCATGTATCAACGGACAGACGCCGGAAAACTTGAAAAAATTGAGGGTTTCCTGGATGAATATCATCAGCCAGATGCTATATATGAAGGTGGAGGCGCAGGTTTATATTCGACAGTCAAAGATTACCTCACATTTTCACAAATGATGTCAAATGGCGGCACGGTAAACGGTGTGAACTTATTGGGGAGAAAAACTATTGATTTAATGCGTACAAATCATCTGAATACAGCTCAACTATCGGATTTCACCAATTCATACCATACAGGTTATGGCTATGGACTGGGTGTACGCACGTTAATGGATAAAGCGGCTGGGCATGCAAACAGCTCGATTGGAGAATTTGGCTGGACGGGAATGGCAGGCACCTGGGTTTCTATAGATCCGAGCGAACAGTTCTCCGTCGTTTATATGCATCAGCTTGATCCCAATATGGAAGAGTACCACCATTTAAGAATTCGTGCAGCAGCTTACAGCTGTCTGTAAAAGTACCGATTCTAGTTAATAAGGACCAAATTTTCTCTAAAGTCTAAACTATTCTTTTCCATATGACGACATAAAACGTAGGTGTAGGGATTTTACGAAATCCTTAATTTTTAGCTTTGAAAATAGGAGGGAATTAGATTTTGAAGAATAGATGGTCCGGTTTTCTGGCGTTGGTCATCCTGATTTCAAGTTTTACATCATATGCAGGGTTTGCATCTGCAGCAGAAGCGGTGCTTTCCAAGATTGTCCTTTCGTCTAACGAGGTAACTTTGCAACAGGGGGATACAGCTGCGTTGACGGCAACGGCTGTTTATAGCGATGGGACAACCTCAAATGTAACCGTAAGCACGGATTGGAAAAGTGATAATACAGCTATCGCTACGGTGTATAACGGTACGGTTTCAGCCAAAGCTGAAGGGGAAGCGACCGTGGTAGCGACCTATAAAGACAAGGTACAATCCGTTCAGGTACATGTAACGAAAAAGGTTAAGGCGCTGACATCCAGTGTACAAAGCCTGAGCCTGCGTTCAAGCGGCACAGGACAGATTGATCTGACAGCGACTTACAGTGATAATACAACAGCTCAGGTTTCAGGTGATGCGACCTGGACTTCGGATAATCAGAAGGTAGCGACTGTAGTCAACGGATTAGTTACTGCTCAGGGAGCAGGTTCAGCTAATATTAAGGCTGTATATGGACAACAGACCGTAACGATTGCTGTACAGGTAGAGCAGGTTAAACGGCTGGATGCCAGTACATCAGAGGTTTCTCTTTTGTTAAAAGATACGGAGAAGGTTAAATTGACAGCCACGTTCCCGGATGGATCGACTCAGGATGTTACAGAGTCTGCCGAGTGGAGCTCCAGCAATACAGCCGTGGCAGATGTTCTGAAAGGCACTATTACCGGCTATAGCACAGGGAAGGCGACAATCACAGGTAAATATGGCACGATGTCCGCTACGATTGCGGTGGATGTGGATCAGACGAATAAGCTGAAAGCCAGCGAAACCAATATTTTTCTCCGTTTGGATGAATCAAAAAAAATACAGGTATCTGCTGTGTACCCGGATGGTACGGTAACAGATATCACAGATAAAGCTGCTTGGACATCAAGCGATGAAAAAATTGCAACAGTGAATAAAGGAACGATTATGGCCATTGGAGCGGGGTCGGCTACAGTGACCGCTAAGTACGGAGATAAGACGGTTTCGATCAAGACAGATATTGAAACCTCTAGATTTCTGGATTTAAGCGAGGACAAGCTGAGCTTGAATGCTAAGGAATCCAAAAAGCTCAAGCTGACCGCAACCTATGTAACAGGGACGGAAGAAGATATCACAAGTAAAGCAGAGTGGAAGTCCAGTAATGAAGATATCGCTTTTGTCAGCGGGGGAGAAGTCACAGGTTATAAAACAGGTGAGGCAACGATCACAGCTTCTTATGGCGGCAAAACAGCCACAGCTACCGTATCCGTAAACGTACCTGGTGATCTATCTTTGTCCTCTAAAACGGCAACGATAGATATTAATGAGGACTATACTGCGACTCTGACGGCTACTTATGCGGACGGGCGTAAGGAAGATGTTACAAAGGATGCAGAATGGACTTCAAGTGCGGAAGATATTGCTTCTGTGTCCAAGGGAACGATTACGGGTAAAGCGGCCGGTAAAGCGGTTATTACCGCAACCTATAACGGCAAAAAACTGACGATAAACGTACAAGTGGGCCTTGTAGACCGTTTGGAAACAGACTCGCGCGTAATTGCACTCGGTGCTCAGGAAACGAAGCAGCTGAAAGTATCAGGCGTTAAGAGTGGCGGTACAAAAACAGACGTAACCAAGGACGCCACTTGGACTACTAGCAATGTAAAAGTAGTTGAAGTTAGCGAAGGTTTGATCAAAGCTAATGCTAGCGGTAAGGCAACGATCACTGCTTCATATGGCAAGCAAACCATTACATTTACGGTAGAAGTAGACGTAGCGCAAAAGATTGAAGCGGATGCCATTGCGTTATCACTGAAATCCGGGGATCAAAAAACGATTGCGATTGTGGTTAAATCCAGTGATGGTAAAGAAAAGGATGTTACAACTCAAGCTGAATGGAAAACGTCCAATTATAAGGTAGCCACCGTCAAAAAGGGTCAGGTTACCGCGGTCAGCTACGGTAAAGCTAACATTCAGGCGAAGTTCGGCGGTAAGGTGATCAGCGTGCCTGTTGATGTTGATACGCTTAAATATCTGCAAACGGACGAAGTCGCCTTGACTTTGAAGGCAGGGCAGCTGGCTAAGGTTACGGCTACAGCCACGTATAAGGATGAGTCGGAGAAGGATGTTTCCAAGCCGGCTGTCTGGTCCTCATCCAGAATTATCGTTGCGACCGTCAAAGACGGTAACATTAAAGCACAGGGTAAGGGCAAAGCTGTAATTACAGTAAAATATGCTGGTAAAATGACGAAGGTACAGGTAACCGTTCAGTAATCTGTAACCGACTGAAAAGAAAAAGAGCAAGCATACGTCTAGGGACGGCATGCTTGCTCTTTTATTTTTAAGGGACGTACTCGCTTCTTAATACAGAGGAGGTTACCCCAATTATGGCTTATCCTTTTTGACCGATGTGTTGCGAGTAAGGGATTCGGTCAAACGCTTGCCAGTGGGGGTCTGGGCCAAGCCGCCTTTGGCGGTCTCGCGGTGCTTTGACGGCATTGCGCTGCCGACTTCAAGCATCACGTCAATGACTTCGTCAGACGGAATGGCGCTGCGCACACCCGCCAAAGCCATATCCGCTGCGGCAAGTGCGGTCACGGCTCCCAGCCCGTTGCGCACGATACACGGAATCTCGACGAGTCCGGCGACGGGGTCGCATATTAGGCCGAGCGTGTTCTTGAGCGCTAGGCCTACGGCGTGAACAGCCTGCTCAGGTGTGCCACCGCGTAGCTCGACCATAGCGCCAGCGGCCATCCCGATGGCTGAACCAATCTCAGCCTGACAGCCTCCCTCCGCGCCGGAAATGAAGGAATTGTTGGCGATGACGTAGCCAATGGCTCCGGCTGAGAACAAGCCGTGCACCATATGCTCATCATCCCAGCCGAACCGCTCCTGCGCACTAATGAACACACCGGGGATGACTCCGCATGAACCTGCAGTGGGCGTGGCGACAATGCGCCCCATGGACGCATTAACCTCCGACACGGAGAGCGCATAAGCCATGGCGAGCGCGGAGGCATCGCCGGAGCAGGTTTCCCCTGTCCGCAGATATTCGGCTAAGCGCTTGCCGTCGCCGCCCGTTAATCCACTGCGGGATACGGTGTCTTGCGTCTGACCACGATGAACAGCCTCTTTCATGACTTCATAATAATCAGACATTTGGCGGAAGATTTCTTCTTCCGTTGTATTCGTCTCTTGTACCTGCTCTTGAATCATCAGGCGGCCAATCGTGGTGGATTCCTCAGCGCATATAGCGCTGATTTCATGCAGATGGCTAAATCGCATCAGATTCAGCTCCTTTTTTCAAATTAATCATTTTAATTTCGTACATATGTGGTAAGGATTGTAGTTTTGCGATTAATTCAGCCGTAGGAGGACTGTCCGTTTCGATAGCTGTAAGTGCTTCTCCATCCCGACCTTTGCGATCCACGTGCATATAGGCAATGTTAATGTCAGCAGCGCCGAGCGCTGAAGTCACCGCACCTAATGTACCGGGCTTATCCGAGTGAAGAAGCACCAACGTAGACAGCTCTCCGGTCAGGTTGACTCGGAATTCGTTGAGCTGCTGGACATGGATGCTGCCACCGCCGATGGAGGAACCCAGCAGTGTACGCTGATCCTCACCCTTCCACAGCTCAAAACGGACGGTGTTCGGATGGGGGGCGGGTAGTCCGCTGACGGCAAATTCCACGATCATCCCGGCCTGCTCCGCCCATTGCTCGGCATCTGGAATTCGGTGGTCGTCTGTATCGTAATTGAGCAGTCCTGCGATGAGCGCCAGGTCTGTACCGTGTCCTTTGTATGTGTCGGCGAAGGAGCCGTACAGTGTCATGCGGGCACGGTCAGGCTGCGTCCCGAGCCAGTGACGGGCAACGCGTGCAAGCCGCACCGCGCCTGCAGTGTGTGAACTGGAAGGTCCGGTCATGGCCGGACCGATAATGGAAAATACATCTTTGAAACGCATGGTGTGGCCCCCTGTATGTTCTAGTACCATAGTATATGGTATTTCCGCGTTTTTGCGCGGCTATGACGGTTCCTAATGCTGACGTACAATGTGAGCGCAAAAAAGGACAGGATAAGGAAGTTTCCCTTATCTCTGTCCTCGTTACCTGAGAGTTTCGTGCGGTGTCCTTACCGCCTTACCCCTTGGGTGGCTTGCGCTCTCTCCAGAGTTGCGTCAGATGACGATACATGGACCTGAGAGATTATCCGCCAGCCGGGTGTTGGCGTCTTGCTCCTTCGGTGCCGCCAGCGTGTAAGCCCCTGGACAGACTCTCCCGTCATCTTCATTCGCGTATACCGTTCTACATATCTTTCTTAGCGTAATGTATGCTGTGCTCGGTGTCAATCGCAGGGTTCAATTTTTACATAAACAAGCGAGTTTCCGATAAATAAGAATAAAATTTACATAATTATGGATGAAATCAGGAAGGAATTAGAAGATTGATAGCTAATCTGATAGAGGACAATTACATTTATGAAATTATAGGAGGGATATTGACGTATGGTAAAAGGCTTGCGGTTCACAGGTTCACGCTTGAAAGGGGTGCTGCATCTGGCAGCGATCGTATCGCTGCTGATCGGGATCTTCGTTCCATTCGGTCAGGTCAAAGCGGAGGGAGCACTGACAGTAGCCGAGGCACTCCAGCGCCAAGGCAGTGGAGGCACAGTGACGGTGGAAGGTTACATCGTCGGACATGCTACCGGATCGAAAACGGCTAATTTTTCTTCTCCGTTTGCGAATGATTTTAACGTACTGATTGCCGACCAGGCCAATGAACGAAGCACGTCTAATCTATTGGATGTACAGCTGACATCAGCGTACAGAGGGCAATTTGGGCTAACAGGCCATCCTGAGCTGATTGGCAGCAAAATCCGTGTGACGGGTACACTTGGCACCTACAATAATTTTGGTGGAGTGAAAAGTCCAAGCACTGTTGAACTGGTGAACGGAAGCGAGCCGGGGGAACCAGGTGAACCTGGCGAACCTGAACCTGGAAACCCGGGTCAACCCGGTACTACACTGCCGGATGGCAAAGGCAAAAAGGTGCTGTTCGATAATACACACGCACAGACGGCTGGGGCAGCAGATTGGGTCATTGAAGGCGCCTTCTCCGACTTTGCCAATGGATTGCGTAATGTAGGTTTTACAGTGGACCAACTGAACCGTCCCATTCCTTTTACTTATGGAGAACAGGCCATAACCTATGATAAGCTGCGCCAATATGATGTGTTCATCATCGGTGAGGCGAATGTTGCCTTTAAGGCATCCGAGCAGGCTGCCCTGCTGCAATATGTGAATAACGGGGGAAGTGTCTTCTTCATCTCCGACCACTATAATGCGGACCGTAACAAAAACCGTTGGGATTCCTCTGAGGTTATGAATGGCTACCGTCGTGGAGCCTATACTAATCCGGCCAAAGGGATGACTACAGAAGAAGCAGCATCACCGGCGATGCAGGGGTTAACTAGCTCCGATTGGCTGGCAACCAACTTTGGTGTTCGTTTCCGTTATAATGCGCTTGGCGACGTGAATGCTACGGACATTGTAACCGCAGATCAATCCTTTGGCATTACCAAGGGTGTACGCTCGATTGCCATGCATGCGGGATCTACGCTGGCTATTATTGATCCTACCAAAGCCAAAGGAATTGCCTATATCCCTACAGGTACGAAAAAATGGGGTAATGCTGTAGACCAAGGTGTCTATAACGGTGGAGGCCGTGCGGAAGGGCCTTATGCTGCGATCTCCAAGGTGGGTCAAGGCAAGGCAGCATTTATCGGTGATTCATCCCCTGTAGAAGATGCTACACCGAAATATGCGCGTGAAGAAAACGGACAGTCGAAAAAGACATATGATGGTTTCAAGGAAGTGGACGATGCCACCTTCCTGGTGCAAACGGTCCAATGGCTTGCGTGGAAGCAGGACTACACCAAATTATCCGATGTGGCAGGTTTAACGCTGGATCAACCGACGAAGCTTCTGCCGTTTGAGGAGCCTGCGGCTTCCACAGAACCGCAACCCGAGCCTTGGTCTGCTCCAGCAGCAGGCTACAAATGGTACGATCCAAAAACGTTCAAGTCGGGCTCTTATGGAGCGGCTTCGTAATAAACGTAAAGAATTCAGTGTGAGTGGTTGGGTGCTAGTTAGCCGTTTGATCCTCTGTAGGGGATCAAACGGCTTTTTTGTGATGAAAATTAACCTGTGGTTGGTTATTTGATTACATTTTGTGCCAGGAAAGTCGCGCTACTGCTGGATCATTGATTTTTTAAATGATGTTGATAGCATAATCTTAATTGATATATCCATATACTGGTGATAGGATGTATTCAAATTATTCCGACAAAAACGGTATGTAATGTTCATGAGAGGTTTTAAACATCAAACATGGTGAGAATAAGCGGGACAAGACCATGGAGAATGGAGGAAGCGCGCATTGAATATCAAACCCGTGTTGGAGATTAAAGGATTATCCGTATCTTTTCGCATCAAGGATCAATATCACCCCGCAGTCGACCATCTGGATCTGACGGTCAATCCCAATGAAGTGCTGGCTGTAGTCGGAGAATCCGGTTGTGGCAAAAGCGCGCTGGCGCTTTCGATCCCACAACTGCATGACATGGAGCGAACACGTGTCGAAGGAAAGGTTCTTTTTAAAGGCACGGATCTGATCCGTCTCTCCTCAGGGCAAATGAATAAAATCCGCGGAGCGGGCATTGGCATGATCTTTCAGGACCCGCTGACAGCACTTAACCCGTTAATGTGCATTGGTAAGCAGATCGAGGAAAATCTCGATTATCATACGTCCCTATCTACGAAGCAAAAAAGGGAACGTGTACTGGAGTTACTGGAAAGCGTGGATATACCCAACCCCGTACGTGTGTATGAACAGTATCCGCATGAACTTTCAGGAGGGATGCGCCAGCGTGTGATGATCGCGATTGCCATAGCTTGCCGACCCTCTCTTATTATTGCAGATGAGCCGACGACTGCGCTCGATGTAACCATTCAATCGCAAATTCTTGACTTGCTCAAACAGCTTCAACAGGAGACCGGAAGCGGAATTATTCTGATTACGCACGATCTTGGCGTTGTGGCCGAAGTAGCCGACCGTGTGGTGGTCATGTATGCCGGAGAAATCGTGGAAAGCGCAGATGTTTTTGAATTATTTCGGCATCCACAGCATCCGTATACGCGTTCCTTGCTAGCCTCCATGCCGGGATCGCATACCAAGGGAGAACCGCTGCATGTCATCGGTGGTATTGTTCCCTCATTGCAAGATATTCCTCGCAATAGCTGTCGCTTTGCTTCGCGTATTCCTTGGATTCAGCAGAGAATGCATGAAGACCATCCCCGATTAAGTGAAATTTCTCCCGGCCATTGGGTCCGCTGTACATGTTACCAGCATTTTCATTTTGAAGATGAGACAAAGGGAGAGGCTGCTCATGGCACTACTAGAGATAAATGATTTGAAGGTTCATTATCCGGTGCGCGGCGGTTTTTTCCAGCGTGTCGTTGACCAGGTAAAAGCAGTGGATGGCGTGTCGATCAGCATAGAGGCAGGCCAAACATACGGGCTAGTAGGAGAATCCGGCTGTGGAAAGACGACGACAGGAAGAACGATTATCGGCCTGAATAAGTTGACGAGCGGACAGATTCTTTTTAATGGCAAGGATCTTACGGCTCTGAGTCGTAATAACCGCCATCCGCTGCGTAGAGACATTCAGATGATTTTTCAGGACCCCTATTCTTCGCTTAACCCGCGCAAGCGCGTATTGGATGTCATTGCTGAACCACTGCGAAACTTTGAAAGGCTGAGTAATGAGGAAGAACGGCGGAAAGTACAGATGCTGCTGGAAAAGGTTGGCTTGAACGCTGATGCGGCCTACAAATATCCGCATGAATTTTCCGGGGGACAGCGGCAAAGGATCGGGATTGCGCGTGCGCTGACATTAAACCCAAAACTGATTATTGCAGATGAGCCCGTATCAGCGCTTGACGTTTCTGTGCAGGCACAGGTGCTTAATTTTATGAAGGATGTGCAGCGGGAGTTCAAATTGACGTATTTGTTCATTAGTCATGACCTGGGGATTATCCGCCATATGTGTGACCAAATCGGCATCATGTACCGAGGTCGCTTAGTGGAACAGGGGAGCGAGCAAGATATATATGAGTGTCCACAGCATTTGTATACCCAGCGGCTTATTGCCACCATTCCCAGTATCGATCCTGCGAAACGGCTGGAAAATGCTCAAAAAAGGCAAAAGCTTTTATCCTCTTACAAGTCAGAGCTGCCCAAACATCTAGATGCGAGTGGAAAGCCGTTTGCACTAAAGTCAGTAAGTTCATCCCATCAAGTCGCGCTACCATAAGGGGGGACAGAATATGTGGAAATTTACAATGCGCCGGCTGCTGGTTATGATCCCTCAACTTTTTGCACTGAGTGTGCTTATATTTTTCCTAGCTAAGGCTATGCCAGGGGATGCCCTGACAGGGCTCATCACTTCAACTCCCAATCTAAATCCGGCTGCACTGGAAGAACAGCGGCAAAGACTGGGATTGAATGACCCGGTGTGGGTGCAGTATGGGAACTGGCTCGTCCAGCTTGCTCATGGGGATCTGGGCAAATCTTATGTACATAAAATTAGCGTTACTGATTTGATTGGCAGTCGTTTGGGGAACACGTTCTTTCTGGGTGTTGTGATTCTGGTTCTAACGTATCTGATCGCCATTCCGCTGGGAGTACTCAGCGGTCGTTATCAGCATAGTCTGCTGGATAAAACCGTGGTCGGGTATACCTATCTCAGCTTTGCGACACCTCTATTTATACTCGCATTGCTGTTGTTGTACGTGTTTGGGTTCAGGCTTGGCTGGTTTCCAACCAGCGGCAGTGTGGATGTAGGTGTAGAGCCGGGGACATGGTCATATTACGTGAATAAGTCATATCACCTCATTCTACCGGCGGTTACAGGCGCATTACTCAGTACAACGGCTACGATTCAGTATTTGCGCAATGAGGTCATTGACACACGTCTGAAGGATTTTGTGAAAACGGCGCGTTCCAAGGGGGTACCCGAAGGAAAGATCTATTCCCGTCATATTTTCAAAAACTCTTTATTACCCATTGCTGCTTTCTTGGGCTACGACCTGACGGGTGTGATTGCGGGCAACGTTTTCCTAGAATCTATTTTTGGTTATCCGGGGTTGGGCCAGCTATTTCTTCAGTCCATCACCCAACGGGACTTTTCAGTTGTGAACGCACTGGTCATGATCTCCGGCTTCTTGGCACTATTAGGGACCCTTTTATCTGATGTCATCCTAAGCAAGGTCGATCCCCGCATTCGAATTGAATAGAGAACAAGTCTAGAGAAAAGGAGGGATTATGGTGTCTATGCAGGTGGAGGAAGTCTTCTCGCCGGAAATCATTCGTAAATCACCGTCTAGCTGGTCTGTACTGCGTCGTGAACTCGTACGTGACAAAATGGCCTTGATTTCCATTGGATTTGTGGCTCTGTTCTTGATTTTTATATATGCCTCTGTCCTGTTTGTCAATCAGGATGTAGTCACGACGGTCGATTTGGGTGCGATCCGCGAAGCTCCCGGTTCGGTGCATTGGCTGGGTACGGACCGAGCGGGCAGGGATATATTCGGCCAGCTGGTCATTGGGGCCCGCAATTCCTTTACCATTGGCTTTACGATTACTTTGTTATCCGCCGCCATCGGCTTGACGCTGGGCTTACTGGCTGGGTTTTATGGAGGACTGGTTGATAACATCATCATGCGAATCATTGATTTTATCCTGGTGCTTCCATTCTTGATGCTGGTTATCGTATTTGTCAGCATTGTGCCCAAAAGCGGCATAGGTTCCTTTATTTTTATTATGACTGCCTTTTTATGGATTGGAAAAGCGCGCCTGATCCGGGCCAAGGTGCTGTCTGAGCGGGAACTGGACTACGTGCAGGCTTCCAAAACCCTTGGCACACCCAATTGGAAGATCATCTGGTTGGGTGTGCTGCCCAATCTCAGCTCTGTTGTGATTGTTAATCTGACGCTCAGTCTTGCGGGAAATATCGGGATCGAGACCGGGCTTTCCTATCTCGGCTTTGGCTTGCCGGAATCTACTCCGAGCTTGGGGACACTGGTGAGTTATGCGAATGACCCGGATGTATTGCAGAACAACTGGTGGATGTGGTTGCCTGCCTCACTGCTTATATTGGTGCTAATGCTGGCAATCAACTTTATCGGTCAGGCGCTCAAACGTGCCACGGATGCCAAACAACGATTGGGTTAAACCGAAATTCAAGGATAAGGACAACAACAAGGAGGGGTTTACAATGGTTAAACGCTGGAAAAAAGGAATTCTGCCTGTTCTATCTGCCATTTTGGTGCTTTCTTTGGCTGCATGCAGCGGCTCGCCTTCCGCTTCGAATGGAGCAAAATCGTCTGACGGTACAGGTGGATCAGGGGCAGACAGCAAGCAGGTGAATGCGACTGCGCTGGCAAAGGCGGTCAAGAACGATAACCCCCCGATTAAGGGCGGCATCATCAATTATGCACTCGTGTCCGATACCCCTTTTGAAGGTATTCTGAATCCTGTATTTTATGATGGAAATCCGGATTTTGAAGTCTTCCAGTTTTTCTACCCTTCCCTGTTTTCGATTGATTCCAATCTGAATATTGACGATAAAGGAGCGGCGACGATTTCCTTTTCCGCAGACAATAAGGCGGTGACTGTCAAAATTGATCCCAAACTGAACTGGACGGATGGTAATCCCGTAACGGCAGAAGACTATGCTTTTTCCTATGAAGTGATCGGCCACAAAGACTATGAAGGTCCACGTTATGATAGTTTTATGACCAACATTGTAGGTATGGAAGATTATCACGCCGGCAAGGCCAAAACCATTTCTGGCATCAAGGTGCTGAATGAGAAAGAGGTTACCATTCATTTTAAGGAACCTAATCCTTCGGTAAAGTCGGGACTTTGGTCCACACCACTGGAGAAGAAGGTATTCCGCAACATTCCCGTAAAGGATATGGCTGGATCTGACCCTGTCCGTAAAAATCCGATTGGCTATGGGCCATTCAAAATTAAATCTATGGTCACAGGTGAATCTGTGGAATTCGTCAAAAATGAAGATTATTTCCGCGGTGCGCCCAAGTTGGATGGCCTTCATCTGAAGGTTGTGAATCCGAATGTCATTACTGAGGCGTTGAAAAGCGGAGAAATCGATTGGGCCAGCTATCCGACTACCCGTTACAATGAGGCCAGTAATCCGAAAAATGTACAGTTTCTCGGTCAGGAGGAATTATCTTATAGTTATGTAGGCTTTAAGCTGGGCAAATTCGATCAGGCCAAGAGTCTAAATATTATGGACCCGAACGCCAAGTTGGCGAACAAGTCATTGCGTCAGGCCCTTGGCTACGCGCTGAATAATGAGCAGGTTGGCAAGCAGCTCTATCATGGGCTTCGGACTCCTGCGACATCCCTGATCCCGCCCGCCTTCAAGGGATACCATGATGTGAATGCGAAGGGCATTGCGTATGATCCAGACAAGGCGAAAAAGCTGCTGGACGAGGCAGGATATGTGGATACCAATGGAGATGGATACCGTGAAGACCCTAAGGGCAAGGAACTGGTGCTCCATTATGCAGCAATGAGCGGGGATGCGACGGCCGAATCGCTGGCTAAGTTTTATTTGCAAAATTGGAAGGATGTCGGGCTTCATGTCGAACTGGTGGACGGTCGTCTGCTTGAGTTCAATTCTTTCTATGACCGTGTGCAGAAGGATGACCCGGGCATTGATATTTTTGGCGGCGCATGGAGTACAGGTACAGATGTAAACCCTAGTGGGCTGTATGGACGCGGAGCCAGCTTTAACTACTCGCGCTTTACCAGTGAAGAGAATGATAAGCTGTTGCAGGAAGGGGTGTCTGTGAAAGCCTTTGACGACAATTATCGTAAAGATATATACAATCAGTGGCAGGCGTATATGAGCGAGGAGGCGCCGATTGTACCGACGTTATTCCGTTACTCATTGGAGGCAGTAAATAATCGGGTAGCCAATTACGATATTACCCGCGGCAAGGAGTACGATGCAGACGCGTTTGCGAATATTACGTTAACTGCGGAAAAAGCAGAAGTAGCCCAATAATCTAAAAAAGCGCAATAACCTGAAGAAGCGCGAACCGGATTGATCCGATCTCGCGCTTCTTTTGACCTGTTCATGCAAACATTTCTGGGGATTCTCGAAGGGAGAGAAGGAAGACGGAAATACGCCAGCTTCAATACTTCATAGCCGTATGCGAGGAACTGCATTTTACGAAGGCTTCGGAAAAGATCGGTATCTCTCAACCCACACTTAGCTTGCAAATTAAGGCGCTGGAAGAGGAACTGGGCATGACGCTCTTTGACCGTGCAGGCAAGAAAATCAAAATGACAGATGCCGGGAAACTGCTGCTGCAACACAGTGCGCATGCGCTCAAAGATTTACAGCAAGCGAAGGCTTCTATTGAGGAACTGCGTACCGAGCAACGCGGCAGTTTACGGATTGGTATCGCATTACCGGAGCTAGAGGAGTCGTTGCAAGAGATGTTTGCCCACTTTCATCGGTCATTTCCTAAAATCAGCTTGCACATCTGTCCATCCTTTGATGTAACAGAACAGCTGCTGGATAACCGTGTGGACGTTGGCATCACCCTACATTCGGGTACAGATGAAAGGCTTGTCCAGCTTCCTCTTCGCACAGAGAACTACTGTCTTATTGTCCCCGTAAATCATGCATTTTCCAATCGTTCTTCCCTTATGCTGGACGAATTGAGGCATGTACCCTGGGCGATGCAGCCAGAGTGCCATCCCGGCAGGAAGCTGATTGAGAAATGCTTCCGTGATCGCGGGTATGCCTTTGCAACCGTCCTGGAAACAAATTCTATACCTTCAATCCTGCGCTGGGTGCAGGAGGGACTTGCCGTAACCCTACAGACGAAGTCCCTTGCGGCCGAACTGGATCGTTCACTTTTTTGCACGGTACCTATTTTGCGTGGCGTGCCCCAAGGTCAGCTAGAGTTGATTTATCGGTCTGACCGTTACCAGGGAGAAGCAGTGAAGCGATTGATTGAAAAGATACAAGCTGTACTAACAGAGTGTTCCAACTAGTGGCAACCCTGATGAGTACTACGTGCTTTAATGTGTACGAACTTCTAGCCTGCGTGCAATCAGTGACATACTGTAATTAACGGCAAAGTACAGGAAAGCGGCGAACAGCAGAGCTGGAATGACAAAAGATTGATTTTGTCCACCGACGATCTGAATGTTATGCGTCAGCTCCGGCAAACTGATAATGACAGCCAGTGAGGTATCCTTGAATAGGGAAATGAACTGGCTGACAATAGGAGGTACCATGCGACGAAGCGCTTGGGGTAGAATGATATGCCATAAGGTTTGAGAATAGCTTAGACCGGAGGAGCGTGCGGCTTCCAGCTGTCCTTTATGAACCGAATTGAGACCGCTGCGTACAATTTCGGCAATCATGGCTCCCTCGAAGATCGACAGTCCTGTAATGGCTGCCCACTTGAGGGAAATCGATAATCCGATGGATGGCAAAACCATGCCGATGAAGAAAATAATGAGCAATAAGGGCAGGTTGCGAATCAGATCAATGATAAAGGCTGCAACCTGTGAAAGGACAGGTATACGGGTATAGCGCAGGATGCCGAACACAATACCGAGAGCGAAGCTGAATATGATAGAGTAAATAGCGACCTCCAGCGTGAGCAGGAAGCCCTCCAGTATAAAACGCACATTAGGCCATGCAAACAATCCACCGAAATCCATGCGGGCTTCCCTCCTTAGGATGTTTTGGACAAGCGTCGCTCCATATATAGCACAAGAAAGCTGAGCGGAACCGTCAATACAAGATACAGCAGCGCCGTGATCGCATAGACTGTGATGGGCAGGAAGGTATCTGAGTTAATGAGATCCGAGTAATACATGAGATCCAGTCCAGCTACAATGGCCAGCACCGAAGAGTTTTTAACCAGATTGATGAATTGATTGCCGATTGCAGGCAGTACAATTTTAATGGCTTGCGGTAAAATAATGCTGATCATCGTCTGGTTGTAATTCAACCCGGAGGACCTTGCCGCCTCAAATTGTCCCTTGGGTACAGATTGAATGCCGGCACGTATAGCTTCTGCAATAAAAGAGGCGGTGTACACAGTCAATCCAAGCGTTCCAGATACAAAGCCGTCCAAGGGGATGCCCAGAGTGGGAAGACCGAGATAAAAAAACAGTACAACAATCAGCAATGGAATATTGCGGATGACCTCTACATAGACAGTACCGATCCAGTTTAGCCATTTAAAAGGCGCAATTCGGAAGATGGCAATGATAGCCCCCAGAATAAAGCTTCCGATCAAGGCAATAACACTAGCTTGAACAGTATGAAGCAAGCCTTCTCTGAAACGGTCGCCATGATCGAAAAGTACGTTGATATCAAAAGTTAGCATCTACGGGTATACCTCCTTATCCAGAGCTAAGAAAGGAAGGAGCGCGCAATCGCGGCTCCTTCACAAGATCATTATTCGGGTTTAACCCCAAGCCATTGCTCATGCAGCTTATCGTATTCACCATTGCTTTTCAGTTCCTTGATCGTATCATTAATGGCTTGCAGTAGTTCGGTCTGACCCTTTTTCACTGCAATACCGTAAGGTTCCTCTGTGAAGTTCCCGCCTACTAGGGTATAATTCGGATCTTGCTGTTGCATGCCAAGCAGAATAGAGTTATCGGTCGTCAGCGCTTGCCCTTTACCTGCCTTGAGGGCGTTGAAGGCATCTTGATAGTTTTCGAACTCTAAAATCGTTGCTTTGGGCGCTTTTTCGCGGATATTTTTTGCGGAGGTAGAGCCTTTAACAGCGAGTACCTTGGTATCGGGGGTCAGGGACTCCAGACCGGTGATCGGGCTTCCTTTTTTCACGAGTAGGGATTGCCCTGCATTAAAGTAGACATCGCTGAAATCGACCTGTTTTTTGCGTTCATCCGAAATGGTCATCGTGGCGATAATAGCGTCGATGTCCCCATTTTGCAGTAAGGTGATTCGTGTTTTGGACGTGACTTCCTTGAGTTCGAGCTTGGTTTCATCACCAAAAATATGCTTGGCTACAGCCTTGGCGATGTCGATATCAAAGCCCTCGACTTTCCCGCTAGCCGGATCTTTTAGTCCGAATAACTTGGTGTCGTACTTCACCCCAACGACCAGTTTGCCACGCTGTTTGATGGCTTCCAGCCCGTTGGGAGCTGCTGCCTCATTCCCCGACGTTGCTGCTTCTTGTTTGCCTCCACAACCTGCCAAGACGAGCAGACAGGATAATACAACCAGCACCAAAGTACTCCACTGAAATCTTTTTCTCATCAAAATGATCCCCTTTCAATTTTTATTCCATTAATAATAGTCCGTTTAATGATGAATCAGACGGCTCAGGAACAAACGAGCCCGTTCTTCACCCGGATTCTGAAAAAACTCAGCAGGCTGGCTGTCTTCCAAGATCTGTCCTTTGTCCATAAAAATCACGCGGTCAGCCACTTCACGAGCAAAGCCCATTTCATGAGTGACGATGACCATCGTGATGCCTTGATGGGCAAGCGAGCGCATGACATCCAGCACCTCTCCGATCGTTTCGGGGTCCAGAGCTGAAGTCGGCTCGTCAAACAGCATAATTTTCGGATTCATTGCGAGTCCACGGGCAATTGCAACCCGCTGCTGCTGTCCACCGGACAATTGGGCGGGGTAGCTCTGTGCCTTTTCTTCAATTCCGACACGCTTCAGATAGGTGAGGGCAGTTTGAATAGCTTCTTCTTTCGGGATGCCCAGTACCTTCATCGGTGCCAGTACAATGTTCTCAATCACCTTTTTGTGGGGATACAGGTTGAAATGTTGAAATACCATCCCGATATTGCGACGGAAGGCGTTAATATCAATCTTTTTGTCATGCACGGGGACATCGTTAACGATTAGCTCCCCATCAGATATCGTTTCCAGACGATTGATGCAGCGAAGCAGGGTGCTTTTACCTGAGCCGGAGGGACCGATGATGACAACGACCTCGCCCTCCTTAATCTGAAGATTGATGTCTTTAAGTACATGAAAGTGACCGTAATGCTTGTTGACATTGCGAAAATGGATCAGAGAGCTCACCCCTTTTTTTGACTTGAATACATCGCTTAGTAGACGGAATGACAAGATGCAGTTCTATTAGAATTTCGAAATTTCTCTCATGATACTATAAGCTTACAATAAAAAACAAGATTTTATGTCAATAAACTTTACGTGAAAAGTGTTTTTGGCTGTTTTTATACTAGTTATTTGTTATTTATATGATGAAAATGAATATATATCCACAATTTAATGTTATTTAGTTTGACATAAACTATGAAACCTCGACATGCAGAGGGAGAAACGTGACAAAAGCAGCGCTATGTTTTACAGTAGGGAAGAAGGAATTTAGGGTAAAGGAAGGATAGACAATGACGAAAGCTATTTCACCGCTAGTCACGGCATTGGGCATGGAGCCCCATCCAGAAGGCGGCTGGTACAAAGAGATGTGGAAGGCCAATTTTCAAATTCCGAAGCCTGTACTGCCGGATGTGTATTCCGGTCCGCGCTTTGCAGCTTCGTCTACGTATTTCTTGCTGCATCCGGGTGAGTTCTCCGAGTGGCATGTGGTCCATTCTGACGAGCTGTGGTTGTACCATAGTGGAAGCCCTATAGAGTTAAAATTGGGTGGAAGCGGAGAAGAACCTGGCGAAGAAACGGTCATTATCGTTGGTGCAGATGTGGAGGCAGGACAACATCCACAAGCACTCGTACCAGGAACTGTATGGCAAACGGCACGTCCGCTGGGGGATGAGCCTGTGCTGGTAACCTGTGTTGTTGCACCAGGATTCCACTTTGATGATTTCAAGCTGATTGCCAAGGGTAAGGTGGAGTAGGAGTATTTTATCGGCGGGTATAATCCTGGATAAACAGGACCTTACCCGCCTGATTTGTTGTTACGGGTATTTTTGTTAGTGTTAGAGAGTTGCCATTTGTTGTATACTTTGGATCTTTGTTTTTTTTTCGAAAACCAGCTGCAAACTTTATCACTCGTGCAGTACCATACGATCTGAAGTTTGACCTCTGTTTGATCCTCTGGTATACAGCATAGCGGTTTCTCCCCATTCCTTTCGCTTGGTACATGGCGATATCGGCCTCTTTCAGTAAAGAAGGCAGGGGCTTCTTCGGAGAAGGATGCATAGTAATCCCGATGCTACCTGTAACTTGAAGATTGATTCCCTGGATGTTATAAGGAACGCTGATTCTTTGCAGCAGCAGTTCTGCCAGAACTGTGACCTGATCGGCATCATAATCCTTCATAATGAGTAGAAATTCGTCACCACCGATTCGAAAAGCTTTCTGATGGGAGTTTGTTACCTGGAGTAAATGATCGCTTACCCGTCTGAGCAACTTATCACCGATTTGATGTCCATATGTGTCATTAATGGCTTTGAATCCATCCAGATCAAGATACATAATAGCAAAGCCTTCCTTGCCGTTGCTTCGTTTCCAAAATAGCTCAAGTGCATTCCGATTGAATAGACCCGTTACAGGGTCCTGATAGGCAAGTTTCCGCAGCAAATTTCTTTCCATCATCACAGAATGTAAAAAAATTAACGTATATATCCACAGCGCCAAAGTTAGACCGATTAGAAGTAAGGCTGTTAAAGATATACCCAATGGGGTCACCACCAATATAGTTTATAGGTTATTCCGCTTCTATTAGCGGCATTAGGTTAGTTGTCTGGCATGAACGATGAGTCGATGTGTCGGATTTACAAGAGGGTCACAGGTAATTAGTGTGAGAAGCTTTTGTTTCTTGATGCTTTTTAAAACGGAGACATTTGAAGGAGTGACGACTGAAATGTTGTAGACCTTGTATACGTATTTTTCACCCCGAGTGTGAATTAGAATCTGATCTCCGATTTTCACCTCATTAAGCCGGTTAAATAAACGTCCAGTTGTTCGTGAGCGATGAGCGGCTATGGCAGCATTCCCCACCTGGCCGAGTGTCGCAGTTTCCGACATATGTACGGCTGCATATCTCATATGCTGTTGGGTTGCACCTTCGAGTACAGGAAGTTCCAGCCCGATACGATCAATCTGGATTGTAGCGATTGGGGCTTGCTCTGAAGCCGACGATGGGGGAGTGGCTTGTGACAATTGTGGCCCATCCGCTGCTGCAGTATTTGTCAGCCAATTGGATAAATTTGTATATCCTTTCATCATTTCGGGAGTCAGTGTCGATGTATCTGTATTTGATAATGATTCAGCTTCCTGTAATAGCTCTTTTTGCTTTTGATCTTCCAACCATTCATTAGCGGTAGGAAATAACATGATGATGATTCCTAACATGATGCTCACGTATGCCAGCTTACGCAATTGAAAAGCCTCCTAATACAGTAATCCATAGATCGGACATGTAAAATAATTCCCCTTCTCGCTAGTGATGAGCTGAGAAGGGGGATTTTTGATTATAAAATGTTATTTATTTTTTATGCGTTCGTCTATAACCCAGATAGGCACCCAGAAGAATTAAGAACATGCCACTTACATAGAAGGGAGCAGGACTGTTTTCTCCTGTCTTTGGCAAAGTATCCACCTTGGGTGTATGACCCGGATCACTTGGATTCTCTGGTTTTTCTGCTGGTAGGCGGATTACACCCTTAGGTACTGGGTCTTCTTCAATCTTCACGGGCGGAGAAGGCTCCTGGTGAGGATCGGCTTCCGGTGTCTCAGGTTGCACCCCTGGTTCAGTGGATGGTTGCGCCTCTGGTTCTACAGGTGGCTGTTCAATAACCGGAACGCCCAACGGAACATCCTCATCCTCGATAATTTTCGGATCTTCGGTTGTTACGGGCGTAACAGGCGTCGCCGGAGGTTCAGTTATTTCAGGGTCCTTATCATGTTTTTTGCCTGAGCCCGGACTCGTAGGTGTACCCGGATCGGTAGGCGTACCTGGGTTTGTAGGCGTACCTGGATCAGTAGGTGTACCCGGACCCGGATCAACAGGAGTGTCTTTTTTGTTGGTGATTACAATTTGTTTAATGCCTGAACTTTGTTTGATAGTTGTATCTATTTTGATTTCTGTTTTTGGCGCTGTTATTTTGTAGCCTTCAGGAGCAGTAAGCTCCTCCAGGATGTAGTCATCATAACTCAATGAAGAAAATACGATTTTCCCGTCCGAATTGGTAGTTTGGACAAGAGGTGCTCTTTTCTGATTCTTGTCATAGAGTGCAAAACGTGCCCCGGATAGAACCTTATTGTGATCGTCCTCATCAACTTTGGTAATCTCCAGACTTCCCGTAACTCCTCCTCCTGATCCTGAACCAGAGGATGTGCGCACGGTAATTTCCTTACTTGTTTCCCTGATTTCGGTGGTCAAACGGTCGCCCTCGAAATTAACCTTATTGCTCACTTTTGCCTTGTCTTCAGCTTGAAGAAAGGATTGATATTGCAAAATATAACTTGATGATATAGCCTTCGCAAAGGCAAGCTCAAAGGATTGCTGACCTTGAGCAGTCGTTGTTATTTTTAGCTTATAATCCTGATCCTTGACTAACTCAGTGTCCCTAACAGCTTCTCCGTTGGCAGACACTTTGGTGGAGTATAGATGAAAGGAATCTTCAATCAGAATTTGATTATTGCTGGGCGTATCCACGATCTTCGCGTTGGAGACATGGGATTGCCCTTCATTGATATGGATGTTCCAGTCGATTTTATTTCCATTCTGAGCACCGGACTTTGTCACGTATTCTCCACCGTGGGGCACAGTCACTTTGGCAGTCCATTCCGAATCTACATTTTTTCCATCCATAAGCAGAGCGTTATTGTTAATCTCTTTATCAATAAGCTCTCCTTCCAATGTTGTTTGGAAAGTAACCCAGTAAGGAGAGTTGATGGACTGGTTAAACTGGATGCTCAGCTCGTTGTTGTTAGCGGCGGAAGGTAAAACCAGAGTATATTGGCTCGAAGGCACTTCGCCCCCTTTTTGTACGCCATTCCACCACCCGAGCAGGGTCATATCGTACACTTTAACTGAATTTGGGACCAGTTTTTGCCCTTGTAACAAGGTATCCCTAATTTCAGCATGATTCAGAGTTTTGCGGTTATAGTTGGCCTTAATGTCCCATGTAATTTGCTTGGAGCTGGCATTGTAACTACCTGACTTCGCCCCATTTTGCTGGGTCATATTGTCCGGCCATAATCGAGCTTCGGCCTCAGCAGTTTGTGTTGTTCCGTTGTATAACCAAGTGATAGAGGCTTTATTCCAAAAGTCCGGCTTGGTTTTGTCGATTTTCCATTCATTGTTAAAGGTAGTTGTATAGTTGATAGTATACGTGTCTTGAATCTTTTTATGAAAACGTATAGTGAACCCTTTTTTGTAATCCAGCGTAAGAGGGATCAGTTCGTAGTCTGTCGGTGATGTTAGTGTTGTTTTTCCGTCCGCGCTTTGGATCTTCAATGTGTTCGGCAATAAGGCCAGACCGCCATTCGGAAAGGCATCGTCGATAACGATTTGATCCATTGTATACTTATCCGCATTAATAGAAATGACCCAAGGAATTGTTTTGGTGTTATAGTTCGGTTCCTTATAGCCTTTGGTGATAATTATACTTTTCAGTTCGGTGGTTGTTTCTTTTGTTACCCCATCAGAAGTTACACTGTTCGTTATTTTACTATTTTTAACTACACGATCTATAGCCTTTGTTTGATAACGGATGGTATATGGGGCTTCAATATCCGTATTGAAAAGCAGATTGAAACCATTGGTACCATGATCGTCAGTAACTGGAGTGACGCTGTATTGGGATGCAGGGAGCTCATCCTGTGTATCCCCTTTATACACTTTAAGTGAATTTATGATGAGTTGTTGGCTGTTATTAAAACGGTCACTTAACGCGGCTTTAGCTGCGGGAATTTTTTTGTTGGCAAAATTATATTTGATTGCCCATGAGATCGTTTGTGTGACTGGGTCGTATTTCTCCACTTTTTTGCCTAAAAAATCCCCGCGTTGAACAGTGACTGTAGCTGTTGCGGAGGTATCCTTCACATCGTCCCCTGAAAAAGTGGCTGTGTTGGAGAAACGAGTATCCTCGCTTGTTATGTTTGTGGAGTATTGAATTCGGTAGGCGCTGTTAATACTCTCCTCGTTAAAACGGATTCTGAAGCCCGGCACAACCGGATCAGCCTCTACTGTATACTTATCTGCGCTAACAGTGTCCCCCAGCACGGTGGTTCCGTTCACACTAATTTGTAAATGGTTTACCCGGATGGAGTCCTTGACTAGTTCTAGTCCTTGGGGAGTTGGGTCGGTTACTACAGCGTGTTTGATAGGATCCAAGTGTTTATTTACGTCAACTGTCCAATGAATTTGGTCTTTTCCATCAAACTTTCCTTGTTTCTCCATTGTAGGACCAGCTGCAGGCTTAATATTTACGATAGCCGTTTGCTCGCCGCCTTTGATCGGGATCGCAATAATAACTTGTGTACTGCCTTTTTCTATTTGTGTGCTAAATTCAGTTTTGATCTCTAGCTTACCGCTGACATTAGAGTGGCTTTCTACGTAATCATTAAATGTCATAACCACTTTACCTTGACGGTCTACGGTAAAATGACCTACTTCTCCATCTGTATTCGTCAAAGGAGACGTAATATCTGTGTAAATTTGGAATTGCTCAGGTAATTGAAAGGTAAAGGTGTCTCCAGCTTTATACGTATGGTTCGGCAGTTCCCATTCATAGCCTAAATGGATGGCGGAACCAATATCAATACGGCTATCGGGATTATACACTGCATCAATAACACTTCCAGTAGAATCTGTAAGGGTTAGCTTGGTTAAAATACTTTCTTGAGTTGCCCTAACTTCAGAAGTTGAGCCAGCAGTTGGTTCAGGGACTGGAGCCGGGACAGCAGGTGGGATGTTAATTGGCTCTGAGGGCATTGGATAAACATCGTTAGTCACACTCTGAACCGGATCGGTTCCTGGGGTCACTGGCAGAGTAGAGTCGGGATTTTGTGCATAAGCTTGTGTTGTGCTGAACAAACACTGCAAAAAGAGCAATAGCGCAACCGTTGCTGTATTCCATTTTTTTCTCATACGGTAAACAAATCTCCTATTCTTAAAATACTCTTATTTAACGGCTAATGGTTATTCCTTCGAGGTCGAGAGAACTGTATTTATATATTCATCATTCATTCATATGATGCTATGTTAGCCGCATTAATTACTTGTTCAGAATTTATGAAAATTCATGTTCGGGATGAACCTCCTCCTTTTGACTCGAAATTAGATAATGGTTGGAAATCTCATTGTCTTCCTGGACTAGAATACATGCCACATCTCAACAATTTCTCAACAAGGATAGAAAAAGAGCCTTGATCATGTGATCAAGGCTCTTCAAGAAATGTAGTTCTATTTTTTCATTTTTTAAAAAATATGAATTAAAAACATTGATATTAATATTGCTTTGTTTTAATGTATTTGGAGGGATCTTTGACCATTTCGAATTTCTGTTTACCCATATACAGTGCTGCATCTACTGTAGTGTCTACGACCACCCACTGATTATCGATGTAGACCTCATTCCAGGCATGATAAGTGTCCACGTAGGAAGATTTGCCCATAACCAGCTTGGTTGGTACATCTACACTTCGTAACATAGCAGCCATCAGTGAAGCATAACCATAACAAATATCTTTTTGAGAGCTTAGCGTATGATCAATTTGTGGCAGATAGTCAGTCGTTAAGGCAAAGGCCTGATTGGAGTCATACTTGATATGACTAATTACGTAGTCATAGATTTTTTGCAGCTTCTCGCGATCCGTTGTTGCACCTTGGGTTAACTCACGGGCTTTTTGAATCGCTTGATTAGTACTACTCCAGTTAATATTTTGAACGGAATTAAGATACACCGCTTTGCTATCGTTTAGCTTTAACTCGATCGTATCTTGTCCTATCACTTTATATTGATTACCACTAAGCTGTTCTAAAATACTGATGTTATAGTTCCCATTACCCATTTGGAGAGGAAATACTTCTTCGGATTTCCCGGGTGTTAAATTATAAGAGTATTTTTGTGCATCTTTGGTAACCAAAATCTTGGTTTTAACGTTAGGTTTAACAGGGTAGCGCACACTGACCGTCCCATGATTTACATTGTTTTGGTCCAACCATGCAACACTATCAGCAGCGTAAATTGTCGAATTTAAGAGAATTGCGGACAGCATGAAAAATAGGAGAAGTGTGGAAAGTATCATTTTCCCCATAAAAAACTTCCTTTCGGTGGCCAGGCTGCCATCATCAATAGAAGGCCCTATAGCTTTGCGTCCCTGCCTTTCGACAGGTTTGCCATTTCGTATAAAGTTTTCGGGAAAAATAAGCACGACAAAAAGCCACTTCAACCGGTAGCTGGCTGCCATCATACAGAAGGCCCTGTAGCTTTGCGTCCTTGCCTTTCGACAAGTTTGCCATTTATCCTGAATAGCTTGTACTATTATTCTATCAGTTAGGTACTCTATTAGGCAAGTTTAAATCTCAGATTTTCGCTATTTATCGACAAAGAAAGCTTGCAGATTATACATAAGACCTATTTTATACGGTTTCCCCATTTTTTGCGATAGGAATGAGGCGTTTCTCCAATGTGCTCTTTGAACAGATTGATAAAATGACTTGTGTTGGGAATGCCCACATATTGTGCGATGTCCACAATAGCTACATCACTAGTTTTAAGCCAGCTTTGAGCAGCCGTGATACGAACATTAATAAGATACTCAATAGGGGAAAAGCCAATCTGTTTTTTAAAGTTTTTAGCCAGGTTGAACTTGTTTAGACCAAACATTTCTGCTAGCGAATCCAGCGTGATCCGCTCACAATAGGATTGATCCAGATATTGCTTTACCTTGCGCACCTCTGCAGTTCCATCTGAATTTGCATTGGGATTGGTGTAAGGGTGCTGTAAAATAATCGTTAACAAGTCAACGATTATCCTGGATGAGAGCAGCTCAGATGATAAGCTTCGTTCTGGCTGTACATGTAATAAGGTGCGCAGCTTGTCCAGTACTGTACTTGAATCCTTTAGTGAGATTACGGGCTTATTGTGTTTATCGAATTGTTCGTAGAAATGGTCAATAAGATTGCCATATAGATTCACACTAATAAACTCCCATGTCTTCTGACAGGAAGTTTTGTACTGTACATATTCTTCGCAATTAATAAAAAGCATATCATGAGGTTTCAATATATAATCCTTGCCCCGGTATTGTAATTCCCCTCTCCCAGACAGAGTAAAAAGGAGCAAAAAAGAGGTGAGCTTTTGCCGTTCCATTACATAAGCATCTGTTTTGAAATAGCCTATTTCCTGTATATAAAAGAGGGATTTTTTAGCAAAAGCAGAGGGTGTACATATAATTGCAACTGGATCATCGCTCCAGACATACTGGGCATTTTTTTGGTTTGTTGTCATATCCAATTCCTTTACAAAAGAACAATTTTAGTAAGACAATTGTAGTTTGTTTCATGAATATCCTTTTAGAACCGGAGTTCCCATTTACAAAGGTTATTTTATCACATTAAAGTATATTCATGTATCGATTTGGGGTTATACATCATATAACAAAATTAACCAGAAGGCACCTATTTGAAAAGGATAAGGTCATTCTGGAATTTATTCCTTAAATTGATGGAATAAAGAATGAGGTTGGAAATAATTAATTTCCTCAATGAATATATCGTAATCTTGCAATTCCACTTTTTGAGGCATTTATCCTTTAGGTTGCAAGAAAAATGGGACCATAATTCGACAAAATGATTCAAAGGGCTCATTTTGTTAGAAAATAGTTGTAACTTAATTGTTGTGATTTTGTTCACGAAAATGTATGGATAAGTGTGGTTATGCGAACTCAATTTAAGCTAATGTGCAAATTTTAAATATCATGCAATTTGTTGACAATAGAGTATGGTTACCTTTGGTATCTGCACAGGCAATGATATGATGGTACTACAGATGTAATGAAACAAATTTTACTGTTAGTTTGGAGGACTACATGATGGGAAAAACAAAAAACACAAAAACCGCAGCAGCTTGGTCACTTGTTATGATGGGAGCGGGCTTTGCTGCTACGTTACCTTTTCAACAATTTGGCTGGGCCCGTCTTTTGGCCGGATCTTTTGAAGCCGGACTTGTAGGAGGGTTGGCAGACTGGTTTGCCGTAACCGCGTTATTCCGTCATCCGCTGGGCATTCCGATTCCACACACAGCGCTTCTCCCTAAAAATCGGGGAAAGCTGACCGATGCCTTGGTTAACACGGTCGAGAATAATTTGCTTCATAAAGAAAGTATTGCATCTAAAATTGCCGAGATTAGACTGGCAGAGCTGGTGCTGAAAAGTGTGGAAAAAGGAATACGTACGCCCGAAGCGGTTACTTTTATAGATGTTCTTGCCAAGCAACTTGTCCGTTCGATTCCGCTGGCAGAGCTGGCCCCGGCCATCGCAATCGGGGTTAAGCGACAGGCGACTGAATTCGATATAGGACCATTGCTAGAGGTGCTCGCCCGGCAAGCTGGCGAGCGAAAGTATGACCAACGGGCGTTGGATTATGCGCTGGAGCAGACGGAGTCCTGGCTAATGCGGTCAGACACCGGGGTTACGCTAGGCACCTTGGGGATGCAGGCTGTTAGCGGCTTGCAGGTCAGCGGGCTTATGCAGTTTGCCCTGAACGCTTTCCTTGGCTATTTGAATGAGGAGCGTATGGGCGAGATGATTCGTCACTTTTTGCTGGACCGCGTAGCGGAGCTTCGAGATGAAGGACATCCGCGTCGTCAGGCCGTCCTGGATGGGTTCAACACACAGCTGATTCATCTGGCAGCCAAAGATACGGTCAGGGAGGGGCTAAATCACTGGAAAAACACCTTTATTGATTCTTGGGAAGGTGATGCAGCTATATCCGATAAGCTCGAAGAGCTTCGTCGTAATCTGCTGGATTACATGGAAGATGCCAGTTATGTAACGGTGTACATTGTACCTTTGCTGGATCAAATGCTGTCTGATTTATGGAGAAATACGGAGCTGCTGGACAAGATCAATTCGTGGATCGTAGCAGGTGTTACCGGAGTAGTGGAAGCAAACCATAGCCAAATTGGTAATCTGGTTCGAGAAAATGTAAATCGAATGGATGATACCTCACTGATCGCTTTAATGGAGGACAAGCTGGGGCAGGATTTACAATGGATTCGGATTAACGGTGCGCTTACAGGTTTTCTGATTGGAATTGTGCTTACTGGGGTTCGTATGTTGCTTGAGTAGCACGGACAATCTGAGGAACGATAAATGAAATTTGTGTAGATAAGGTTGTGAAACTATGAGGATTGGTCACCATCTAATGCTGCTGGTTCAGATGAGAGCCCGGCAACGGTACGTTGATATATGGTGCCGGATCACCAGTAGATGAATAAGCAGAACTTTTTTTTAATTACGCTGTCATTTCTGATCGTGATTATCGGCTTGCGTTTATTGTGGTTTGATTATTACCACAATCAGGATTATCCCCGGGCCAAGGCGGGAATTCTGGATCTGAGGGGCTTGAATCTGCAGGAGATAAAGACCCTGCCATTAAATGGGGAGTGGGAATTTTATCCTGGAACTTTATCTTCTCCTGCCGAACTGAAATCCTTACTTATGCAGAAGCAGCGCCAGACCATTCAGGTACCAGGATTATGGAGTGAGTCAGTATCTCCTGTGGATCATAAGGCATATGGTGTTGGAACCTATCGGCTGCTTATTTTGAGTGACAGGTCTGAGGACACTCTATACGGACTTCGGATTGGAAAAATCAGTACGGCATCCAACATATTTGTGAACGGTCGTTTAATTAGTCATAGTGGTCAGGTCTCTAGCAAGGTCGAACAGCATATAGGATCGACTGTTCCATTCTCTGCTATGTTTGATGCGAACAGGCAGACCATTGAGATTGTCATCCAAGTATCCAATTTTGATTTCTCTGCTAGTGGAGGAATTATGAAGCCTATCATTTTTGGAAGCGCGGATGCTGTGAATAGCCGAACCAACTTCACGATCGCAATGCAGATTATGGTATGTATTATTTTGCTGCTTCACGGATTATATATAGTCGTTATATTTTTTATGAATCCACAAAAGAAGGCGCTTCTGTATTTTGCGGGAATTGTAATCTGCACGGTATTATCCATCCTGACAGACGATGACAAGCTTTTATTGGACTGGTTCCCCATTAATCTGGGTCTTTCGTTAAAGATAACCACCCTTTCCTACATTGGAATAGGCATGTGTGTACTGAAGCTGGCGCAGTCTCTGTTGGTTCGATCCCGAATCATTCAGATTGTTTTTATAGGCCACTGTTGTTTTGCGATTTTGGTGTTACTTGCACCTGCATCCAGCCTGTATGCATTTCTTATGGTTCTTATCGCATTACCGGCTATTACTCTATGTGCTACAGTTCCCTCCCTTGCTTTTCTTAGAACATTCAGAGGGCAAAAAGAGGCTATTTTTCTGTTGCTAGCATCCATTAGCATCGCATCCAGCATGCTGTGGGGCATTTTCAAGACGAATGACCTCCCCTATTACCCTTGGGATATTGTGCTGGCTTTTGTGGCATTTGCATCCTATTGGTTCAAACGATTTTTTAATACGAATGCTGAACTGAGAAGGCTGTCGGACAGATTGCAGCGCGCTGATCAGGTGAAAAATGAATTTTTAGCCAACACCTCTCATGAGCTGCGAAATCCACTGCATGGGATGATCAATATAGCACAGACTGTGCTGGAGAACCGGGGCGGCGCCCTGGATGAACCCAACAGGAGAAACATGCAATTGCTTGTTACGGTCGGCCGCCGTATGTCCTTATTATTGAATGATTTGCTGGATGTTACACGTCTACGTGAAAAGGATATTATTCTGGAAAAAAGAAGCCTGAAGCCCAAGGCTGTAGCCTCGGGTGTATTGGATATGCTTCAATTCATGACAGATGGGAAACCTTTAAACATGGTAGTTAACATCCCTGCTGATTTTCCGAATGTATTAGCGGATGAAAACCGAGTAATCCAAATCCTGTTCAATCTCCTTCACAATGCTGTTAAACATACTGCTGAGGGGACTATTTCCGTTCACGCACACATCCAAGGCGAAATGGCCAGTATTCAGGTGCGTGACACTGGCGTTGGGATAGATGAGGAGACGCAAAAGCGAATATTTCGTCCATATGAACAAGGAAATTCTCATTTGACGGTTATTGGGGATGGGCTTGGACTTGGGTTGAGTATCAGCAAGCAATTGGTGGAGCTTCATGGAGGATCTTTGAGTGTAAGTTCTGAACTTGGTCAAGGCTCAACCTTTTCTTTCACACTACCGCTCGATCCCTCACCTACCCCAGACGAATCACGAGATAACGAGCAGGTATGTATGGATGAAGAAGCAGATACTAATTTTATAGCTCTACAGAACGAAGCTGTGATGCAAGTTGCAGCAGGCTCTGCACGATCTGCCATACTCGCAGTAGATGATGATCCGGTCAATTTAAGGGTGTTAGAGGGCATTCTCGCCTCGGAGTCGGAGCCTTACGACCTTGTCACTGTAACCAGTGCCCAGGATGCCTTGCATAGGCTGGATCATCGGGAATGGGATTTAATAATAGCCGATGTCATGATGCCCCAAATGTCGGGTTATGAGTTAACTCGGCGTGTGAGGGAATACTTTAGCATTTCCGAGCTGCCTGTGTTGCTGTTGACTGCACGTAGTCAGCAGGAGGACTTATATACGGGATTTCTTGCAGGGGCCAACGATTATATTATGAAGCCTGTGGATTCCATGGAATTAAAATCAAGGGTCCGTGCCTTGACTGATGTTAAAAAGTCCGCAAGGGAGAGGCTTTGGATGGAGGCTGCGTGGTTACAGGCACAAATCAAACCTCATTTTTTGTTTAACACCTTGAATACCATTGCATCTTTAAGTCATGTGGATCACACCAGAATGGTGAATCTTATTGAGGAATTCGGCAAATATTTAAGATCAAGCTTTAACCCTCAAAATCTGGATAGAGTCGTATCACTGGAATATGAGCTTGCTCTCCTGAAATCTTATCTTTATATAGAGAAGGAACGCTTTGGCAATAGACTAGATATTGTATGGGAAGTAGACGAACAGATAAACTTGCTATTGCCACCGTTATCGATTCAGCCACTTGCAGAAAATGCAATCAGGCATGGTATCATGAATCGGATAGATGGAGGAACATTGTGTATTCGTATTCAGCAGCGGGAGGATGGAACAGAAATAGCGATCATTGATGATGGTGTGGGCATGAGTCAAGAGGAACTGGACCGTCTGCTGAGTCCTCATCAAGAACAGGATAGCGGGATTGGATTACGGAATACAGATCGACGTTTGAAGCAAGTATACGGTAAAGGATTATCTATTAGCAGTCTTCCCAACCAGGGTACAACGGTAAGCTTCCATGTTCCCCAGGTACAAAGATAAGGAACATAATATCTCTGTCCCGTAGGTCCTCTATACAGAACGAGGCGAAGTAAGTGACGCTTCTAATGGGGACTCTACGGGTACGGAGAAGGATTCCCAGTCGTGAAATTAGGCATGAGCCATTTGCCACTCTTTAAACCAATTTGTAATTTGTTCATTGGGCTTCTCATGAAGCTCTTCCCATAAGACGGATGATAATAAATCATACCATTTGATCACTAAGCTATTTTTATTCATCTCAGCATAAGTCTTCATTAATCCCCAGTAGGCTTCCTCTTCTTGGGGGTGACGACTACAGATGCCCTCATAAATAGAGATCGCCTCTTCAGGCTGGGAGTTCCCTCTATACCATTCTGCCATTTTTAATGATACGGATAACCACATTTTATGCAGCCTTTGGCGTTCACTTTCAACCCACCAAAAATCATATTCTTGTAAATAGTCCCCTTTGTAAAGTTCCATCATTTTTACATAATATGGGATTGATTCCTTGTTCATCTGTGGAGCGGATGCCAGGAGAGACTCCCATCTTTCTGTATCTAACAGAACGTTTTGCGTGTGCAAAATATAACCGCCATTAGTATTGGAAATCTCTAAAAAGGAATGATACGGCGCTATCGTTTTTCTAATGTAATAAGCGGCTGTATATAAAAGAGAGTAGGCCTTATCTTCTTCATATTCTGGCCATAGTAATTCAATCAAGGCTGATTTGCGAACCCATTGGTCATGATTCTGGAGCAAGTACAAAAACAACTCCTGGGTCTTTTTAGTCCTCCACTGAATAACAGTGGGTTGCTGATCCGGTAATGTAAAGACGACATATTGAAAAACCTGTAACTGGAGAACAGAAGGCTGATTCTCAGGCATGGAGGCAGCTTGATCGTCACGCTTCAGAATGCGATTCATGGTTTTGATAAGGCGTTCTGTCGTGACCGGCTTGAGCAGATAATCCAGTGCGTTAAGCTCGAAGGCCTGAATAGCGTACTTATCGTAAGCTGTAACAAAAACGATCTGAATATGGGGCTTGTGCTCCAAAATTTGATGTGCTAATTCAATTCCGCTGATCCCTGGAAGTCTTACATCCAAAAAAGCTATATCTATATCATCAAGTAGAATATAGTCCTTAGCCACGAATGGATTCGTAAAAGCTCCTGCAATATGTATGCCTTGTAACTCGCCAAGCAGACGCTTCATATAATCCAAAGCTAACTCTTCATCATCGACAATAACAATCCTTGTCAATATCTCTGATCTTTCCACGTGTACTGTACTCCTTTGTAGGCAGATACATCTTATTATATAGGATAACTTGACTACGGCTATAAGCAAACAGTTGTAGAAGAAAAAAATTTAAATAAAGAGGCGGGCTGCGATGGGCCATCGTTAAGATGAGTGATCGCAAGCCCGCCTGTTCAAATTGTGTCAAACTTAAAGATTGACTAACAGTATTGGACGAATATTTACAGGACCCAGCGTGTGACCTTCTCCAGGGGTTGTCTGGATTTTTCCCGCTTGGGTTCATGAGCACGATAACCGAAGGCGGCTATGACTGAAATATCCAGCAGCCCGTTCTCAAGCAATCCTTCTTCCTCTAAAATGGCATGTACCTGATCATAGTTAAAGCCTTCAATCGGGCAGGAATCGATGCCGATCTGAGCTGCCGCTGTCATCATATTGCCTAAGGCAATATAGGTTTGCTTGGAGGCCCAGTCAAATAACGTGCGTTCGTTTTCCAGCAGACGTTGGTTTTCACCTTGGAAAATCTTATAGCGGCCTGGTAGGGAGGCAAAGTCTTCGTCAGACATCCCCTTAACCTCTTTATACATGTACTCCACGTAAGGAGAATCATAACGAACATCCTTACGTGCCAAAATCAGAACGACGTGGCTGGCCGCAGGAATTTGCTTTTGACCACCACTGGAAACCGCCGCCAGCTTTTCTCTCAATGCCTGATTTTGTACGACCACAAACTGCCACGGTTCAAATCCTACGGAGCTTGGGGAAAGTCGTCCGGTTTCGAGAATAAATTGAAAATCCTCCTCAGGTATGATGCGATCGGGGGCGAATTCCTTCGTGGCATGTCTGAATAAAAAGGCATCCAGAATTTCCCGCTTTTTAGCTGATGTATTGGACATAAAATGTACTCCTTTTGATATGGGTTTAGTTGGTACTCTATGGGTTTTCTGCTACTATAATGAGAGCTAATATCGAATATATAGTTATCATATAGAAAGTTTTTGTAGGGAACAAGTACGCACATATTTGTTCCTTGTTATAGGTCTGAGGCTATTAGCCTACATCCTGTAGAAAGAAGGGGAATACATGGCACAGGAGATGGAACATACAGTTAGCGTTAATTTTGGATGTCCGGTAGCCAAAACTGTCGGGGTGATTGGAGGCAAGTGGAAGGGAGTCATTTTATATCATTTGACCACAGGACCGCGGCGCTATAATGAAATTCGACGGACCTTGCCTAATATTACACAGCGGATGCTAACCTTGCAGTTGCGCGAATTGGAGCGTGATGGCATTGTGCACCGTGAAATTTATAACGAGAACCCACCGCGTGTGGAATACTCGCTTACCCCGTTGGGAGATACGTTAAGACCGTTGCTGGATTTTATGAGAGACTGGGGGATCTTCTACGGAGAACAGGGATGCGAGCCTGTGGAGACAATTTCCAAGTCAGGCAAGCATTTTTGCTAAGATAGACATGAGAAAAGCCCACCGATGATTTCATAGAAAACACATGAAAATCATTAGCGGGCGGAATAAGGACGGATTCCTTTTACAAAATGGACACTATTTAAACTCGATCGATTCGTTCATCTTCGCCCAGGCCGTTTCTCCAATAATACCCAGACGCCAGATGGCGATTCCCTTGAGGTCATAACGTTTGGCTAAACCGATCTTGGCGTTAACGGTACTGTCTTTTTCGCTACCCATTGAAATTCCCAAAATGAGCTTGTCCCGCGAGGTTTCCTTCAACGCCAGCTTTATGGCTTCATCCACTTTATCCAGTGGCTCAGGCGTAGATTTTTGTCCGTAATCATAGGCCATGATGATCAGATCGTCCGCCAGATTGCCCAGCGTCTTGTAATCATAGCCAGTGTAAGAGCTATTCAGCGGATGCAGAACGACGGTAAGCTTGAGCCCGGCTTGATGCGCTTTGGCTGATAACTTTTTAATAAAGGCGTTGTAATCGGAGCGAGCTTTGGCCTTATCGCCGCTCCAGCCTAATCCTTCAAGATCTAACGTAATGCCCTTGAACTGCTTATCGGTGGCAGTGCTGACGATTTGGGAAATGGTCTGTTCTTGAAGCTGCGCGTTTTCCAAAATCTTGGTTAGCTCATGATTACCGTCGACAGAATAAACCATCAGGTAAGGGGAGGTCCCCTGGCTATCTGCCTCCTGTAGAATAGACTCGGGAGTTACAGCTCCAGCAGCTTGAGGCCATTTATATTCTTTGCCGGTCATTGTGAACTGTCCGTTCGTATCAATTCGGCTCCAGCCGAAGGCAACGGCATTAAAATTCGGTATTTTGGATTTTTGGTCAAAGGAAGACAGTGCATAGAAGCCTACAGTGTACATAGCTTCACGTGGCGATGTGATAGAGACCGTCCGTGTTCCCTGGTTCCAGTTCACTGTGGCTCCAAACTGTTGCCCGAAAAAGCCCAGCGGAATCATCGTGCTGCCGCGTACGGTTTGCGGTGATGCAGTTAATTGAACCGTTTGTCCATCTACTGTGGCATTGCGGCTCCCCATTTTGAGAACCACCTGCTTGGTTGCATTGCCTTGCGCTTTGGTAGCGGTGATGCTTTGGTTGGCTTGATCCCATTTCACTGTAATGCCCAGAGCCTCAGAAATAGCGCGAAAGGGAACCATCGTCGTGCCGTTCATCATGGCAGGCTGTACAGGGAACGGCAATGGATATCCGTCCAGCATGATGCTGACCTTACCCGCCTCCGCTTGTGCCAAGGGACTATAGATGCCCGCTGCGGTACTCAGAAAGATAACGCTAGATAACAGAGCCTTATTTACGATTTTCATCCTATGATCTCCTATGCTTAATAGATTGCAATGCTATCATGTTAGAATCGTGAGGTTTCTATCATTTTACCAAAAAAAATGATAGATAGGTGAATGTTAAGCTGGTAGCCCATTATTGGTACAACTTTGAGATGTGTTTCTTACTAGATTTACTTCCTCAAAATGAAAATTATATTTTTTTGTCCGACATTTTTCTACAACATAAGACAGTTGTTGTTTGGTACTATTTTACTATGAATAACAACTGAATTAGTGTAATTATACCTAATTTTAAATTGAATAGCCTTTTTACCGGGGAAGAGAATTGAAAGGAGCACATGATGTACGTATTAAATAGACACTATAAAAAAGAATCTTTAGATGGTGCCTTTTGGAGGGAAATAGGAGTTCGTTATGATGCAATTATGGAACAGGAGTCTCTCCTTGTTCATAAGAAGCTGTCGGGAATATTAGTATCATTACGAATCTCAGCTTTAAAAGAGTTATGTCAAATGTATGGATTAGATTGTAGTAATAGTAATGAAGAGGGGATTAAAGAAAGCCTCTTGAAACTTGGTTTAGAAGAGAGAAGATTACTTTTACTATTACACGATTTATCTAATCGAAAGAAAAAAACAATTGAAAGATATTATAACGGTTTAACATTTGAGGAGACACGTTTTGAGTGTTCAACATTAGCAAAACTCTTACATTTATATAGGTTATCACCTATTCATCTTGTAGAGATATTTACTTGTTTTGTTTGGGATAGTAAGTCATCCGGTAAGAAATATATTTTTAGTAATAAAATATCGGTTACTGAGACTAGGAAGATTGCAAACGAAGGATCTTACAACAAAGAACTCAAAGAGACGCTTTTTAAAGGAACAGGGAGTAAAAATTACTACCGTGTTTTTTCTTACTCAATGCACTCTAAGAAAGTCCTTATATTACTATATAGGCAAATTAGTGATGCACCCAAACCAGATTTTGTATCTGCTCCAAGAAACCGAGAAGTATCACAAGCTCTCTTTTTAATAGATGCAGAAACGAACACAGTTGAAATTAAATCGTTAGTTATGGAAGAAAGTTCTATTAAGGCATACCTTGATAAAACCTTGGGTGCTTTATCACCGATTGAGTCGGAAGTATTTAGTGCATATGAGACAGACACTTTTATAAACAGTATTGTTAATGGTTCCACAATTACAGCATCAGGTAAACCAGTAACTGATTTTATGGTATACAAGATAAAATTTCGCGGTAGCCCATTAAGAAACTCTCCACAAATCACACTAGAATTAGACTGTTTAGATATTTGATCTTCTGTAGAAGAGGCTTATTCAAACGGAACAATTAACTTAGCAAGCGTTAAGGATGTGGAAAGTCTATATTTTAAATCTAGCTTAGGTAACAGAAGTATTAGATCTACCATTTTGGGGAATGGAAATATAATCTTTACTATGGATGATAGTAATTTAAGTGTTGATAACAAAAAAATACTAACTTCTAAATTCTTTGAAAAGTTTGGTATCCCTCTATTCGCAGAAATCTCAAATGAACACTTTGAAGAAGGAAAAGCAGATAAAATTGATTATTTACTTAGCATCTCTAAAATAGAGAGCCCTAGCTCATTTGTCAGATCCATGCTGGGAGAACTTCGTGACCATAATATTATTCAGGATAAAACTACTAGGTTTTATTATTGTGACAATTGTAAAATCGAGTACACCTATGAAAAGGATGAAGAGGTCCCGATTTTATGTATGGATTGTGAAGGGGATAGAATACGTAGGCGTTCTAATGATGTATTGACTGTAAATATTGAAGCTATTTATCTGTTTGTAAAAAATAAGTGTAAAACTGAGGGGGCCCCTTGGAAGATAGTTAGAGAGAATCATGTTAAGGTAGGTTCTTCTGAATTTAAATGTTTGCATTTATGGGATGAAGAGAATGAAAAAGGAATACAAGTTCTTGTTACTGAAAAGGCATTGCATAAAGCTGTTCTAAAGAATCTAAATAGGCTTTTAAAGCCTACCTTATTAATTCTTGTTGGGCAAATAGAAAAACTAATAGATTATAGTAGTTATAGTTGCGTTGAACCTATCAATTTTGGTAAAATGTATATAGGAGGGGAACGTAAGTTCTCTTCTATGCTTAAAGATTTTTCGGACAAGATATACAGACGTTCCAAAACGTATCTATCAGCTGCCGCAAATGATGCCCACACTGAACTTACAACTATTACAACAGAGAAAATTAATGATAAGAAATATTCAGATAAAAATTTTGAAGATGATGTGTTCGTTATACTAAAGGATATATTTCCTAATGCTGAAAAGTGGGGGAAAGAACTCTCTGGTAAAGCGGTCCCAGAAGGTATATTTACTCTCTCTTATAAAGATAGGGGGAATAGCAGACCGAAACAGTATGTATTTTCTTATGATTGTAAACTGAATACTAATGGTCAAGGTTATAATCTTAACAAAGGAGAGCAACGAAAAGCGCTTGAATATGTAAATACTCTGAACGCGAATGATTATATAAAGTATTTTAGTGACAAACAACAATTGAATGGACATATTTTTATAAGTAATAAGTTTAATGAAAATAATTTTAAAACTATGACTGAGCATTTTTACAAGCATTTAGATGATCAATATGATACTAAGGCAATTTTCTTAGATGTTGATGTTCTGGTTTATCTACACAGTATTTATCTTGAATATTATGAATTATTAAGGAATTCGCGTAATTTATTTTATAAAGGTTTATTTGAACTATTCTCGTATGAGCATATTACTAGGGAATCAGTAGACAAGGCTCTTAAAAAAGCACTTGATGAGAAAATTTCGGAATATCAGCATTTAGAAATGCATAAAATAACGGAGGAACTAAAGACTATTTAAAGAGGGGGCGGAGCTTATTAAATACAATATTCGTAACTCCGCCTTGTTGGCTTATTGCCATTTACATTATGAGGACTTGCAAGAGTCAATTTTACAACTGTGTAATTCAGAGCATATTGTAAACATGGAGTGGGGAGTGTCTAGACTTAACTTTTTTGATACGCATATTACAAGTGTAATTGTGAATGATGTGGAAGTTGTTGATATTAAAGAAATTTCATACAATGAATTTATTCCTGATAACTTTATTTATCAGTTTGAATTGATTGACAATCTTCCAGCAAGAATCGAACGGTTTCTTCGATTAGGACCTATTCGTTTTCGTGAAGAACTAAAAAATGCCCTACAAGCTAATCGAATAGTTACGACCAAAGAACAAAATGACTTATTTATTTGGGAAGATTACAACATGACATTCGAATTTAAGGAGAAAAGTTTCGTTAGAGTGATTGTATAGCGATAGTGTAGAAACACTACTTAATTGGTTATAGTTCTGTATACGAAAGTATTATAAAGAAGCTGGCACATTTTATACAGGTGCCAGCTTCTTTGCTTTTCACTCATATCATTAGTAAGCTCATACCTAGCTTCAATAGGCTAGTAACTCAGATTACTTGCGACGCTTGAGTGCAATGCCTACTGCTGCGGCACCAAGCACGACTGCGATGATCGAGAGGACAAGTGCTGTTGTTTGTGCAGCAGAGCTGGCTGGAGCAGAAGCGGCAGGCGTAGCCTCAGCAGCATTGTCCGAGGTCGGCGCTGCACTGCTGTTATCTTTGGCCGTATCTGTGCTCGCATGGCCCTCTGCGGTGCCTGCCGAATCATGTCCGCTGTCTGCGGCAGGAGCAGAAGTTTCGGGTGTGGCATCTGCCGTAATTTTGGTAATGGAATGAGGATTGTTACTTCCTTCATCGCCTGTCCATTCCACAATACTTCCGTCACTGTAATATTGGAAGGCGTCCCAGGCTGCCGCGGTATTCTGGCCTGCATTTTGTGCTACAAAGCTGAAGCGTTGGTACTGTCCCGCTTGAATGCCGTCTTTTTCAGACGTCCATGTGACGGTGGTTATTTTGCCAGAGCTGTCTTTTTCGGTGGCTACCTTCCAATCCGGTACAGGCTCGTATTGTTTGAAAACGACCTCTTTAGGAACTTTTAAAGCGACTTTGGTGGTTGGAATGTTTTTTTCCACAGGCACTTTCAACGTGTACGTTTCCCACGCATTAGGTTGTGAAACGGAAGGCTTGACCGTCACATGCGCACTGGCCATACCTGCAAAAAGCAAGGCACCAGCCGCAATTAAACCTATAGAGGTTGTGAACCTGGAAAACCTGGATTTTGCTGTTTGAATCGTTATATTCATCTTCATTTCGCTCCTTGTTAGATAAAATAATTATTTTTTACCGCCTACATGCAGAGTAAATTCAGCATCAACCGCATCGAGTGATGCCGTCAGGGCATGTACTTTTACCGCCCATGTTCCTTCGGAGGTTATCAATTCCTGACTGCGGAAGGGCTGTTGCTGCTTCACGGGCAGAACAAATTCCTGTTGATCTTGGTCAGGATCAGCTGGGGTAAGCGTCAATGTGACTTGCTGGATACCTGAAACGGCATTACCCTTGCTATCCTGAACGGATACCTTAAATTCATTGCTGCCCACAGCATTCGGGCTGACTGCCAGTGTAACGCTGTATTCGCCAGTAGTGTGAGTCTCCTCAAACGGTACAGCAGGTGCCTGGCCAGGTGACATGTGAGTGAGCACCGCTGCCAACAGCATCACGAGCAGGCCGACGGACAGCTCGACACGCAATCCTCCGGCGGCTCGTTTGCTCGCTGCCGCTTGTCGAGCGCTGCGGAACTGGCTGGCTGCAAAGACCAGCATAACTAGCAGTAGCGCTGCTTTACCGAGCAGAACGAGTCCATAGGACGTGTTCAGCAGCATGGAGGGAGCCGGAAGGTACAGCACCGCTCCATAAATACCAGTGGCGAGTAGCGCCGCCACCATAGCAATGCCCCAGCCAGCAAAGCGGCGCAGGGCGATTTGTCGCAGAGCTGTCTGCTCGGATACAGGCAGCTCCGGTCCGGCAACAGGCAGGCACACCACCATGACGGTAAGTGAGCCGATCCAAAAGGCTGACGCTGCAAGGTGGACGAAATCTGCCACAATGGCTGGAGCCGGATGGGTAGCTGCTGCCGGATGCCCAACAAAAGCCTTGGACAGCATGAGGCTCAGCGTTAGTAGAACGGAGCTGTAGCCCCATGCACGGCGCTGGCGATCAGAAATGCTGGGATCAATCGCATAAATTAACGTTACGCTCAGAAGCAGCACGAGAATCATCTGGATAAACCAGATTTTCCCTGATCCAGTAAATTGAAGCGCTTCTCCCAGAATGGGGAGTGAGAAGCCCTCCCTGATGGAAACTCCGGCATCCCAAGACGCCTGAAGCGGTAGGCTGATTAAAATGGCAGCAGACGTTATGCCATAGCCGCTCCATAGCAGCTTAGTCCAACGGGGGAATGTGTCAGAGGGCTGCTGACTAAGCATCTTCTGCTCACTGCGATTCTTGTCTCGGTTTATGGTCGGTAAGAGGAACAGTCTGAAACAAATCGCTCCAAAAAGCAGCGATAGCCCTATGTAAAGGAGCCAACGGACAGCGATTAAGTCAATTCGTGATGTCCCAGAGCTTTCAGAAGGGGTAGCTTGATCGGTATACGCATTGGAACCGCTACCTACTTGAAATGGAATCACTCCATTGACTGGATGTCCATCTGCGGACAAAGCTCTCCAAGTGATGGTGTAAATTCCATTTTTCATCCCCGGAATCAATTGGATTTCCATGGTGGATGGGTGCTCTGGGTTGAGCTGTGCTTTTCCTGTGTCGACCCGCTTGCCTGTTTCATCGGTCACTTTGATGGACATGAAGGCAGATTGCAAATCTTCGTTGAAAGTGATAGTCACCTGAGAAGGAGACTTGTCCAAAACCTGATTTTCGGTCGGACTGGATTCAACGACAAATGCATGAGCCCACGATGAGTGAGGAAACAGGAGCAGAAGAGGGAGACACAGCAATAAAAGACAAGCCGCACGGGCTGGTCTGGACAGGTACAACATGCCTGTGAAGTCACCTTCTCTCGATTACTTGAAGCGAGGATATCCTCATTTGTAGCATTTTATACGGACAAACCAATTCCTATCTTAATCATAGTGCATATAGCGTGAATAGATGGAACGAATTATGACATTTATATGAAATTTGAAATAATAAGCATCATGCAGAACGCGAATCCTATGAAAAATCCCTACTGCGAATGAAATCGCCTGGATTTCATTCGCGGTAGGGATAAAGAGGAATAGTGTATGAGACATTAGAGGCCTGCTTCTATAGACTGCGTGAAAGCAGGTTGCTTATGTTGAATATATTGGATAAAAATAGCCGTTAGTTCGGGATCGAATTGGCTTCCCGAACAAGTACGCAATTCTTCGATGGCCTCCTCGAATGTTTTGGTCGGTTGATAGGGACGCTCGGTTGTCATCGCATCAAAAGAGTCGATGATTGTCAGCATCCGACACAGCCTTGGGATTTGCTCGCCCTTGAAGCCAAACGGATAGCCTCCCCCGTCATAACGTTCATGATGCAGCTCCACAAAAGGAACTAAATCTATGAATCTTTCGTTGGCTTCGACAATACGTTTGCCCCACATGACATGAGCTTGTACCATCCGCCATTCCTCGCTGGACAGCTTCTCTTTTTTATTAAGAATATTCCAGGGAATTTCCAGTTTTCCGATATCGTGAATGAGGGCTCCCAGTAAAAAACGCCGTTTATCCTTTGGACCGAGCTGAAGCACATCGCTCATGTCCGCTGCATATCTGAATACCCGTTTGGAATGCTTGAAGGTGTTAATATCCTTGTACAAGAACAGATTGAGCTGCTGCTCAAGATCACGGATATCTTGTCCCAGATCGACCTCGCGTTCCACTTCATTTAGACTGCCGTGTGTATGAACGATATTTTTGCCCTGTTTCTTGGCGTAGTACAGTGCTTTATCCGCCAGATCGACCAGCTGTGATTTGTCGTAGATGTCAATGCGGCTTTGTGCAATGCCTGCGGAAAAGGACAGGCACCCGTGTGGGAAAATTTCGACTCCCTCGTAACGGGAATCATTCAGTCTTTTTCGGATAGCATTGACTTTTTCATAAGCTTGTTCAGCGGTATGATCGGGCATAAGCAGAGTGAATTCTTCTCCACCATAGCGGGATACGGTAATGTGAGTACCGAACGTTTCCTTTTTCAGAAACTCACCGAGAAACCCCAGTAGTTGATCACCCTTGAGATGACCGAAATGATCATTGTATTTTTTGAAATCATCAATATCAATCAGCGCCAGACTTAGGGGAATATTCTGCGATCTGGATATATTCAGTTCAGCTTCAAGCGTATTTTCAAAGTAGCTGTGATTGTACAACCCTGTTCTGCGATCCGTGTTGGCTTTTTCTTCAATCTCACGATACATCGTGAACATTTGCTTGAACGCGTGGGATAAGAGCATGCTTAGGCCCAGGAACAGCAAAAGTCCTAAAATTCCGTTGTAATAAATCAGCGTGGTCAACACCAAAGACAGGATGAGTGTACATAAGTATACAAGCAGGGATTCAGCCAAAAAAGCCTGTTTGAGCTCATTGAACGACCCTTTATATGCGATATAGAAGTAGATGCCGAGGGTGATTGTGTTCACCGTAAAGTAGCAGATCAATGCCAGCAGGTAGGAAGTAAAATGGTCCTCGTTTAGGGCTCCCTGCGTTCCGCCGCTTAGTTCGAATACGGTTGACGATACGAAAATAGAAAGTGCGTAAATGGAAAAATTGACTGCATGTTTCCACCAGGACAGTTCTGTATGCCGAAACGCAGCAATAATCACATTGAACAGCAAAATCAAAATGGCAATTTCAGTGCCATGCACAAAAATACAAGCGAGGTACACGGAGGAATCCATGGACTGCTTGTTACTGGCTGGTGGCAACTGGAATGTAAAATGCTCCAAAATCAGAACTGCTCCCAATAAGGAATAGATCGTGACCCACTCTGTCGTTGAATAGTGCAAAAAGGACCAATGGTTCGTATACAAGAGGACGATCAGGCCTACCATACACATGAAAAATACGTATATTCCCGTCGTGGTAACCCGTTCTTGCAGCTTTTTTAATATACTCATCATTTTTTCTCCTGCCTTGTCGTATCTTGATGTCAAAGCTACCAGGGGTGAATGGGATAATTTACAATTTTGTAATCGAAAATTTCACATGAAAAAACAGGCCGGAATCCAGCCTGTTTTGTTGAGCCTGTGCTTCCCTTTTTATCTTATCGGTGACTAGCCCCCGATTTTGTAACCGGAAGTCAAAGCGATTACGACAGAAGCAACGATAATAGCATTGATAATCACACGGGAGTATTTCAAGTTTTTCATAATGTTCCCTCCCTTCCTTGGAATAAGGTCTGAACTAGGCGTGGCGGGGATTGGTTTCTTGCTGATTATCCTTATTTCTTTTTACGACCATCACATTTTGGATAAACAGGAACATCCCGAAGTTCATGACGACATCTCCAATACTAATCACCTGCGTGCGGGGATAGGGCTTGGAAAGGGGGATGATGTCACCAAGCAATGATAAACGCGTGCTCGCATCCATCATGTAATGTTTCGAGATGACACTTCCGGATTTAAGCATATCTGTATAATAGGGGCCCAGCACCTCTGAAGCGCTCAACGAGACCGGCATTCTGCCGCCATTTACCGCCATCACGATAAAATTCAATAATACGCCGATTAAAATAAGCTTGAATCCCTTATGATGTCTGTTCAACCAGAGAAATATCAATCCGACTACGTAGACTCCCATAAATAGATACCCGTTCATAGCTGCCAGCCAAGCCCATTTTTCCTGAGCATAAAAAATAATGAATTGCACCAGCAGCAGCAGGGGGAACATCCAGCCGGCTATAAGGCGAATGTGACTGAAACGGATCAGCCCTTGCCGCCAGCCTCCTCTAAACAGACCTACAATGAGACCCAGCAGCACTCCATCATAGACCATTATCATTCTCCAGATTCTACAATTTTTTTGTTTTGGTTACCGTGTAATTCGACCTGAAATTGGTAAATTCCTGCCTGATTTATAGCAGTTTTGAAAAAAAAATGCGGATTAGCGTGTAATTATTCGAAGCCAGACGAAATGAATGATATCATAATAAATTGAAGTCATTATTTATATTTTAGTGAAAAGGATGATTATTATCATGAACCGGTTATCCAATACGGTAATGGTTGCCGCAGATATGACCAAATCACGAATATTATGGATTGCCTTTGTTCTGGGTGCATTAAGTGCCTTCGGACCCTTGTCCATAGATATGTATTTGCCGTCACTGCCCACATTAGCCGACAATTTGCATACGACTACTTCGCTGGCACAGCTTAGTTTGACAGCCTGTCTGTTGGGACTGGCCGTTGGTCAGATCGTTGCTGGTCCGCTTAGCGATGTGAGGGGTCGCAGAGGACCGCTGGTGATCTCGCTAATTCTGTACGCTGCAGCATCGCTGTTATGTGTGTTTGCGCCGAATATCGGTGTGCTCATTGCGCTTCGCTTTATTCAAGGGCTTACGGGATCGGCGGGGATCGTGATTTCCAGAGCTGTGGCTCGTGATCTGTACTCGGGCAAAGAACTGACACGCTTTTTCTCACTGCTCATGCTAGTGAATGGTGTGGCTCCCATTGCTGCACCTGTGCTGGGCGGTGTCATTTTGAATTTTGTTTCCTGGCGCGGTGTATTCATGGTGCTGTGTGTAGTTGGTGTGGCCATGCTGATAGCCGTCGTATTGGGTCTTCCAGAAACGTTGCCAACGAACCGCCGTTCATCCGGTGGCTTGAAGCAGACGCTAGGAACACTCGGTCATCTGTTTGCAGATAGACGCTTTATGGGTTATGCCCTCTCACAGGCGCTGATTACAGGGGCGATGTTTGCGTACATTGCTGGCTCGCCTTTCGTGCTTCAGGATATTTTCGGGGTTTCCCCCCAGACTTATAGCATCATTTTTGCAGTGAATGGTTTAGGAATTGTACTGTTTTCCCAGTTGACGGGTAGACTCGTGGGTCGATTTAGCGAGCGACAGTTGCTCTTGTCAGGTCTGGTGATTGCGGCTGTAGCCGGGATCAGCTTGCTTACCGTAGCTTTTACCGGAGGCCAACTGTTAGCCGTATTAATTCCGATGTTTTTTGTCGTATCCTGCGTAGGTATTGTGAGTACAACGACGACTTCACTGGCCATGCAGAGTCAGCAGCGTTCCGCAGGCAGTGCGTCCGCCATGCTTGGCTTGCTGCCTCTATTGCTTGGCTCCATCGCTTCACCGTTGGTGGGCTTGGGTAGTGGAACAACCCCCGTACCGATGGCGGTTGTGATTGCTATAGCAGAGCTTGGTGCGCTGTTAAGCTTTATTGTACTTGCCAAGGAAGCACGCGCGAAGGCTTAAAATAGGCAATTTGAACTGAAAACTCCCATGGACTGATGCATGAACCACTTCAGACCATGGGTGTTTTTTTATCGTTTTACAATCGAGATATCTTCGGCTTCCCTCGTGGGGAGGGGTGTCTGTTTTAAGTACATACGAGAAGGTTTGTGAATTAGAATGCAAATCAAATAAACAGCAGGATCAGTATGGTCGGAATTAAACAAAAGAATAATTTACCTAATACAAAACCGACCATACCCTGTCTCCCTGTTATTGAGACAAAAAAATCGAACGATATTCCCCGTTCCTTCCAATATAGAGTATGAGCCGAAAGAGAGGAGGAGATTAGGATCGAACAGTGCAAGGAGGTGGTCAGATTGGCACAGGATGATCAGATGACAATGCTTGTTGCAGAGACACTGGCTGGCAGCCGCGAAGCTTATAAGGAGCTCTATGATTACACGATTCATACGGTCTATAAATCAGTGCATTTTCTGTTGGAGGAAAAGGCAGACGTTGATGATGTGGTTCAGGAAATTTATATACAGGTGTATAAATCACTGGAGACATTTGATACAAATAGATCTTTTCAACCTTGGCTGATGGGGATTGTTATGCGTCAAATTCGGGCGTATCGGAGAAAAAGATGGATGAGGATGCGAATCACAAGTAAGGCTGAGAGTCTGGAGCATCATGCAGCGTTTGATTTTTCTGAGGAAATAGTGGACAAGGTTGCAAATCATGTATTGCTTCAAGCAGTTCAGCAGCTATCGTTCAAGCTAAAACAGGTGATTGTATTGCACTATTTGCATGAGTATTCCCAAGAGGAAATCGCAAACATTTTAGACATACCGTTAGGTACGGTGAAGTCACGAATTCACGCGGCTTTGCAAAAGCTCCGTTCGAAAGAGCGGCAGGGACATTTTCTGATCGGAAAGGTGGAGAAAATCCATGAAGCTTGAGCAAGAACTACGTAAGGTGATGCAGCATGAGGATAACCACTTATCTCCTCCCATTGAGTTAAAGGAAAATATCATGATACAAATTGAGCGAATTAAAGGGAAAGGATCTAAACCTATGAAAAAGTATATCGTGACAACGATTCTTGTAGCGGCATTATTGATCCCGACAGGTGCCTTTGCTGCATACTCTTACTTGACTGATACGCTGTATGGCTCGCAGGAAAAGCTAATTGAAATGGGAGGGACGGCAGAGGAATATACAAGAGTAGAATCGAAGCTTCAACAAGCACAGGGACGTTTGTCGAAGGAAGAGTTTAGTGTTTTTATGGAATTACTAAAGGAACTAGGAGCCTATAATCTTAAAATAACGGACAAAAACGGGATGCTCCATAAGGAGCGTTTAAGCGTCGATGAACAGCGTGAGTATAATCGAATAACCGCCGAGTTGGAACCGTACTTTGATAAATTGAATCAGGAGGAATTCCAAACCCATAAGAGTATAGATTTACAGGACGAGTTAGACTATGCGAAAAAAGCTTTAAGTAAGGATGAATTTGTTAAGTTCCGTGTTCTGTTCACGGAGTTTTACAGGTATGTTCCCCGTATAACGGGCGAAAATGGAGTATTGTATCCAGATCGTTTGCCTGAAAGAGAAAGAGAAGATTACGAGGAGCATTTGAGGTTGCTTCAGCCTTATTTCGATCAGTTTAATTCGCTTGAGAAGAAACGGTGACGAAAATTAAGGCGAAAAGGTGACACTTTTCTGGAAGGTTGACATACCCCATGGGGGTATATTATGATGGGTATATATTAAATGCATGAGTGCATATACACCACACAGGAGGCTGATGTATGGCTGAGGAGCAACCTGTTTCCCACACTGAAGTCCACGGGGCTCATTGTGGAACAGATGGAGAGAAGACAGTTAGAAAAAGTCATCATTCGGCAGAATTCAAGAACAGTCTTGTATCCCGGTTAAACCGTATTGAAGGTCAGGTTCGCGGGATTAAGGGATTGATTGAGAAGGATACCTACTGTGACGATGTGCTGAATCAGATTGCGGCTGTTCAGTCGGCCCTTAATGGTGTCGGCAAGCTGCTGCTGGAAGGGCATATGAAAAGCTGTGTCATTGAGCGCATGCAGGCAGGAGAGCAAGAAGTGATTGATGAGCTGCTGGTGACGGTTAAGAAGCTAATCCGTTAAAAGTAGCAGGTATACACATTATGGGTATGGACGTACCCTTGAGGAGGAAACGAAAATGGCACAAGTTACATTGAACGTAGAAGGCATGAGTTGCAATCATTGCGTGAAAGCAGTAGAAGGAGCCTTGGAGAAAGTAGGCGCTACCGGTAAGGTCAGCCTCGAGACGAAACAAGTAAATGTAGAATATGATGAATCCAAGCTGAGCGTTGAAGCTCTGAAAACAGCCATTGAAGACCAAGGCTATGATGTTGTTTAAGATTAAGATGCTGTATGATGCGTGAACAGATTTGTTCGAAGGAGAAGCTTCCATATTAGGAGCTTTTTCTTTTTGAACATAACATACCCCACTGGGGTATGTAGAAGGAGGACTACCATGGAAAACCGTGCGACCGACGGTGATAAGCATACAACGCTTCATATTACGGGGATGTCCTGCGCAGCCTGCGCAAGCCGTATTGAAAAAGGTTTAAATCGAATAGACGGCGTGGCACAGGCTAATGTGAATTTGGCTTTGGAGCAGGCGTCCATATCCTATGATCCCAAGCAGGTGGAAATCCCAGAATTCCGCGATAAAATTGCTTCTCTTGGTTTTGGAACTGTGAGTGAAGAAGCCAATTTGAATGTGACGGGCATGACTTGCGCGGCTTGTGCAGCTCGAATTGAAAAAGGATTAAACCGAATACCAGGCGTAACAGGTGCCACGGTAAATTTGGCGATGGAAACAGCCCATGTGGAATATGCTGCTGGGAGTACTACGGTTAGTGATTTGGTAAGCAAGATTGAACAGCTGGGCTATGGAGCGATCCCGCAGAGCGCTGAGGACAATATTGCGGATGTCCGCAGTAAGGATATCCAACGTAAAAAATGGAAGTGGATGATATCGGCAGTGCTGTCGCTACCGTTATTGTGGGCGATGGTGGCTCATTTTTCCTTTACCTCATGGATTTATGTGCCGGAACTGTTCTTGAATCCATGGTTTCAACTTGTACTGACGACACCAATTCAGTTCATCATAGGATGGCAGTTTTATGTGGGAGCATATAAAGCGCTTCGTAATGGAAGTTCGAATATGGATGTATTAGTTGCGCTAGGTACGTCTGCGGCTTATTTTTACAGCTTGTACCTTACTCTGCGTCCGTCTGACGCCATGGAGGGAATGGCGGGAATGCCTGTCATGACCATGCCAGAGCTGTATTACGAGACAAGTGCGGTACTCATTACGCTTATACTAGTCGGTAAATGGTTCGAGGCGGTAGCCAAAGGGCGCTCGTCTGAGGCGATCAAGAGCCTGATGAACCTACAGGCGACAACGGCACGTGTGGTACGTGATGGACAAGAGCTAGATTTGCCAATTGAACAAGTGCGTGTGAAGGACATCTTTATTGTGCGCCCAGGGGAGAAAATTCCCGTCGATGGTGTGGTCGTGGATGGACGTTCGGCAGTGGATGAATCCATGTTAAGTGGAGAGAGTCTTCCGGTTGAAAAAGGAGAGGGTTCCCCAGTCACAGGAGCCACGCTCAATAAAAACGGAGTACTTCGTATTCAGGCTGAGCGTGTGGGTGGTGATACGGCGTTGGCCCGTATTATTAAGGTCGTGGAAGATGCGCAAAACTCTAAGGCCCCGATTCAGCGGATTGCGGATCAAATCTCGGGTATCTTTGTCCCCATCGTAGTTGCTGTTGCCGTGATGACGTTTCTCGTCTGGTTTTTCCTTGTGACACCGTCTGATTTTGCAGGATCACTGGAGAAAATGATTGCAGTTCTCGTCATTGCTTGTCCTTGTGCGCTTGGATTGGCCACCCCAACGTCCATTATGGCAGGATCGGGACGTGCTGCTGAATACGGTATTTTGTTCAAGGGCGGCGAGCATTTGGAAATGACCCGTTCCGTCAACGCAGTGATTTTGGATAAGACAGGTACGGTTACGAACGGCAAGCCAGAGCTGACAGATGTTATAGTTGGAGCGAGCAGCCTGGCTGAAACGGATTTGCTGCGTTTGCTCGGTGCGGCAGAAAAAAGCTCAGAGCATCCGCTGGCGGAAGCCATTGTAAAAGGAATTGCTGATCGAGGTATTGAGCTAGTGGGCCCGACGGATTTTGAAAATATTCCAGGCTATGGTGTGAAGGCCTCTGTGGAGGGCAAGCAGGTATTGGTGGGCACACGCCGATTAATGAGCAGGGAAGGCATCACGATGGATGACTCAACCGAGCAGCAAATGAATGAACTGGAAGGCGCAGGGAAAACGGCAATGCTTGTCGCTGTGGATGGTTCCTATGCCGGATTAGTGGCCGTGGCGGATACAATTAAAGAAACATCGCGGGAAGCTATTGCCCGTCTGCGGGCGATGAACATTGAAGTCATTATGATTACAGGTGACAATGAAAGGACGGCAAAGGCCGTTGCCGCCGAGGCGGGAATTGAACGGGTGCTGGCGGAAGTGCTGCCTGAAGGAAAGGCCGAGGAAGTGAAGCGACTTCAGGACCAGGGCAAGATCGTAGCCATGGTCGGGGACGGTATTAACGATGCGCCAGCGCTGGCTACAGCCCATATAGGGATGGCAATGGGCACAGGTACAGATGTGGCCATGGAGGCTGCCGATATTACTCTCATGCGTGGTAACCTGAATAGCATTCCGGACGCGATCGAAATGAGTCGCCGGACCATGACAAACATACGGCAAAATCTGTTTTGGGCGCTCGGTTATAACGTGATCGGCATTCCGATTGCTGCTTTGGGCTTTCTGGCTCCATGGTTGGCGGGAGCGGCCATGGCATTCAGCTCTGTTTCGGTTGTACTGAATGCGCTGCGTCTCCAGCGGGTGAAGCTGTAAACGTATTGATGTATTCGGCAGATGCATGCTGTTGGATATTTGCAGCGATATCATTTTTGTAATTAGAGCAAGTACGCACAATTTTGGCTTTGTGCGTACTTGCTTTTTTTTGTGTTTTTTTATTTATTTAATTCATGCAGTCATTCTTCATCGCGTCAGGTTGCTTATCATTCGCGAAAGTTTCATAATATTTGTAAGAGTGCCATGCAAGCATGCAAGAACCTTTTCGTGTACTCACAGCTTGAAGCAGATAAAGAGCTTATATTATGGATTAGGAGTGAAGCAGTCATGAATGATACGATTTCCTTGTTGATGAACCATCGGTCTGTGCGAAAATTCAAGTCAGACCCCATTACCGACGAGCAGCTCGCAGCTATTGTGGCAGCTGGCCAAATGGCATCCTCGTCCAGCAATGTGCAGGCATATACCATTATTGCCGTTACCGAGCCTTCTTTAAAAACAAAACTGGCCGAGTTGGCAGGAGGGCAGGCTTACGTCGAGCAGTGCCCGACATTTCTGGTATGGTGCGCAGACCTGTATCGTTTGAAGCAGGTGACGATTCATCATCAGCCAGGCCAGCCTTCCTATGAAGGGTCCGTCGAAAATTATACGGTTGCAACCATTGATGCTGCGTTAGCTGCACAAAATGCAGCGGTGGCGGCTGAATCACTCGGCTTGGGCATCGTTTACATCGGGGGCATTCGTACTAAAATAGCAGAGGTATCCGAGTTATTAGGCTTGCCAGAGCTGGTATATCCAGTGTTCGGTATGTGCATTGGTGTACCGGATCAGGAAACGGGCTTGCGTCCACGTCTTCCACTGTCCGGTGTGTTGCATATGAACGGTTATGACAAAAACCAAACGATGAAAGCTGTAGAGGTATACGACCACACATCAGCCGAATATTTGAAGGAACGTACGGGCGGTCAACGCTCTACACCTTGGTCTGAGCAAATGGCCACGAGACTGACCGAACCAGCGCGCTTGCAGTTGAAGCCATTTTTGGAACAGAAGGGTTTCTTGAAGCAATAAAAATGGAGCAACGATAAAGAATGCTGCAATTTACAAGTGGCATTTGAGAAATATGTGTTATTTAAAGCTATAAGAACCTCCTTAATTACGCATGTTGAAGTTTCGCGTACATAAGGAGGTTCTTTGCTTTGACTATAAGTTGTGGTTGTAATCTTTTTTAGTAAATAGCAGATATGCCTTTACGAATCAGACAGTGAGTAGAAGCGTCTTGTATTATCATAAAATAATTGACGGACAGCAGCTTCATCTTGATGGGTCAGCTTGCTATATGCGCGAATGACCTCGGTAGTCATCCGTGGATGCGTCTGCTGTCCGGTAAAAGGACCCTCGAACGGCCATGGGCCGTCTGTCTCTGCCATGACCTGATCAGACGGATACTGTCTTGCCAAACTGCGGATTTCTTCTTCGTACAGGAGATCCGGTGTGAAGGAGACATAATAGCCGTTCCGGGCCATACGTTTGGTCGTGGCGGCAGAGCCCTTAAACCAGTGAAAATGCGCCTGTGTGACGTCATGACGTTCCAAAAGGTCGCAGGCAATGTCTGCATCTTCATAAACAGCGTGCAACACAATGGGTTTGCTATGTTTGCTTGCAAACTGGATAAAACGCTCCAGCAGTGCTATGTAAGGAGCGAGCTCAAAGGGCTCTCCACTGCGTGAAGCTTCCAGCCGATTGTAATAGGGCAAGCCGACTTCACCCACCGCGACCATCTGCTGTACATGTTCGTCCATCCAGTCAAATAACAGGTCAAGCTCGGTATGTGATGGCAGAGCCTGTTCTGGATGAAAGCCGAAGGCGGGACGTACTAGCCTGGGCCAACGCTCAGCCAGGCCCAAGTTGGCTTGACTGGAGGCGAGATGCATGGACACAGCTATGATGGCTTCTACATGGTTGTCGGCAAGCGAAGCGAGCAATAGCTCCTGTTGTTCAGGCGGGTAGCTGTCTACATGAATGTGCGCGTCGATTAAGGGAACAGTTGCTGCCGCGTTCGATCTCAATGGAGAGTGCACGTTCCAATCATTCATAAGAATTTGTCCCATCGTTCAGGGTGTTTTTACGAGTACTTTCAGCGGTGTCCATATCGCCGTCCAGTTTGTGCTTTTCCTCGCGCATCCAGCCAGTCATGGTCCGTTTCCATTCCATAAAGCGTGGATCCAGGGTGATTTCTTCCCTACGCGGGCGGGGAAAAGGAACATCTACGACATGCATCACTGAAGCAGGTCGCGCCGACAGCACATAAATGCGGTCGGAGAGCAGCAGCGCTTCTTCAATGCTGTGGGTAATGAACAGCACAGAGCGGCGGTTCTTCTCCCACATCCGCAATAACCATTGCTGCATGTCTGCACGTGTCAGCGCATCGAGAGCGCTGAACGGCTCATCCAGCAACATTAATTCCTGTGGGCTGAGCAGGGCGCGAAGAAAGGCCGCGCGCTGCTGCATGCCACCAGATAACGTATGCGGATACGCCTTCGCGAACTTGCCCAGTCCAACCTGTTCGAGCCATTGCAAGGCTTCTTTTCGACGTTCACGTTCGCTGCTGTATCGGGAGCCCGCTGCTGCATCCTTTCGTGGTGCATTTTCCTGCCCGAGCAGTATGTTGTCCAGCGTGGTGCGCCACGGGAAAAGGGCGGGCTGCTGCGGCATATAGCTGATATGCCCGCGTTCACCAGTCATGTCCCGTCCATGCATACGGATACGTCCCTGCTGCGGCTTGAGCAGCCCTCCGATAATGTGAAACAGTGTGCTTTTGCCACTGCCTGACGGACCGATGAGGGAAACAAATTCGCCCGGCTTAACGGTAAGGGATACATCCTGCAGTACAGGCAGTGAGCTTCGCTTTTCCCGGAAGGTGAGGCTGATCCCGTCCAATTCCAAAGCAGGAGGGGCAGGCGTCATTACCTGCAGTTCTCCGGCTTGTTGCTGTTCATCAGCGACGGATGGTGATGTCAAGTCAGTCGGATGCAGACTCATATGTGCCACGTCCTTTCATTGATGCTTTAATGCAATATGTGGAAGCTATTCTTGATCGGGTTTCCAGCGAACCAACCATTTCTCTAGTAGTAAAATAACGACAAACATTAGTAAGCTGAGTGCAACAATAATACCGATAGCGGCAAAAATGAGATCCGTACGATAGGCAGACTTTTGCAGCAACATATAATATCCAATTCCTTCACTGGCCCCAATCCATTCGGCAATGATCGCGCCCATCACACTATAGGTAGCAGCGATTTTAACGCCAGAGAAGACTTGTGGCAGGGAGTGTGGTAGCTCTAGCTTTAGAAAAATAGCCCTGCGGCTTGCACCTGACATTCGCATGTAATTCATCATCATACGGTCTGTCCGTGTCAGCCCGTCCATGGCCGCTACAGCCACGGGAAAAAAGCATACTAATGTAATGACCATAAGCTTGGGCAGCACGCCAAAACCGAACCATACCATGAGCAACGGACCGAGGGCGATAATCGGAATGTTTTGGCTAAGGATCAAGAGCGGGTATAGAGCAGATTTGAGAAAAGGAATCGTATGAAGAACGATGGCGATCAGCAGTCCAGTTGCTGTCCCTATAGCAAATCCCGCAAGCGTCAGGCGAACCGTAGCCCATGTATGGGTGCCAAGCAACGCCGATTGCGCCATGCCCTCTTGTACGATTAGGGATGGAGCTGGCAGGAGCCAGGATTCAATATGTAAATAGTTAACCGCTCCCTGCCAAGCCGCTAAAAAGAAGAGGACCGCCACAAGGGGCGGCCATACGCTTTTCCACCAGGATGCGTTCTTGCCTTTCGGATTCATGGGCGATACTTCTCGGTCAGCTTGTTCATGCTGATGCCCTGTGGGTTATGTGCGATTTTGATCTGTGAAATGACGCTGGGACTTCCAGCTTCCGTCAAAGCCTCATGCATGTCTTTGACGACTTTCAGCAATTCGTCCAATTCGCCCTCCATTGTGGTATCCAATGGATTCACTTGATGCTTGACGCCGGAACGCTGGATGACCTCAATCGCCTTGTCTACATATGGATAAGAGTCTTCGTTATTAGGAGTTTTAGGGATGACTTGAATACTGAGCAATGTGTTAGCCATGCGAATTTCACCTGTCCTTTTTTGTTTAAGTTATTAGGAAAATAAATTGGATTAAGGCGGGGAGATCGCTTCACGGTTCATTTGATCTTACGATCGCTGTTGCCGCGGGATTCTTTGAATTAAATTTAAAAGGTAAGAATCCCCCTGAGCATATGCTTCCGAAGCTAGCTTTCCTAAAGAAAGCTTTCAGGCGAACACCTCGCTTCTCCAGATTCAAATGAATCGCTACGCTGCCAACCGCCTTATAAGCACCTTATTTTTAAAGCAGGGTTGTGTGGCATTTTTACACACAAGCGCACCTGCTTTTGCGCTTAGATACTATGAGACTAAAGAATAAACCAAGTGGAGCGAGAGCGAAGCGGACGGAATGGTGCTGTACAAGCGAAGCGGTCGCTTTTGTCCCCGGATTTTTACCCTGCTGATGCTTTAATCCGGAAATCCGGGGGCGGTGGCGATGGAAAGCATCATCCGTCCGCGTAGTGGCACAAAGGCTACTTCAAGCTCTATTTACAAGATCAACGCTTGGGCAAGAAGTCGTTTGTAAAGGCTTTATCGACTTCCAAAGGTTTGCTGAGCAGCTTGCGTTCATACATCCAGTCCGAGTAGTTTTTCCATATCTCCGCTTTTTGTACGCCCCATTGCGGGGCATCGTCCTGATAACGCGGACTTAGCCATTTTTGACTAGCGAGTACCAGTTTTTTGTCCAGCTCCGGCACAGCTTTACTTAAGATATCTGCCGCTTCTTCTGGATGGGCGATAGTGTATTCATAGCCTTGCGCGGTAGCGTCCATGAACGCCTTAACCAGCTCAGGATCATTTTTTATCGTCTGTTCATTGCTCACAATTACAGGTGTATAGTAATCGAGGTTTTTGGAATAATCTTTTACATATAGCATATCCAATGGCTCACCTCGAAGCTTGGCCTCAATCCCGGTCCATGCGTAGAAAATCCAGGCAAAGTCAATATCCCGCTTCACGGCTGTAAAATAGTCTGCATTACCCATATTGACGATCTTCACTTTGCTCACATCACCTTGGTCTGAATCCATGATGGATTTCATGACCGCTTCTTCTACAGGAGAACCCCAGCCGCCGTAGCTTTTACCCTCGAAATCTTTCGGGCTTTTAATTCCGCGGTCTACCGGGGCTGCGAAGCCAGAGGTGTTATGCTGAATCACCGCAGCGATGGATACGAGCGGCACGCCTTGGATGCGAGCCTGAGTGACGCCTTCTTGATAGCTGATACCAAAAGGTGCAGCATTCGAAGCAACCATTTGGTCGGCTCCGCCTGAGCCTGGTTGAACAATTTGGACATTCAAGCCTGCTTTTTCGTAAAATCCTTTGTCCTTGGCGACATAGAGTCCTGTGTGATTCGTATTGGGTGTCCAGTCGAGCACGACTTTAACATCTTTGAGCCCCTTTGCCGAGGTAGACGTTGAAGTGTCGGCAGCAGGAGCCTCCTTTTGAGATGTAGGGGGATTGCCGCCGCAAGCGGTCAGAGTCAGAGCCATGAGCCAAAGACTGATTAGACCCAGGCTTAACATTTTCATGCGCTTCATCGTTGTGTTCTCTCCTTTTTAATTACCCGTTGTCCGTCCAATCAGACAGCTTATGTTCCCCATTTTCACAAAAATAACATCTGCCGGAATGCAATCTTTCCAACAACTTCATCTTCAACAAAAAAAGCGTCCCGGGATTCCGGGACGCTTGCGCTTGTATATACCAAAGTAAGGGATGTCCTGTTTTAATAAAAGGCACATCTTGCTTAAGCATTCCTACGCTGGCATTACCCAGATCAGGTTGTAAGGGTCAGTGTCTTGGGACACACTCTCAGCCGGCCGATTCCAGCACCCCTGGCATTGTATGGTTTAATGGGTTCGTTTATTCGGGTTTACTACGACGATTATATGCCTTGAAGGCGGGTCTGTCCAGCCTTAAGGAAGCGCTCACGGTTCATTTGCCGAACGACAGGGTACACTTTTACTGTGAGCTTTGATCTGAAAATGAACATGAATCATTCAGATTTGTTCTGGTCATGTTATTTTCAGAACAGCTACACTGTATGTTTAGGAGAGCTGGTGCCAAGTGGCATAGACTCTATAGAATTCTAATTCGTAAAAAGGAGTTGTTGTACTGTGGGTAAAACGGATACATTGGATCGCAGTCAGCTAGAACAAGCCATTGTGAAGGCTTTGGATAACAACAAATTTTGCTCGTTAGGTACGGTAGAGGGCGGAAAACCGAAAGTGCGCTATATGGCCCTTTTTAACGATGGAATGAACATTCATCTGGCGACGGATCGCAAAACACATAAAGTGGAAGAGCTAAAGGACAATCCGAATGCTTATCTGCTGCTGGGTTATGAAGTGGGTGGTACGAAGGAAGTCTTGGAAGTGGAGGCTACCGCCCAGGTTACAGCTGATGAGGGGTTACGCAAACAAGTGTGGAATGATTCTCTGAAAAAGTGGTTTTCCGGACCTGATGATCCCGATTATGTCATTTTAGACGTCAATCCGACTCGTATTGAGTACGTTGGTCAACAAACGGAGCGCCAGGTGTGGACGAAATAGAAACAATATAACAGACAAGCCAGTAAATTTCCAACCTTTTCAGGAGATTTACTGGCTTTTTTTATGCGAAAAATAATTATTTTTTCATAAATATTTTAAGCAAATGACTACTCTTTTGTCTGGCGTTGGATTAAAATAGGAATGGTGGGTTCAAAGCTTACATATATGTGCAAAAGTATGTATATGAGGCATACACCTTAATAAGGAGGGGTATATTTTGTTATTTCGTAAAAATTGGTTTAAAGGGTTTACAGCAGCAGTTGTAGCTTGTAGCCTACTGGTGTTTTCAGCCGCTCCATCCTGGGCAGCTAGCGACTCTCGCGATAGCGCTACGGTGAATTTGCGGATCATGGAGACAACGGATATTCATGGGGCACTGATGAATTATGATTACTATTCGGACAAAGAAACCAACGAATATGGCTTGATTAGTACAGCAGGCTTGATCCAACAGGCTCGTAGTGAAACAAGAAACAGCATGCTGTTCGATAACGGTGATTTGCTGCAGGGCAATCCTTTAGGCGATTATATGGCTAAAAACAGAGTCTTCGAGAAAGAAGGCGGTGTCCATCCGGTTTACAAGATGATGAACTTGATGGGCTATGATGCGGCTACTGTGGGCAACCACGAATTTAACTTTGGCCTCGACTTTTTGGATAAATCGCTCAAGGGTGCTGATTTTCCTTACGTAAATGCGAACGTCTATGTTGATAATGAGGGTCAAGCTACTAAAAATTATTTTACCCCTTATCAGATTCTTGACAAAACAGTAACGGATGAGAAGGGCGAAGAGCATACACTCAGAGTGGGTGTCATCGGTCTAGTAACACCTCAAATTATGCAGTGGGATGAAGCTAATTTGAAGGATAAGGTCGTTACAAAGGATATCGTGGAAACAGCCAAAAAGTTTGTTCCACAAATGAAAACAGAAGGTGCTGACATTATTGTCGTGCTTGCACATACAGGCTATGAGGATGTGCCGCAAACGCCAATGATGGAGAATGCCGTTAAGTATTTGAGCCAGGTGGACGGAATTAACGCGATTCTGTTTGGGCATGCTCATAAATCTTTCCCTGGCCCTGATTTTAAAGATATGAAGGGCGTAGATTTGGATAAAGGAACTATTAATGGTGTACCAGCTGTAGAAGCTTCTTCGTGGGGCAAGGATCTGGGCATTATTGATCTGAGCCTGGAAAAGAAAAACCGTGAGTGGAATGTAATCAATTCTCAGTCTCAAGTGCGGCCAATTGTGAGCACCACAAACCATGCTTTGCAGTTTACTCCTGACACTAAACTGAAAGACGCGATTAAAGAAGAGCATCAAGGAACGCTGGATTATGTTCGTCAACCTGTCGGTACAACGACTGCACCGATTACCAGCTATTTTGCATTAGTGCAGGATGATCCGTCCATTCAAATTGTGACAAATGCACAGAAATGGTATGTTCAAAACCATCTTAAAGGAACAGAATACGAAAATCTCCCAGTATTATCGGCAGGCGCTCCATTCAAAGCCGGTGGTCGCAACGGTGCCGAGTATTATACCAACATTCCTGAAGGTACAATAGCGATTAAAAACGTGTCCGATCTGTACGTGTACCCGAACACGGTTCATGCCGTAGAAGTTACTGGTGCTGAAATTCAGGAGTGGCTGGAATGGTCTGCGGGTCAGTTCAACCGCATTGATCCTAGCAAAACAGAGGAACAATCGCTGATCAACAAGGATTTTCCAACCTACAATTTTGATGTGATTGACGGTGTGAATTACCAGATTGATGTAACTCAGCCTGCACGATATGATGCCAAGGGAACTATTATTGATTCTTCAGCCCATCGCATCAAGGATCTGCAATACAATGGGAAGGCTATTGATCCTGCACAGAAATTTATCGTTGCGACCAATAACTATCGTGCTTCCTCCTCCAAACTGGCCAACCCAGATGGCAAACGTATTGTGATGGCAGCACCAGATGAAAGTCGCCAAGTCGTTGTTGATTATATCCGTACGAACGGAACGATTAACCCGTCAGCGGACGGCAACTGGTCTATTGCTCCTTTTGGTCAGGCCAAGGTTACCTTTGAGTCCTCTCCTGATGCCAAAGATGTGCTGGCCGGAAATCAACAAATTTCATACTTGAGCAGCGCGGCAGACGGGTTTGCCAAATACAGCTTGAAAGCTGGCGCTAAGCCTAGTGCAGCAACGACGTCTGTGAAGGAAGCTGCGGCACCTGCGAAAGCAACCGCGAAGCCAGCTGTTAAAACGACTAAACCTGCAGCTGCAAAACCAGCTAAAACAACGAAACCAAAGGCGTCCAAGTAACTTGGAATTTTAGTTTCCACTCCATATCAGAATGAAGCAGTAAGTCTCTTTAAACAAGAGACTTGCTGCTTTTTTTGATATCAAATACAACAGTACCTGCGTTTATCATGAGTGCAAAAAAGGTTTTGTTTTTGTCGAATATGTACTTAAGTCCTAAGTTGTTGTTGAGAATAAGCTTATTTTTTGTAAAAACACGTAATTATATAGTGCTTTTGTTCTAATTATTTGTGATATAATGGTGAAAAAACCGGGAAATTGTTCCGAGGAGGACCATTATGACTTGCAGCAATTGCAGCATCATATTACCTATTAAGGATCAAGGATTGCTGAAAATTAGGCATTCTAGGGTGTCGCTTACTCCAGCATTAGAGGGCTTGGGCATGCTATCGGAACAAATGAAACAAGAACATTGGTGTGAGGGTAACATCGTGTTTCGCTATGACAGCCGTACACAGTTGGAACAGCTGGTTAACGGACTGGCTCGTCTGCCGCAGGAGTGCTTGAGCCGAATGCAAGTTGTGGTGACTGGCTTGCAACATGTTGAGGGATTTGAGGAATGGCTTTTATTTGGTCAATTGCAAGCTCGACTGCAACATCCGGATCTGGTGAGTATTATTAATAATCAAAACTTTACCAGCCATATGCAGCCTATTGTTGACTACAAGCTGAATATCATCGGCTTTGAGTTTTTGCTGCGTCCATCACAGCCAGATAAGTCTTTTCAGCCTTTCCGACTGTTTGAAGTCGCCCGTGAAGCTGGATTGCATGCTCATTTGGATCGCTCGGCTCGTATTTCCGCTATTGAAAAAAGTGCGACCTGCCTTCCGGCGGGGATTAAACGATTTATTAACTTTCTCCCTTCAACCATTTATAATCCGGCTTATTGCTTGAATCATACCTTTGAGACGATTAAACGGTTATCTATGAATACGGAGGATTTTGTGTTTGAGGTCGTAGAGACGGAAGAAATAGACGACCTGAATTTTTTGCATCAAATCTTTGAACAGTATCGTACACGGGGAGTTTCAGTGGCACTGGATGATGTAGGAGCAGGCTATTCTACGACAGAGCTTATGAATTGCCTCCAGCCCGATTATGTTAAAATTGACCGCAGTATAATTGATGGCTGTCATCATAACAGTGATCAGAAACGGCAAATTACTGGGATAGTGGAATCCGCTTTTCGTTTTGGAGGTCAGGTGTTGGCTGAAGGTGTAGAACAAAAGGAGGATTTTGAATTTTGTTGCGATGCAGGTGTGTCACTGGCCCAGGGTTATTTGTTTGGTAAGCCGGAGCCTACACCGCCTTCCAACTTTATACTGAGCAGAGTAGTATAATCTGAAATAGCGTATTCTATAAGAAAATCGACATAAATAACCCGATGATCTATGGTCACCGGGTTATTTAGTATTTTAGAACAATCACATCTTAATTATATTCTTTGCACTATTGAGGCGGTTCATGTATCCATCTAGTGTTATTGCGATTATAACGTGATAACGTATAAACCCAGCGGAGTGGTCGCGCTACCTGCAACCATGAAGCTAAGAGAATAGCTTGACTGGCCAGGAGGGACGGGGATGTCAGTCAGTCGGCATACCTTGGTATTATCTTGTAGCAAGGGGATACCATATACATGACCATCCACGCGTACAGACCCGGCGAACGCGCCTCCACGTGGATTGGCATAGATTCGTACGGTACGTACCTCACTACTGTGATTAACGATAGGAATGGTTGCGTTATATATCGTTCCGAATTGTCCGCGATTATCAAGCGCAGGCCCCAGCTCGCTGCGTTCCCCTGTAAACAGCAGATCTGCAGGAGTTTCGCCGTTCAGCTTCTTAGTGGCACATGCTCGGTAGTTGGCGCTTTGCCCTACTACATACTCCGGCATGCGCGCATTTGTTTCAGAAAAGGACCATACTCCCCGTGGGTGCGCCTGCGGCGGGGGTACAGGAGGGAGTGCATCCTTGTGAATCTCGCGCAGATCCGTCTGCGTATCTTTGCTGACTACGGTGCGAATCACATAGTCCAGCGTACCGTGGCCTTCGGCATATTCTACCGTGAGGTCATAGATGAATCCAGCCAGCGATCCTTCGGGTAGCTCAAATTCCTCCAGCAAGGCGGTGCCTCTGCCGAATTTGTGACGGTCTACTGGCTTCAGACGTTTCATCGTACCCGCCAAACAGCTTTTGGCAATAGACTGCCCAACATCAATAATCCAGTTGCCGTCCTCGGGTACAATCTCAAGGGCACGTTCAATATGACGTACTTGCAGGCGAGCCGTGCTTTTATTCTCTATGGTGATGCCCAGTTTAACAGGGCTGCCTATTTTGTTATAATGCCAGCCGAAAATCCGGTGCTTGACTGTCCGGGTTGTGGTGCGAACCACATCATGCCACAAAGTGGCTTGCTCGGTAGGTACCGTTACATGGGTAAGCGTCTCCGGGTTATCGCTAAGCATCAGACGGCGTGTTCCCCCCTCAGTGGCTGACTCCACATCCACATGGATGTTGGGTGGGATTACAGCTGATTCCACAATCAGATCCTTTGGCTCCTTGGGTCGAAGGTTCATATACATTCCTCCCTAAATTCAAGAATGGCACCGCTTTTGGTTCAAGTATATGGGCAGTTCATAAATATAGGTAACGCCAAGTCCATTTATACAACCTGTTTTTCAAAAATTAAATTAAAAATATATCGTAGGCTATAGCAGCTCTGCTTATGCGCCCGAGCAAGCTTACAAGTCCCTTATTTCTCTGCACCAACGATTCGCATACAGGTATTGCGTGTATGTTAAGAGCATAAGCTATTGGATGTACAGAGAAGATACAGGAGGGAAACATGCCTAAAAAAATATGGTGGAAGGAAGCTGTTGTTTATCAGATATACCCGATCAGTTTTCAGGATTCTGACGGAGACGGAAAAGGGGACCTGCGCGGCATTTTGTCTCGGCTTGATTATCTGTCTGAGCTAGGGATTGATGTGATCTGGATTTGCCCGATATATAAGTCGCCCAATCACGATAATGGATATGACATTAGCGATTATTATGCCATTATGGATGAGTTTGGAACGATGGAGGATTTTGATGAGCTCCTTCATCAGGCGCATGAACGAGGCATCAAAATTATGATGGATTTGGTATTAAACCATACGTCGGATGAGCATCCGTGGTTCACGGAGTCACGCTCATCCAAGGATAATCCGAAGCGAGACTACTACATATGGCGAACAGGCAAAAATGGCGGATATCCGAACAACTGGGAATCGTATTTCTCCGGTTCTGTGTGGAAATATGACAAGCTTACAGACGAATATTACATGCATCTGTATTCCGAGCATCAGCCGGATCTGAACTGGGAAAATGAAGAGATGGTGAGTGAACTCTATCGTATGGTGGAATGGTGGTTAAAAAAGGGAGTCGATGGCTTCCGCTTTGACGCCATTGCCCATATTGTCAAAGCAGAAGGGCTACCAGATGCCCATAATCCGGACAAACAACCCTTGGTACGTGCCTATCAGCTCTTTTCCAACCTGGAGCAGGTACATGTACTTCTACGGATGCTGAATGAAAAAGTATTGGAGCGGTATCCCTTAATGACGGTCGGTGAAACGTCCGGTTTAGGACCGGAACAGGCACTGGATTATGTGGGAGATCAGCGGCATGAGCTGAATATGGTGTTCCAGTTTGAGCACATGTTTATTGATGCACAAGGGTTAGGAACGGAAAAATGGAAGTACAAGTCGTGGACGCTGGTGGAACTGAAAAAAATAATGAGTAGTTGGCAGACGGTGCTTCATCAGGAAGGATGGAATGCCAATTATCTCAACAATCACGATCAACCACGGGCTCTCTCCCGTTTTGCGAATGATGGACAATATCGTGTGGAATCCGCCAAAATGCTGGCAACCTTCACACATATGCTTGAGGGTACACCTTATATTTATCAGGGTGAGGAAATTGGGATGACGAATATTGCCTTCCCGTCGATTGATGATTATCGGGATGTGGAAACGTTAAACTACTATGAGCAGCAACGGAAGCTCGGTGAGCCGGAGGAGCAGATTATGGCCGCGATCTGGCGAAAAAGTCGGGATAATGCGCGTACTCCCATGCAGTGGAATGCCGGACCTGCAGCCGGATTTACCGATGGAGAGCCGTGGATGAAAATTAATGATAACTACACGCACATTAATGCAGAAGCAGAAAGAAATGACCCGAACTCAATTTTCCACTATTATCGTAAGTTGATTGCTCTGCGCAAACAACATGAGGTCATAGTCTATGGCGAATACAAGCTGTTGTTGCCACTTGATACAGAGCTATATGTATTTTCACGCATGTTGGGACAAGAGTGTTTGCTAGTCATTTTGAATTTCTTTGACCGTGATCCCGTGTTCCACTGGCCCGACGGTGAGGAGTTTCCTGCCGCCAAGGCGGAGCTGCTTCTCTCCAACTACGAACCGGTAAAAGGAGAAAATTTACACGCCTTGAAGTTGCGGCCTTATGAAGCTAGAGTGTATAAGCTAACCTTGAAATAGGCGTTGTTATCCTGTGGATGGTAAATGGAAGGGGAGGCCCATAGGGGACTTCCCTTCCTTAGCGTTGGACTAAATAGTTACTGTTTCAGCCAATTCACGTATTTTGGCGATAATCCGCTCTTCTTGATTTTCCCCCTCATTGGGGATAGATTCAGTCGCGTAGGCAGCCAGTTCAGCATGGTGATGAATCATGACGGATATCCATGACCTTCCTTATTCGTAAACTAATCAGCCCGATTCACACAGTCTGCTAGGGCAGATGTGGATCGGGCTGATGACGGTATTGAGTCATTAAGTTAGATGCTATTTTTAATGATAGTGCTTAACTTTAAGGTCATCCAGGCTTTTGAACTCATATCCTTGCTTGCGAGCCTCGTCAATGATCGAGCCAAGTGCCTCGGCATTATCCTTGGATACAGAATGGAGCAAAATGACCGCTCCAGGGTGGAGCTGCTGCATAACTTGGCGATAGGCATAGTCTGTTCCTCGCTGAATATTCGTGTCCCAGTCCTTGTAGGCCACCGACCAGAACACACTCGTGTATCCGGCTTCTCCACAGGATGCCAATGCTTTTTCATTAAAAATGCCGCGCGGTGGCCGGACATATTTCATTTCCTTTTGCCCAGTCAGCTCTGCAGACGCAGTTCGTACCCGATCCAGCTCAGACCGAATCTCTGCCGAAGAAATGGTGCTCATATCAGGATGGCTCCATGAATGGTTTCCAATAATATGGCCTTCGCTGGCCATGCGGCGCATCAAATCCGGTTGGTCTTTTACAAAATGCCCGGTTACAAAGAAGGCGGCCGGAACCTTTTTGGCTTTCAATACATCCAGCACCTTGGGAGTATATCCATTTTCGTATCCGTTGTCGAAAGTAAGAAACAATTCTTTCTTAGTCGTATCCCCCAAAAAGATGCCGCCTTGTCTTTCAATCAGGTGCATAAAGCCTTCTTGTGCGATGGAAGGCAGCTCGCCTCCCTTACTTTTTTTAAATCCAAAATGATACGGCTGTCCGTCCACAGCTTGGGTAGCTGATGCTGATTCTCCCATAACTGTGGACATCCCCATCAATGCAATGCATAGCCACAAGGTAAAAATTTGCTTCATCTATGTTCCTCCGCTTCCGCCCTGATTCGGGTAAGATGTGTATACTTCGGCATATACCATCTGCAATATCATGTTCATTTATGCAAAGAAAGAAATGCTTGCACCAAACTTAAAACACATATTGACATCAATATAAAATCGAAGTAGTATACTCTATAAAACTTACTAAAATACTCGGATTTAAATTTGATTCGATGTTCGTGCCATAGGAAAGAAATCAACTCAGAGAGATTTTACATACTTGATGGAGCGGGAGGAGTTAGGAGCTATGATTGAACTTAGGAATGTATCCAAAACCTATGTAAGAAAAGGCTTAAGCATTCAAGCGTTAAAAAATATAAATATCACAGTGGATAAAGGAGATATCTTTGGTTTTATCGGATTCAGTGGTGCGGGAAAAAGTACGCTTATCCGTTTGGTCAATCGTCTGGAGAAAGTAACGACCGGTGAGGTTCTTGTCGAAGGGGAGAGCTTAAATGCCTACTCGACCTCGGGGCTGCGAAAAGTAAGGAAGAAGATCGGCATGATTTTTCAGCATTTTAATCTGCTGGAATCGAAAACAGTATTCGAAAACATTGCCATTCCGTTGGTGCTGCTCAAGCGCAACAAGCGGGAAATTGAGAGGCGTGTAACAGAGTTGCTGGCATTCACAGGATTATCGGATAAGGCAAATAGTTATCCCAGCGAGCTTTCCGGCGGACAAAAGCAGCGTGTCGGGATTGCCCGGGCGCTTGCGAGCAACCCGTCCATTTTGCTCTGTGATGAGGCAACCTCGGCACTCGATCCGCAGACCACGCAGTCTATTCTTGATTTGCTTCGCAAAATTAACAAGGAATACAAGATCACCATATTGATCATCACCCATGAGATGTCGGTCATTCAGCGGATTTGCAACAAGGTAGCTGTAATGGAGAAGGGGGAAATCATTGAGCAGGGCGATGTACTGGAGGTATTCGGGCAGCCGAAGCATCCAACGACGCAAAGCTTTGTACGCACAGTTATTCACGATGAAGTACCGGATAGTGTGCTGCAAACGTTCGAGCAACAAGAGTCGCAACGCATATACAAGCTGGAATTTATTGGACAGGCAGCTTCCGACCCAGTGGTTCATGAATTGATTCGAAAGCATGATATCCATGTGAACATTTTGTTTGCCAACATGACGGAGATACAAGAAACGACGATTGGCTATATGACACTTCAACTGCGCGGTGAGCAGCAGGCCGTTCAGCAGGCTGTTGATTTTATCAAGAGCAAAGGAGTCCATATTCAGGAGGTGGAGAGTCTATGATGATTACAGGAACCACGATAACTTGGGATCAACTGTGGGAAGCTTTGTATGAATCCGTGCTCATGGTCAGCATATCATTATTTATTGGCGCTCTGATTGGGGTCCCTATCGGTATTTTACTTGTTGTCACCCGTTCAGGCGGAATTTTGGAGAACAAATGGCTGTACGGTATTTTAAATCCGATCATTAACATTGTCCGTTCCTTACCGTTTATTATTTTGCTGATAGCGATCATTCCGTTAACTCGTCTGATTGTGCATACATCTATTGGGACCAGTGCGGCCATTGTCCCCTTGATTATATATATAGCACCCTATATCGGCAGGCTGGTGGAAAATTCGCTGTTGGAGGTCAACCCGGGGATATTGGAGGCAGCAGATGCGATGGGAGCGACTCCGTTTCAGGTCATTCGATACTTTTTGCTACCCGAGGCATTCAGTTCTTTGATTTTATCGTTAACGACAGCCGCCATTGGACTGATTGGTGCAACGGCTATGGCTGGTGCGGTCGGTGGCGGTGGGATTGGCGACCTGGCGATAGCGTATGGCTATCAACGTTTTGATACGCTGGTAATGCTGATCACTGTTATCATTCTAGTCGTGTTTGTACAAGGTGTTCAGTCCTTGGGCAACCTGCTCTCCCGCAAAGCACGCAGGGGTTAATGAACAAAACGGATATAAAAATATATATAGTTGGCATGTCAGGTTTTAGCGTTATTACTGATCAAGAAACGCCCTATGTAACTGGATAGGGCGTTTTTGCTGTTTCTTATATCCAAACTATTATCACATTGCTATTTTTATAGAGCGCCAATTACTGGATGAGGAACATACAGTTCTTCCAGCGACGCAATTTCCTCTGGTGTTAACGTAATTGATAGAGCAGCTACCGCATCTTCGAGATGAGATGTCTTTGTAGCACCGATAATGGGAGCAGTCACCGGTGCTTTCTGCAGCAACCAGGCAAGAGCAATTTGAACGCGGGGAACTCCACGTTTTTCTGCGATTGTCGCAACCTGCTCCACAATCAATCGATCGGAATCTGCAGTCGCATCGTATTTAGATTTTGCCACTTGATCGGTTTCAGACCGATGTGTTGTTTCCTGCGTATCCCGCGTCAATCTACCTCCTGCAAGCGGGCTGTATGGAATTACACCGATCTTTTCCTCCTTACAAAGCGGCAGCATTTCTCTCTCTTCTTCACGGTATAAGAGGTTTAAATGATTTTGCATTGATACAAACCGTGTCCATCCATTATTCTCAGCGACATGCAATGCCTTGAGAAACTGCCATGCGTACATGGCAGAAGCACCAATATATCTTGCCTTTCCGGCCTTCACAACATCATGTAATGCTTCCATCGTCTCTTCAATGGGGGTATTGTAATCCCAGCGATGGATTTGGTATAGATCCACATAATCTGTCCCCAGTCGCTTAAGGCTCTTATCAATTTCGCTCATGATAGCCTTTCGGGAAAGTCCCGCACCATTGGGGCCTTGATGCATACGGAAATGAACCTTTGTTGCTAGGACAATTTCATCTCGATTCGCATAATCCTTTAAAGCCCGTCCGACAATTTCCTCGCTAGTTCCATCTGAATATACATTTGCAGTATCAAAAAAATTAATGCCTAGCTCCAGAGCTTTTTTTATAACTGGACGACTGCGCTCTTCATCTAGTATCCATGGATGAATCCATCGTTCAGCGACCCCGAAGCCCATACAGCCAAGACAAAGCCGGGATACATCCAAGCCGGTATTTCCAAGCTTAACATAGTCCATTTGATTATACCTCGCTTCCTAGATATGGTTTTCTTCAAATCTAGTCTACTCCACCTGCTTACATCGGATATTATGCCATATGGAGTTAACTCCAAGCCAAGCATTTTTGCTGCGGAATGATTCGTATAGGTCTAATTGTTCAGAATTGGTTCAGTAGGGTTTCGTATACTCCTCTTAGCATAGTTCCTTGGTTGCATAAATCGTAGAACTAAATATGACTAAAGCCTTTGATATAACAGGATATATGCCAATAAATAGTGTCTAGGAGTGAAAATGTTGAAACTTGTAAATCGAAATAAATGGATTGCATCTGCAATGGTACTGGGGATTGCTTCAGGCTCCATCGTATCTCTGCCTTGGATGGGCGGTGCCCAGACTGCTTATGCAGCGACAGCAGATACGCAAAGTGAAACTGGATTTGTAACACAAGCTCGCACTTTGGGTTTGATGACAGGTGGTAATCAGGGCGATTTTATGGCACAAAAGAATTTGACCCGCGCAGAAGCGGCTAAAATTTTGTGCAGTCTGTTCCAGTTGGAAGTTAACAATCAGCCGCAAACTTCTTTTATGGATGTGTCCTCGGATGCATGGGGTGCTCCCTATATTGAGGCTGTACGTGCAGCTGGGTATATGACAGGCAACGGAGAACTGTTCCGTCCGGGAGATGCCATTACCAAGGAAGAACTGATCGTATCGCTAGTACGCGCAATGGACTTGCAGGATGCAGGTACTATGGACGCACAGCAAAATGCAGTTCAGGTAGCTCGCAATTATGGTTTGTTATCAGAGGATGCTTCTGCAACGGATTTGAAAAATCCATTGAACCGGGAGAGTAGTGCGGAAGTATTCGTTAGCCTGTTGGATCATCCAGTAGGAGAAGTGAAATCAGAGGGCAATACTGTTCGAATCGGAAATATCCCCTACCAGCTGGAAGGATCTTTGCAAGGCTTGTTCGGTGAAAATAACAAAGCGGTATTAAAAGGGGCAAAAATCGATCTTAACCGTAATTTGCGTACACTCACAGGTGTAAAACAGCTGGAAATTAACGCAGACGGTGGCGTATTTGACGGTAAGGGTATGTCTTTTGATGGACGCCTAATCGTCAATGGTTCGGTAACCTTGAAAAACATGTCCTCCACAGGCGTATTGGAAATCAAAGGTTCAGGAAATCAGTCTGTATCGGCCATTTTGGAAAATACGACATGGTCTGGTGTGGAGTTGGGCTCTAAGGATGCCAAGCTGACAGCAACCGGAACGACAAAGATTGACAACTTGACGCTGAAAAATGATGCATCGATCATGACCGAAGGAAATGCTGCGATTAGCCGTGTTTCATTACAACAGGGACTCGGCAAGCTGTTGGTTAACGGTAGTATTGGTTTGCTGGATGCATCTCAATATGTGGGCGTTCCCTTAATTACGTTGGCTAAGGGAGCAGCAATCAGCCAGCTTAACCTGCCGGAACAAAAACAGCCGCGGGATGTTATCATTAACTATGATGCGGTGAAAGAAGCTATTGGTCTCGTGAATGGTACAAAGAACTCATCCTCTGCTGGATCGGTTATCACGGATACAGACAGCAAAGATAAGAAAAAACACGACAGTGACATTATCAGCGTAGACCGCAGTCAGTTGGAGACAGAAATCAATGCAGCCAAAGAACTGCTGGAGCGTGCAGATGAGGGTGGAACAGATCAGGCGCTTTACCCAGCCGCAGCGAAGGAAAGCCTGTCTATAGCAATCAATCAAGCTATGCTGGTACTGAACAATACGGCAGCCACGCAGGCAGAAGTAGATCAAGCGCTCAGCACATTGAAACAGGATGTTTCTGTATACACGGCCTCAGTCACAGAACCGGTGATTGGAACACAGGAATTAACTAGACTGATTCAGTTAGCTTCGACTATCCTTGAACAAAACCGGATGGTTGGTGACGAATTTCCGCCTCTTTGGGATGACTCACTAAGTCAAGCTATTCGATTTGGCAACAATGTGTTGGAAGGGAATGCGCCTCAGAATATTGTGGATCGGGAAGTAGAAAGCTTGGGTCGAGTAATAAAGGTATACAAAGCATCAGTAAAACTCAGAGATGTCTATCTGCATTTTCTCGATGTAACGGATCGTGTGGAGAATTTGAAAACTGACAAAGCGCGTTACAAGTCCATTGTGAGGGAAGGATCAAAAGTATATCTGAATCCATTATCTACAACTGAGCAGTTGGACGAATGGAAACAAAAAATAGAAGGTGCCACAGAATCATTCTTGGCACTGCAAGCAGCGGACTTCTCAGTGCTTAAAAATACTTTACAAGAAGCGCAGGTTATCTACGATCAGAGTGGTTCTCAAAATGCTGAACTAGACAACCTGATTCAGGAATATACAGAGAAGATGCACACTGCTATGACCCAGCAGGACGTATTGAACTTGAACATGGAGCTGAGTCAAAGGCTTACGGAATTTACTGCGCCAGTGCCTGCTACAACTCGGGAAAAACTGCAGCAGCTGGTTCAAGATATTCAACTCAAACTGCTGTCTGACCCTGTAGCTCGTAATTACTTGAATACGGAAATGCAGCTTTTAGATCAACAAACAGTACAAGCCCACTTTGCACTTATTATGCCGTTTACTCCTGAGGAGCAATTGGTGATCTCTTATAATCAATTAAGTCAGGCTAAAGGGACCTATATTGAAAAATATAATGAGAAAAGGCTACAGTTGAGAGACAAAGTCATTGAAATGCAGACTTCGATCAATGGAATTTTGCTGCAAAATTCAGGCACATTAAGCGCTGAGGCTCAGCAAGCCTTGTCTTCTGCTTCAGAGCATGCCTCTACTTTCTTAGGCTTGTCCAGCTTTGAATTACAAGACGTTGTTCCTGTATATGAGGAGCTGCAACAGGTACAGAATCAGTATACTGCACCTATAGCGGTGGATACTATGTTGTTGAACCTCAATATCAATTTGGCTAATAATGAAGTTCAGACGTTCGGACGTCATTATACTGATCAAGATAACGAAGAACTTCAGGGGCAAATTAATCTGGCAAACCTTGTGCTTAATAATCCGAATAGCACACAACTGCAGGTAGACCAGGCTAACACGGATTTGATTACAGCGTTTGCGAACTACCAATCCAAATGGATCGTAACTGATCTTGATATCAATGAGCTCAAGAACATTGCGAACAATCTGCTTACAGTAAATGGTACAGATCCTACGACGGTCTACTTTCACAGAGTAGTGGATGCATTCAATCGTCTGGACCAGTATTTGCCTATGCCAGAACTTAAGAAAAATTACATGAATCTGGAAGATGCGATTCAGGAGTATAAAGATTTTATAGACAGCCAGCAACAAAGCAGCGGAACAGGAAGCGGCGACAGCAGTGGTGGAGCAACATCGCCAAGTGATAGCGACGGAACAGGAACTGGCGACAGCAGTGGTGGAACAACACCGCCAAGCGATAGCGACGGAACAGGAAGTAGCGACAGCAGTGGTGGAACAACACCGCCAAGCGATAGCAACGGAACAGGAAGCGGCGACAGCAGTGGTGGAGCAACATCGCCAAGCGATAATAGCGGAACAGGAAGCGGCGACATTAGCGGTGGAGCAACACCGCCGAGCGATAACAGTGGAACAGGAAGCAGCGACAGCAGTGGTGAAGCAACGCCACCGAGCGATAGCAGCGGAGATGATTCAGGCTCGATTCCTGGCGGTAGTATTGATGACGTTATAATTCCTTAATAAGGGGAATATAGGAAGTGCAAGGATGTATAGAAGGGGACGATTCCGCACAGATTTTATCTGCGGCGGACGTCCTTTTTTGTATGGACAACGCTTCTAATGTAGCTGAATAGAATAACCGATACAAAAAGATAGACGTTATTGAAAAGAGCGGGGGATTTATGAAAAAACAGGGTGTTTTATTTTTTATTATACTTCTGCTTGCGGTTGCGTTGCCGGTATATCCGTTAGTGTCGGGTGTATTATCCGGAAACAGTCATTGGAAAGCTCACAACGGTGTTATTGATTTGCGTAATTGGGACCCCGACAAGGAAGGTGCTGTACAGTTGGGGGGAGAGTGGGAGTTTTATCCTAATCAGCTTTTGCAGCCTTCATCTTTTCAGGAAACGCGATATCAGGATTGGGGAAATCATCAATATTCCTCGAAATTGGGATTAGGCACTGGAGCTTCTGCCAAAATTGTAGACGTGCCTGGTAAATGGAATCAGTGGATGCCTGGGGGTCAGGCGACTGGATATGGAACCTACCATGTTCGTGTATTGTTACCTGCAAAAATCGAAAATCTGTACGGCATCCATATGCAAAATATTCGTAACTCCAGCCGAGTATGGATTAACGGAGCAGAGGTGGGGGCAAGCGGTATTCCCTCTGTTTCAGCCGACAAGGGCAAGCAGGGCAACGCCCCCTTTGTTGGATTTGCTGCAGTAGATGGACATTCGGCTGATATTACCGTGCATGTGGCTAATTATAGCTATTCCTCTGGGGGGATCATTTATCCACTGCTGTTTGGGGATTATGCCAGTATTACGCATAGCCGTGAAGTAGCGATGGCAGAGGACACCGTACTAGTTGCAGGATTTTTTATCCCTACCGTATTTTTTATCATGCTGTACTTTTTACGTAGAAAAGAGAAGGCCCTGCTTTACTTAGCATGCTTTTGCATCGCGGCACTATTTTACATTCTGACACATGGAGAGAAGCTGCTAGTCTGGGGGATGCCAGATTTGCCTTATGAATGGATATTGAAAATTCAATCGTTCTCTTCGACGCTGTTCTACTATTTTCTGATTCGGTATGTTCATCTGACGACACAGATTGTTATGAATCGAATCGTGCTGCTTCTATATAATATTGTAACCGCACTGATGCTGGGTATGGGGCTATTGTTGCCTACACTGGTCCTTTCATCCTTTGAGACTTTTATTCTTCTTTTTGGTGTAGTCAGTGTGGGGTATGTATTACTGATTCTGATTCGTGGACTTCTTCAACGGACGGATGACGCTGCGCTGCTAGTCATTAGTATTATGAGCATTCTTATGATTGTGGTGACTAGTTTTGTGTATGTTCTGGGCTGGGGAGATGTACGTGGGGTGACAGCCTATGAAATGCTCATATTCGTATTGGCCCAAACACTATTGCTGGCCAAACGTTTTGTACATTCGTTCATGGAGGTTGAGAACCTATCACGACGGTTGCTGACACTGGATGGGTTAAAGGACGAATTTCTGGCGAACACGTCACATGAGCTGCGTACTCCTCTACATGGCATTATTAATATCGCTCAGTCCATGCTAGACCGCTACGGGACGCAATTCAATGAGCCGCAAAAGCATAACTTGGTCTTGATTGCGAAGGTAGGGCGTAGACTCTCCTATTTGATTAACGATATTTTGGACTTTTCTAATCTGAAAAATGGAAGATTAGCCTTAAACCGCCGACCTGTAAACGTACAGGCTGCTGTGAGTTCTGTACTGGAGGTATTGGGTCATACAGTAGGTAAGAAAAAGCTCCAATTCGTCAAAGAATGGCCCGATTCGTTGCCCAAAGTAGATGCAGATGGGGATCGGCTGAATCAGATCTTATACAATTTATTGGGGAATGCGATGAAATTTACAGAGGAAGGTGAAATCGTAATCTCTGCCAAGGTGAGAAACCGTGAAATGGAAATCAGTGTGAAGGATACCGGACCAGGTATTGCCCCAGACTATCTCTCGCACATATTTGAACCTTTTAATCGAGGAGTGAATGCTGAGGACAAAGGATATAGTGGGACTGGGCTTGGGTTAGGCATCACCCGTCGTCTGGTGGAGCTGCATGGAGGTCGTATCCGAGTAGAATCCAGATTGGGTAAGGGTTCGACTTTTTCTTTTACCCTGCCCTTAGCGGAAACTGGGATGCCAGCACATGAAGCTCAAAAAGAGGTTTTGTCTGAGGTCATATTGCAGCCTGGTGTGACCTCAAGTCAGGATGTGCATTCGCTTGAAGAGCATGCTGTGGAGCAAGTAGGGAATGTTCCCTACAGAGTGCTGGCTGTAGATGATGATGAGGTGAACCTTCGGGTATTGCAGGAGCTGTTATACACCACAGGCTGTAGCGTGGTGGCTGTGGATCGAGCCGAGGAGGCGCTTCAGCTGCTGAATGGTCGTGCCCGATTTGATCTAGTTATCACGGACTGGATGATGCCAGAAATGTCCGGTATTGAGTTGTGCCGACGAATTCGCGAAGGGTATTCTCTCTCCGAGCTACCCGTATTACTGCTGACGGCACGCGACCTGCCCGGCGATATCCATGCAGGCTTTATGGCTGGAGCAAATGACTTTCTGCGTAAGCCTGTTGATGCGGAGGAATTAAAGGCGCGTGTACGGACCCTGTTGAACATGCGTCATTCGGCAGAGGAAGCGGTGCGTTCGGAAATGGCCTTTTTACAGGCGCAAATCAAGCCGCACTTTCTGTACAATGCATTAAATGTTATTGTTTCGACCGTAGCAGTAGACCCGGATAAAGCAGCAGAGCTGCTTATGGAGCTGAGCCAGTATTTGCGCGGAAGCTTTGATTTTCAGAATAGGGAGAATACAGTTCCGCTATGCAAGGAGCTGGAATTGGTAGAATCGTATGTGGCATTGGAAAAAGCCCGTTTTGAAGAACGTTTGCAGGTGACTATAGAGGTAGGGAGGAACATTCGGTCGCTGATCCCTCCATTAAGCATTCAGCCCATCGTGGAAAATGCGATACGACACGGTGTGATGCAACGGGCCACAGGTGGAACAGTGCGGGTGATTGTACAAGAAGATGGAGCCGATTTTGTAGTCAGCGTGACCGATGACGGCGTAGGGATTCCACCAGAGCGACTGCAACAGCTACTGTCGGAGGAGCATGTATCGTCCAGTGTGGGTCTACGTAATATCCATCGCCGTCTGATCCATATGTATGGAGAAGGATTGCGGATTGAAAGCAATCCTATGCAAGGGACGACGGTAAGCTTCCGTGTGCCGGAAACGATCTTATCTCACCCTACTGAATGAATAAAAAAATACAGTGCATCTGCCGGAAAAAGCTAATGTCGCGCCCGAGTTTATACGATATATAAAATATTAGAAATTAAAAATCGGATGATAAAGCAGATAGCCTGGTCATAGAGCATTGTGATGGATGGTTGCAGCAAGAAGGGGGCGCGGACACAGATGAAGGCGATATTGATTGATGATGAGAGGTCGGCATTAACCTACCTGGAACGGTTGCTGGAGGCGGACGGACGATTAACGGTTATGGGCAAATATACGTCTGCACAAGCCGGGTTGGATCATCTGGCGGCAGAACGTGTGGATATTGTTTTTATAGATATCGGAATGCCGGAGATGAACGGACTGGAGGCTGCCGAGTGGATTCAACAGCTGGACTCGCATATTCATATCGTCTTTGTGACTGCGTACTCGGAATATGCTATTGAAGCATTCGAACTGCAAGCACTGGATTACTTGTTGAAACCTGTTCATGCTCGGCGGCTTAATAAAACGTTAGATCGGATTGTAGCCACGCTGGCAGATTCCCGTCCTTCCAGCTCGGTCGTCGTAGCAGAGCAATTACCCAAAGTGCGTTGTTTTCAAAAGCTTGAAATTTCGGAGGATGGACAAGGAGCCGTGGGAGCAAAGCCATTCAAATGGCGTACACTAAAGTCGCAGGAGCTATTCTCCTTTTTACTACATCATGAAGGAGAATGGGTTAGCAAGGAGCAATTGCTGGATGCGCTGTGGCCCGAATATCATTTGGACAAGGCTGTTGTTCATCTACACACGTCCATTTACCAAATCCGCAAGGCGTTGAAAGAACGGATGCAAGATACGAAGCTGGAATACAACTTGGATCGCTATCGTTTGAATCGTAATGGCTGGGTTACAGATGTGGAGCTATTCGAGCGGGGCATTTCCGAGTGGGCGGCGTCTGGCAGCGGCGGTACACCGCGTATCGAGAGCCTGTTGGCTCTGTACCGTGGCAATTATCTGGAGGAGCACGATTACCCATGGGCGTATGCAAAAAGAGAAAAACTACGCAATATGTATCTGGCATGTGCTTCAGAACTGGCTAAGGAAGAGCTTCGTTCAGGTCGTGCCCGGCAGTCTATCCAGCGCTTGCTCAGCCTACAACAGAGGGAGCCTTACTCAGATGATATCTGTGGTCTGCTGCTGACAGCCTATGCCCAGTTGGGCGAGTATACAGCTGCTCAAAAGCATTATGAAAGCTTCGTCAGCTTATTGGAAGATGAGTTGGGTATTGAGCCACATCAGGTTACACACCAGTTGTACGTGCAATTGAAAACACAGACGCTACCTGCGTAGACTGCTGTACTCGCTCAGGTCATATGAATAGGCCAACCAGAGGTTACTGGTTGGCCTATTCTCTATTGGAGATTCTACGAGGGAGGCAGCCGGTAGAATGTGATAGCGCTGCTTCTTGGTTTTCACAATCGCTTGCTGAAGTTTTAATACACTTTTCTCCTGGCGGAGGATAAATACCCCAATTCTTCTCGGTATTTGGCTACCGTTCTGCGTGACAGCTCTAGTCCTTCCTTTGCCATCAGTTCTGTGATTGCCTGATCTGAAAATGGTTTTTGCTTCTCTTCACCGTCGATGATCTGCTTTATCCGCATTTTTGCGCTCTCTGATGAAGTAGCATCTCCGTCTTTCGATCCTAGGGCGGAGGTGAAGAAATATTTGAGTTCAAACAATCCACGGGGCGTCTGCATGTATTTATTACTGACCGCCCGGCTGATCGTGGATTCATGCAGGCCGGTTATTTCAGCAATCTCCTTTTGGGTCATCGATTTCAGATGATAAACGCCATGCTCAAAAAAATCCCGCTGCCTATCAACAATAGCCTGGGCCACACGCATCAGGGTCAGGCGGCGCTGCTCAAGGCTATGAATAAGCCATAATGCCGTATTCATCTTCTCACGAAGAAATCGTTTCTCTTCCTCCATAGCCGGCTTTCGAAGCATACTTTGGTAAAAAGGATTAATCCCGACGCGTGGGACTGTGATATCATTAACTGTCACAATGTAGTCGTTTTTAAATTTCTCCACTGAGATATCTGCTATATGATGCTGGCGTTCATATGGAGCAAATGCCGCTCCCGGACAAGGATTCAGCTTGCGTATCTGATCGGTAATTTGTTGTACCATGTGAATGTCGATCCCCAGAGCATCTGCGATTTTTTGTATGCGGTTACATGAAAGATTGACCATGTGATGTCGCACGATTTCTTCCAGATAAACATCATCATTCCCGGCATATCGCAGCTGCAAAAGAAGGCATTCCTCCAGACTGCGGGCAGCGATTCCTGCCGGTTCAAAGCCTTGAATCAGGGCAAGTATATTTTCAACCTCATCGGTGGGGACGTCAAGTATTCCGGCAACTATATTTACATCCAGCTCAAGGTAGCCTTTTTCATTTAAATTCCCAATCAGAAACATGCCAATCATCTGTTGTAGCCTGGATAGCCCGCTGACCATCCCAAGCTGCGCTTTAAGATGTCTATATAAATTATCTGCGGGATTAGAGACAAAATCCAGAAGGTCTACCGGATTATCATTTTTTCGTGGCGAATATTCTTCTTCTGTATTGATTCTTTCGATGGACATATCGATCTCTGCCAAATCAATGATCGGATTTTCATTTGCTTGCTCATGAAGATATGACATCAGATCGACCGAAGAATATTGAAGAATCGTGATGGCTTGTCGTAATTCTGGAGTCATAGCCAGCCTGAATGTTTGCTCTTGCTGTAATCCGTAGCGCATTATTTTATCTCAGCTCCTTACTGGGAAACAAAAATAACTTTTTATGCAGCTTATTCGTGAAGCTTATGCAATTATACTGCCAACCTTTGATCTTGGAAAAGAAGTGAATGGAATAGGCTGAATTTGAGTTTTGGATAGATTCAATAAAAAGGGTATCAGATTAATGATTAACTTGTCAGTTTATTTTCTTGTAGAGGATTATTTCTTTTTTTATATACTAATTAAATAAGAACTAGTCAGCATGGGGGAATACCGTGAAACGAATTGATGAGATCTTAGAGTATATTGCCAATGGGACAAAGAAACTGTCGGTAGAGGCCTTGCAGGACGGCAGTGGAATTACGGCAGCGGAAATAGCCGATCAACACAATATGTTAAGGAATAATGTAAGCAAGGAGCTTAATAGTCTACTTCGCGCCGACTTGATTATTAAAATCAAGGGGAGACCCGTCAAGTTTTTGCACAAGCAGGTGATCGAGGAGACCTTTCGGGTTCAGCTTAAAGAGAAACAAATCCAAGTCAACAGCATTCATGAAATATTGCTGCCTGGAGAGCAAGTGGATCCGTTTCACGCCTTAATCGGTTTCATGGGGAGTATGAGAAACCAGGTTGAGCAGGGAAAAGCGGCAATATTATACCCGCCGAAGGGCTTACATACGCTGATTGTGGGGCAGACTGGCGTTGGGAAAACAATGTTCGCTAGGTTGATGTATAATTATGGTAAATATATGAAGCGCTTTTCAGAGCAAGCACCGTTTATCGTATTTAACTGCGCCGATTATTACAATAACCCTCAACTGCTACTTTCCCACATTTTTGGTCATGTAAAAGGAGCATTTACCGGGGCTGATCGGGAGAAAGAGGGGCTGGTTGAGAAAGCGGATGGGGGCATCCTGTTTTTGGATGAGATTCATCGGCTGCCCCCAGAAGGCCAAGAAATGATATTTTATTTCATGGACACGAACAGTTACAACAAATTGGGCGAGTCGGAGCGCAAGCGGGAAGCGAATGTGCTGCTCATCGGCGCTACGACCGAAGATCCCGGTTCTTCTATGTTGAAAACCTTTATCAGACGGATACCGATTACGATCAACATTCCTTCCTTGCAAGAGCGGACCGTTGAGGAGCGGTTTTTGATCCTGAAGCATCTCTTTGCAAACGAAGCCCATCGTGTGAACAAGCCCATTAGGGTTGAATTGGAAACTGTAAAAGCACTGATTGGCAGCGTAACCTATGGCAATATCGGTCAGTTGAAATCGAACATTCAGCTTGTGTGTGCCAAAGGATTTTTGAACAGCATACATGAAAATAAGGAAGAGATTGAACTTGATTTTAAAATTTTGCCCGGAAATATCAAGGAAGGCCTATTTAATATGGGGAAGAACCGCAAGGAGATTGCCGAAATGGAGATGGTCAACTCCTCGCTGTATATTACTCCTGAAGGCAGCAAAGGAATGGATGAAGCAGACGCTTCTGAACTGCCGTTCAACCTGTACAAATTGATTGAAGACAAGATAGGGATGCTCAAAGAAGAAGGACTCGATGACAGTTTTATCAATAAGTTTATAACTACAGATGTCAATATTCACATCAAAAGTTTCTATAACCGATTTTATAACATCAAAGGGGGACGGGAACGGATTCTTAAGATCGTAGGCAGAAATATTCTGGAGTTCGCTGAACAGGTGCAAGAGATGGCTCAAAAAGAATTGAATAGAAATTACAGCGACAGGTTTGTTTATGCCTTCAGTCTTCATTTGAGTGCCTTCTTAAAGCGAATCCGGGAGAAAAAATATGTCAGTAAACAAATCTATGATCCGATGAATGATCAGGATGAAGAATACAGACTGGCACTTATGATCAAGGATTTGATCGAGTCCAAGTTTGAAGTCAACGTACCCGATGCCGAGACTACCTATGTGGCGATTCTTCTGAAATCGGTAGAAGAGGAGCACCAGGGAAATGTGGGAATCATTGTAGCTGCACATGGCAACAGTACGGCAAGCAGTGTCGTTAGCGTTGTCGACAGCCTGCTGGGAAGCTCAAATATTTGCGCAGTAGACATGCCTTTGGATGTTAGTCCTAGAGAAATCCTGGAAGTTATTGTGGATAAAGTGAAGGACATTGACAATGGCAGAGGCGTATTGCTGCTGGTTGATATGGGCTCCTTGCTCAATCTTGAAGCAACCATTATGGAACGTGTCGGGATTAAGGTGAAGACTATCGATATGGTTTCAACCCCGCTTGTGTTGGAGGCTGTGCGAAAGGCCAGTATTTTTGATATGAATATAGAGGAAATTTATCAATCTTTGAAGGATTTTCGTGGATATAACACTGGAAATGCTGGAGTGAAAGCGGAAAAGACCAGTAATAAGGTAATCGTGACGGTCTGTTCCTCCGGCAAAGGTGCCGCCGCCAAGCTAAAGGAGTTTGTAGAGAAGGTTGTTTATGACTTAACCGAAGAGAAAATAGTTGTTGTACCGGCAAAGGTCAGGGAATTGGATAAAGTGGTGAAGGATTTACGGGCCAAGCATACGCTTCTTGCGGTGATTGGGGTTAAGCGGCCAAGCGAGCTCAATGTACCGTTTATCCCTTTGGAAAAACTGATCGAGGCAAGCGGTGAACAGGCATTAAGAGAATTGTTGCTCAACAATCAGTTGCCTGTTATGCATGAACACGGAAGCGTGGTCGTAAGAGATCTATGTGAGGATACGCTAAAGGAGTTTATGACTTATTTGAATCCTCACAAAATTTTGGGGATTTTGATGAAATTTATCGAGCAGCTGGAACAGGAACTGGAGGCTGATTTCCATTATGCAAAGAAGGTTCAGCTTGCTGTTCATACGGCTCATGCGCTGGAACGAATGGTCATTGGAGAAGGGCTAGTGTATCAGGAGGATGTATCCTTGCTTGACCAACGATTAATCGATGTGGTGAACCGTTCCTGCAATATATTTGCCTCCAGTATTAACATTAAGCTGACTAATGATGAAAAATATTATATTTGCGAAATTCTAAGCGAAGTATATAACTGTATCCCCAAGTAGTGGCGCAAGTGTATAAAACGATGCTGGATGTGTATTAATCATGCGGATAAGGATAATAAGTAGTTGATGAGAAAAGACCAAATTCCCGGAGCAGCCGAGGGTTTGGTCTTTTTTTTGATAGTTAATCGCATCATACAGAATCTTGGCATGAGACTTGCATATAAGTATAGGCGAAGGATGCAAGGAGGGGGTGAAACAAATGATAGGTGTTATTGTTGGCACTCATGGAAAATTTTCCGAAGAGATCCTAAGATCCACGGAAATGATTTTCGGCCATCTGGAAAATGTGGTGGGTGTAACGTTTGAACCAGGTGAAAGTGTTAACGGACTTGTTGAGAAGTACAAAGCGGCCTTGGAAACAATTGATTGGACGGACGGATTGATTTTTCTCGTCGATTTGTTTGGTGGCAGTCCCTATAATGCGGCCAGTAGGATTGTGGCCAGGTATGAAAAAATGGACATTGTAACAGGGGTAAACCTGCCAATGATCGTAGACCTGCTGACTAATAGAGGGCTGGAGAACGTGGAGAATCTGAGTGATCTGGCCATCCGTGCGGGTCAGGATTCAATGAAGTCTTTTCGTGTCATCCGGGACATACAAACAGAGGAGGAATTATAGGTATGGAAATATCATTTGTTCGTATTGATGACCGTCTGATTCATGGTCAGGTGGCTACTGTGTGGGTGAAGGAAACGAAGTGTAACAAAATTATCGCCGTCAGCAATGAGGTCGCTGCGGATACGCTGCGCAAAACCTTATTGTTACAAGTGGCGCCGCCGGGGATTAAAGCTTATGTTGTCACGATTGCGAAAGCGATTGAAGCTTATAACAATCCTAAATATAACGATTTCAAGACCTTGTTCCTGTTTACCAATCCCACGGATGTACTGCGGGTTGTTGAAGGTGGGGTACCGTTTACATCGGTAAATGTAGGTGGAATGTGCTTCAAAGAAGGCAAAACACAAATTACCGGAGCAGTGTCCGTAGACAAGCAGGATGTAGAGGCATTTTATAAATTGCACGAAAAGGGGATAGAACTGGAGATTAGAAAAGTGGCCAGTGATCCTAAAATTAATTTGATTAACAAGCTCCAAAATGTCCAGTTTTAACAACACGTACGCATAAGAGAGGGGGTCAAACATGAGTGTTTTTGAAATCGTAATGGTCACGCTGGTTGCAGCCATTTGCGGAATGGGCAGTGTTTTGGATGAAGGACAGACTCATCGTCCTATAGTTGCGTGTACACTGATCGGTCTGGTCCTGGGAGATCTCAAAACCGGTATTATTCTAGGCGGTACGCTGGAATTGTTGGCTTTGGGCTGGATGAATGTCGGAGCGTCCATGGCTCCGGATGCGGCTTTGGCCAGTGTAGTCTCAACCATATTGGTTATTGTCGGGCACCAATCGATCGGTGCGGGAATTGCCGTTGCGATTCCGATTGCGGCTGGCGGACAAGTGTTAACTATCTTTGTTAGAACGATTACCGTGTTCTTTCAGCATCTGGCAGATAAATATGCCGAATCTTCAAATTTCAAAGGAATTGAATTATGTCACTTCATAGCCCTCCTTCTTCAGGGATTACGTGTCGCTTTGCCTGCCGTATTGGTGGCTATTGCAGCAGAAACCGGTCTAGTTACGACTTTGCTGGATGCCATCCCGGAGGTCATTACAAAAGGGCTGCAAATTGCAGGGGGATTCATCGTCGTTGTAGGATATGCCATGGTTATTAACATGATGGCAGCCAAATATCTGATGCCTTTCTTTTTCTTGGGCTTTGTCATCGCGGCATTTACAAGCATCAATCTGGTTGGCTTTGGAATCATGGGAGCGGTTCTGGCTCTGCTGTATATCCAGCTCAATCCCAAATATAGCCAGCGCAAAGATCAAGTGGGTGAAATTGAAGAGCTCTAAAGAAATTCTTAATGAAAGAGTGGGGTATTATGGAAGAAAAAAAGTTGACCAAAAGCGATTTAAACAAAATGTTTTTCCGTTCATGGTTCCTGCTGGGCTCGTTTAATTTTGAGCGTATGCAGTCGATTGGTTTTTGTGTCACCTTGATTCCGGCAATCAAGCGGCTATACAGCAAGAAGGAAGACCAAAAAGAAGCACTAAAGCGGCATTTGGAGTTTTTTAATACTCAACCGTTTATCTCTGCACCGATTATGGGGGTAACGGCCGCTATGGAGGAGCAGAAAGCCAATGGACAGCCGATTGATAATGCTACCATAAGTGGCGTGAAAGTTGGCTTAATGGGACCTTTGGCTGGAGTAGGGGATCCTATCTTCTGGGGAACATTACGCCCCGTTCTGGCTGCATTAGGAGCTTCCATTGCGTTGTCCGGAAGCGTTATCGGGCCTGTCCTATTTTTCTTGCTCTTTAATGTTATTCGCCTGGCTACCAAGTGGTACGGACTGAAATACGGCTACCAAAAAGGGACGGAGATTGTGTCCGACATGTCCGGAAACCGGCTGCAAAAGCTTACGGAATCGGCCTCCATCCTGGGACTATTTGTTATGGGCGCACTCGTATCTAAATGGACTACTCTGAATATACCACTCGAAGTATCCCGATATACCCGTTCGGATGGAGTAGAGGTTGTTACGACGATACAGATGATTCTGGATCAATTGATACCTGGACTGTTACCTCTTTTGCTGACTTTTTTATGCATGAGACTGCTCAAAAAGAAAGTGAATGCTATAGCTCTGATTTTTGCTTTATTCGCAATAGGAATTATTGGATACGCTCTTGGTGTATTGGCTTAAGCCAATTTGTAAAGTGATCCGGTCAAGCAATCGTCTATGACCGGCAACCTGCCGCTTAATTTGTAAACGCTTTAAATTTTACTGATTAAAATATTCAATCATCTACAAGCGAATCTGCAAGCGCTCAACGATAGTCATGAAAGGCTACTGGCTTGTTGAAAACTGACATAAGCAATGATTCTCTATCATTAATCACAACAGGCTCAATGATGGTTTTAAAGCCACATTGAGCCTGTAAAAGCAGGTTCCGCTCTTTTGCTGTTAGTATGTTCGTTGTAATTTTTTGGAGGATCTTGCCAGATCGGGTACTAACAGCCTCTTTTCTCTATGATCTGATATTCGCCGAGACCTGTTTTCTTCAGTGGCATATGCATATAGCATATCTCTTCACAGTTAGGTCATATTGAGAGGTTTATGAAGCCACGAAGACTTAAGGAGGCCATGGCATTGGGAAAAAGGAGACGAACTGGCTTTAAGGGCAAAAGAATTAGGGTGGACGTTAGACAATCTTCTTCAGCTCAAACAGGACAAGGCGGTAACCCCATTTCTATCAATGCGTCGGACGTTGGGGTAGTAAGAACAGATGTCCAAAATAAATAATCAGCTTGTACAAAAAGCTATATCCTCAACGTAAAAAAATCGCCGGGAATAAGTTAGATAACTTGTTCCCGGCGATCTCAATTTTCCCCATAGTTCGCAGGTGCTTTTATCAGCATCCGCCTACCTAGCTTATGCCTTTATTTGCGTCTTGTTGTCGCCTTCTTTTGCAGAGTTGACTGATCGCACAGGTGTTGCCTTCAGCACAGCATATCCGTAAGGCAAAAGCTCGGCATGCAGCCCCTTTGCTCCTACGGACCACTGGCCTTCGCCAAAGACTAACTGCCATTCCTGCTCTGGAATGGACAATTCAAAAGTGTGCTGCTCATCCGAACGGTTGAGCAGCACAAGCAACACTTCTTCGTCGCTGCGCCGCTCGTAGGCGAGTGAAGCGCCCTCCGGTTGTGCCTCCAGGAAAGTGATGCTTCCTTGATCACGAAGGACAGGGTGCGCCTTGCGAAGAGCGATCAGCTCACGATAAAAGTTGAACAGCTCGTGGTCCTGCTTGTCGGTATCCCACTCCATGCACTGGCGGCAGCCTGGATCGGCATCTCCATCCAGGCCGATCTCATCGCCGTAAAAAATGCAGGGTGCGCCCATATACGTGAACTGGAACAAAGCAGCCAGCCGCATCAGTCGTTTGTCGCCCCCGCACAGCGTCAGTAGGCGTGGTGTATCATGGCTATCCAGCAGATTAAAGGCAACCTCGGATGCCTGCTGCGGATAGCGGGCAAGCTGGCGTCCAATGGCGAAGGCGAAGCTCTGGGTATCGGTCACTTTTTTGACGAAAAAATCATTCACCGCATAGGTGAATGGATAATTCATCGTCGCATCGAACTGGTCACCCTGAAGCCATTCTGATGATTCGTTCCACATTTCGCCCAAAATGTACGCCTCCGGATTAGCCTGCTTGACCGTCGTACGGAATTCACGCCAAAAGGCGTGATCTACCTCGTCTGCCACATCCAGTCGCCAGCCGTCGATACCGACCTCTTCAATCCAATGCTTTGCCACATTCAGCAGGTACTCTTTTACCTCAGGATGTTCCGTGTTCAGCTTGGGCATCATCGGTTCAAGCCCGAATGTATCGTAGGTCGGTGTGCCATCGACCACTTCCAGCGGAAAGCTATGAACATGGAACCAGTCCTTGTAAGGTGAGGCTTCGCCTTTTTCCAGTACATCCACGAACGGTTTAAAGGTACGTCCTGAATGGTTGAACACCGCATCAAGCAGTACCCGGATTCCCCGATCGTGGCAGGCCTTCACCAGCTTTTTTAATATCTTTTTGTCCCCGAAGTGCGGGTCTACCTCCATATAATCCTCAGTATCATATTTATGATTGGTCGTCGCCTTGAAGACAGGAGTCATATATATGGCGTTGATTCCCAGCTCGTTCAGATGATCTAGATGATCGAGAATCCCTTGTAAATCGCCACCGAAAAAATTATCTCTTTGCGGTGTGCCACCCCAGTCCTCAGTATCTTCCGGGCTAATGGAGGGGTCACCATTGGCAAAGCGTTCTGGGAAAATCTGATAAAATACAGCATCCTTCACCCATGCGGGTGGCTTCAAAATATCAATCGGATTTAAAAACGGATATTGGAACAGACTGTCTGCATTTTGAGGTTCCTCGGTGGTGAAATCTTCCTCGTTCATCCAAATTCGTTCCTCGCCATCTTCCAGCAAAAATCCATATTTCAGCCGACGGTGAGTAGGCTTTACAGTACATTCGTAGTAATCGAACCTGCCATCGGTGGCAAATTTGGACATCGGAATAAGCTGCCGAGTACGATCCCAGTCGTACTTATCTACGGTAAGAACATGAACAGAAGTCAGGTCATTTTTCTTTGCACGAAGCCGTAAAATTATCGTTTCATCATCATAACCAAAAGCCCAATTACGTTTCGGGTGGTGGTATATCGCTTCCAGCAGCATCTGATAGGCCTCCTTGTTCACCTGCATTCAAATTTGAAATTGTGAAGCGTATGTCGTATAAGGTAGTTATTAACCTTTTTAAGTGGGTTATGTACCATAAATGCTATAATGCCCATTACATAAAAGAAAAACGATAAGTAGGTGTCTATTATGAAAACAAATGTGCTATACATCGAAGATGACCAAGATATTGGTGCTTGGACGCATCAGTATTTGGAAGAGCGAAATTACGCTATAACCTGGCTTCGCAGCGGAGATGGGGCTGTGGAAGCAGCTCGTACGTGCCAGCTCGTGATTCTGGATGTGATGTTACCTGGTCTGGATGGGTTCACTATTGGGAAGCGGCTCAAGAAAGAGTACCCGGAGCTTCCCATTCTCATGTTGTCTGCCCGTACATCCATTGACGATAAGCTGCAAGGATTGGATTTTGCTGATGATTATGTGACAAAGCCCTTTCACCCCGATGAACTCATAGCACGTATGGAAATTTTGCTGCGGCGATCAGGAAGCGTATCCGAAGAATCTCTACAACTGGGGCATCTGTCTGTGTTTCCTCCAGATAATCGTATTGTAAATCGTGATACCGGGGAGGAAATTACGCTGACAGGCAAGCAATATCATATTTTTGCTTATTTGCTGCGGCATTTGGGCCAGATTATGACGAAGGAACAAATGTATGAGGCGGTGTGGGGAGATCCGTATATCGACGGAGACAAAACCTTGATGGTCCACATCCGGCACTTGCGGGAAAAGCTGGAGATTGATCCTGCCACACCCCGTATCATTGAGACGATCCGTGGTGTAGGTTATCGGGTGAAAGCATAATGAACGGTATGCGTAAAAGGTGGACAGGATTACATCGCAACTTCCGTCCAGGTCAGGGAGGGCGGTTTCGTAATTCATTGTTGTTCCGCTATCTGGTCATTATTGTGTTTGCTATGGTGCTGTTGCCCATTGTATTGCCTGTTACAACCTTAATATATAGCATACTGTTGAATTTGCAGACGGATATCAAGCCTACGAATCCTTACTATCCCTCTACGACCCATACTGAAAATAGCTGGCATCGAGAAGCTATAGCTTTGAAGGGGGCTAATCCAGAGCAAATCTCAGCCCATCTGCGTAAAATACAGCAAAATATGTTCCCGGATTCACAAATATTTTGGGTCGATACCGCAGGGTTAACCAGGCTGGAGCTGCCGACACAACCTAACATTCCAAAACAATGGAGCGCAGCGCAGGCTATAGCTTTTATGAAGCAAGCCAGCTATGATGGGCCGTTTACAGTCGTGGCCTTTATCGGCGGGGGCAAGGATGATGTGAATCAGGGCTATATGGTATTAAAGGTGCCCCGTTCGTTTTTTGAACAGTCGTCTACTGATAATGGCATGTTGATGTACTATCTCCTTTTTATTCTATTGGTTCTGGGAGGTTTTATATTCGTATCTCTTCTGTTTTTTGGAGGCATTCGGCGGAGGTTGTTGCAGCTTCAGGCCGCCATGTCGCAGCGAGGAGAGGATGGGTTACCCATCCTCGTTGCCACCGGTCGCCCGGATGAAATCGGCAAACTGGAGGAAGCTTTTAATCGGATGGTCGAACAGTTGGCAGAGAGCCGAGGACGTGAGCGTCAGGAGGAGGAACTGCGGAAGAGGCTGGTCGCTGATCTGTCACACGATATTCGAACACCGCTTACGGTTGTGCGCAGTCATCTGTATACACTGGATGCAGAAAACCTGAGCAGCAGAGGGAAGCAGTCGATTACACTAATGGAAAATAAGTTAAAAGACCTTGGAAGTCTGATCGACAACTTGCTGACCTATAATCTCCTATCTAGTGGCAAATACACCATGAATAACGAACCGCGTGATATTTTGCGGCTGGTGCGCGAGTGTGCGGCCAGCTGGTATCCGGTGTGGGAAAAGGAAGGCTTTGAAGTGGATATCGACCTGCCCGAGCATAGTATGGTGTGGAATGTCGACGAGCAGGGCTTCCGTCGTCTGCTGGATAATCTTTTTCAAAATGTAGTTCGTCATGCTGCCTCAGGCCGGTATATTGGTATTCAAGTTCAGAAGGTTAACGGGAGAGAGGCATTGGTCATTGCAGATAAAGGCCCGGGAATGGAACGGCAATCCAGTGAAAAAGGAGCTGGAATTGGCCTGGCGATCACAGAACTATTGGCGTGCGAAATGAATTTGGAGAGGGAGATTTGCAGTTCATCGGCCGGGACACGAATCTGTTTTTTAAACAAAACTTAAACTCAGTGTTCCCTTGGCTTTAAACTTGGCGCGTTACGATAGGTGTCGAGGTGAGGAACTTGAACGAATCAATCATTGAAACGAACAGTCTCAGCAAAATATACAAAGGCCGCGCCGCGGTTAATCAGCTGGACCTGAAAATAGCGCGGGGAGATATTTACGGATTTCTCGGACCCAATGGAGCAGGGAAAACGACAACGATCCGCATGCTACTTGGGCTTATTCGCCCAACTCGAGGAACGATCCGTATATTCGGCAAAGATATTCGCAGACATAGACTCGATATTTTGCGTAAAGTCGGTTCATTGGTAGAGTATCCTTCGTATTATGGTCATTTGAACGCCGTCGAAAATCTGGAGGCTATTCGTCGTATTTTGAATGTGCCGAAAGAGAACATTGCGGAAGTATTGGAGGTCGTTCGGCTGACCAAGCACGCTAAACGCCCGGTTAAAGGTTACTCGCTGGGCATGAAGCAGAGACTTGGTATCGCAGCAGCCCTGCTCGGCAATCCCGAAGTGCTTATTCTGGACGAGCCAACGAATGGCTTGGACCCCGAGGGCATTCAGGAAATGCGCGAATTGATACAGGCGATGCCCAAGCAGCGGGGGATCACTGTACTGGTATCCAGCCATTTGCTGAGTGAGGTAGAGCATATGGCGAATACCGTCGGCATTATCCGTGAAGGACAACTGGTCTTCCAAAATACGATTCACAATCTTCGTCAGGAGTCCGCAGGGGGGATTCGGATCGTAGTATCGGAGCCGGAAGCAGCCCAATTGATTGCACGTGAACAGGGCTACCATTCAGTGAAGGACGGGTCAGCGCTGGATTTTGACAACATGAATGATGCGGCTGTTGCGCTGCTAGTTAGAAGATTAGTTGAAAACACACATGCCGTATATCGTGTGGAGGAACGCCGCAAATCGTTGGAGGATATGTTCATGCAGGTGGTGGGCAAAGGAGGGGGCTCCCTATGATGCTGCGAGCGTTGACAGCGGATCTGCTCAAAGCACGCAGAAAGGGAATCTGGTTCCTGGTATACCTCGGTCCTCTTGGGCTGGTGGCGATGCAGGGACTGAACTTTGGGCTCCGCTATGACTATCTGATTCCGCGATATAAGGGCCGCTTATGGGAAAGCTTGATGGATAACATCGCACTGTTTGTTCCCCTTGCACTTGTGTTAGGAGCCACGATGGTCGCTTCCATGTTGGCGAATGTGGAGCATACCTCTAACTCCTGGAAGCAGCTGTTGGCTTTGCCTATTTCCAAATTTAGTGTTTATATGGCAAAGCTAACACTGGCCATTGGAATGCTGTGCGTGTCCTGCCTACTCTTGACGGTAGGGACTTGGACCTTGGGGATGCTTCTTGGCTTTGGGGGAGAGCCAGCACCGATAGGGGAGCTACTGCGGCTCGGGTTTTGGCCCTTAGGCGGCACGCTGCCTATACTCGTATTGTTGTTGTGGCTAACGGTCACGTTCCATAATCAAGCTCTGCCTGTAACACTGGGCATTACGTTAGGCATTGGCAGCTTATTCGCTTCCCAACTGTCCGAATGGTTTCCGCTGGCTTGGCCGCAATTCGCCTGGGTTGCGCCACAAGCGTGGATATTCGCATCTATCGGATGCGCAACAGGTGCACTTCTCAGCCTGCTGACCGCAGCTCATTTTAGCCGAAAGGATGTGGCGTAATGTTCGGAGGATACGTACGGTTACTTTCTGTCGAACGCCTGAAAATGGCGAAATCGCCCGTCTGGCTGCTTGCGCTCGTCAGCCCGGCGATTGCCGTCCTAGTTGGTTTACTGGCGAATCCGGGAGGAAACTGGCTGTTGCTGTTGGCTGCCATGCTTACAATACATGCAATGCTGTTCCTGCCGATGCTGACGGCCGTGTTTGGGTCTCTAGTCTGCCGTTTTGAGCATGGGGGCGGCGGCTGGAAGCAGCTGATGTCACTACCGTTGTCCCGCACGGGTCTGTATGCAGCCAAGCTGACCATCATTATGGCTATGGTCGGATTGACTCAGTTGCTGTTTGGAGGAGCGTTGCTGGGTGTTGGAGCTGTGCAGGGGATGAACGGGCCGATCCCTTGGGCCGTGATTGCCCAAAGCCTGCTTGCGGGCTGGGTTGCTTGTCTGCCGCTGGCTGCCCTGCAACTGCTGGTCTCCTTTCTGTGGTCCAGCTTTGCTGCACCGCTTGCTTTGAATTTCGTCTTCACCGTGCCCAATATGCTGGTCGCCAACTCTCAGACCTATGGTCCGTACTATCCATGGACACAGCCTCTATTGGCGATGATGCCGAGTGGAGGAGACAATTTCGGGGCATTCATGGTGCCAACGGATACACTCTTGATGGTGGTACTGGGTAGCTTTGTCGTGTTTGCGTTTGCTGGTCTGACGATATTTCGTTATAAAGAGATATAAGACGAAATGTGGGAACTGTAAAAGCTCCTTACCCTAAATGAGGGCAAGGAGCTTTTTTTGCTGTGCGGCAGGTTCGTGTTCTGAATAAGGTACTTACTCTATGGGCTTACACTAAGCCTGAAATGGCACGAATATTGTCGCTGATCAGGCGGCAAGAGGCGTCGAACTTGGCTTGTTCTTCTGGACTCAGTTCAAGCTCGATGACCTCTTGAATTCCTCTACTGCCGATGATTGCCGGAACGCCCGTGCAGACATCCGTGTGTCCGTACTCGCCGTCCAATACGGCAGAGATCGCTATAATTTTACCATCGTCATTTAAGATGGAACGGGTAATGTAAGCCAGCGCATTGGCAATACCAAAATAAGTGGCACCTTTGCGGGTGAAAATCTCCCAACCGGCATCCCTTGTTTTACGGGCGATGTCATCCAGATCAACGTGTCTGAATCGTTCCTTATGCTGACGCAAAATGTGCAAGAGCGGCTTGCCGCCAATCGTGACGTGCGACCAGGCCACGAATTGGGATTCGCCATGCTCGCCCAAGGCATACCCCTGCACACTGCGTGGATCTATGGAAAATACCTCAGAAAGCAACGTCTTGAGTCGGGATGAGTCAATAGAGGTGCCTGTGCCGATCACCTTATTACGCGGCAGACCGGATATACTCTGCACCAGATAAGTAACAATGTCGACAGGATTAGCGGCAATAACGAAAATACCGTCGAAACCGCCCTCCATAATAGCTGTCACAATCTCTCTGGTGATATGCACGGCATCGTCCAATACAGACAAGCGGTCTTGGCCGGGTTTAGGGTTGGATCCAGCTGTTATAATCACAACATCCATATCCGTGCAGTCTGCATATGTGCCTGCACGGACCTTGGTGCGTGTAGACGTAAAATCCATACAATGGGACAGATCCAGTGCATGGGCTAAAGCTCGGTCATACGTGCGGTCAATCATCATGATTTCATCACAAATGGACTGATTGACCATTGAGTAGGCACAGCTCGAACCGACCATTCCAGCGCCGACAATCGCTACTTTCCTTGCCTTCCCCTTCATTTATGTTTCCTCCTCGTTCCAGCGAACGTTAATATGCTACAAATTATGCCTGAAATCCATTTTACGTTACATAACATAACATATTGCTGATCTTTTGAAAATATCCATTTTTTTGCCCTCATTCCGCTAAATTAAAAAACGAAAGGTGAGTAGGGAGAGCTATTTAGGAATAATTAAAGAATAAGCGTGGATTATCAATATTTTTTAGGGAAGAGCAGGATAGAATATAGCCATTTATTTATAAATGGCTTTCGTATAAATCATAACATGGACCATATTCATGGAAGAAATGTTGCCATGACAATATTAAAGGTGTGACATTTATGTGACGCTTCATAAAGAACCTTAAGAGTATATAGTGAAGGGGCATTCTCAACGATGTCGCTTCTTGTATTTTTATAATGTATTCGTTTATGACAAAGGTTCTTAGTAGTCTGCATTATTAGAACATTTTTGCCAAAGGATTTCCAATGGTTTCCGCGAATTCTACATATACAAGCTTATTTCTTTCCATACCATCCGGGGAGGTAATGATTAAATGGAAGAAAGCAAGTCGACGACGGAAGCAGCGAAGCAACTGGGGATTGGGGCGAGTACCCTTCGTAAATATGCAGCGGCGCTGGAGGAACAGGGATACGTGTTTCAGCGTTCCGCTAATCAGTCGAGAATGTTCAGTGCTGGGGATGTTGATTGTTTGAAGGTGATGCGGAGGGCGCTGCGTGAGCAGCATATGACGATGGAGCAATCCGTTCAGGTGGTACTTGAGCGAATAACCGCTCCCTTCCAACTGGAGGATGAAGAATTCCGCTTGCCACCTATCTCGGATGCTGAGTCACTGACCGCAACCTGGCAAGAAATAATGGCGGCGGCTGAGAACAGAGAAGAGACAGTCGTGCAGGAGCAAGCTGCTGCTACGGTTGAGCTGACAGAGTTAGAGGATGAAATGAGCGTTCAGGAATTGTCGGAGGAACCCATGCAACCGCAGGAGCAGCTTCAGACTTTGACATCAGCCATTGAATATAGATTGGAGCAAGCACCTGTATCCGTACAAACACAGGAGTCTGTAGAGCCGCAAGAGCTGGCGCAGATGCAGGATATGGTGCAAACCGCTTTGTCGGAAATGCGGAGCCGTTTGGAGGAACTGGAAGCAGAGCATAGCCGTTTGGTGGAGAAAAATGTTAGCTTATCTAACCAACTGGAGGATCATAAACGTTGGATGAAAGAAAGGGTCGAGGAAGAACGGGATCGGCAGTTAATCACTAATTTACGTACCTACCAGGGCAGGCAACGCAAAACGCGCAGTTCGCTGTTGTCCTGGCTCGGTCTGACACCGCGTAGCCGTAGAGAGGCATAACGAACATTATCTTGTCTAATAAGACCATCAGACCTAATCGGTTCTGATGGTCTTTTGGCGTGGATGATATAATAACGGAATACAAGAATACGAGGACAAGTCGCATAGGAAACGTGGTGCGGCATGTATAAGAAAGGATCTAAGTATGTTTGCTTGGTTGCGGAATATTTATGAATCATGGATGGATTATCCCAAACAGCCTGGTGATTTGCTGAGCGGACGTTATTGTGTTCGTTCGCTTTTAGGCATGGGTAGCTATGGTTTAACCTACCTCTGTCTGGATCGGCACAGCGGGCAAGAGGTGGCGGTCAAACTGCCCAGACCGAGCAAACGAGCGCAGGCAGTTCAGCTATTGCAGCGCGAGGCTCACATTATGCGACAGATGGAGCATCCTTATATTCCGAAACTGCTCGAGAATGACAAACATTCGGACGAAATGTATATGGTCATGGAATACGTCTCCGGTATGACCTTGGAGGAGCTTATCTTTGAACAGGAGCGTTCCTTTACGGAACAGGAATGTATCGTCTACATTTTAGAGTTAATGGAGCGAGTTTTGCATGTGCATGAACGGGGATATATCCATCGTGATATTCGCATCCCTAACGTAATTCACCGTGAAGGGAAGCCGTACCTAATTGACTTTGGGCTTGCTCTGGCCGTGGGAGAACGACAGGAGGATGTATTCACCGAAGCCATGCTGGAAAAGCGCGCACCTGAGCGACAAGATGTCGCTTTTTACAGCGATTTGTACGATATCGGGCATTTTATGCTCTTTATGCTGTATAGCAGTTATGAGCCTCAGCCGGATCAACCGCCTGGAAGCTGGCAGGAAGAATTAGTATTAAGTCAACCAGTGCGTCATATACTGGAGCGGCTTTTTCAAATTCGCCCACGTTATGAAAACAGTCGACAGTTTATGCAGGAGCTGGAGGAAGCATTGTTGCTGCTAGAGGTTAATCCAGAACGGTAGCTGAAAATAAACAGGCATTCGCCGCAAAAATGGGGGAATGCCCCCCTTACGCATTAGGCCAGGTCTACATACAATGATCCTGTAAATGAGCGAAGGGAGTGTTGTAAATGAGTCATATGTGCGGAGTAGGCGGTATGGGTTGCGGTGTAGGTGCCTGGACCTCTGTAGGGGCGATTCTGGTACTGTTTATTTTGCTGGTGATCATCTCTAAAACCCTGTTTCTGTAATTTATGTAATTTCGGTTATAGCCGATTTCCTGTAAGGTGCACTGATGTTGCTCTGCAAAACGAAGGGCGCACAACAATAAAGCGAAGGCCCTCGATGAGAAGGGGCTTCGCTTTATAAGTTTAAGGAGCCTGTGGTTTGCTTCTGTGTTACGTTGTACTCCGCCCCTGCTTCGTGTGGTTTGGCTAGGAACTGGAGTAATGACGGCGTTTATCCTTGTAATATCGGTGACCGTTATGGCTGTTCTTGTATCCGTCTGATGAAGAATGGCGTTTACGGTCGTAATAACGATCTGAGCTGCTGTATCGCCGCTTATGGGAATGAGAGGTGGAATGTAGCAGGCGGTGCAGTAAGTTTTTGAGCATCGTCTAATCCTCCTTCTTATCCTATCCAACTGACATAGACAGGTCTTATAAAACGATAATACGCAACAGTATTAGAACAGGTTCCACTAATTTAAAATTGTAGGGACTTGGCCTGAAATTCTGCAATATCCTTGAACTCTTCTTCAAATTTACGGGAAATGCGAATATAGATCGGCAGTAAATCGCGATAGATATCTACATGCTCTGCCGCAGGTTTATGCTGATGAGTGGTGCCGATCATACCGGATACTGCATCTAGCGAATCAATTCGCCCTAACGCGTACAAGCCTAGAATGGCTGCACCTAGACATGAGCTTTCCAGACTTTCGGGAATAATGACTTCCTGGTCGAAAATATCCGCCATGAGCTGTCTCCATAGCTCCGAGCGTGCAAATCCACCCGTGGCATGAATGACTGACGGTCTGTCGATGACTTCTTCCATAGCGAGCATGACTGTATACAGATTGAACAGTACGCCCTCCAGTGCGGCGCGAATCATGTGCTCTTTTTTGTGCCGCAGGGACAGGCCGAAGAAGGAGCCGCGCGCATTTGGGTCCCACAGAGGAGCGCGTTCGCCGGATAGATACGGAAGGAAAAGCAGACCGTCCGAGCCGGGACGCACCTGTTCCGCGATTTGGGTCAGTACATGATACGGATCAATTCCCAAGCGTTTGGCAGTTTCCACCTCAGAGGCTGCAAATTCATCCCGTATCCAGCGGAAAACGATACCGCCGTTGTTCACCGGGCCGCCGATGACCCACAGCTTTTCGGTCAAGGCGTAACAGAAAAAGCGCCCTTTGGCATCGGTGAGAGGCTTATCAACTACAGTACGGATGGCTCCGCTGGTGCCGATGGTAACAGCGACAACTCCGGGTTTGATTGCATTCACACCGAGGTTGGATAAGACACCGTCACTGGCTCCGATCACAAAAGGAGTCGTCTCCAGCAGGCCCATGTCATGTGCATAGGCTGCGTCAAGCCCTTTTAGCACATGAGTTGTCGGCACCAGTTCGGACAGTTGCTCCTTCGTCACACCTGCAATAGTGAGCGCTTCCTCGTCCCAATCCAGCTGCTTCAAATTCATGAGTCCGGTAGCGGAGGCGATCGAGTGATCCACGACATATTGGTGGAATAACCGGGCAAAGACATATTCTTTTATAGAAATAAATTTGTACGTCTGGGCCGCAACATCCGGTAAATCTCGTGTAATCCACATCAGTTTCGTCAGCGGTGACATGGGGTGAATGGGCGTTCCAGTGCGTAAGTAAATATCGTGTCCATTGTATTTATGTTTGAGCGCTTCAGCCCATTTGGCACTACGGTTATCTGCCCAAGTGATGGAGGCGGTCAGTGGTTTACCGTTCTTGTCTACCGCCAGTACGCTGTGCATAGCCGAACTAAAGGAGACGAACAGCACATGTTCGGCGGGTACTCCGCTTTGTGTCATGACCTCTTGCACCGTCGCTACGACAGCTTTGAAAATATCTTCAGGGTCCTGTTCTGCCGCATCTGGCTCAGGTGTATGGAGTGGATAGCCCACATGATGCTGCGCGGCAATATTGCCGTTTTCTTCGAAAAGCACTGCCTTGGTACTGGTTGTGCCAATATCGACGCCGATCATATATCGGGTTTCAGTCATATTCATTCTCCCCTTCACTTACCTTATTAGCTCATTATCGTTAAATTAACACATCCAGCAGTACAATCAAACCGAAAGCGACCAGGGAGAGGATGGTTCCATAACATTTAAAAGAATGAAGGCAACAATATGTATAGATAATTGTATACTTGTCGACAATTGAGTCTGGAAAAAGAGCCGCGTCAGCTGGAGCACGCATAAAGACGCGGTACATTGGCTCTTTGCCAAGCATGTTGCAACTAGGATAATGTCTTTCTATAGGAGGACAAAACGCTATCGTTAACCGCGTTGCGGGTGTCTCGATAATGTTCCTCGATAAGTCGTGACAACTCCTGAGCATTCGCTTGGTTTAAAGTATTTGCAAAGGTGCGGTGCTTGCGAATCGTGACTTGAGATTCTTCGATGTTAGACGCAAATCGTTGTTCTGTCGCAGCCAGCATAACTGTCAGGATCAACTGTCTCATACCATTCCAGGTATGGAGAATACGGGTATGGCCTGCTTCCAGAACCAGAGCTTCATGAAAATTAAAATCCTGAAGAGAAAACTCAGCGATATCCCTGTGCTTGAGAGCGACTTCCATTTTGTCGATCATCTGATTTAAAGTGGTTACCAATATGCTATTATCCTTATGTACATACCTTTGAACAACAAAATGCTCAATCAGCATTCGTACGTCGAATAGCTCCTCCATATCACTGGGTGTCATGCCGATCACAACCGCCCCCATGCGCTCCAAACGGATAAGTCCTTCGCCTGAGAGCACTTTCATGGCTTCACGCACAGGAGAACGACTGGTACCAAAATCGGTAGCAATCTGATTCTCAGATAGAACAGTGCCGGGTGTCTGCATACCGCGTATAATCTGAAGTCGGAGTTCACAAGCAATCCTCTCTCCAAGCGATGCGCCCTGTAACCAGGTTGTTGGATATTTCATAGAATACTCCTATCTTGCAAATAATTTTGCATACTTGTATACAAATTATGGAGTATTATAAACCCCGTTTAAGCCCCTGTAAACGGTATCAATTGACATCGGTTCCATTTCACTGCTTTTAGCGTTACAATAGAAACAGAAAAAAGAAGCAGCGAAAAGTGGAACGAACACGGATAAGAAGGAGAACGTTTAATGATTATCATTAAAACCAAAGAACAAATTGAAAATATGAAAAAAGCCGGCGAAATTTTGGCTGCTTGCCACCGGGAAATTGCCAAAATGATTAAGCCGGGTATTACGACACTGGAAATCGACGCCTTTGCAGAATCATTTATGAAGAAGCACGGCGCAACGCCGGAGCAAAAGGGTTATAACGGCTACCAGTTTGCAACTTGTGGTTCACCTAATGATGTGATTTGCCACGGCTTTCCTAACAAAACACCATTGAAGGACGGCGACATCGTGACGATCGACATGGTTGTGAACCTGAATGGCTGGTTGGCGGATTCTGCTTGGTCGTACGCGGTAGGGAATGTGTCTGAGCAGGCACAAAAGCTGTTGGACGTTACCAAAGAGTCTCTGTATAAAGGGATTGAGCAAGCTGTTGTTGGTAATCGGATCGGGGATATTTCCCATGCGATCCAAACTTACGCGGAAGCGGAAGGCTTCTCGGTCGTACGCGAATTTATTGGGCATGGCATTGGGGAAGAAATGCATGAGCAACCGCAGGTTCCACATTACGGACCTCCGCACCGTGGACCACGCTTGAAAGAGGGCATGGTCATTACAATTGAGCCGATGCTCAACACAGGCACATACCGTAGTAAAATTGATGCGGACGGCTGGACCGCGCGTACGTTGGACGGCGGTTTGTCGGCACAATACGAGCATACGCTGGCAATTACAGCAGACGGTCCAATCATTTTGACCCAGCAATAAAAGCATGCATCCATCAGTAACGTACAGACTAACGAATTAAATAAGTAGACATATTACAGAAAAGAGGCTGTCCAAAGGACGGCCTCTTTTACCACGTGCATTCTATAAAAGAATTCTCTGACGCGGATTAGTTCTGTAAGTGGACTGTATTTCACGGTTCTGCATGTAGTGAGAATGACCGGACTGACAACCTATGGAAGAAGGCTACTTTTCTGCTGAAGAAAAGAAGAGCCTGATGCTGACGGTGATGGGAAAGCATATATGTGAAATATACAAGGATGCTATTTTTTGGGGTAAGTAATTTTAAAAAGTACCAAGCCAACATCAATCGTTAACGTTGATCCAATTATATAGGAAGCTTCGTCAGAGAGAATCAAGCGAACCTTTTGCAACTGCTGGATCGCCAGCTCGCTTCATTGGTAAGACCTTGAATTGCATGTTTTGGTGCCACGTAAGCGCCGTATGCCGGAAATGCTTTCAGACCAGCAATGGAAGAACTATTGACAATTGACCCTCTGTCATTTCAGCATTTGTTGGATCTCGATTTTCATGCTCCAATATACACTTAAATGCATTAGTTTTATGGTATTCAAAAACAAGGTCATTATCTGACTTTAGCTAATGATGCTTGCTCTAAAGCAATTGCCTGCATGCAATAGATCCAGTTAAATACTCACGATGTCTATAATGAAGAAAAACAAATTCAAAGGTTTAATGGATACAGTTGTAGAACTGATGTTGAAAAAAATCGGTTGGTGGTTATTAACTGGAATTTTTTACATGTTGTAATCAGTAAAGCTAAATGGTATATTATTTGAGCTGACAACAAAACAGCCGTTTCGAAAGAGAATAACTAGGGCGAAACAATCTTCGAAAAGAAGAAAAAAATAAACCTTGCATTTTTGAAATGAACATGATATGATCTTATAGCTGCTGAAAAACGCAGTGAAAAAGAATTTGATCTTTGAAAACTGAACAACGAGTGAGTAAATGATTTTGTTCGCAAAATCAACATTGAGATATTTTATCTCGTCAGTTTCAACATGAGCTAATCGCTCTTTCTATAAACCAACTCCGGTTGGTCTTTAATGGAGAGTTTGATCCTGGCTCAGGACGAACGCTGGCGGCGTGCCTAATACATGCAAGTCGAGCGGGATTATTTAGAAGCTTGCTTCTAAATAATCTA